>NZ_JAWZSV010000036.1:0-1079 GCF_033875165.1 Polaribacter sp. PL03 | reverse complement strand
AATTCCGTTTCCATATTTGTGCTAGTAAAAATTCCGCAAACTTTCTTAATTCATAATTTTCACAAACTTGCTAAATTCCGCAATTTTGAAAAATTTTGACGAGCGAGAGAGTGTTCCACAAATTTTCAGTTTTCTTAAATTTAAAAGTAAAGAAATTCAATATTCCCCACGTTTCAATTCAGCGTTTGGATTTTTCTGAGCAATGAATTACAACGTTGTTGTATAAGCTTTGTTGCGTTGTTTAAGCAGTGAATTTAGTAAATAAAGTACGAACGGCGAAATTCCGGAGGAATTTCCCAAGTGAGCCAAAACCAGCAATAAAGTTTATACGGTGTTGGCAATAGTGATTTATTCAAATTGTTTTTCCATTACTTCTCTTTGAGATTCAACAATCCATTTGTCAAATTTCAATATGTTTGATTTCAAATCATCTGTTTCGTTACTAAACATTAAGCAACCTCTGTCATCATACATCCAAAACCATTTTTTAGTTTTTGGTTGAAAAAAGTACACTAATTGATGAATTGTTGGTGAAAATCCCATTTCCGTATTTGCAATTCCGTTAAATATTTCTTGATAATTAATTCCGTTTTTTTCTACTTTACAAATTGTTAATTTTCCTTTAATTCGCTCAATATTGTCTTCGTCATCAAAATATCGAGTTGCGAGATTCTCCTCAAATTGTTGAGTTTGTATATTTTCCGATTTTAACAATTCATAAATGTGATTTGGCGTTTCAGCAAACATATCGTCACCAAAATCATAAATAATGGTGTATAATTCTGTGTCTTTTTCGAAATGGCTTTCAAACAGTTCAGACGCACGTTTTGTTGCTTGATTCACACGTTCTTTTGTTCCGTTTTCAAATGGGTCTCCTAATTCAAATCTTAAAAAAAAAATTAGTCCACGCTCAATCGTATTGAAATCTGTTATTTCAATATTTGAACCTAAATAGTTTAATTCTTGTTCGAGGTTTTCTTTCATTATTGCCAACGTTTTGGTATAAAAATTTTTGCGATTTAAAAATGCGGCAAATTTTCCACCGGAAAATTAGAAGCATTTTTAAAAAAGCAAAAAGC
>NZ_JAWZSV010000035.1:0-1147 GCF_033875165.1 Polaribacter sp. PL03 | reverse complement strand
GTTGTATAAGCTTTGTTGCGTTATTTAAGCAGTGAATTTAGTAAATAAAACACGAACGGCGAAATTCCGGAGGAATTTCCCAAGTGAGCTAAAACCAGCAATAAAGTTTATACGGTGTTGTAAGTAGTATTTTTTTCATAAGGTATTATTCTTTATCTAAAATTAATGTACTTGTTTCTCCTAATAATGTGAAATTTTTATTAGTATAAAATCCACGTATATTATTATCATTACTATCAATTCCTTCAAAAAAGGTCGTTTGTATACCTATTAGCTCCTTTTTTTCTATTTTAGTAAAAAATAAAGTTAGATTAATGGTGTTAATTATTTTAATTTTCACTTTTCCTTTTTCGTAAAAATACAAATAGGATTTGGCAGACTTATTTATTTCGCTACCATTATTGTCTCTGTAATTAACTTTACCATATTCTTTTACAAATTGTATTTCTTGTGAATAAATACTTATTGTAAAAAATATTGTAATAATAAATAAAATTTTTTTCATTTTAATATTTTAATTTATCTACACCAAGAAAGAATTTTATATAGTCTACTTGATCTTCCGTCGATGACATTTTCTTCTATTTCAAGGAGGTATGTTGAGTTATTTAATTTATACTTTAAGTTAGTTATTCCTGTTTTTTCCATTGTAACTGTTTCCACAAAAGTTCCATTTTTTCTAATAAAATTATAAACTACGGGTTTAAATGATGAGAAATTATATTGTTCTTGATTATAAGAGCCAACAATTATAAATTCTTTTCGAAATTTTTCAAATGTAATATACATTCTTGCTGGAGGACCAAATTTTGAAGGAACTGTTCCATAACTTTTAAAATATCCCGAATTTAGTAGATATTCATCAATTCCATTATTTTTGCATTTTAAATTTTCTAAATTTTCAAAAACACTTAAAGTTAATGATTTTTTAGGTTTGTAACTTCCACAACTTAGTAGAATAATTGGAATAAATAATAATAAAAAATTTTTTTTCATACTTTTCTTTTTTTTGAGCAAGATTGGATATTACTTACAACGTTTTGGTATAAAAATTTTTGCGATTTAAAAATGCGGCAAATTTTCCACCGGAAAATTAGAAGCATTTTTAAAAAAGCAAAAAGCATTGATTAGGCATAAATTTAAGCAA
>NZ_JAWZSV010000034.1:0-1216 GCF_033875165.1 Polaribacter sp. PL03 | reverse complement strand
TTTAAAAAATCTAACGAGCGAGAGAGTGTTCCACAAATATTCAGTTTTTTTGTTTTTCAGAGTTTCAATTCCGCATTTTTGGATTTTTGAGCAATGAAATATAACGTTTGGTGTATGATTAGTGCGGGAATTGAAAGTCAGAGGACTTTCAGTTTAGCACGAGGCAAAGCATTTTGTTTGCCTTTATTTTTTCTGAACTAAAGACAAATCAAAATGATTTGACGGACTTCATAAATATACACTAAACTTTGAATTAAACACAAACTCCCGCATTAATTATACACATTGTTGTATGCAGTTTTTTTATTTAATCATTTTTTGTTTCTTTAATAAATTTTCAATCATTGGTTTTGTGTATTTTTCTTCAGGGTCAATATTTTTATCATCACCATTGTGATGATACTCTCCAGAATCAAAAGCTTCAAAACATTCCCATAAAGTCTCTGAAAAATCACAATTCTTAATGTAATTATTATTAGTAACCCAATGGCCATAAACTATATTCATAATAAGGTCTCCCTGATTAAAATCAATATCTCCATTCCAATATTTTAGAGAAGTTTCAATTGAAATTTTTTCCATCAATTCTAAAGGATATTCCTCAAGAATTCCTAAAATATCATCAAAATCAATTTCTTCTAATATCTTTTCAATTATTTCGTCAATACTATAGTTGTATTTATTCATAATATTATAGCTTTTCTTGCATACATTTTTTATAATTTCATTGGAGGTCCTGATTGTCCGATAATTTTTCCACCAATAGTTATTAATTCAAATAGTCTTAGAACAGCTATATTCAATTCATCTTGATTACAATAATATCCATTTATTTTTCCATATTCGGTATAGTCCGAAATGTTAAATCCATCTTCAATATCATTGTACCAAATTATTTTTCTACCACAAATTGCAACAACCCAAAATCCGCCACCTTTATTTCCGAAAGTTGGTTCACTCCATTTTTCGGGACTAATGTTAATTAGCTTCCAAAAATTCAGATAATTGTCTTTTAAATTAGATTTAGTTTTCCAAATTTCAGTGTGTAGTTCTTTTTCAGTTATTGGTTCCCACTTACTCATTTCAATTTAGGTGTTTTGTATTATACTGATATAGGTTGACCTTTTTTTAGGTTAATTTATACCGTTCAAACTTTTTTTTTAGTCGTTTAGAAGGCAAAAAATATTTTGAACTAGTTTTGTTTTTAAATTGTTAG
>NZ_JAWZSV010000033.1:0-1244 GCF_033875165.1 Polaribacter sp. PL03 | reverse complement strand
CAACTGTAAATGACGGTTTAGGTAATGGTGATAAAGTAACAAATATTACAAATCTTGAAACAGCATATGGAGATGAAGATGCTAACTTTAATCCTGGTATAGGAGATTTAGATTATAGAGATCTTAAAGATAGTGATGATGATGGTATTGCAGATTCTATTGATTTAGATGATGATAATGATGGTATTGCAGATACAACTGAAAACAACGGTAATGATGCTGATGGTGATGAAGATGGTGATGGAATTCCTAATTATTTAGATACTACAGACAATGGTAATACAGGAGATTCAAGTACAACTGATTATACCGATTCAAATGCAGATGGTATTCCAGATGTATACGATAATGATGGTGACGGTGTACCAAATCATTTAGACTTAGATTCAGATAATGATGGTATTCCTGATTTAGTAGAAGCTGGTGGAGAAGATACTGATGGAAACGGTAAAATTGATGATATCAATCCTGATGGAACTTTAATAAATGATACTGATAATGATGGTTTAGATGATCGTTACGATTCAGATAATGGAGGAAACAATATTGCAAATCCAGATACTGATGGAGATGGTATTCCAGACAGTCAAGATTTAGATTCAGATAATGATGGTATTGCAGATGTTGTTGAAGCTGGTGGAACTGATGTTAATGGTGATGGTAAAGCAGATAACTTTGTAGACACAGACAATGATGGTCTAAATGATTTAGTAGATGGAGACGTTGGACAAGATGGTACTTCAGAAAACACAGCAAATGCTTTAATTGTTACCGGCGAAGACACTGATAATGATGGAAAACCAAATTCTTACCCTAACGGAGATACAGATAATGATGGTATTCCTAATCACTTAGATTTAGATGCTGATAACGATGGTATCGCAGATGTTGTAGAAGCTGGTGGAACTGATGTTAACGGAGATGGTAAAGCAGATAACTTTGTAGATGCTGATAACGACGGTTTTAATGATGTTGTTGATGGTGATCCTACAAATGCTTTAGCTAACGGAACGGATACTGCAGGAACAAATACTACAAACGTATTAATAGTTACTGGTGCAGATACTAATAATGATGGAAAACCTAACTCTTACCCTACTGGAGATACTGATAAAGATGGTGTTTTAAATCATTTAGATTTAGATGCAGATAACGATGGTATCGCAGATGTTGTAGAAGCTGGTGGAACTGATGTTAATGGTGATGGTAAAGCAGATAACTTTGTAGATGCTGATAACGACGGT
>NZ_JAWZSV010000032.1:0-1594 GCF_033875165.1 Polaribacter sp. PL03 | reverse complement strand
TAAACTCCGCATTTTAAAAAATCTAACGAGCGAGAGAGTGTTCCACAAATATTCAGTTTTTTTGTTTTTTAGAGTTTCAATTCCGCATTTTTGGATTTTTGAGCAATGAAATATAACGTGTTTGTGTATGATTTTTTGCGTGTTTTAAGAGACTAATTTACTAAATAAAACACTAACTAAGAAAGTCCGTTTGGACTTTCGTAAATGAGCTAAAAGCCAGCAATTAATTATACACGGTGTTGTAGGTAGTTTTTTTTATTCCACCATACGAATACAATTAACCCAATTCCGACAATACTCATTGCTGTAATTCCGAATTTCAATCCTAAAATTGGGTTGTCATAAAACCTATCATTGAACAAACCAAAAATTAGAGAGATTAATCTTGTTGGTAAAAAAGCCAAACTAATTAAAATTGCTAAATATTTTGGGTTTGAATATTTTGTTAATATTGAATGAATAATTGGTGCAATATGAATTTCCGAAATTCCAAGAAAAAGTAATGACACTAAATATGTAATTGTGTGTTTGTCGGCAGGAATCTCTGGAATTAGAAATAATATTCCAAATGAAATTACTCCAAAAATAAAACCAAGCATTAATTTAAAGAATTGACTAGTGTAGAAAAAAGTCCACAAAGTAATTGCAATTAAACTAATTGGTAAAATAAAAATAGCGCTTATAGATTTCCATAGATGTTTCGGGATATTCCAAGTAGATATTTCACTTAATTGTAATTGTAAATCAAAATTCCGAATGTTTGAGATTTCGTAAATGCTCCAAAATAGTCCAACAACAAGAAATGCAATTAAAATGTTTAATATTCTTTTGTCTATTGAAAGTTTATTTTTTTCAATTTTAAATTCTTCTTTTTCCTTTAAAATAAGAATTGGAACTATTGATACTAACATTAGTACTCCAGATATAATAAACCCAATGTTATAACCAAAAGTTGCTCCTAAATACCCAATTAGTAAAACCCCAAGAAATGAACCTAGATTTATGGCAAGATAAAATATAGTAAACCCAGAATCTAATAGTTTATTTTTGTTTAGATATAACTTTCCAAAATTTGAGGTAATATTTGGCGTGAAAAACCCGTTACCTAAAACGATAAGAAATAATCCTAAGTAAAGTCCAATTGTTGAAGGAATGCATAAGATAAATATTCCGACTGCTTGAATAATTCCACCAATAATTACTGACTTTCTATTTCCGATAAGTAAGTCTCCAAAAAGTGCTCCTATGATTTGAGAAAAAACCAATGAACCTATAAGCCAACCATAGATCTTTATTGCTTCAGCTGTTTCCATATTCAATGTTTCTCCAACCATATAAAGAATTATAAGAGCTCGAAAACCATAATAAGATGCTCTTTCGAACATTCGAGAAAAAGCGAAGTAAAAAGTTTCTTTTGTGTGTTTCTGATTTTGAATTTTTTCCATTCAGTTTATTTGGTTGGTAAATTACCTACAACGTTTGTGTATAAAAATAGTTGCGTTTTAAGTGTGCGAGGAATTTCGGAACGAAATTCAGAAGCAAACTTAAAAAAGCAACGAACATTGTTAAAGCACTAATTTAGCAATTTTTTTTA
>NZ_JAWZSV010000031.1:0-1784 GCF_033875165.1 Polaribacter sp. PL03 | reverse complement strand
TTACAACGTTGTTGTGTTATGGAAGGTTGCGTTTAAAGTGAACGGCTATTTTCCGCAGGAAAATTGATGTTCACAAAAAAGCAACTACTTTTGGTTAGGATAAAAATAGCAATTTTATATACACGGTGTTGTGCGACGTACTTTTTTATTTTCAAAATCCTTCCTTTTTCAATTCTTTCAATTCTTTTTCGTTAAAATGTTCGGAAATTAAACTCATTTTATCTTTGTTTGCCTTTTTGTTATAAACCCAACCATATAATTTTCCCATATTTTTTTTATAATCAAACCATTTTCCGGTAGGATTTAATTTTTCATTATATCTAAATTCTTTCCAACTTTTAATTTTGTCAATTACAGTTTCAGGTTTTTCCCATTTCCTTATGTCACCAAATTTTATTTTCCAAACTTTATTTAATTTCTTAATGTTTCGGTTTTTTAATAATTCTTTTTTTGGTAAAATATAAGCATTGAATCTAGTAATATATCTCTGTTTATTTGGTTTCTTATCTGTCGAAAGTTGTAAAGTGAATTTCTCTAAATAATTTTCAGGATTTTTACTTTTGATTTTAAAAATGACTCCTAAGCTTTCAATTCGGCTAATTAATTCAATATTTTGTTTTCTTTTAGCTGATACTAAAAAAGTTCCTAAATTTTTATTTTTATATTTAAAACGATGGTTTGCTTTTATTTCAATATTTTCCTTAATTGCATTTTCCAATAATGCAAGCCATTCATTTTCCTTTTGTTTTCTTTTGGACTCCATTTTAGAAAGATAAAGATAATTTTATAATTAAATTAGATTCTTCGAGGCACTTCCCACGTATGACGCACAACGTGTTTGTATATGGTTTGTTGCGTGTTTTAAGCAACTAATTTAGTAAATAATTACCGACCAAGAAAGTCCGCGAGGACTTTCGTAAGTAGGCGAGAACCAAGCAATAAATTATATACGGTGTTGTGCGTTCGGCTTTATTCATTCTTTTTATTTTCAATTTCAGTTATTAATTTAGCACATTCATTATGGTCTGAAACATATCTGTCACTATCAAATTGTGATTTAAAATATTCATAGTATTTGTCATATTTATTTCCGAAAATTTCATTCCACGCTTTGTCTTGATTTTCAGTCAAAACTATATTTTTAGCTGATGCAATTACAATTATTCTTTCACCTGGTTTTTCAGTATCAAGATTTGATTTCCAAAAGTGAAATACAATTTCAATTCTATTACTCTCTATTTTAGAAACTTGTTCGTAAAGATATTCATCTAATTTTAAAGGCTCAATTTCAATTAAGTTTCCGAAATCATCTACTTTATTATACTCAAGTTTTAAACTCTCTTTTAGTTCAATTTTTAGTGGAAAAGAAATATGTTCTGTATCAATAGAAAGTTCAAATTTGTCAATTATAGAATGAGCAAAAACATAGGTCGAAAAGTCATTTAATTCTATTAGCAAACTATCATTTCGATTTATAATATTTATTATCCAACTATCGTGAAGTTTGCAGATTAAATATTTATTATAAATTCCTAATCTATCGGAATTTTTGGTCAAAAAGTCAGAATATAAATCTGTGTCGAAAATCGATTCTTCTAAATCAACAAAATCGTCCGCTAATAATGGTGCTATTTCCTTAATGTTTCTTTTCGTGTTCATAGGTTTTTTCAGCTGACGCACAACGTTTTGGTATAAAAATTTTTGCGATTTAAAAATGCGGCAAATTTTCCACCGGAAAATTAGAAGTATTTTTAAAAAAGCAAAAAGCTTTGATAAGGCATAAA
>NZ_JAWZSV010000030.1:1414-1826 GCF_033875165.1 Polaribacter sp. PL03 | reverse complement strand
GCTTTTTGCTTTTTTAAAAATGCTTCTAATTTTCCGGTGGAAAATTTGCCGCATTTTTAAATCGCAAAAATTTTTATACCAAAACGTTATATTTCATTGCTCAAAAATCCAAAAATTCGGAATTGAAACTCTGAAAAACAAAAAAACTGAATATTTGTGGAACACTCTCTCGCTCGTTAGAATTTTTAAAATGCGGAGTTTAGCAAGTTTATAGAAATTATGAATTAAGTAAGTTTGCGGAATTTTTACTCGCACGAAAATTGAAACGGAATTCCAAAGTTGCGGAATCAAAATGTTTGAATTTACTAAAACTCAAAACCAAAAATGCGGAATTTTTCACGTTTTTTTTTTGCACTTTTTAAGGCGTAAAAACCAAAACTCAAAATCATTTAAGTTTGTAAAACTAAGGCGT
>NZ_JAWZSV010000030.1:0-1404 GCF_033875165.1 Polaribacter sp. PL03 | reverse complement strand
CGTTTTTTTTTTAGTAAAAGTGTTTTAAAGTTAAAATATAAGAAATCACTCAAATGCTGAAAAGATGAAAATGGAATCAAAATGTATTCACTCAAATCTTTCGCAACAAAAATATAACATCGTATAAAAAAAATTGCTTAAATTTATGCCTAATCAATGCTTTTTGCTTTTTTAAAAATGCTTCTAATTTTCCGGTGGAAAATTTGCCGCATTTTTAAATCGCAAAAATTTTTATACCAAAACGTTGTGCAACACCTAAAAAAACTAACTAATTAAAAAAAACAAAATGAACAAGACTATAATATTATTAATTTTTATTTTTCCGTGTATGATTTTTTCTCAAAGCGATTTTAATAATGGTTATAAAACCGGATATAAGGCAGGTTATTGTTACGAACAAGGCGTTGGATGTATTCCACCTATTACTCCAATTCCTCCAATTCCAAGAATTGGAGAAAATACTTATAAAGATGGATATAATCGTGGATTTTCTGATGGCAAAAGTAAGAGAAGTTCAATAAGCTCGAATTCTAATAGTTCTGCTAGAACAGGAACAGTTTCTACAAGTAGCTACACTCCACTAACGATGGAGGAGGTAATGCTTTTATCTAGAGCGAGAAAACAAAATGGAGGTTCAGACGATAACTTAATAGTTGACCTTATATTATTACCATTGAAAATGCTAATTGATTGGGATGAAATAAGTATTAGCCCTGTTTATGCTCTATCAAAACCAAATAACAAATCATATAAAAATGGTTATGGTGTTAATATTGATGGAAGATTTGGAGATAATTCAGTTGATTTTGTGTATGGTTATAGTTTTATACAATATGAACAAATTGAAAACAATGTGAAAAATTTAAAACAACACTCAATAAATATAGGAATTGGAATTAACCTTTTAAAAGATAGAAATATCCAAATGGAATTGACTCCTCTTTTAGAGTATGAATTAAATAACCAAAGTTCCTTTGGATATGGTGGTTATTTAGGAATAGAAAAAACATTTTTTAATAAAAAATTATCAATAGGTAGTAGATACAGATACACAACTATTTCAAATCAACTTTCTTTAAATTTAATATATACCAAATAGATTTATATAACAAAAAACTGAAAACAAAAAAAGGCGATTGCACAACACCGTATATAATTTATTGCTGGCTTCTCGCCTACTTACGAAAGTCCTCGCGGACTTTCTTGGTCGGTAATTATTTACTAAATTAGTTACTTGTAACACGCAACAAACCATATACAACAACGTTGTATGCAATTGAAAAAATGTACTTTCCTGAAATAGGTTGACTAAAAATTAAACACTTAATTATAGTCACTTATGAAAACACAAAAAGATCCCTGGCGAAAAAAAACGTACGAAAAAGCAACTTTAGAACTCAAATT
>NZ_JAWZSV010000003.1:0-634193 GCF_033875165.1 Polaribacter sp. PL03 | reverse complement strand
TTGATAAAGATCTAAAAACAAATTTTAATGAACGAAACTAACAAAACAATATAGCTGTTAGCGGGTGCAAACATACAACTCATTTTTAATCTAACAACTATACTTTAACCTTTATTTTATATGAAATATTTAAAGTGCTAATAAAAAGACTCTTACCAATTAAAAATAAAGTTCTAGTTATTAAAAAACCTTTCTACTGTTTTAATAACACCTAAATTAAACTGGTATTTTAACTTTTTAAATTGATTAAATTTTATAAACTAGCTTGTGTTAGGGATTGAAATGACATCCTTTTTATATTTAAATAAGTAATAGTGCCTTTTTTAAGGAGAAAATAAATTAAAAAATAATAAGAGGTTCTGAAATTAGTTACCAATAAAAAGATATAATGTAAAGCCCGACCTCGCTTTTCGCGGGGGAACACACTAAAAAAATCAATTCTTTTTCTTCTTCTTTTTTTTCTTTCGCATCTTTGCAAACATCTCTTTGTATTCTTCTACATTAATTTTTGCTTTTCTAGATGCTATTGCCTTTATGAAATCGAAGTTTAATTTAGACTTTTGTGCGTCTAATTTATCATCGCGAAAAGCACGTTGTAATACATCTTCTATTAAAAAATCTTCGTTTGTAGTTTCTGGATGGTATTCTGTTTTTAAAGACAGTTTAAAAATATTGGCTGTTGTATTGTACCAAAACGCTTTCCAACCACTTCTAAGTCCTTTTATATTATTAAATGCTGTTTTACCGGTTTGACGATGAATTAATTTTATAAGAATACGACCTTCTGTTGTGGTCATCTTTTTAATTTGATCTGTGAACTCTCCTTCTATATAGTTCTGAATTAACCTTGTGTATTTTCTCTTCTTGCTTTTTGATTCTATTTTTTCGAGTCTAACATTTAAACTATCTAACCTTTCTGATGCCAATTTTGCAAATGGATAGGCTTTATACACTTTCTTTCTAAACCATAAATAATAACGAATGTCTTCTTTTGAATTAAATTTAGGTTTTGGTAATAAGGCAATTTCTTTTAACTGAATAATTATTGAATCTCCTGGTTTTACAAAAAGATACTCATCTATGTTTTTAGGCAATGAATCTACATCTCGCTTTTGTGAAAAAGTGAGTATAGAAATTGTCATTATATATATGTATAGTATTTTCTTCAAAAAATGTATTGTTGGAGATTTATAAAATCTATTGCAAATTAAAGACCAAAGTATGTTTTAACTAATTTTATCTATAAAATCTTGTTCTGTTATAATTTCGACTCCTAGATCTTGTGCTTTTGTAAGTTTACTTGGCCCCATATTATCGCCAGCAACTATAAAGTTTGTTTTTTTAGAAATTGATGAACTTACTTTTCCACCATTATCTTCTATGGCTTTTTTTAGTTCGTTTCTAGACATCTGATGAAAAATGCCAGAAACCACAAAAACCTGTCCTTGTAACAACTCTGTTTGATTCTCTAAATTTTCTGCAGAAACCTCTAATTGCAATCCGTATGTTTTTAAACGGTTTATTAATTGAATATTGCCTGAATTATTAGAAAAATCGATAATACTTTGGGCTATTCGATCTCCAATTTCATCTGCTTTAATTAATTCTTCGAACGTTGTATTCATTAAATTATCTATCGATTTGAAGTGTTTTGCTAGTTTTTTAGCAACTGTTTCTCCTACAAAACGAATTCCGAGTGCAAATAACACTTTTTCAAATGGAATTTCTTTTGATTTCTCGATTCCAGCAATCATGTTTTGTGCAGATTTTTCTGCCATTCTTTCTAACGGAATTACTTGTGCTACTTTTAAATCGTACAAATCTGCATAATTCTGAATTAAACCTTCTTTGCGCAATAAATCTACTGTTTCACCTCCTAAACCATCAATATCCATTGCTTTTCTAGAAATGTAATGTTGAATTCTTCCTGTTATTTGTGGTGCACAGCCAAATTCATTTGGGCAATAATGTTTTGCATCTCCTTCTGTTCTAACCAAAACAGTATTACATTCCGGACAATTGGTTGCATATATTGTTGGTTCTGAATCTTCTGGTCGTTTTGTAAAGTCTACAGCAATTATTTTGGGAATAATCTCTCCTCCTTTTTCTACAAAAACGGTATCTTTTTCTCTAATATCTAATTTAGCTATTTGATCTGCATTATGTAAAGATGCACGTTTTACTGTTGTTCCTGCCAATTGAACAGGATTTAAATTTGCAACAGGTGTTATTGCACCAGTTCTACCAACCTGATATGTAATTTCATTTAGAATTGTAGAAACTTGTGCTGCTTTAAACTTATAGGCAATTGCCCAACGGGGTGCTTTTGCAGTGTAACCAAGTTCTTCTTGATGTTGTAAATTATTTACTTTTATAACAATTCCGTCTGTTTCGTAGGGTAAATTATGGCGATTAGCATCCCAATAATTCACAAAATCGTAAACTTCATCGATGGTTTTTGCTAGTGTTATAGATTCTGGAACTTTAAAACCAACCTTTCTAGCATGTTCTAAACTTTCGAAATGTGTTTTATATTTTCTTTCTGATGTTACTACCTGATACAACAAACAGTCTAAAGGACGTCTTGCAACTTCTGCACTGTCTTGTAATTTTAAACTTCCGCTAGCTGTATTTCTAGGATTTCTATATTCTTCTTCTCCATTTTCTACACGCTCTTCATTCATTTTAATGAAACCATCTAAAGGCAGAATAATTTCACCTCGCATTTCAAAATCTTTTACAAAATCTCCATTTGGTATTAATGGAATAGATTTTATTGTGCGAATATTAGCCGTTACTTCATCTCCTTGAAAACCATCTCCACGAGTTACAGCTTTTATAAATTGTCCGTTTTCATAAGTTAGGTTAATAGAAGCTCCGTCAAACTTTAATTCGCAAGTAAACTCTAAGTCTGTAGTTCCTAAAACTTTTTCAACTCTTTTTTCCCAATCTAATAAATCTTCTTTAGAATAAGAATTATCTAATGAATACATTCTGTTTTTATGTACAATCGTATTAAAATTCTTAGTAACGGTTCCTCCTACTCTTTGTGTTGGAGAATTTGCATCGAAAAAAATAGGGTTTTCTTTTTCTAACTTTTCTAATTCTTTTAGTTTTATATCGAAATCAAAATCGGAAATGGTTGTATTATCTAAGACATAATAGTTATAATTATGCTTATTTAACTCTTCTCGAAGTTGTTGTATTCTATGTTCTGCAGTCATAATATATTTATCGAAAACTTTGTGTTTGAATTAAAAAAAACGTATTTTATATATTCATTCAAAAATGAAATAAAAAAATGAAATACGCTATAAAAATACATAAAATTTCTACAGTTGACACGCTTGAAAACGCATGGAATGTAGAAGATTTTAAAGCACTTTTAGAAAAATTTGACTTTCCTAACGAAGAAAGTAACGATTTACAGGAATTACAAGAATTATTATTTATGGCAATTGCAGATTTTGAGCCACATGAGGCTGCTGCGATTGTATTAGACTATAAATTGTCTAATAATTTAAATGAAGGACAAATAGATTCTATTTCTTATGAAATGCTGGTTGACAAAATTTCTGAAGAATACCCTAAAATTAATTTACACAAGCAACTTTTTAATGTAAACCAGTTATTACATAAAGCTTATAACGGTAAGTTTCCTAATACTAAAGCAACTTTGGTAGATTTTGAAATTACGCCTCTGTTAAATTCACCAAAAGAAATTACAAAAGAAATTGTTTTAAAATGTTTTGCTAAAAACTTAGATAGCCACAACGTTGTTATTCGTTTATTTGGAAGTCAATTAAACGCTAAAGAAGAATTTGATGAAGCAAATGATGTTATTTGGAATTTAGAAAAAAATGAAAATACATATCGATTAACTACTTCTGATTATTGGATGAGTAAAGATGAATTCTTAAATGAAGAAATAGATTGTAAGATTGATTTATTTGAAGAAGAATAAATTTTAATATAAAAAGTCTCAATTAAAATTGAGACTTTTTATATTTATTCTCTTACTGTTCCTGTAAAATGGTTCACCTTAGAGTTTATAGGATTACCAGAAGATCTTCTAAAACTTGCAACCTGCCCAGAATGCCAAATAATGTCTGCAATTGGCCCATTAATTACATTAAAAAAAGGAATGCTTATTTCGCCATCTTTTTTAATTGTAAATTCTGATAAATTTCTACTTGCTTTAATTTTATTACTTAACGCTTCGAAATTTAAAAGTGTTTGTTTTCTCATTTCTTTAAACGTCATTTTTTCTTTTTCTACTGTTTGTTTAAAATTTATTTTTGCCAAACGAAGCATCATATTAGATACGTCGTATAAATGGTTAATAGTTCTTTGGCAATTTCTACCATCTCCTTTTGGTTGGTATGCTAAATCTTCTGCACGCAAACCTTCTGTTGCCCAATAATATCTAAAAGCCAAAGCGTCTACCATTCTTGCCAACGTATTTTGGCCTGAATACTTTTCTGCCATTTTTGGAATTTGATGGTATGGCAACTTTTCTTGTGAATTTACACCAAGGGTAAAAAATAAGATAGATATTATTAAAAATTTAATTTTCATGCTTTTTATTTTGATTGCTAAATTAAGGAAAGTTTAAATTTTGAACACAATAGATTCTTAGCTTTTAAAAAACTTTTAGCCTGCATATATTTTATAGACTTACTTAGCCCTGATTGAAGCATTTGTTTGAGCTCTTTTTGTTTTTCACAAAAAAGCGAGTGCGGAAAGCAGGAAATAGCTTCTAAAAAAAATAAAACAAAACCCGACACAAAAAATGCGTCGGGTTTTTACATCTAACAATTGTTAAATGAATTTGCACTAAGAGTGTCTTAATAATAGGTAAATCTTCTAACTTTTGCAATGTGTTTTGCTAAACGAATTACTTGGTGTGAATAACCATATTCATTGTCATACCAAACATAAATTACAATTGTTTCGTTGTCTGTAATTGTTGCTTTACTATCGAAAATTGATGGTGCAGTTGTACCAATAATATCTGAAGAAACTAGTTCGTTATCGATAGAATATTTAATTTGCTCTACTAAATCGCCTTCTAAAGCATATTTTTTAATTAAAGAGTTTACTTGTTCTTTTGTAACTCTTGTGTTTAATTGTAAGTTAAGAATTGCTAAAGAACCATTAGGTACAGGAACTCTAATTGCATTTGAAGTTAATTTGCCTTTTAATGCTGGTATTGCTTTTGAAACTGCTGCTCCTGCACCTGTTTCTGTAATAACCATATTTAAAGCGGCAGCTCTTCCTCTTCTATATTTACTGTGCATATTGTCTACTAAATTCTGGTCGTTAGTATATGCATGAATTGTTTCTAAATGTCCTTTTTTAATTCCGTAATTATCTTCTAAAACCTTTAGAACAGGTGTTATTGCATTTGTTGTACATGATGCTGCTGAGAAAATATCTACGTTATCTGGGCTATTTTGTTTGTGGTTTACACCATGAACAATATTAGGAACTCCTTTTGCTGGTGCTGTAATTAAAACTTTACTTGCTCCTTTAGCTTTTAAATGCCTGCTTAATTCAACATCATTTTTAAAGGCACCTGTATTGTCTATAATTAATGCATCGTTAATTCCGTATTTTGTATAATCGATATCTTCTGGTTGTTTTGCAGAAATTACATAAACTGTAGTACCGTTAATAATTAATGCATTATTTTCTACATCTACTTCTACGGTTCCTAAAAAATCTCTGTGTACAGAATCTATACTTAATAATGATGCTCTTTTTTCTAATACCGTTTCATTTATTTCGCCACGAATAACAATTGCTCTTAACCTTAATTGAGAACCTTTACCCATTTTAGACATTAATTCTCTTGCTAATAAACGACCTATTCTACCAAAACCATATAAAACTACATCTTTAGGTTTAATGTCTTTTGCTATAGTTGCATCTTTTAATTTTTGTTGAACAAAGGCAACTTTATCTTCTATTTTAACTGAATTTAAATAACATTCATATGCTAACTTACCAATATCTAATTTAGAAGAAGGTAACTCTATTTGTTGTATTGCTTTCGCAATATCTAATGCATCTTGTATTGAGATTGGTTTGCTTACAAACTCTCTAGCATATGCAATTAAATTAAGAACTTCACTAGCTCTTTTATCTATTAAAGGGTTTCTAAAAAGTACTAACTCTATAGATTTATCATACCATAAATCGTTTACGATATTAATAAATTCTACTGTAGCTCTTCTTGTTTGCGCTTGCGATAAAACTTCTTCGTTGTAATTTACTTTTGTTGACATAGTTGTGTTACTATTATTTAATTTTCGGCAAAAGTATTTAATTTTTTAAGAATACGAAATCGATTTCGTTAAAACTTTTAAAATAAAAAAAATCCTGATTATAAATCAGGATTTTAATATGCATTAAATTGAGATTCTATCTAAAAACGTAACGTTCTCTTTCTCCTTTTAAATTTATACCTTCAATATAAAGGGGTTTCCCTTTACCTAAAGAAGCGTCTAACAATTCAGATGCTTCTTGGGCACTAGTTATTGGGTTTTTATTTATCTTAGTAATAATAAAACCTTCTTCTACACCATAATAGATTAAGTATTTATTCTGATTTTTAATAATTTTTACTCCGCTAGTAATATTGTATTTACTTTTATCACTTTTAGAAACGTCTTTTAAAATTACATTAATACTGGTAGAAGTATAAGCTACTTTTTTACTTAATTTAACTTCTTTTACTAAAAAAACGCCATCTCTATTTACAGTAATACTAACGGATTCTCCTGGTCTTTTTGCTGTTAACTGCCCTCTTAATTCAGAAAACTTAGAAATTTTTACATTGTTAATCTTTGTAATAATATCTCCAGATTTTAACCCAGCTTTAATTGCTCCTCCTTCATTAGAAACGTCTGAAACTTTTACGCCTTCTTCCTGGTACTTAGCATCTACTGTTATACCTAAAATAGCTTCTTGCACCGCGCCAAACTCTAAAATGTCGTCTATAACTTTTTTAGCAATATTAGATGGTACTGCAAAGGAATACCCAATAAAAGAACCTGTTTTAGATGAAATTGCTGTGTTAATTCCAATTAATTCTCCTCTAGAGTTTACCAAAGCTCCACCACTATTTCCAGGGTTTACCGCAGCGTCTGTTTGTATAAAAGATTCTATATTATTGTTTCCTTCTAAATCTCTTCCTTTAGCAGAAATAATACCTGCTGTAACCGTAGATGTTAAATTATAAGGGTTACCAACTGCTAAAACCCATTCTCCTATTTTAATATTATCTGAATTTGCAAAAGGTACATAAGGTAAATCTACATCTGCATTAATTTTTAATAAAGCAATATCATTAGCTGCGTCTCTACCTATTAATTCTGCTTTGTATTTCTTTTTATTGTTTAATGTAATTTCTAATGCACTTGCACCATCTATTACATGATTATTAGTTACAATATAACCATCTGCAGAAATTATAACACCACTTCCTGTACCTACTTGCTCGTATTGCCTCTGTCCGCTTCCTCGACCAAAGTAAAGATCTGCTCTATTTGTTTGTGTTCTAATTGCTGTATTTTTAACGTGTACAACTGCATGTACAGTTTTATCTGCAGCAACTGTAAAGTCTGTAGATGTTTCTACAGCACCTGTGCTTTTATAACTCGAATTATAATTTGCTCTAACAGTTTCTATAGGATTATCTACTGTTCTTTCTACTACTATTTGTTCATTGAATAGCATCTTGTAACCACCTAAAGTAAGTGCTCCTCCTAAAATTGCCATACCAAGAAAACTGAATGCTTTTTTCATTATTATTAATTTTATTATTCAAAGATAGAATTTTAACATATTAAAAAAATCTGTTTAACTTGATTTTAACGGACTTTAACCACATTTTAACACCGTTTAAATATGACATAAATAACTATCTTTGCTTTATGAATTTGACTTTTTATAAATATCAAGGTACAGGAAATGATTTTGTGATGGTAGATAATAGATCTTCGACCTTCAACAAGAAAGATATAAAATTAATTTCTAAACTTTGCGATAGAAATTTTGGTATTGGTGCAGATGGCGTTATTTTAATTGAAAATGACACAACGTTTGACTTTAAAATGATTTATTTTAATGCTGATGGAAGTGAAACTTTCTGTGGAAATGGAGGAAGATGTACTGTTGCATTTGCTAAACAGTTAGGTATTATTACAAATAGTACAAATTTTATTGCTGTTGATGGTCCTCATTTTGCTGAAATAGAAAATGATATTGTTTCTTTAAAGATGATAGATGTTGAAGATGTACAAGTAAATGATACTTCAGTTTTTGCATATACCGGAACACAACATCATGTAGAGATGGTTGATAAATTAGATAATTACCCTGTTTTTGAAAATGGCAAGAAAATTAGGAATTCCTATTCTGCTCCTGGAAGTAACGTAAATTTTGTTGAACAAATTAACAACACTACTTTTAGAGTTAGAACTTATGAAAAAGGTGTAGAAAATGAAACTCTAGCTTGTGGAACTGGTGTTACCGCAGTTGCAATTGCAATGCACAAAACAAATAAAACTAAAAGTAATTTAATATCATTACCTGTAGAAGGTGGTAATTTAGAAGTTTCTTTTTCTGAAGAAAATGGCGTTTACAAGAATGTATTCTTAAAAGGGCCTGCAACTTTTGTTTTTACCGGTGAAATACAGATATAATGCACAAACTTAAAGGAACAAATATAAATTTACGTGCGCTAGAACCAGAAGATTTAGATTTTCTATACAATATAGAAAACAACGAATCTTTTTGGGAAGTTAGTCATACTCAAACTCCGTTTTCTAAGTTTCTTTTAAAACAATATTTAGAAAATGCACATTTAGATATTTTTGAAGCAAAACAACTACGCTTATTAATTGAAGAAAAATCAACAAAAAAACAATTAGGAATGATTGATTTGTTTGATTTTAATCCGCAACATAAAAGAGCAGGAATTGGTATTTTAATACATCCAGATTTTCAGAAAAATGGACACGCATCAGAAGCTTTGTCTGTATTAATTAATTATGCGTTTACTTATTTAGATTTGCATCAATTGTATGCAAATATAACTGCAGAAAATTCGAAGAGTATTTCTTTGTTTACAAAACATAGATTCGAGAAAATTGGTCTAAAAAAAGATTGGATTTTATCTGAAGGAAAATTTAAAGATGAAATACTATTTCAATTGATAAAATAGTAACTTTACACGTTTAAAAACAATTACACTTGAAGAAAAAAATTATTTACACATTTGTTGCTATTTTAATAATTGGCGGAATGTTTGGTTACAATTATTATCAAAAAATATTTGGACAAGCAATTACAAAAGAACATGTTCTTTTTATAACTTCTACAGATAGTTTGTTAGATATTAAAAAAGAATTAGAAGCATATTCTAATAGCCCAGAAACCTTTCTTTGGGTTGCAGCCAAAAAGAATTTTTCTAAACCTAAACCAGGTAGATATATTCTAACAGAAGGAATGTCTAATAACGATCTTGTAAATATGTTACGAAGCGGAAGACAAACACCTTTTAAGTTATCTTTTAACAACCAAGATACTTTAGAAAAATTTGCTGGTAGAATAGCAGAACAAATAGAAGCAGATTCAATTTCTTTACTAAATTCATTTAAGGATGAAAAATTTTTAAAAGAAAATAACCTGAATGATAAATCTGTACTTCAAATTTTTACTCCTAATACATATGAGTTTTATTGGACAGTTTCACCAGATAAGTTTAGAACAAAAATGTTAGTGTCTTACAAAAGGTTTTGGAATACGAATAGATTACAAAAAGCTAAAAAATTAAATCTTACAAAAGATGAAGTTATTACGTTGGCTTCGATAGTTCAAAAAGAAACAGCACAAAACTCTGAAAGACCAATAGTTGCAGGTTTGTATTTAAATCGTCTAAATAAAGGTTGGCCTCTACAAGCAGATCCTACTATTATATATTGTGTAAAAGAAGTAAAAGGACAAGATTATGTAGTAAAAAGAGTTCTAACTATAGATTTAGAAATTAACTCTCCTTACAATACTTATAAAAACAAAGGCTTACCTCCTACTTTAATTTCAATGCCAGACGTTTCTGCAATTGATGGTGTTTTAAATGCTGAAAAGCATAACTACTTTTATATGTGTGCAAATGTTGATAAATTAGGGTATCATGCATTTGCCAAATCTCTTGCTCAACACAATAGAAATGCCGCTAAATATCATCAATGGATGAATAAACAAAAAGTTAATAGATAGTTACTTTCTAATGATTTTAACAATACATAGAACAATCATTTTTTTTTTACTTTTAATATGTGCAATAAATACAAATGCGCAAGAGTCTTCTTTCTTTAAAAAATCTGATTCTTTAAATAGCAAAAGAAGAAATGCTGTAATAATTACTGAAAGCCTTTTAACGGGCGGAACTTTATTAGCTTTAAACGGACTTTGGTACAAAGATTATCCTCGTTCTAGTTTTCATTTTAAAAATGATAACAACGATTGGAAACAAATGGATAAAGCGGGACATTTAATGACCTCTTATTATTTAGGAAAAGTAGGTATGGAAGTGCTAGATTGGTCTGGTGTATCAAAAAAAAATCAACTTATTTATGGCGCCACTTTAGGTTTTACCTTTTTAACTGCTGTAGAAGTATTAGACGGTTTTTCTGAAGAATGGGGAGCGTCACCTGGAGATATATTAGCCAATGCAACAGGAACAGCTTTATTGGTTGGCCAAGAGTTGTTATGGCAAGAACAAAGAATTACAGTTAAATACTCTTTTCATCAAACAAATTTTGCAAAACAAAGACCAAATACTTTGGGCGAAAATTTCTTGCAACAATCTTTAAAAGATTATAACGGTCAAACTTATTGGCTTTCTGCCAATATTTGGTCTTTTAATAAACAAAGTAGCATTCCTAAGTGGTTAAATGTAGCTTTTGGTTATGGTGCAGAAGGAATGCTATATGGAGAAACAAAACCAACTAACCCAATAACACAAGACCCTTACAGACAATTCTACCTAAGTTTAGACTTAGATTTGACTAAAATTGAGACAAAATCAAAATTGTTACAATCTGTCTTTTCTGTTGTTAATTTCATAAAGATACCTTCACCAACACTAGAAATAAACACTAAAGGACAAGTAAAATTTCATTATTTGTATTTTTAGTAAAATTTAACATATTGATAATCAATTACTTTAAAAATGTATTGTAGATTTGCACCCGCAAAACAGAAATACAGTTTTTATCAAAAATAGAATACTCTTAATCAGCATAGTTATCCTTTTTATCAATGCAACTTCAGTTGATAAAAAAATTGTTCCTAAATCAGAAACAAAAGCAATAACTAAATTAAGTTTTCCTAAATCTATAGGAAATGACATTTTTTATCTAAAAAGAGATTTTGTTGCTTTTAAAGAAGCAGTAGCATTTAAAGAATCTCAAGGAAAATATGCAACTGTAAATACCTTAGGTTACTTAGGCAAGTATCAATTTGGCAAAACTACATTACATAGATTTAATATTTACGACACACAAAAATTTTTAAGAACTCCTGCTCTACAAGAAAAAGCATTTGTAGCTTTATGTAAAGTAAACAAATGGATTCTTAGAAAAGACATAGTACGTTCTGTTGGTAAAACAATGAACGGAATTAAAATTACAGAATCTGGAATTTTGGCTGCAGCACATTTAAGTGGCGCAGGTAATGTAAAGAAATTTCTAAGAAGTAATGGTTCTGAACGTTTTTCTGATGCTTACGGAGCTAGTATTCAATCTTACCTAAAAAGGTTTGCTAGCTACAACGTATCTAATATTATAGCAGATAAAAATGCAAAAATTTAAACCATTTTTTCAACAAAAAAAAACACTTTAATAGATTCCAATAATCTATTATAGTGTTTTTTTTTTATAATAAGACTGTCTTATATAAACAGGAATTCTCTTTACTTATGAATAATAAAAATAGCAGGTTTCTTGTGTAAATTAGGTGTTTGACTATTCCAATCTTGCACAGATAGTGTTTTAATAAATTCTGATGGTAACGTAATGTCTGCTGCGATACATAAATTTGTACTAGGAGATAATACTGCTTTTAAATCTGCAAACATCTTCTCATTTCTGTAAGGAGTTTCTATAAAAATTTGAGATTGATTTTTATCTAAAGATAATTTCTCTAAATCTTTAAGTGCTTTTTTCCTATCCGACTTATCAATTGGCAAATAACCGTTAAAAGCAAAATTTTGCCCATTCATACCAGAACTCATCATTGCCATTAAAATAGAACTTGGGCCAACTAGTGGTACAACCTGAATATTATTTTCATGTGCTAACTTTACAATACTTGCACCAGGATCTGCAACTGCTGGCACACCTGCTTCAGATAACAAACCTACATTAATACCTTCTTTACAAACATCTAAATATCTTCTAGTTTCAATTTCTTCAGCATATTTATCTAAAGACATTAAATTTAATGAGGGTTGCGATTTTTTCGGTGAAATTTTTTTGATAAACTTTCTTGCTGTTTTTTCATTTTCAACAATATAATAATCAATTTCTTCAACTACTTTTTTAACAGACAAAGGCATTACCTCTAAAGGTTCTGTATCTCCTAATGTTGTGGGTATTAAATAGAGTTTACCAATCATTTCTTATATTTTAAGTATTGTTGTATGTATTTTCTAGTGATGATTATTCGAAGAATTAATTAAGCTAATTTTCTCGCAATAATAGTACAAGCTTCATCTAACATCTTGTAAACATTTTCGAAACCAGAATTTCCACCGTAATATGGATCTGGAACTGATTTATTTTTAGCGGCATCCGATTCTTTTAAAATCATTTTTACTTTCTGCTTATCATTACTATTTCTAGCTAACAAAAGTATATTTTCATAATTACTTTCATCCATAGCATAAATAAAATCAAAAACATCGAAGTCTTTTACTGTAATTTTTCTAGCTTTTTGATTTGTAATGTCTATTCCGTAAGTTTTAGCAACTTCAATAGAACGTACATCTGGTAAATTACCAATGTGGTATGCAGCTGTTCCTGCAGAATCTACAAAAATAGTTTCTTTATTTACTTTAGATTTTAAAATACCTTCTGCTAAAGGAGAACGACAAATATTCCCTAAACAAACCATTAGTACTTTTTTCATCAAAATAAAATTAAAAAAATTATAATTTTAAACGCTAATTTAAAACGTTAACTTCTTAGTTAAGTCGTCTACGTATTTTCTAAATTGCTTATCTGTTTCAGTTAAATTGTCTACTGTTTTACAAGCATGCAAAACGGTTGCATGATCTCTTTGCCCAATTTGGTTACCAATACTTGCCAAAGATGTTTTAGTTAATCTCTTCGCAAAATACATTGCTAATTGGCGCGCTTGTACAATATGACGTTTTCTTGTTTTAGACTGTAAAGTAGCAACATCCATATCGAAATACTTAGAAACTTCTTTCTGAATATAATCGATTGAGACTTCTTTCTTCGTATTCTTTACAAACTTATCTACAATTTGTTTTGCCAACTCTAAAGAGAACTCTCTTCTATTAAAAGAAGCTTGCGCAATCATAGAAATAATAACACCTTCTAATTCTCTTACGTTAGATTTTATGTTTTTAGCAATATAAGCAACAATATCTTCGGGCATTTCTACACCATCTCTAAACAACTTATTATCTAAAATAGAAATTCTAGTTTCATAATCTGGTGCTTGTAATTCTGCAGACAATCCCCATTTAAAACGAGATAACAAACGCTGCTCTATGTCTTGCATATCTACTGGCGCTTTGTCTGATGTTAAAATTACTTGCTTACCATTTTGATGTAAATGGTTAAAAATATGGAAGAAAACATCTTGTGTTCCTGCTTTTCCAGATAAGAACTGAACATCATCTATAAGTAACACATCTATCATTTGATAAAAATGAATAAAATCATTTCTTGTGTTAGACTTTACAGAATCTATAAATTGTTGTGTAAATTTTTCCGAAGAAATATACAATACTGTTTTATCTGGGTATTTGTCTTTAATATCTACACCAATAGCGTGTGCTAAATGTGTTTTTCCTAAACCAACACCACCATAAATTAATAGTGGGTTAAAAGAAGTACCACCTGGTTTGTTTGCAACTGCCATACCAGCAGAACGTGCTAACCTGTTAGAATCTCCTTCTATAAAGTTTACAAAATTATAGTTTGGGTTTAATTGAGATTCTATTTTAACCTTTTGTAATCCTGGAATTACAAATGGGTTTCTTAATTCTCTTTTACTAGAATCTAAAGGAACTGCAACCTTTTGTGGTTTTAAAGGATCTCTGTTAGAACTAGGTATCTTAACAATTTGCGGTCTATTACTGCTGTAATTGTTTTCCATTTTTACATCGTAAACCAATTTGGCATCACTACCTAACTGTCTTACCAATGCAACTCTTAATAACTTAATATAATGTTCTTCTAACCATTCGTAAAAGAATTTACTAGGCACCTGTATCGTTAACGCCTCTCCAGAAAGTTTTACGGGTTTGATTGGTTCAAACCAAGTTTTGTATGCTTGTGGCTTAATATTGTCTTTTATAAAAGACAAGCATTCATTCCAAACTGAGTCAGCAGTTAAAGTCATGTATTATTATGGTGCTTATTGGGTTATTAATTATGGGGAAAAAAGAGATTTTAACCTGCTTTCTTAGGTTGTACAAAAGTGTGAATAAAATTCAGTATAAAAAAATCAATTTGCTATTGATTATTAACTATTTTTTACGTAAAATGCTAAAATAAATTTTATCTATAATAATTGAAAAAATCATCTACAAAAACTAGAATTAGGTATTCTGAAACCGACCAAATGGGCGTTGTATACCATGGAAATTACGCACAATTTTTCGAATTAGGACGAACAGAATGGTTGCGTTCTTTAGGAGTAACTTATAAAGATATGGAAACGAGCGGAATAATGCTTCCTGTAATTTCTATAAATTTTAATTTTATAAAATCTGCACTTTATGATGATGTTTTAACCATTCATACTTTTCTCAAAAAAAAGCCAATGGTAAAAATTGAATTTAATTATGAAATTAAAAATCAGGATGATGAATTAATTTGTACAGGAAGTTCTGTCTTGGCTTTTATGAATTCTAAAACAAAAAGACCAATGCGTTGTCCAGATTATTTATTAGAGGGTTTAGGTTTTTAATTTCTAAGAATTAATTAGATTTATTGGTTCCATTAATATGATATTCTGTTAAGTTATTATGCAATAAAGTTGCTACTTCAGAAAGGCTGTTTATTAAATTATCTACAACAACTGGGTCATTTAAATCTGTTCTAATTCCCGGTATCATAGCCAATGTAGGATCATCAAAATCTGCACAACCCATAGCCCATTTAGAAAACATCCTATCTGGCACAAAAGAATCATTAATAATTTTAAAATCGGTATGTCTAGTATCTTTATGAAGACGTGTAAGAAGATCATCAACATCTTTAGAATCGCCTTCTATAATTTGTAAAAAATAACCGTTTTTATGAATTAGAACTCCACTAATCTTATCCATAGAATTATATGCTCTAGAATCGTGAAGTAAATCTAACAAATCTCGTTTACTAAAATGAATAGTTGCTTTACTAGTATATGCGATGCGTCTTAATTTCATAGCGTTTAAAAAATAATTTAGAAAATTTTATTACACCATTAGGTTGAAATAAAGTTACATTATTTTTTAAAATAAAACTAAATATTATTCAAAAACCTTAATTTCAACCTTATATAAATTATCGAAAATTGCATAAATGGAATCTGCATCATTTTTTCTAACAGAGATAATATATTGGCAATCCATTTCTAGTTTCTGGTTTACAATATCTAAGTTTTTTTCTTTGATGATTCTCTGTACAGCATTCATCAAATCGTAATTAAAAGTTAATTTGTATTGAATATTTATGGTTTTTACTAAAATATTAGATGCCTCTAAAGTCATTTGAGCAGACGTCTTATATGCAGAAATTAAACCTCCAACACCTAATTTTGTTCCTCCAAAATAACGAACAGAAACAATTAAAATATTGGTCACTTCAAAAGACTGAATTTGACCATAAATTGGCATTCCTGCAGAATTATTTGGTTCACCATCATCATTTGCTCTAAACCTAATTTTCTCTATTCCTAATTGGTAGGCGTAACAAAAATGACGCGCTGCATGATGCTTTTTCCGAAGTTCCTCTAACCTCTCTTTTACATCATCCTCCGACAAAACAGGAAAAGTATAACCAAAAAACTTACTCCCTTTTTCTTTAAAAAGAGTCTCTTCAGATGGTTTTTCTATTGTTTTGTATACGTCTTCTTCCATTTATGCGATAGTTACTAGTATAATTCCTAAAATAGCCAAAGCAACACCAATTCTATTTTTTAAACTAAACTTCTCTTTAAATAATAACAAACCAACCAAAGTTGACACAATTACAATTGCGACGTTATTAATAGTAAATAAAGTTGAGCTTTCAAATTCTTTGTTTTGTAGCGCTTTTATTAAAAAGACTATTGAGTAATAATTTGGAACACCTAAAATAATACCTGCAACAATGTTTTTAAGACCAAATGATTCTCTTTTTTTAATCGTTTTAATTATTAATATAATAAAACCAAAAATTGCTGCAATACCAAACAAGCTTCCAGAAAAAATAGAAACATCTTCATCTGCAACATGATTTACTTGCACATATTTTAATAACGTATCTATGGTACCAGAACCTATAAAAAGTAAAATAGGAAACAATAAGGTTCCTTTACTTTGAGACTTTTCTTCTTTTACAGAAGATAAATACACTGCTATTAATGCTATAATAATTCCTAATATTTTTAAGAAAGTAACAGATTCATTGTATAATACAATACCGAACAAAACCGGAACTACTACAGACATTTTACCTGCAATAGAAGTTACAGAAACTCCATTTTTTTGAGCTGTCATTGCCATTACAAAAAAGATAGAAATAAACAAAGCTCCTAAGACTAAAGAACCAGGAAACCAAGGTTCTAAATAAATTTCTGAAATTGGTATTTGTCTTTCCGCTAACAAAAACCCCATAGAAAAAGCGACAATGTAGTTTACAAAAATTGCTTTTAAAACATCTATTTTATAAATGCCAAAATATTTAAAAATAACGAATAACCCTGTTGAAAAAAGGATACTTAAAAGTAAAAAGATCAAATTAAATATGTTTTTTAGTGAATAACTCTACAACATCATCTTGCCCAGGAAGTAAATGCCAAACATTAATTCCTAAAGACTTTGCAGCGTCTGTATTTTCTTTTGTGTCATCTATAAAAAGTGTTTCTTCTGCTAATAAATTATTGGCATTTAAAACAAATTCATAAATATTGTTATTAGGTTTTCTAAAATTTATTTCGTGTGACAAATAAAATTGTTCGAAACAAACTTTAAAGGAATTATACAAATCCATTCCCCAATCATTCTTTATCCAAGAAATATGTAAATCGTTTGTGTTGCTTAATAAAAAAAGTCTGTATTTCTTACTTTTAGCCAATTCTTCAATAAACGTTAAACGCTCTTTAGGAAAATCTAGCAAAATAGAGTTCCAAGCATTTATTAATTTTTCTGAAGAAACATTTAATTTATTCTTAAAGAAAACAGTAAAATCTTCCGTAGAAATAAGTCCTTTTTCATACGCATGTAAAGCAGGATGTAATTCTTCTGATTCTTGAGAAATACCTAATTTTTGCAACTCATTTGCAAATCGTTTTTTATCTAAGTTGATAAAAATATCTCCAAAATCGAAGACGATGTTTTTAATCATTCTTATATATTTTTAAAACATCTTTTAAAATGTTTTCTTCTGTATAATTCTTTTTAATTTCTGGAGATCTAACTCCGTCTCCAAAACTATTATTACCCACAAAAACCAAGGCTTCATCCCATAAATTTTCATTTATAAAAGTATGCAATGTTTGCGTTCCTCCTTCTACTATTAAAGATTGAATGTTGTGTTTCTGCAGCACTAAACAAATTTGAGAAGCAACGTTGGTAGAAAAATCTATTTCTTCAAAAATTAATTTTTCTCTTTGTTCTTTATCTTTACTTATTTTACTTGTTAAAACAATTGTTTTTACACTTCCGTCTAAAACACTTGCATTTTCAAAAATTCTTAATGTGCGATCTAAAACAACTCTAACTGGGTTTTCTCCAAACCAACTTCTAACATTTAATTTAGGATTGTCTGCAAAAACTGTATTTGTACCAACAAGAATTGCATGTTCTTTACTTCGTAATTTATGAACCCGTTGCTGTGAATATGTATTAGATATAAAAACAGGTTTATTTTCTGTTTTAGATATTGGCGCTACAAAACCATCTTTAGTTTCTGCCCATTTTAAAATAATATAAGGACGCTTTTTTTCTTGAACCGTAAAAAAACGTTTATGATGCATTCTACATTCATTTTCTAAAACACCAACAACTACTTTAATATTTGCTTGCTCTAAACGCTTTATTCCTTTCCCAGCAACCAAACTATTAGAATCTAAACACCCAATAACAACTTGTTCTAATTTATTTTTTACAATTAAATCTGCACAAGGTGGCGTTTTACCAAAATGGCTACAAGGCTCTAACGTTACATAAATAGTTGCCTCTTTTAAAAGCTCTTTATTATGCACAGAATTAATTGCATTTACTTCTGCATGGTTTCCACCACAAGGAGATGTAAAACCTTCTCCTATAATTTTATTCTGATGTACAATTACAGCGCCAACAGACGGATTAGGGCGTGTTGTTCCTAATCCATTTTTAGCAATTTGTAAACAGCGTTTTATGTATAATTCGTGGTTAATAACTTAATATTTAATTTTTATTTCTTGACTTTTATCAATTAAAAACTCTCTTTTAAAACCGAAAACAACATATTCTAAATTCCCTTTTATTCTAACATTTACTTTATTAGAGATTAAAGAATTTAACAAACCTCCTAAAACACCGTTCTTATTAGAACTTAAAATATTTCTTGTAGGAATATGAGCTATTAAAGGAATCGAAAATTCTTTTCTTGCAGGCACTTTAAATTCTTCTGAAAAAACTTGAGCAACTTCTGCCCCATTTACAAATATTTTTATTTCATCTGTAGAAATTTTACCACCAACATCATTAGGGTTTTCAAAAAAGGCATCTGCTTTTAATTTAATAGTATCAGATTCGAAACTTAAAACCTTTACATTATCTACCTTAATAAAAACAGGTTCTTTTTGCACAGAACAACCAGTTATTAATAAAACTAAAACAAAAAAATATAGTGTAATTTTCATTAAAAAAAAATAAAATTTAGGTAACTTGCTCTTGCAAAAATACGGTAATAAATGATACATGAAGATTTTATAATAAGAGAAATAAAACCAACAGACAATTTAGATCTATCTAAAGTAATTAGAACTGTAATTTTAGAAATGGGCGCTCCTAAAATTGGCACTGCTTATGAAGATAAAGCTACAGATTTAATGTTTGAAACATACCAAAAAGAGAACGTAGCGTATTTTGTTGTAGAACACAAAAATAAGGTTATTGGCGGTGCAGGTATTGCAAAATTAGATAACTGCGAAGACAATATTTGCGAACTTCAGAAAATGTATTTCTTACCAATTGCAAGAGGAAAAGGTTTAGGCACTCGTTTAATTTCTAAATGTTTAGAAAAAGCGAAAGATTTTGGTTTCGAAAGTTGTTACCTAGAAACAATGCCTTATATGGAAGCTGCTAGAAAACTATATAAAAAAAATGGCTTTCTTAATTTAGATAAACCAATGGGAAACACAGGCCACTATTCTTGTAATGTTTGGATGCTTAAAAAAATATAAACTACTAATTTGATCTATTATATACTTTCTGCAATTCACATAATTCTCTTTAGTTGGGCATTTTACAACATCTTATATTTTGGTGTAAAACCATCTAAATCTTTAAGCTGGTCTCTTATTTGTTTTTTCTTTCCTTTTATTGGCGTTTTTATTTTTCTTTTATTTGGAATTAACCGAAGAAAAATTAAGTTTTTCGAGTTAAAGGAAACTAAAAAAAGAAAAAATTATATTAAAAGTACTTTTAAAAATAAGGAGAATAAAAACACATCTCATTTAAAAAATAAGAAATCAGAAAAAATATCGAACCTTATATACAATAACACCGGTATTCCTTTAGATATTAATAACAAAGTACATGTTTTAAAAAACGGTAAAGAAACTTTTGAAATTCTTTTTGAAGCTATTAAAAATGCCAAAGATTTTATACATCTGCAATACTATATTATTGAAGAAGGTAAAATATTTTCTGAATTACTAACACTTATAAAACAAAAAAGAAAAGAAAACGTAGAAGTTAGAATTTTGTATGACGCGATTGGAAGTTATCAATTAAAAGAAAAAATAAAGAAAGAATTAGAAGCTATTGGCGTAGAAATTTACCCAGAAATGCCTCTTAAATACGGTAACTTTATTTTTACTTTAAACTACAGAAATCACAGAAAAATATGTGTAATTGATAATAAAATTGGGTTTACGGGTGGTGTAAACATTACAGATGAATATATAAATGATGACGATTTTTTAGGTATTTGGCAAGACGCACATATTAAAATTGAAGGTGATGCTGTAACAAGTTTGCACAAATCTTTTTTAAAAGATTATTACTATGCAACTGAAACAGATTTAAGCGAAAACGAAAAATACACAAAAACATATCCTTCAGAAAAGAACGCAAAAATTCATATTGTTTCTAGCGGGCCAGATTATGACCAATCTGTAGTTATGCAACAATATTTAAGCTTTATAAATTTAGCTGAAGAAAGTATTTGTGTGATGAACCCTTATTTTATACCTACTTTTTCCATTTTAGAAGCTTTTAAAATAGCCGCTTTAAGTGGCATAAAAGTAACGTTGATTTTACCTAAAAAAGGAGATTCTAGAGTAGCAACTTACAGCATGTATTCTTACTTTGAAAGTTTATTAAAAGCAGGAGTAAAAATATATTTAAGAGATGACTTTGCACATAGTAAAGTAATTTTTATAGATGATGAAATTGCATCTATTGGTTCTACAAATTTCGATTGTAGAAGTTTCGAACATAATTATGAATTAAATGCCATTATTTTTGACACCGAATTAACATCAGAAATTAGAGAAGAATTTAATAATCGAAAAGACAAAGCAACTAAAATTAATTTAAAGGATTTTCTAAATAGATCTAACAAACAAAAAACATTAGAACGTTTGTGCAGATTTTTTAGTCCGTTATTATAAAACTTATGACTCTTAAAGAATTTAGATTGTTTTTTACGGAAGCACTTTCAGAAATCTATCCAAGTACAGAAATAGAAAGTTTCTTCTTTATTTTAATGGAAGAAAAACTAAGTCTTAAAAGAATTGATACTGTTTTAAAACCAGATTTTTTAATTACTGATAACAATTTAGCTACGCTACAAAGCATTATTAAAAGATTACAAAAGCAAGAACCTATTCAATATATTTTGGGTAACACAGAGTTTTATGGTTTGCCTTTTATTGTTAATGAGCATACATTAATACCAAGGTCTGAAACAGAAGAATTAGTTGAGTGGATTCTTTTAGAAATTCCGCAGTTAAAAACTAAGATCCAAACTAAAACACTCTCACTTTTAGATATTGGTACAGGAACTGGTTGCATACCTATATCTCTAGCTAAAAACTTACAAAATGCAAAAATTACTGGAATAGATATTTCTACGGAAGCTTTAAAAATAGCAAAAGAAAATGCCGCTTTAAATAAGGTTGATGTAGCTTTTATTGAAGTGAATATTTTAGAAACAAAAGAACTACCTCAACAATTTAACATAATTATCTCTAACCCACCTTATGTTAGAGAATTAGAAAAAGTAGAAATTAAAAATAATGTACTAGAGAATGAACCACATTTAGCATTGTTTGTTTCGAATGAAAACCCTTTATTATTCTATAAAAAAATTGCAGATTTAGCAAAGAAACATCTTACAAAAAACGGATTCTTATTTTTTGAAATCAATCAATATTTAGGAAAAGAAACCGCTGAAATGTTAAGAGAAAAAGAGTTTATAAATATTGAATTAAAGAAAGATTTATTTGGTAATGATCGAATGATAAAATGTGAATTGGCTTAATTTTACTAAAACATCAAAAATAAAATAACTTCAAACTATCATTAAAAAACGCATCAAATTTAACATCAATAAATTCTTAAGATTCTCTGCAATTTTCTTCACTAAAATCACTTATAATTTAATTACTTTTGCAGAATGGTTAAAGACATTCAGCTTCGTGTAAATTTAATAGAAGAGCGTAAAGAAAATATTCTTTTATATAAAGCTTCTAGACAGTTAGGTATTGACAAAAGCGAAATTTCCGCAGTAAAAATATTACGAAAATCTATTGATGCTCGTAAAAAAGATATCATCTTTAATTATAAAGTTGCTGTTTATATAGATGAGAAAGTTCCAGAAAAATCTGATTATACATTTGAATATAAAGACGTTTCTAATGCCAAAGAGGTTCATATTATTGGTTTTGGTCCTGCAGGAATGTATGCTGCATTGCGTTGTATAGAATTAGGTTACAAACCTGTTGTATTGGAACGTGGAAAAAACGTAAAAGAACGAAGAAGAGATTTAAAAGCAATTAATCAAGATCATATTGTAAATGAAGATTCTAATTATTGTTTTGGTGAAGGTGGCGCAGGAACCTATTCTGATGGAAAGTTATATACACGTTCTTTAAAGCGTGGAGATGTTAGAAGAATTTTCGAAAATCTAGTTTTTCATGGTGCAACAGAACAAATATTAGTAGATGCGCATCCGCATATTGGTACAAATAAATTACCTAAAATAATTGAAAACATTCGTGAGAATATCTTAAAATTTGGTGGAGAAATTCGTTTTGAAACTAGAGTTACAGATTTTGTTCTTAAAAATAATAAACTACAAGCTGTTCGACTTCTAAATGGAGAAGAAATAGCTGTTAATTCTGTTATTTTAGCAACCGGACATTCCGCTAGAGATATCTACGAATTATTACATAAAAAAGAAATAAGAATTAAAGCAAAATCTTTTGCAATGGGAGTTCGTGTAGAACATCCGCAAGAAATTATAGATCAAATACAATACCACTGCTCTGGCGAAAGAGATGAGTTATTACCTGCAGCAGCATATAGTTTAGTGCACCAAGTTAATAACAGAGGTGTTTATTCTTTTTGCATGTGCCCAGGTGGTTTTATTGTACCGGCAGCTACAGCAAATGGAGAAGTTGTTGTAAACGGAATGTCGCCAAGTAGAAGAAATAATAAATTTGCAAACTCTGGTATTGTTGTAGAACTAGATATAGAAAAGGACTTCAAAAAATATGAACATTTTGGAGAATTAAAAGGATTAGAGTTTCAGAAAGATTTAGAAAAAATAGCTTTTTTAGCTGGTGGAAGAACACAAACTGCACCCGCACAAAGATTGGTAGATTTTGTAGATGGAAGGCTTTCTAACGATTTGAATGATTGTTCATACCAACCAGGATTAAAATCTGCGCCTTTACACTCTTTATTACCCAAAATTATTGGTAGTAGATTGCGAAAAGGTTTTGCTGCTTTTGGTAGTAAAATGCATGGTTATTACACAAATGAAGCAAATATTATTGGTGTAGAATCTAGAACATCTTCTCCTATTAATATTCCTAGAAAAGAAGATTTAGAGCATGTAGAAATAGAAGGTTTATATCCTTGTGGTGAAGGTGGTGGTTATGCCGGCGGAATAGTTTCTGCAGCAATGGATGGAGAACGTTGTGCTGAAGCTGCAATAGCAAAATTGTAAAATTTTTTCTTTTTTAATGAATAAGTATTGTTAATTTTACTTCATATAAATTAAACTAATGAAAATTACAATTGGTAGAATAGATAAGGCCGATTTTCCTGAATTAATATTAGAAGATATAGATGTTAAGATCGATTCTGGTGCTTATACTTCATCAATACATTGTTCTAATATTGAAGAAATTACAGTAAATAATGAGAGTTTTATAAAATTTACATTATTCGACCCAGAACATGTTTTTTACAATAATAAAGAGTTCTCTACCAAGAACTATAAAATGAAACTTGTAAAAAGTTCAAACGGAATTTCAGAAAAAAGGTTTATGATAGAAACTAAAATTGAAATGTTTGATAAAACTTTTCCAATTCATTTAACTTTAAGTGAACGTAAAGACATGAAATTCCCTATATTGTTAGGGAGAAAATTTTTAAACAAAGAATTTGTGATAGACACTGCAAAGAAAGATTTATCACACAAATTAAAAAATAAAATATAATGAGAATTGTAATTCTGTCTAGAAATCCTAAATTGTATTCAACTAGAAGATTGGTAGAAGCCGCTGAAAAAAGAGGTCATGAAGTAATGGTTGTAGACCATTTAAAATGTAACATCGAAATCGAAAGAAGATCACCTAAAATATTTTATAAAGGTGAGTACTTAGAAAACATCGACGCTATTATACCTAGAATTGGTGCTTCTGTAACTTTTTATGGTACCGCAGTAATTCGTCAGTTTGAAATGATGAAAGTATTTTCTGCAGTTTCTTCTCAAGCCTTAGTAAAATCTAGAGATAAATTAAGCAGTTTACAAATTTTAGCAAGAGCTGGTGTTGGCTTACCAAAAACAGTTTTCGCTAATTATACTAAAGATGTAGAACATGTAGTAGAATCTGTTGGTGGTGCTCCTTTAATTTTAAAATTATTAGAAGGTACACAAGGTTTAGGTGTTGTTTTAGCAGAAACTAAAAATGCAGCAACTTCTGTTTTAGAAGCTTTTAATGGTTTAGGTGCAAGAGTAATTGCGCAAGAATTTATTAAAGAAGCGGGTGGTGCAGATATTAGAGCTTTTGTTGTTGATGGTAAAGTAATTGGAGCAATGAAACGTCAAGGAAAAGAAGGCGAATTTCGTTCTAACTTACATAGAGGTGGAAATGCAACTATTATCGAATTAACAGACGAAGAAGAAAAAACAGCATTAAAAGCAACCAAAGCTTTAGGTTTAGGTGTAGCTGGTGTAGATATGTTACAATCATCTAAAGGACCCTTGGTTTTAGAAGTAAATTCTTCTCCTGGTTTAGAAGGTATAGAAGTAGCTACAGGTAAAAATATTGCAAAAGAAATAATTCGTTATTTAGAAATTCATGTCGAATAACCCTTTTATTCTTTTAGGAAAAGAAATTCCTAAAGGAAAACGTACTGTTTTAGATTTAGAAGTAGCAAAATTACATACTAGAACTACTGTAAAAGTTCCTATAATTATAGAACGTTCTCATAATCCTGGACCTGTTGTTTTATTACTAGCAGGTATACATGGTGATGAGACTAATGGCGTTGGAATTATTAGAGAGATTATTAACCTAAAAATTAATAAACCAAAAAATGGAACCATTATATGTATTCCTGTTTTTAATATTTTTGGGTATTTAATTCAGACTAGAGAATTTCCTGACGGACGAGATTTAAACAGAATGTTTCCTGGCTCTGCAAACGGCTCTTTAGCTAGCCAATTTGCATATCAATTTACTAAAGAAATTGCACCTATTATAGATTATGTTATTGATTTTCATACTGGTGGTGGCGACAGAGATAATATTGCTCAAATAAGATGTAGTAAAGATGATGAGAAAGCATTAGAACTGGCAAAGGTTTTTAACCCACCAATGATTGTTTTTTCTGAAAACATTACTAAATCTTTAAGAGACACGTTACATAAAATGGGTAAAACTGTTTTACTTTTTGAAGGTGGAAAATCTAAAGAATTAAACCCTACAATTATTAACGAAGGCGTAAACGGAACAAAGAATGTATTAATTCGTTTAGGCTTAATTGAAGGAGAAATTACCGTTAGAGCTACACCTGTTTTTGTACACAAAGCTAAGTGGCTAAGAGCATCTGATTCTGGTATGTTTAAAATTAGAGTTGCTAACGGTAGCTTTGTAAAAAAGAAAGAAGTATTAGGTGTTATTCAAGATCCTTTTGGTGAGTTTAAAAAGAAAATTTATGCTCCTTTTGATTGTCATATCTTTTGCATTAATAAAACACCAATTGTAAATAAAGGAGATGCATTGTTCCATTTAAGCATCGATTAATTATATTTTAAGTAATAAAATTCTATGAAAAAGTATATTCTAATAACTGTATTTTTTATTCATAGTATTGTAAATGCTCAAAATATAGATTGGACTAAAATTACTAAAGACCATAAACCTGACTCTAAAAATGAGTTGTCTACATATTTTAAGAAACAGGTTTCTATGAAAAATTTAAATAAAGCAGTATTCGCTCCTAAAAACAGCAATATTGCTTTATCTTTTTTAATCAATAGTAAAAACAAACCTTATGCTATTAAGATTAATTCTTTCGGAAACAAACTACTGAAAAAAGAAATTTTAGAAGCTTTTGAAAACTATCCTTTAGAAAAATTAAACCTTGTAGAATTAGACAAGAAAAATAGATATCATCTTCAGATTATCTCTAAAAAAAAAGATAAATACATTTTTAACTGCAGTTCTACAGTTATTATAGAATCTCCACCAGTTTGTGCTAATTGCGATGATTTAGAATATTTCGAAGACATAAAAATTTGTTGGAATACAGAGGTAAAAAAACACTTATTTAATTCATTAGACTTCTCTTTGTTAGATTCTATAAAAGAGGATGAAACTAAGCTTTATATTAGATACACTATTTCTTCAGATAGTTTGGTGTTAAATGATAAAACAAAAGTTCCATCAATTTTTAAAAACGAAGTTGAGAGAGTTCTAAATTCTTTTGGAGCAATTAAAAAAGAAGAAACACTTAATGGTGTAAATTTAAAATCTAACTACGGCACATATATAACTTTTAAAAAAGGTGAAATACCCATTTATAAAAAGAGACAACCCGAGTACGAATCATTTACTAAGCCTAGTATAGACAATGAACTTTCTTTGTTCTTTGCAAAGCATCTATTAGAAAAGGAGATTGAAGAAATAGGTTTAAATAAAGTTTATGAACGTCTAATTATATCTTTTGAAATGGATGCTAATGAAGTACTCTTCAATATTCACACAAATGCAAGATCTAAAGAAGTTAATAAAAAAGTAATTGCTCTTTTTAAAGAATATCCGCAATCAAAACTAAATTTTGCAGACATTACTCCTTTCAATATTTATTCGTTACAACTCTTATCATTTTCTAATAATAAAACTATTATAAACACAAGTTCTATAGTAAGTTATCTAAGAGCACCTATTTATCCTGGTTGTGAAGTTTCTAAAGACATTACAATTGCTAAAAAATGTTTTAGTCGTGCAATACAAAAAGGTTTTTCTAAAAATTTCGATGGAGGCATAACAAATAGAATTGGCTTAGCTGCAGGTAGATTAAGAGTATATATCAACTTTAACATAAACGTAAAAGGTGAAATAACAAATATTAAAACAAGATCTAGTAAACCTAGTTCTGCTATTATACAAGAAGTTAATAGAGTTATGAAATTAATTCCTAAAATGACTTATGCTCCTGTTCATAACGGAAAACCTGTTACTTTCAACTACCAGTTCCCGTTTTCATTAATTGTGCAATAAAAGGGGGATTTACTCTTTTAATATAAATTAACTTAATCAAGTAAAAGAATACTGTTTTAAATTTACAGCATAAAAAAATCTCAAACAATTAATCTGTTTGAGATTTTTCAATTTTATAAGAAGGCTTTTTTTTACTGTACTTTTATAGAACAACCAATAGCTCTTGTTTCTTTTTTCTCTATCTCTTTACCAGCTAATAGAGCATCTACAGCATTTTCCACATACTTTTCTGTTACATTATCTGCATCTCTAGAACTATTATCTATTGCACCAATATACTGTACTTTCATGTCTTTTTTAGTTACAATATAAACATGCGGTGTTTTTGTTGCACCAAACTTAGGATATACTTTCTGACCGTCATCTAACAGATAAGGAAACTTAAATCCTTTTTCTTGAGCTCTAACTTTCATCTTAGCAAAACTATCATCTGGAACTGCAATAGGATCGTTTGGATTTATAGCAATTACAGGAAAACCTAATGTTTTGTATTTTTTATCTAAAGCAATAATTCTGTCTTCATTAGCAACAGAATACGGACAAGTATTACACGTAAAAATAATTATAAATCCTTTAGCTTCTTTGTAATCTAATAAAGACACAGATGTATCGTCGATATTCTTAAGAGAAAAATTTTCTATTTTATCTCCTATTTTATAACCATCTGTTATTTTAAAAGTAAAAGCACTTAACACACCAACAAAAGTTAATAGTAATACCAGTTTTAATATTTTCATAATTTATTCTTTTAAAAAGGTTTTTAATTCTGCCTCTAAAGTTTCATAAGTAAAAGATTGCTCATAAAATTTTCTTTTATTTTTATTGTAAATAATAGTTGCAGGTATTGCACCAGACCAATTAGAATCTATAGCCTTAATCCAAACATCTTCATTAATATCGTCTAACAGCACTACTTTAGATTGTAAGTTTTTCTTTACTATAAAAGGAATTAACTTTCGATCTACTTGTTTTGGGAAATCTAAACTTACTAATAAAACCTCTACATTCTTAGAAGTATATTCTTTATTTAGTTTTTCGAAATCTGGCAATTCTTTTACACATGGCGCACACCAAGTTGCCCAAAAATTAATAACATATATCTTGTCATCCTTCTTTTCTAATAATGGCTTTAACTCATTATAAGTATAAGATTTAACAGTAATTGCTGGTGTATTTATTGCCTCATTTTCAATCTTAGAAGTTCCTTTTTTACAAGAAACAAACCCTAAAAATATAAAGCACAGAAAAATTGATTTTAATTTCATATTTATAAAATTACATATTAATTAATAACGAAGTTAAGAATTAACTGATTCTTAACAAAAAAACCTCATTAATATGTATTAATGAGGTTTTTATATTTTTATTTATCATTGGTTTAACCAAAAATATCATTCAATATTTTTGCTAAACGAATTCCTCCTCTTTGTAATTGATTTCTAACCGTACCAAAGTGATCGTAAGAATACTTATAACGTAAGTTCTCTCCTACTTTTGCAGATTTATAAACTTCCTTTGTTACTTCATGAATTTCATCTACCCAATCTACAATAGATCCTGCTTCGATAGCCTCTATTTGTTTTTTAGATAAATCTTTAGCACTATCTGCTAATTCTAAATAACTCATATTCCAGTTTTCAATCATTTTAGTATCCCATACAGCATGTAAATTTGTTCCCTGGCCAAACCATTGAACCTGTATAGTGTTACCACCTTTATCTTCTCTTTGCCCAATATGCATTGGTTGATGCAAGTCTCCCACAAAATGCACTAACATTTTTAAATGAAAAGATTTATCTTCATTAGAACTAGTTTTATCTTTTAAAACTTCTATACATTTATTAATTCCTGTAACAATATCTCCTTTTGGGTTTTTCGCTGTATCTGCATAAGATTCATCCAAATTCATATTAACATAATGCCAAGAATAATACTTACTAAAAGCTCTATCAGACTTTATTTCATCTGCATAAGTAGACACAAATGCTAAACTTTGTCCGTTTAATAATTTGTCTATTTTCTTTTTAGCTCTTCTCTTTAAATGATTTTCGGCAATTTTACCAGTTGCTCTATGTCCGTTTTGTCCCCAAAAAACAGCTTCTTCTGCAGTTGGTTTTGCAAAGAAAAAGAAAGATATTAATAAAAATAATTTAAGTTTCATCTTTAAAATTTTATATAAGTTTTTGCGAAGTTATAAAAAATAAATGTCAAAATTATTTTGAAATCAATAAAATAATTCGATATATTTGTGATATCAATTTAATATCAAACTAAATTAACCACAATGAAATCAGAAAAAATAATAAAACCAGCTAACGGGTATTTAATGTTAGTAATTGTTCTAATGTTGTTCTTTGGAAGTATTACCTTCTCTATTCAACAGAAAAATGCTGTATATATTTTAATTACAGTAATTAGTTTCATTGGCTTTTTCGGTTTTATATTGGTAAACCCAAATACTTCTAAGGTTGTTTTATTATTTGGTAAGTATGTAGGAACAATTAAAGATAATGGCTTGTATTGGGCAAATCCTTTTTATAAAAAGAAAACAATCTCTTTAAGAGCAAGTAATTTTGATAGTGAACGTTTAAAGGTAAATGACAAGTTAGGAAACCCTATAATGATTTCTACAATTTTAGTTTGGCGCGTTACAGATACTTACAAAGCAGCTTTTGATGTAGATAATTATGAAAACTTTGTTCGTGTACAAACAGATGCAGCTGTTAGAAAACTAGCAAGTATGTACCCTTATGATAATTTTGCAGATGAAGGCCATGATGAAGATATTACATTACGTTCTAGTGTAAATGAGGTTTCTGAAGCTTTAGAAAAAGAAATAGACGAACGTTTAACAATAGCAGGTATTGAAGTTTTAGAAGCTAGAATTGGGTATTTAGCCTATGCTAATGAAATTGCTTCTGCCATGTTAAAAAGACAACAAGCTACCGCAATTGTTGCTGCAAGACACAAAATTGTACAAGGTGCTGTAGAAATGGTAGAAATGGCTTTAGAAGAATTAAACAAAAGACAAATTGTAGAGCTAGATGATGAAAGAAAAGCTGCAATGGTTAGTAATTTGTTGGTTATTTTATGTGGAGACAAAGAAGCTTCGCCAATTGTAAATACAGGTACATTAAGTCATTAATATTAAAAAAAATGAAAGAATATAAAGTTGTTACCTTAAAATTAGGTTTTAGAAATAGAGTCCAAAATTTTGAAGATCTATTAAATCAATACGCAAGAGAAGGTTGGATTTTAAAAGAAATGCCCCAAAATTGGAATGCGATAGTTTTAGAAAGGGATAAAAACAGGTAAAATGAAAGTTTTTAAAGAAGAACAACGTTTTACACAAACTTGGTTAATAGTACTTTTAGCAATTAGCATTATTGTGCCAATAACTGTAATTACAACAGAATATTTGGAAGAAAACTCTAACATGACAACTAATGAGTTTGTACTAACTCTCTCTGGAATTTTAGTGACTATTTCATTTATTTTCTTCTTTAAATTAAAAACTAGAATAGACGAAAAAGGAATTCATTATCAGTTTTTACCATTCCATTTTAAGTATAGAACAATTACATGGCCAGAAATTAAGACAGCTGTTGTTAGAAAATACGATCCTATTGGAGAATATGGTGGCTGGGGAATTAAAGGCGGTTCTCTTTGGAATAAAGAAAAAGGGAAATGTGTAAATATTTCTGGAGATATTGGCATACAACTTCAGTTGAAAAACGGTAAAAAGTTATTAATTGGTACACAAATGAAAGAAGCTGCTGTAAATGTTTTAAAAACATACCAAAACAAAATAGTATGATTAGAGTTATAACCTATGTAGTTGTTTATTTATTCGGAATTTCTATTGCTACTGCACAAATAAAATCCGAAGAAATAACAATAAATAATAAAAAAATACAGCTTCCAGGAACCTTAACCTTCTCTGAAGAAAAAATACCCTTAATTATATGGGTTCATGGTTCTGGCCCTGTTGATAGAAATGGGAACCAGCCAGCACAAAACATAAAAGCGAATTATATTAAGCAATTTAGAGATGCAGTAAATAAACAAAACATTGCATTTTTTAGTTATGATAAAAGAACTGCTAATAAAAATAATGGTCTTTTTTTAAAGAATACCAAAGTAATAGATTTTGCATTAGATGCAGAAGAAGTTATAAATTATTTTAAAGAAGAAAACCGCTTTTCTAAAATTATTTTAATTGGCCATAGTCAAGGTTCTTTAATTGCTTTATTGGCTTCAAAAAACGTAGATAAATATATTTCTCTTGCTGGTGCAGGTGAAACAATAGATAAAACTATTGTTAAACAAATTAGTAAAAACAACCTTACTTTAGGTGAAGCTGCACAACAACAATTTGATACCTTAAGAAAGAAAGGTAAAATTGATGTTGTAAATCCGTTTTTAATGAGTGTTTTTGCAAAACAAAATCAACCTTTTCTATACTCTTGGTTGCAATTAAACCCAATAGAAGAAATAAAAAAATTAACAATTCCTGTTTTAATTATTAATGGAGACAAAGATCTTCAAGTAAAAATTGAAGATGCGAAAGCACTACATGCTGCAAAACCAGCTTCTAAATTGGTTATTATAGAAAACATGAACCATGTTTTAAAAGATATTCAAAAAGATGAAGACAATTTAGCTTCTTACTATTCATCAGAATTTCCAATTTCAGAAAAACTAATTGAAACAATTGTTCAATTTGTAAAAAAATAAAATGACAAAAAAGAAAGCTTTCGCGTTGCGAGTTAATGAAGATATGATAAAAGCTATCGAAAAATGGGCTGCAGATGAGTTTCGTTCTACTAACGGACAAATAGAATGGATGCTAATGCAAGCTTTAAAAGAAGCGAAACGAGAACCTAAAAAGAAAGAGGAATAGACTATAAATTTCTTTGATATAATAGCATTAGCTTTTTGAGATTTATTCTTTTTATTCTCCTATAAAATCATAACAATACATATTTATATAGAAAACAAAAATGTTAAAAAACGCTCAATTTATATTGAGCGTTTTCTATTTTGTATATTGTTGGCCAGTATTAAAAAAAATCAACAAACCTATTCAAATGAAAAAACTATTTACACTACTTTTTTTATGTACAACAACACTACTCTTGTCACAAGAGTTTTCTATGGACTTAGTAAAGAACATGAAACCAAGAAACATTGGTCCTGGAGGAATGTCTGGGCGTGTAACTTCCATTGACGTTGTAGAAAATAATCCTGAAATTATTTATGTTGGAACCGCTTCTGGTGGAATTTGGAAATCTACTTCTGGTGGCGTAAAATGGGAACCTATCTTCGAAAAAGAATTAACAGCTTCTATTGGTGCTGTCGCTATTCAACAATCGAACCCAAGTGTTATTTGGGCAGGAACAGGAGAAGGAAACCCAAGAAATAGTTTAAACGGTGGTTTTGGAATTTATAAATCTTTAGATGCTGGTAAAACTTGGAAAGCCATGGGTTTAGAAAAAACAAGACATATTCATAGAGTACTTATAGACCCTACAAACCCAGATATTGTTTATGCTGGCGCAATTGGTTCTCCTTGGGGAGAGCACAAAGAGCGTGGTGTATATAAAACAATAGATGGTGGTAAAACTTGGAAACAAATCTTATTTACAAACACAAAATCTGGTGCTGCAGATTTAATTATGGATCCTAAAAACCCTAATAAAATAATTGCAGCAATGTGGGAACACAAAAGAGATCCTTGGTTTTTTAAATCTGGTGGAACTGGAAGTGGTTTGTATATTACACATGATGGAGGAGAAAATTGGAAACAAATTACAGAAAAAGAAGGTTTTCCTAAAGGAGAGTTAGGTAGAATTGGTGTGGCAATTGCACCTAATAACCCAGATGTAATTTATGCTTTAGTAGAATCGAAGAAAAATGCATTATATAAAAGTGAAGATGGAGGTTTTAAATGGAAAAAAATAAACGACAAACCAGGTATTGGAAATCGTCCTTTTTATTATTCAGAAATTTATGTTGACCCTCAAAACGAAAACAGACTATACACTGTTTTCACTTATATAAATGTTTCTCAAGACGGCGGAAAAAGTTTTAAAGAATTAATGCCTGCTTACGGTGTAGATAATGGTGTACACCCAGACCACCATGCCTGGTACATTCACCCAACTAACGGTAAGTTTATGTTAGACGGAAATGATGGTGGATTAAATATTACAAAAGATGGCGGAAAATCTTGGCGTTTTATAGGTAACATACCAGTAGCGCAATTCTACCATATTAATGTAGATAATGAATTTCCTTATAATGTTTATGGTGGAATGCAAGATAATGGTTCTTGGAGAGGGCCTGCTTATGTTTGGAAGTCTCAAGGAATTAGAAACTCTTATTGGCAAGAAATTAGTTTTGGAGATGGTTTTGATGTTGTACCAGATAAAGATGATTCTCGTTATGGCTGGACAATGAGCCAGCAAGGTTCTGTTTCTAGATATGATTATAAAACAGGAAATAATTATTCTGTAAAACCTACACATAAAGACGCTAGCGTAAAATTACGTTTCAACTGGAATTCTGCTATCAATATAGATCCTTTTAATAATAACACCTTATACTTCGGAAGTCAGTTTGTACATAAATCTACCGATAAAGGTTTAACCTGGAACGTAATTTCTCCAGATTTATCAACAAATGATCCAGAAAAATTAAAGCAAGCCGAAAGTGGTGGTTTAACTATGGATGCTACTGGGGCAGAAAACCATTGTACCGTTTTAGTAATAGAACCTTCTCTTTTACAGAAAGATGTTTTGTGGGCTGCAACAGATGACGGACAAGTACACATTACTAAAAATGGTGGCGAAACTTGGACAAACGTTGCTAAAAACATTAAAGGCTTACCAGAAAATAGCTGGATAACTCAAATTAAAGCGTCAAATAAAAATAAAGGAGAAGCACTTTTAGTTGCTAATGATTATAGACGTTTTAACTATACTCCTTACGCGTATAGAACTAAAAACTACGGACAATCTTGGGAACGTATCATTGACGAGAATGATGTGCAGAGTTATGCTTTGTGTATTATTGAAGATCCTGAAAATGAAAATTTACTATTCTTAGGAACAGATGATGGTTTGTATATTTCTATAAATGCAGGCGATAAATGGACAAAATGGACAAATGGTTTCCCTACAGTTCCTGTGAAAGATTTAGTTATTCACCCTAGAGAACAAGATTTAGTTATTGGTACTTTTGGCAGAGCTGCTTGGGTTTTAGATGATATTAGACCTTTAAGAGCAATTGCAAACAAGAATGTTACTAATGATAAATTGGTGTTATTTTCTCCTCCAACTGCTTACCAAGCTGCAAGACAACAACCAACAGGAAGTAGATTTGGTGCAGATGCAACTTACCAAGGAGAAAACAGAAGAGGTGGCGCAATTATATCTTACTTTATTAATAAACCAGAAGTTGATAAGGAAGATAAAAATGCTGTTAAATACGATTCTATTAAATTAGAAATATTTGATGGTAAAAGACAAATTAGAACTTTAAAATTTAAAACTCCTAAAGAAAGTGGTATTCATAAAACTACTTGGTATTTAAGAGAAAAAGGAGTTGATAGAGCCTCTAGAAGAATAAGAAAATCTACTAGAGAAGCTGGTGGTGTTTCTGTAAAACCAGGAACTTACAATTTGAAAATGACTTTTGGAAATGAAGTTTCTAAGCAGACCATAAAAGTTGAGTTTGATCCTAGATTAAAAATTTCAGATGCTGCAATAAATCAGAAATATGCTGCTAGTAAAGAACTAGAAAGCTATCAAGAAAAGATTGCAAATGTTGTAAAACAATTAGTAGAAAGTAAAAATACTGCAACTGCTATTAAATCTCAATTATCTAAAGAAGATAAAAAGAAATACAAAGCAGAGATTAAGTCATCTTCAGAGATTATTAAAAAAATTGAAACTTTAACTGCTAAATTCTTAGGAACTATTGATAAAAGACAAGGTATTACTAGAAACCCAGAGATTACGGTTAACCAACGTTTTGGACAAGCTAGTAGTTATGTGCGTTCTCGTTTTGGAGCACAAACCTCCACAGAAAGAGTTTTAATGAATCAATTTAAGGAAGAATTTAAAAAAGTAATAAGCGAAACAAATTCGTTCTTTAATAAAGATTGGCAAACTTACAAAACCGCAACTGAAAACATAAAAGTATCTTTGTTTAAAGAAACAAAAATATATTCAACAAATTAAAATATGCGTAAAATAATTCTATTGTTGTGCTTGAGTTTTATTATTAATAATGCTCAAGCTCAAAAATCTGCTGAAGATCAATTAGGTACTTGGTATATGTATAATGGTTCGCATAAATTGTCTGAAAAATATACGCTTAAAACTATGGCGCATTTTAGATATTATGAGCTAACAAGCGAATTTCAACAAGAAATTTATAGATTAGGTATTAATTACACCTTCAATAAAAAAACCAATTTAACACTTGGTTTAAGTTATGCTACCGGAGATTTAGAATATGATGCTTCTTCTATAAATTTGTATGAATCTCGCTTTTATGAAGACTTAAACTTAAAGTCTAACTGGGGTAAATTTACCGGAAAACATCGCATTAGATTAGAACAACGTTTTATTCATAAAAATGGAAATACAGATCAGTTTCAAAATTGGTTGCGTTACGACTTAAATGTTAGCTACCCAATTTCTAATACTTGGAGTGTTTATGCTTTTAATGAGATTTTCTTAAACTTAAATCAATCTAAAAGATTTGCTCAAAATTGGACTGGTGCAGGTTTTCTTTACAAATTGAACAATAACATTAAACTAAAAGCTGGTTATTTTCAAATTAAAACTCCGAATGTAATCTTAAAAAGACTGCAATTAGGAGTAATTTTAAACACCAATTTTTCTAAAAAAACAATATAACAATGGAGCCAATTTTTAAAAACGATGCAATTGTTTTTGGTATTTTAATGATTTCTTTAGGATTCGTTTTCTACACAGAAAGTTTAAAAACAGGTTTTTGGCCTAAATTCTATAAAATAGTTCCTGGTTTATTCATGGCATATTTTATTCCTGCGCTTTTTACAACCTTTGGTGTTATATCACCCGAATGGAAAACAACAACAGCAACTGGTGAAGTTATAAGTAACTCATCACAATTATATTATGTAGCTAGCCGTTTTTTATTACCTGCTGCATTAGTATTAATGACTTTAAGTATCGATTTAAAAGCAATTTTTAATCTAGGCTCAAAGGCTTTAATTATGTTTTTTACAGGAACTGTAGGTGTTATAATTGGTGGTCCGTTGGCTATATTATTAATTTCTATTTTTTCACCAGAAACAGTTGGTGGTGCAGATTTTGATGCTGTTTGGAGAGGACTTTCTACTCTAGCTGGAAGTTGGATTGGTGGTGGAGCAAACCAAACTGCCATGTTAGAAATTTACAAATACAACCCTGCAAAATATGGCGGAATGGTAATTGTAGATATTGTTGTTGCAAATGTTTGGATGGCTATTTTACTTATAGGAATTGGTAAGAAAGACAAAATAGATAAATGGTTAAAAGCAGATACCTCTGCTATCGAAGCATTAAAAGAAAAGGTAATAACATTTACCCAAAAAGTAAAGAAAAATCCTACTTTAACAGATTATATGATTATGCTTGCAATTGCTTTTGGAACCGTTGGTTTTGGGCATTTTTCTGCAAAATATCTAAGCGAATTTTTCTCTGAATTTGTTGCAACTATTCAATCTCAAACTTGGCGAAATGTGTTTTCTTTCTTAGGTTCTGGTTTTTTCTGGTTAATTAGTATTTCTACTATTGTAGCTGTTATTTTATCTTATACAAAAGCAAAAAACTACGAAGGTGCTGGTGCTAGTAAATTAGGTAGTATTTTTATTTACCTATTAGTAGCTAGTATTGGTATGAAAATGGATTTGAATCAGGCTTTTGAAAACCCAGGTTTAATTGCAATTGGTTTTGTTTGGATGACTATACATGCTGTGCTACTAATTATTGTTGCTAAAATTATAAAAGCACCTTATTTCTTTTTAGCTGTTGGTAGTCAAGCAAACGTTGGTGGTGCTGCATCTGCACCAATTGTTGCACAAGCATTTCATCCATCTCTGGCAACTGTAGGTGTTTTATTAGCCGTTTTTGGTTATGCAATTGGTACAGTTGGTGCAATTTTATGTACAATTTTAATGGAATTATCCTCAACCATTTAAAAAAATAAAGCATATTTGCAGACTAAATATTAGAATAATGAAGAAAATAATAGCCGTTTTAGTAGTATCAATTTTAATGATTGCCTGTTCATCTAAAAAAGATGGAAACATGATTGTTGAAGGAAACATTAAAGGATTAAAGAAAGGAACTCTATATCTTCAAAAAATGAATGATACAGCTTTAATTTCTGTAGATTCTGTAACTGTTTTAGGCGATGGTAATTTTAGACTAACAGATAACGTAGAATCTTCTGTAATGTATTATTTAACTTTTGATGCTAAAACAACAGAAAAAAGAATTTTATTCTTCGGAAATAAAGGAACGATTACAATTAACGATAATGTTGATATTTTTGGTTTTAATCCAGAAATTATTGGGTCTAAGAATCAAACGGTTTTTAATAACTTCTCAAAAATTAACAATCAATTTAAAAATCAACGTTTAGAGTTTATTAAAAAAGAATTTGACGCAACTAAATCTAAAGATATCGATTTAATAGATAAAGTGCAAAACGACTTCAATAGAATGATTAGAAGAAAATATTTGTACACAACAAATTTTGCTTTAACAAATTCAGATTCTGAAGCTGCACCTTATATTGCCTTAACAGAATTATATGATGCTAATATTAAATTATTAGACACTATAAATAAGTCTTTATCTATAGATGTTAAAAAATCTATTTATGGTAAGCGTCTAGACAAATACATAAGCGACATAAAAGCTAAAGAAAATAAATAAGATTAAAAACCGAGTTAAAACTCGGTTTTTCTTTTTTATAAATAAATGAAAAGCATAGAATATCCTGGTGTATTTTTAAGAGTAAAGCAGCAGTAATAGATAATATTGTATTAATTATTCTAATAGTTATTACTACAGATATTTTCTCAATGTTTAACAAGCCTCCAGTATATACAAAAGTTTTAGCTTTTTTATTTATTTTCATTTTATATGAACCATTAATGGTCTATTTCTTAGTAAATACAGTTGGCCACAAAGTTTCAAAAATTAAAGTTAGAAATATTAAAAACGAGAACAACCTAAGCCTACCTAAAGCTTGAATTATATTTATATAAAGTGCTGTTAAGCTAGATTTCATTCTTCTCTGTAGCTTCAAATGAGCATAAGCAAGCAATTCATGACACTGTTGTTGGTTTAATTGTTGTTTTAGATGAAGAGTATGTAAAACCCTAGAAAAAAATAATCGTATCTTTATTAAGTTGTTTTGTGCAACATAGAAGGAAATTTTGAAAGTAAATGAAAAATTGGATAATTAATGAAAATGAATTAACAAATAAATATCTAATAGTTACTGAAAAATCTATTTGGATTTCTGAACAACTGAAAGAATTAGATATTAATGAACTAATCGAAAATAAAAATTTAGGAACTGTTAAAAGTTTCAGATATGAAAAAATAAAGGAAATGATCTTTATCGAAAATAATGTTTCGGTTCAATTTGAATTTAAAGATAAAGACGTTGAAGCAGAAAAATTCGTTATTGAAAAAAATGTTTTTGGAGAAATTAAAACTTACTTAAAAAATCAACTTGTCGGCATTGATGTAAAAAATTATTCGCTTTTTAAACAAGTTTTATCACAACTGACAACTTTAGGAATTGGAATTGTATTTATCGCTTTAACTTATTCTACAGCTTTAGATTTAGAAAATGGAATTGAAATACCTGAAAGTCGAAAAAGTTCTATTATTAAAAAATTAGTTCTTTTATTGGCTGAATTGATTGGAGTTTATGGCTCAATTATAATTGGAATATTGTTTTCATTAGCTTTTATATTTTGGATAAATAAAAAATTACAAAACCCGAAAAAAGGAGAAATATTAAAATTTAATAAAAACATAAGATTGAAAAAATAAAATTAACTGTACACAACACCGAATAATAAAAATTGCTTAATTTTAGCTTAATTAATTGCAATTGCTTTTTTTTTGCAAACAACAATTTTCCTACTTAAAATAGCCGTTTACAAAATTCTCAACTTTAAACACACAACAACGTTCGCAGAATAATGCTTTTCAACGAACCTATAAAAAGAAAAAAACATGAAATACTTATCTCCAGAAATAGAAGCATTGTCTAAAAAATTTGAAACAACAAAATCTTTAGCACGAACAAATGTGTCTTGTGGTATTTTTCAAGATTGTGATTATACCGAAGAAACGCTTAAATTATATCAAAAAAAACACCTTTAATAAAAGATTAATTAAAAGTGTTTTTTACTAATATATAGATAAATTTTAAAGTTTTACTTTTATACTCCATTCAAAAGTAAACTTAGAAACCACTACTCCTTCTTCATTTTTCCCTTCAGATGTTAAAACAACAACTTGCCCTTCTTTTGTTTGTTTAGATTTCTTTATAGCATTTATAATTTCAGTTCCACCTGCACAAGAAAATAAAATATTACCAGTAGCTTTTTTAAAAAAATCTGCTTCTTGGTGTGTTACCAACATAGATACTTTTTCTTTAGAAACGGAAATTGCTTTCATAACTAAAACAGCTGTAGCCATTTCTGCAGCCATACCTTGAGCAGCCCAAAACATGCTTTTAAATGGATTCTGATTCATCCATTTATGCTTAATTTTCACCTCTGCTATTGTATCTGTTATCGATATTACTCTCATTCCACTTAAATAACCTAACGGCAACTTAAATAACATGTACAAAGTAATTCTTCTTGGTGTAATCTTCATAATCCCTTTATTTGCTGACAATTTACCACTTTTTTACTTAAAAAAAGACAAATATAAAATGTTAAAAAAATGTTAATTACAGTACTATGTATTGCACAATACCTTTTATAAGATATATATTTGCATAAGAAAGTATTATACACTTTACAAATTATGAGACAAAACAACCAAAACACCAATGCCTTTTTAATACATATTTCTGCTTTTGCAGGTTTTATATTTCCTTTTGGCCATATAATAACACCTCTTATAGCGTGGCAAACATTAAAAGAAAGAAGTCCGTTTTTAGATGAACAAGGCAAAGAAGCAGTAAACTTTAACCTAAGCTATACTTTGTACTCTTTTATTTTAACAGTTGCATTTATACCTTTTGCATTTGGTACATTTTTTAGAAACATAGATAATTTCGATAATTTTCATATTAATTTCGATTTTAACACTAATAGTTTTTTAGGCTTTATTGGTTTTGGAACTGTAACAGGAATAATTTATTTAGTAGGAATTGCTTTGGTAATAATTGCTTCTATAAAAGCAAAAGAAGGAGAGAATTATAAATATCCTTTTACCATAAAATTTATAAAATAAACGACAATACATGAAGATAGAAAACACAAAAGCACAAATGAGAAAAGGTGTTTTAGAGTACTGTATCTTATCCATCTTAAAAAATGGAGATGCTTATACTTCTGAAATTCTTTCTACTCTAAAGAGTGCAGAAATGATTGTGGTTGAAGGAACCATTTATCCGTTATTAACACGTTTAAAAAACGCAGGATTATTAACCTACAGATGGGAAGAATCAACCTCTGGACCACCAAGAAAATACTACGTTTTAACCGAAAACGGAGTCATGTTTTTAAAAGAATTAGACAAAACATGGAGTAATTTAGTAAACGCAGTTAACCAAGTAATTAGCACAAAACCAACTTCAGATGAATAAGACAATAAATATTAATTTAGGCGGATTTTTCTTCCACATAGACGAAGTAGCCTATCAAAAACTAAGAAGGTACCTAGAATCTATTTCTAAATCTTTAAGTGAAGATCCTCAAGGAAAAAACGAAATTATTGCAGATATAGAAGCACGTATTAGCGAACTTTTATCAGAAAAAATTACAGATGCTAGACAAGTTGTAAATGAAAGCGATATAGAAGATATTATTGTTATTATGGGGCAACCAGAAGATTATACCGAAGCAGAAGAAGCATATTCAGATGCTAATTATTCTTATACAAGAAACAATGCTTCTGGTAAAAAATTATTTAGAGACGGTGATGATAAGTTTCTAGGTGGTGTTGCTTCTGGTATTGCACATTATTTTGATATTGATACTATTTGGGTTCGTCTTGGTTTATTAGCCTTGTTTTTTGGAGCAGGTTTTGGTATTCTATTATACATAATTCTTTGGATTTTATTGCCAGAAGCTAAAACTACGGCAGAAAAACTACAAATGGAAGGAGAACCTGTTAACATAGATAATATTGAAAAAAAGATTCGTGAAGAATTTACAAATGTTTCAGAAAATGTTAGAAATGTCGCAAACCAAGCTTCAGAAAAATTTAAAGATGGGGCAAATGAGTTTTCTGCAAAAATGAATGAAACTTTTTCAGGAAAGACAAAAAAAAATAACGGCTTACAAGATTTTTTAAATACAATTGGTAAAATTATACTTGCTTTCTTTAAAGTATTAGGAAAGTTTATGGGGGTAATTTTTGTAATTGTTGGTGCATGCGTTATTTTATCTCTAATTATTGGAGGGTTTTCTGTTGGAAGTTTAGAATTTTTAAATATAGATGGTAATTTTATTAGCTATCCAGATTTTTTCTACGACGCAAGTTTACCTAAATGGTTGTTAACAGTTTCACTTTTTCTATTAACAGGAATTCCGTTTTTAATACTACTTGTATTAGGTCTTAGAATATTATCTAGCAATGTTAAACAGTTTAGCAAAGCAACCTCTCTAACTTTATTAGCAATTTGGATAGCTGCATTGTTAACCATAATTTTTACAGCAATAGAGTTTGGTACAACCCACGCTAATTATGGTAAATCTGTAGAAAAAAATGAATTAAATCTTACTAAAAATGATACGCTAGTTCTAAAAGTACAAAATGATGATGCTATCTATTACCAACATAACCTAAGAAGATCTTCTAGAAGACATGAGGTTGAAGTAAATAATAAACGAATGATTTATACAAACGATGTTCATATAGATGTTAAAAGAAGTAATACTGGTGCTGCTTATATTATTGTACAGAAAGAATCTTATGGTAGAAGTAATATTAGAGCAAATAAAAATGCTGAAAAAATTGAATACAACTACACTATTAAAAATAATGAAATTGTACTAGATGCTTTTTTCTTATCCGAAGTAAAAAATATTTTTAAAGATGAAGAAATAGATGTTACCATTTTTATACCATCAAAAACAAAAATATATTTTGATAATTCTATAAAAACATTTTTATATGATGTAAAAAATGAAGCAAGAATTGATGATAGAGATATGGTAAACCATAATTTTGAAATGACTGAAGAAGTTTTAAAATGTACAGATTGTGTAGATGAAATTGATGATACAGAAGTAGACAACGATACTATTTAAACAATTTAACCCAAAGAAATAACAACTGAGCAACTATATTTAGATGATAAGCGTCTATTAAAAGATATTTATCATCTAAATTAAAACCAACATCATGAAAAAATCAATCAACCAATTATTTATAGTACTTTTTGTAACAACCCTTTTTAGCTCTTGTAACGCAGATATATTTAATAAGGTTATCGGAAACAAAAATGTTACTGTTAAGCAACGTAAACTAGAAGGCAGTTTTACTGGTATAAAAGTAAGCTCGGGAATAGATTTATATATTAGTCAAGGAGATACTAAAATATCTGTTGAAGCCGATGAGAATCTTCACGATCTTATTATTACAAAAGTAAATGAAGGAGTTTTAAATATATATGTAGAAAAAAATATTTGGAGGTCTAAAGCTAAAAAAGTATATGTAACACTAGAAAACCTTACTCTTTTAAAGGCAACAAGTGGTAGCGATGTTTATAGTGAAACAGTTATTAGAACTAAAGAAATTTCTATAAGTGCAACAAGTGGCGCAGACATTAATTTTAAAGTTGATGCAGAAAGTGTAGCTACAAGTGCTACAAGCGGTTCTGATATTAATATTTCTGGAGTTACTATAAACCATGCTTCGAATGCTACTAGCGGAAGCTCTATTGATGCTTATAACTTAAAAAGTGAAAATGTTATTGTAAAAGCTACTAGTGGTGCAGACATAAATATATATGCATCTGAAAAGATGGAGGCAAACGCTACAAGTGGTGGAGATATAGATTTTAAAGGAAACCCTACAATAGTAAATAAAAAATCTACTTCTGGCGGAAGCATTTCTAGAGGATAAAACAACCTAAAGTCTAATTTCTAAAGAAATTAAAGACTTCTTAAACAACCAACATGAACTCATTTTTAGACCTCATTAAAGATTCTATACTATTTAAAATACTAACCATAATTGTAGTATTTGCATATAACTTTTATATAAATTATTAGAAAGCTAACTTCTAATATAGTTACTAATACTTGGTTTTATTAGTTTACTTGGTAAGTTGCTGTTTTGTAAAAAGCAGCACTTACTTTTTATAATAAAAAACATCCCTTTTAAAAATAAAAAAACTGAACGATAACGTTCAGTTTTTTTTATCTTAAAATGTTAAAACAATTATTCTATTGCTTTTTTATAATTTACTAATAGTTTTTTTATTTCTACATTATCATAAACAGAAGGGTACAATTCATTTAAAATTGTATGATAGTCGTAGTCTATTTTCATAGCAGTTATTAGATGCGTAAACGCATACTTTTCTTTACTTAAGACGAAGAACAAACCTACTAACCTATACTCTATCTCCGCAAAACCTTTGTATGATTTTTGTGCAACTAATAACACTTTTAAAGCATCATTAAATTCACCTAAAAAAGATAAAACATCTGTTAAACCTATATAAATTTCTGGTGAGGTATCTCCTAGCCTTAAACAACTGTTAAAGCCTACAACTGCTTCTTCAAAAAAACTTAGTTTTAAATTAATTTCTGCATAACGTCTCCAATACAAACCATTTACTTCATCAATTTTTAAAGCTTTTGCAAGATAATATGCTGCTTTTTGATATTGTTCTTGATCGAAATATAAATTGGTTAACAGAATCCATCCTTTATCTAACAAAGGATCTTCATGAACCGCTTTTTTATAATAAGAAACTGCAGCTTCTAGTTTTTCAATTTTCTCGTAACATTCTCCAATTCTAATGTACACAAAAGCTGTAGGGTCGTCTAATTCTATTGTAATTAAATAATTATCTATAGCGTCTTGGTAATTGCCTAATTGCTCTAAAGTTTTTGCTTTTTCTAAATAGCCACCTAGAAAAGATTCATCAATTAAAACGGCATAATCAAAAGAAGTTAATGCCTTTTTATAATTCTCTAAGACATAATGTTGTCTTCCTAATTGATGCCACGCAACTTCACAATACGGGTTTTTATCTATATAAGCGTTTAAATAATTTATAGCTTCTTCATGCTCTTTTTGCATATCGAAACAATATACAATATTGTAAAGTGCAGAGTAATCTTCATAATCTGCTTCTATACAGTATGCAAAATTTATTCTAGCGTTTTTAAAATCATCTAAGTATAAATACTCCATACCCATTAAAGACCAAACATCTATTTTATCTTCAGTAAAAGACAATGCTGTTTTTAGATCTAAAATTGCTTCTTTATGTAAACCCTTCTTAGATTTTATAGTTGCTTTTTGAATGAAAACCTCCTCATTATCTGGCGCTATAATTTCTATTTTTTTTAATAATATTGTTGCTTTATCAATTTCGTTCTCAGTAAGATAAGACTCTACCATTAACAACTTTAAGTCAATAGATTCTGGGTGTTGTTCTAGACCAAGCTTTATTGCTTTTTTTGCTAGAGATATTTTACCAGAATCTAAATAATGTACTATAATTTCCTCAAACTCAACCAAATCAAAAAAATAAATATTGTTGGTTTTAAGCATGGATTCAAATTTTAATAGAGACATAACTATGATATTTGAATTAGGAAATAAAGGTACTATAACTATAGAACATCATTTAGAATTGCAGTTTTTGTTTTCAACAATTTAATTAACAAAAACACTTATTTTATTTAGTAGCTAATAATTTTGTGCATACATAAATTTACGCTAATTTTGATTTTCAATAACTATCAGCCTAAATTGGTAGCATTCTTATGAGCAGAAAAACCTTACTTAACTCAAAAGATATTGAAATTATTCTTCATCGATTTGCTTGCGAGCTTATCGAAAACCATAATGATTTTTCTAATACTGTATTAATTGGGTTACAACCTAGAGGTTCTTATTTAGCCAATAGATTAGCAAACTTATTAAAAACAGATTACAATATTAAAAACTTAGAGTTAGGTCTTCTAGACATCACTTTTTATAGAGATGATTTTAGAAGAAAAGAGACACCTTTAGCAGCAGAAACTACAGAAATGAACTTTCTTGTTGAAGATAAAAAAGTAGTTATTATTGATGATGTTTTATTCTCTGGGCGAAGTATAAGAGCTGCATTAACAGCCATTCAATCATACGGAAGACCAGAAAGTATAGAATTATTAGTATTAATAGACAGACGTTTTAGTAGACATTTACCAATTCAGCCAAATTATAAAGGCAGACAGGTAGATGCTATTAATGAGGAAAAGGTTTTAGTTACCTGGAACGAGACTCATAAAAAAGACGCTGTTTTTATAGAACTTAAATAATTATTTAAGAACTATTTTAAATATAAAAATGAAGAAGAATAAACAAATATCTAACTTAAAAACTTTGATGTGTCAGAATTAAGCGTAGAACATTTATTGGGTATTAAATATTTAAAACCTAATGATATTGATGTTATTTTTAAAACTGCAGATCATTTTAAAGAAGTAATTAATAGGCCTATTAAGAAAGTACCTTCTTTAAGAGATATTACTATTGCAAATTTGTTTTTTGAAAACAGTACTAGAACAAAACTAAGTTTCGAACTTGCAGAAAAAAGACTTTCTGCAGACGTAATTAATTTTTCTGCAGGCCAATCTTCAGTAAAAAAAGGAGAAACGTTAATCGACACCGTAAACAACATCTTAGCTATGAAAGTAGATATTGTTGTAATGCGACACGGTAATGTTGGTGCAGGTGTTTTCTTATCTAAACATGTAGATGCAAAAATTATAAATGCTGGTGATGGAACGCACGAACACCCAACACAAGCTTTATTAGATTCTTACTCTATTAGAGAAAAATTAGGAAGCGTAAAAGGTAAAAAAATAGTTATTGTTGGCGATATTTTACACTCTAGAGTTGCATTGTCTAACATTTTTGCATTGCAATTACAAGGTGCAAAAGTTAAGGTTTGTGGGCCAACTACCTTAATACCAAAACACATTGCTAGCTTAGGCGTAGAAGTAGAAACAAATTTAAAAAAAGCACTAGAATGGTGCGATGTTGCTAATGTTTTACGTGTACAGCATGAAAGAATGGATATTAAATATTTTCCTTCTACCAGAGAATACACGCAACTTTTTGGTATCAACCAAGACATCTTAGACAACCTTGGCAAGAAAATTGTAATTATGCATCCAGGACCAATAAATAGAGGTGTAGAAATTACAAGCGACGTTGCAGATTCTAATGATTCTATTATTCTAAATCAAGTAGAAAACGGAGTTGCTGTAAGAATGGCAGTTATTTATTTATTAGCACAACAAATAAAAAGATAAAATGCTTATTACTAAAAAAGACAATTATACACTTATTTCTTCGGATGAAAATTCGTTCAAAGAATTTCAAAATTTATTATTTGAAAAGATAAATAATTTTCAAAAAGACCATTTAATACTTCAAATTTCTAACGATATTAGTATAAATAACAAAGATTTTTTATTATTTTTGAATATAGCCGAACAAAAACAACAAAATGGCACATCATTTGTAGTTGTTAATTCGACTATTAATGTAGATGATTTTCCTGAAAATCTAAATATTGTACCTACTTTACAAGAAGCAGAAGATATCTTAGAAATGGAAACTATAGAGAGAGAGTTGGGATTTTAAAAAAGCAAATGGATGATTAAAAAATTACTTTTTATTTTACTTTTATCGGTTTCTTTTATTGGTTTTTCACAAGAAAAATCAGTAGAAAGTTTATCTACTGCTCCTAACCCATTTACAAATTCTACTAAAATTACCTTTAACTCTACTCTAGACTCTTCAATAATTCTAACAGTAAGAAACGTTTTAGGCAAAACAGTATTTTCTAAATCATACAAGATTAAAGCTGGTAAAAACAGCATCCCGTTTTATAAAAATAATTTAGCTGCAGGTATGTATATTTATAGTGTACAAAATAATAAAAACGTAATCTCTAAAAGATTTGTTATTAAATGATAAACCTTACCATATTAGGTTGTCATTCTGCAACACCACGTGTTAACGCCTTTCCAACTTCGCAATATTTAGAAATAAATAACAATCATTTTTTAGTAGATTGTGGTGAAGGTACGCAACGCCAAATGAGAAAATATAAAGTTGGTTTTTCTAAGATAGATCATATATTTATATCTCATTTACATGGCGATCATTATTATGGTTTAGTAGGTTTACTGTCTACTTATGGCATGTTAAGTAGAGAAAAAGAAATGCATATTTTTGGTCCTAAAGGAATAAAAAAGGCAACTTTACAGATGCTAAAAATTTCTGAATCTCACGCGAAATTCAATATGGTTTTTCATGAATTATCTTCTAAAGAAAGTGAACTTATTTATGAAGATGATAGAGTTACTGTAAGAACTATACCATTAACACATAGAGTGTACACAAATGGTTATTTATTTACTGAAAAAGAGAAGCCTCGAAAACTAAATATGTTAAATATTAGCGGATATCCAGAAATTGATAAAGCAGATTATTTAAATATTAAAGCTGGTAGAGACGTTACATTAACTACTGGTGAAATAATTTCTAATAAAGCGTTAACAATAGACCCACAAAAACCATTAAGCTATGCTTTTTGTAGTGATACAAGCTATAAACCAGATATTGTTCCTATTATTAAAAATGTAGATTTACTATATCACGAAGCTACTTTTTTGCATGACAGGCAAGATTTAGCTAAGAAAACAAAGCACTCTACTTCTATTGAAGCTGCACAAATTGCCAAAGACGCAAATGTTGGGCAACTAGTAATTGGTCATTTTTCTGGAAGATACCCAGACACTACTTTGTTTCAAAAAGAAGCAAAAACTGTTTTTAACAATGTAGATTTAGCTAAACCAGGTTTAGTTTTTACAGTAAAGTAAACTCCGTTAAATTTTTCTTCTTGTACCTTTTTAATATTGATTTGTTGCCAACAGCACTAAAGTACATGCAATTTCACTTGCAATATTATTTTCTTGCAATAATTTCACAAACTCCATGTTTTCTGTACCAGGGTTAAAAATAACTCTCTTTGGTGCCAAACTTATAATATAATTATAATATTCTTCTTGTCTTTTTGGGTTTAAATATAATGTAACGGTATCTATGTTTTTATAAGAAACCTTTTCTGTATCTATAGAAACCCCTACAACTTCACCTTCTCTTAATCCAATAGCAACAACCTCTAAATTATTAGCTTTTAATTTTTTTATTGCTCTGTTAGAATATCTTTCTTCTTTTAAAGAAGCTCCTATAACCAATGTTACTTTCATTTTTTTATATTTAAATAGACTTTTTCAACTCTTTACAAAGATAAAGATAGAAATACATAATTTAAAGTTTCAAAATATATTTTTAAATAAAAATTTAATAACTTCTTTTTCAAGAGCTGAGGTATTACATTAACAAAAAATTAAGTATTTTTATCGAAGTTTGTAATAGTTTGTTTGCTATGAATATTACAGACATAATTTTAAATTATGAAAAAGTATATATCTCTATTTCTAATTTTTTTATCTCTTACGTTTTATGCCCAAACCCAGGGTAAAGTTTTAAAAAATATTGGAAGCATTACAGGAAAAATTATTGATATTAAAACAAAAAAAACGCTACCCTATGTAAATATTATTTGCAAAGATAAAGCGTCTAGTATTATAAACGGAGGTATAACAAACCATAAAGGCTATTTTAAAATAGTTAAACTTCCTTTAGACACTATTTATGTAGACATTCAATTTATAGGCTACAAGACCATAAAAAAGACTATTATTTTATCTGAAGAGTTATCAGAATTTAGTATTTCTACAATACACTTAGAAAAGAATATTCATCAATTAGACGAGGTTGTCATACAATCGGAGAAATCTACAATTGTACAAAAGATAGATCGAAAAGTAATTCATGTTGGTAATGACTTGGCTTCTGCTGGCACAAATTCTTTGCAATTATTAGAAAATATACCTTCTGTTGAGGTAAATTTTCAATCTGGTAGCATTAATTTAAGAGGAAATAGCAATGTTCGGGTTTTAATTGATGGTAAACCATCTAACTTATCTCCGGCCAAACTTCTAAAACAAATTCCTTCTTCTTCTATAAAAAGTGTAGAGTTAATAACAAATCCGTCTGCAAAACATTCACCGGAAGGAATGAGTGGAATTATTAATATAATACTGAAAAAAAATACCACAATTGGCTTTAATGGAAGTTTAAATATTGGTTTAGAACATAGCATAAATAGCAGACCAACCACTTCTTTAGATTTAAATTACAGAAAAGGGAAAGTAAACATTTATACAAATTATGGTTTAGATTTAGGTAAATTTGAAACTGTTGCTTTATTTGAAAGAGAAGACAAAAACCTTAATCAGTCTATTAACTATACAGACAATACAACGAGTAATTATTTAAAAACAGGAATTGATTTTTACATTAATAATAAAAATACTTTGTCTTTTTATACCTCTCAGAATTTTGCTGATACCGATTTTACTATAGATACAAGAGTTACAGAAAACAATAATTCAATTTTTAATGCTTCTAATTTATCACAATTCGATATTAAAGAACAAACTTATAATTTAGATTATAAATTAAATATTGATGATAAAGGACAAAATATAGAGTTTGAAATTAATTACACCACCACAAAAAATCCGCAAAACGATTTTAATAAAGAAACGGTAAATACAAGTTCTAAAATTTATAATTACACCAATAAGATTATAAACAACACAGATACTTTTTTAGTAAATATAGATTATACAAAACCTATTTCTAATGGTAAATTAGAATTTGGCTTAGAAGCTAGAAATCAGAATACGTTTAATAATATTCTTACAGATCAAGCAATAGAAACTAACGGAAGTGCTACAATTAAACCCAAAGGAAACTCTTCTTTTAATTACGATAGAGAAATTTATGCTGGATATGTAAATTACACAAAAGAGTATAAAAAAATTGCTTTTCAAGGAGGAATGCGTTTAGAACATTTCTCTGTAAATGGTAAATTCTCTAATACAGAGCAAACAGCAATTGCGCCTTATAAAGATACATTTTTCACACTTTACCCTTCTGCTTATTTTACGTATTATGCTTCAGATAAAAACGAATTTCAAATAGGATATAGCAGAAGAGTTGACAGACCAGGTGTTGAGCAAGTTACACCTATACAAGAATGGACGTCTCCTTTAAGTACCTCTATTGGTAACCAAACCTTACGTCCGCAATTTACCAACTCTTACGAAGTAAATTACACTAGAACAATTAAAAAAGGATATCTTACTTTTGGTGCTTTTTACAGACAAACATCAGATAAAATTGGTAGAATTATTAATAAGGATATTACAAATGAAGATAAACAACTTTTGTCTTATGCTAATTATGAAACTGCAGACAGTTATGGTGTTGAGTTTTCTTCTAGTTTTAAAATGAATAATTGGTGGAGTTTTAGACCAAGTTCTAGCTTGTACACACAAGATAGCCAAGGTTTAATTAATAACACCCAAGAAAGCATTAAAAACACTCTTTTTAGAATAAGAATAAGTAATAGTTTTAAAGCTTCGAAAAAATTAAAGTTTCAATTAGCTACTTCTTATAGAGGAAAAAGTGAAGGCGTACAATTTAAAGTAGCACCTTACCTTATAGTAAATGCATCTGCTCAATTAAGTATTTTAGATGGTAATGGTGCAATTACATTAAGAGGCACAGATATATTTGATGCTTACAAATTAGATTTCTCTGCAACAAATCCGTTTTCTCAAACGGGTAGATATACTTTAGAATATAGTGCTGTTTATCTTGGCTTTTCTTACGATTTTGGTGGTGGAAAAAACAGAGCTAGGAATAGAAAGTATAGAGAAAAAAATGAAACCGAAGGTAGCGGAGGAGTTTTGTAATTGTGCCGTTTGAGCTACTTTCTCTGTTAGAAACCAAACCAATTAACAGAAAAATATTACTGACATTCATCTAACTAAAACTATTTTAAAACAAAAGGATATAAAATAATTGAAAAGGTATTAAAAATCTAACCTTTTCTATATGCTTAGTTCTTAAAATAAACTTAACCTCTTCTACCCATTCTATTGTTTCGCATTTCAACCATTTTTTCACGAACTGTTGCAGTATACTCTTCTTTTGTAATTTCTTTACCTTTTTTTGGCATTTCTATCTTTACAGTTTTTTCTTTACTAATCGAGAACTCTGTACATAATAAAGTAGTGTTTTCTGCACTAACTTCTAGAATAAAACCAGGTAAACCCCAATACTCTGCAGGTCCTTGAGAAACTGGAATTTCTGGTGCATACCAAGCTTCTACAATAATCATTTTTTCTGTTGTTTCTTTTTTATCTGCGTCTTTTTCTGTATTTTTTCTTAAATCTCCCCAAGAGAAATTAAACCAATTTAATTCTGAATAAGGTACAAAAGCTTTTGCTTTATAACACGTATACTCACCTATCTTCTTAGACTCAGAACCAATAGTCCAATCGATGCGGTATAATTTATCTTTAACTAAAAATCGTTTTCCATAAAACTCCTGACTTTGTATAATTTTACTTTCTTTTATATTTTTATAATGATCTCCTCTAGAAAAATATCCACCCCAAGAATCTGTTGCTCCAGAAACAGCATCAATTTTTTCTTCCTCTAAAAAAGTAGCTTCAGCATTATTAAAACTTAAAACATATCTCTTTTCTAATCTATTTTTAAGACGATTTGCAACTTGCTTTTTCTGTTCTTCTGTTAACTTCGCACCCCAATTACCAAGTTCCATTTTAGATTTAGAAATGTAAATGGCTTTACCATGAAAGTTTTGGCCGCATGTATTTTCAGAAATAAAAGCAATTACAATAAGTAATACTATTTTTAATATATATGATTTCATAAAACTAGTGATTCGTTATTTTTGTTTAACAAAAATAACTAAATAATAAACAAATATCGATTTTTTGCTCAAGAAATAATTTTACTTTAAGCTGATAATCAATTATAAACAAAAAAAAGACCCGTTTTAACGAGTCTTTTTCTAGCCTAATATCTTTTTAAGTTTACCAGCGAATAATAACACTTCCCCAAGTAAAACCACTTCCAAAAGCAGCTAAAACAACTAAATCGTTGTCTTTAATTTTACCTAGTTCCCAAGCTTCTGTTAACGCTATAATTACAGAAGCAGCAGTAGTGTTTCCGTATTTCATAATGTTGTTATACACCTTATCATCAGACAACTGAAACTTCTTTTGTATAAACTGTGCAATACGTAAATTCGCTTGATGAGGAATTAGCATATCGATATCTTCTTTCTCTAAATTATTGGCTTGTAAGCCTTCTACAATTGCTTCAGAAAAACGCCCAATTGCATGTTTAAACACAAATTGACCATTCATATAAGGATAATATGAAACATCATCTGGGTCATTCGCTTCTATAATTTCTGGCACCCAACGTTGTGTAGATGGACCTTCTAAAGCTAATTCCTTTGCATGTTTTCCTTCTGAATGCAAATGAGAAGACAAAATACCTTTTCCTGCTTCTTCACTTCTAGATAGTACAGCAGCTCCTGCACCATCGCCAAAAATTACAGAAACATTTCTTCCTCTTGTAGATTTTTCTAATCCACCAGAATGATTTTCTGAACCTATAACTAAAATGTTTTTATACATTCCTGTTTTTATAAATTGATCTGCAACAGACATTGCGTATATAAAACCAGAACATTGGTTTCTAACATCTAATGCACCAATTGTTGGCATATCTAACATTTCTTGCACTTGTACGCCACCACCAGGAAAATACATATCTGGACTTAAAGTTGCGAAGACAATAAAATCGATCTCGTCTTTAGTTAAACCAGCTCTTTCTATAGCAATTCTAGCAGCTTTTGCTCCCATAACTGCTGTAGTATCTCCAGATTTAGGATCTATCCAACGTCTTTCTTTTATTCCTGTTCTTTCTTGAATCCATTCGTCCGAAGTTTCCATAAATTCCTTTAAATCGTCGTTTGTAACAACATTTTCTGGAACATAATAGCCAAGGCCGGTTATTTTAGAATTATACATGGTGTATATTTTATTTGCTAATTGTTTGTAAAGGCAAAAATAGGAATAAAATAATGCGCCTACAAAACCACTATTATTAAAAAGTGAAAATTACCTATTTAAAGTATCATTTTTAAAAAAATAATATACAAATAATAAGAATTTTATAATTATTTGTTAGGTATTCTACTCATCGCATATTCAGAAATTGCAGTAATAGACAAAGAAGGGTTTACACCGGGATTTGCAGAAATTATAGAACCATCGCAAACCATCATATTATCATAACCAAAAACATTACAGTCTTTATCGATTACGCCATTATCTGTATCTTTTCCCATCACAGCACCACCTAAAATATGAGCTGTTGTTGTGGTTCCTAATAAAATATCTGTAAAACTAGAAAACGGAATTCCGTCTATTTTCTCTCCAACTTTTTTTGCTAGAGAAATTGCTTCTGGTATAAACGCTTCTGGTTTCCCTCCTTTTTGGGTTAATGTTTTCATTTTAGTAAACCTTCCTTTTTTTATTTGTAATGTACTATCTAAGGTTTGCATAAAAAGTAAGATTGTTGTTTTCTGAGCGTATTTTTTAACGAATATTGTTTTAATAAAACGAATTGGCTTTGTAAACAACAATTTAATAGTACCTAAAATTCTAAATATTGCAAATTTATTAACAACAGTTGGCATCATTAATACTCTAGAAAAACTAGAACCTTTTGCGTATCGAACAGGTTCTAAATGGCTATTTTTATCTGTATGTAAAACAGAACCAATTGCAATTCCTTTAGAATAATCTTTATCGTCTTTCTTTGTAGAGGTAACAGATAATAAAGATTCGTTATTTGTTCGAATATCTTTACCAACAAAGTGCGATAGTTTAGGTAAAGAAGAATCCTTCAATTTTAATAATAGCGGTATTGTACCCATAACTCCACCAGAAAAAATAACGCCTTTTGTAATAACACTTTCTTTTTTATTGCTGCCAATACTTGCTTTGTAACTTATTTTATATCCTTTAGCACTGTTCTTTTCATCTAAAGGCTCAACATTAAAAACTTCTTTTTCTGCTATTATTTTAGCTCCTAATTGTTGTGCCAAGTACAAATAGTTTTTATCTAATGTATTTTTAGAATTATACCTACAACCTGTCATACAAGCACCACAATGTATACAGCCTTTTCTATCTGGCCCTTTGCCATTAAAATAAGGATCTTTAACCGTTTTACCTGGTTCACCAAAAAAGACAGCTACTTTTGCTGCTTCAAAATCTTTCTCTTTGCCTAAATCTTTTGCGATTTCTTTTAGTAATAAATCTGAGTCATGTAATTTGGGGTTTTCTGCTGCGCCTAACATTTTATGAGCCGTTTTGTAAAAAGGTGCTAAAATTTCTTGCCAAGAATTTAAGTTTGCCCAACTACCTGTTTTAAAAAAATCTTCTTTTGGCACAGGTAATGTATTTGCGTAGGTTAGAGAACCACCACCAACGCCAACGCCAGAAAGTACAGTAACATGATTTAGAAAAGTCATTTTAAAAATACCATGCAAACCAAATTTAGGGTTCCACATCCATTTTTTTAAGTTCCAATTGGTTTTCGGAAAATCTTTTTCTCCAAACCATTTTCCTTTTTCAATTATTAAAACTTTATATCCTTTTTCAGATAAACGTAAAGCACTTACAGAACCACCAAAGCCACTTCCAATAATTACATAATCGTATGTTACCTTCATCTTTTAAATACATAAGTTTCTAGATTCTAAAAATAGCAAAAAATAAAGTTATGAAAGTATCTCTGTCATCTTGTCATAAAACACTCTTTGGTATTTTTTTTGACTATTAGTAAATCACAAATAATAAATTAAACAAAACAGACATAAAATGGCAAAAGGAAATATTAATGTATCGGTAGAGAATATTTTTCCACTGATTAAAAAGTTCTTGTACTCGGATCACGAAATATTTTTACGTGAATTAATTTCTAACGGAACAGATGCAACTTCTAAACTAAAGCATTTAATTGCTATTGGTGAAGCTAAAACAGAATTAGGTGATGCTAAGATTGAAGTAAGCATCGATAAGGAAGCTAAGACAATTACAATTAAAGATCAAGGTTTAGGAATGACTGCAGATGAGGTTGAAAAATACATCAACCAAATTGCATTTTCTGGAGCTGAAGAGTTTTTAGATAATTATAAAGACAATGAAGCAGGAATTATTGGACATTTTGGTCTTGGTTTTTACTCTGCTTTTATGGTTGCAGAAAAAGTAGAATTAATTACAAAGTCTTTTAAAGATGCACCTGCTGCACATTGGACTTGTGATGGTTCACCAGAATTTACATTAGTTGAGCACGAAAAATCTGATAGAGGAACAGAAATTATTTTGCACATTGCAGAAGATTCTTTAGACTTTTTAGAAGAAAGTAAAATTGGTGGTTTATTAAACAAATACAATCGTTTTAACCAAGTGCCAATTAAATTTGGAACAGAAGAAATTAACGATCCAGAGTTTACACCAGCAACTACAAAAGATGCAGAAGGTAAAGAAACTACAGAAGCACACAAACAAATTACTGTAGATAATATTATTAATAATACAGAACCTGCTTGGACTAAAGCACCTGCAGATTTAAGTGATAAAGATTATGAAGATTTTTACAGAGAATTGTATCCAATGCAATTTGAAGAGTCTTTATTCCATATTCATTTAAACGTAGATTATCCTTTTAACTTAACAGGAATTTTATTTTTCCCTAAGTTATCTCAAAGCATGGATATGCAAAAGGATAAAATTCAATTATACCAAAACCAAGTTTTTGTAACAGACAATGTAGAAGGAATCGTTCCAGACTTCTTACAAATGTTAAAAGGTGTTATCGATTCTCCAGACATTCCTTTAAATGTTTCTCGTTCTGGTTTACAAGCTGATGGTGCTGTAAAGAAAATATCTGGTTACATTACTAAAAAAGTTGGTGATAAATTAGCTTCTCTATTCAAAAAAGACAGAGCAGATTTTGAAACTAAATGGAACGATATTAAAGTAATTATCGAATACGGAATGTTGTCTGAAGATAAGTTTTTTGACAAGGCTCAGAAATTTGCTTTATACCCAACAGTTGGTGGTTCTTACTTTACTTTTGATGAGTTAATTGAAAAAACAAAAGATTCTCAGACAGATAAAGACGGAAAACACGTTATTTTATATGCCGCTAATAAAGATGCACAACACAGTTATATTCAAGAAGCAACAGCAAAAGGATATGAAGTGGTATTATTAGATTCTCCTATTATTTCGCATTTAATGCAAAAATTAGAAGGTTCTGGTGATAAAGTTACTTTTTCTAGAGTTGATGCAGATCATATTGATAATTTAATTAAGAAAGACGATAACGTAATTTCTAAATTATCTGATGAAGAAAAGGAAACTTTAAAGCCAATTATTGAAGGTGCTGTAAACTCTAAATCTTACACGGTTCAATTAGAAGCTATGGACTCTACTTCTTCTCCGTTTATTATTACGGTTCCAGAATTTATGCGTAGAATGAAAGAAATGCAAGCTTCTGGTGGTGGAGGTGGTATGATGGGAATGGGTAACTTCCCAGACATGTATAACTTAGTAGTAAATACAAATAGCCCATTAGTTTCTGAAATCTTAAATAACAAAGATGCAGCTGCACAAAAAGGTTTAATTTCTCAAGCTTTTGATTTAGCTAAATTATCTCAAAACCTTTTACATGGTGAAGATTTAACAAACTTTATTAAACGTTCTTACGAGCTTATTAAATAATAAAAAAGATGCTGTAAAAGCAGTAATCTCTAAAACTAAAAGCCTCTTTGTTAATTCAAAGAGGTTTTTTTATTTTATAGACTTGTTAAACTAACCCAAACCACTACTTCACTTCTAAAACAAACCACTTTACTAAAACCTGCTTTTAAACTACTAATCTATTATTTAGCTTTGATATATAACTAAAAAAAATATCATGAAAAATAAAGTGAACATAACAGTTAAGCAGCCTTGTTTAGAAAATTTTAATTCATTTAAAAAAACTACTACAGGTGGTTTTTGTAATTCTTGCCAAAAAGAAGTTATAGACTTTTCTAAAATGACTTCAAATGAGATTATTAGTTATTTTAAACAGAATACAAATAATACTTGTGGCCAGTTTAAAAAAGAACAACTAGTTACCTTATCTAATAAAAAACATTCTAAAAGAAAACTAAGTTTCCTTGGCGGAATTGGTTTAGCATGTTTATCTTTTTTTACTATGGGAACAATGCATGCACAACAAAAACCAGTAAAAAAACAAATAAAGCAGGATAATAACGCAATTACAGTAGAAGGTATTATTTCTGATATTTCTGGTGGATTACCAGGAGTTAGCATTCTTTTAGAAGGAACTAGTAAAGGAACTGAAACAGATATTAATGGAAGGTTCAAATTTCCTAAACAATTAAAAAATGGAGATATTTTAATTTGTTCTTACTTAGGTTATGAAACTAAGAAAATAGTAATAAATAATAAAACAAATAAGGCGATACTTAATTTAAATATAAATTTTAAAGAATCTTCTTATATGTTAATGGGTATTGTTGATGTTAGACAGGTTTACAAGTCTAAAAAGAAATCTTAATAAAATTATAGTTATATGAAGCATATACCAATCTTATTATTCCTGTTTTTAACTATAGAAATAACGTGTCAAAAATTAGATTTTAAAAATATAAATTTTGATAAAGCAGACAACATAGCTAAATTATATAAAGGTAATAATTTAAAGAACCTTCCTTTGTTAACCTATAAATTAACTTCTAAATTAGATACAGATGTAGAAAAATTTAGAGCGATTTATATTTGGATTAGCAAGAATATAAAAGGAGATTATTATATGCACAAAAGTGTAACTAAAAATCGTAAGAAATTAAAAAATGATAGTATTTCTTATTTAAAATGGAATAAAAAGTATTCAAAAAAAGTTTTTAGAAGTTTACTTAAAAATAAAAAAACCATGTGCACAGGTTACGCATATCTTTTAAAAACAATGTGTAAAATAGCGAATATAACCTGTGTAATTGTAGATGGTTATGGCAGAAATACTAGTGCTAATATTGGTAAGTTATCGATACCAAATCATTCTTGGAATGCTGTAAAACTAAATAACAAATGGTACTTAGTAGATGCTACTTGGGCAAGTGGTTATACAGATTTAGCTAAAAATAGTTTTATATTCGATTATAATGATGGTTACTTTCTAACAGCGCCTACATTGTTTGTTAAAAATCATTTTCCTTTAGATAAAAAATGGACCTTATTAAAAAATAAAACATCTAAAGAGTTTGTAATTGCACCTTTAATTTATGGCGAAATTTATAAACATCATATAACACCAATGCAACCAGAGAAAATGGAAAATAATGTTTCTCTTAACGAAGAGATTAAATTTGAACTTCACGCAAAGAAAAATATCGATTTAGATAAAATAGAAATACAAATTAGAGAAAATTTATATATTAAAAAAACAAAACCAAGTTCAGTAACCAGAATAAAAGAGTCCATTTTTATCGATTATAAATTTAAAACAAATGGTTTTTACGATGTACACATACTTTATAAAGACAACGTTATAATCACGTATACTTTCAATGTAACAAAGTAAATCTACTTTCTTTAAAGCGGAATTTTATCAACTAAAAAATAAACAGTAAATTTATCTTTTTAAAATATAAAATTATGAAGTGGAGAGGAAATAGAAAAAGTTCTAATGTAGATGATAGAAGAGGTGCTTCTTCTGGAAGAAGTTCTGGTGGCGGTGGATTAAATCCTATGATAATTGGTGTTTTATTAAAATTAATTACTTCTAAAAAAGGATTAATTATTGTGGCAGTTGTTGCAGGTGTAATGTACTTTACAGGTAATAATCCTTTAAATTTTTTAATGGGTAATTCTAGCAACCAGGTTCAATCTTCTGGTTCATATAAAGGTACTGCAGAAGAAAATGAATTAGCAGAATTTAGCAAACGTGTTTTAATAAGTACAGAAGATGTTTGGAATGAATTATTACCTAATTACAAGGAGCCTATTTTGGTGCTTTTTACAGGTTCTGTAAATTCTGCATGTGGCTCTGCTTCAAGTGCAACAGGTCCTTTTTATTGCCCTGGAGATGATAAGTTATATGTAGATTTAAGTTTTTTTCAAGAAATGAGTAGAAAACTAAATGCTCCTGGAGATTTTGCACAAGCATATGTAATTGCACATGAAGTTGGGCATCATATTCAGAATCTTACAGGTATAAATAGAAAAGTACAGTCTATGCGTGGTAAAGTTAGCCAAACAGAATACAACAGATATTCTGTAATGTTAGAATTACAAGCAGATTTTTATGCGGGTGTTTGGGCACATCATTCTAAAAAAACAGATTTAATTTTAGAAACAGGCGATTTAAAAGAAGCTTTAAATGCTGCACATGCTATTGGAGATGATCGTTTGCAAAAACAATCTACAGGTAGAGTTGTACCAGATTCTTTTACACATGGTACTTCTGCTCAAAGAATGCGTTGGTTTAAAAAAGGATTTGACACTGGTGATGTAAACCAAGGCGATACTTTTAATGCTAGGTCTTTATAAATTTCTAACTACTTAAGTATGTTTACTATAAAAAAAGCAACTATTAGTGATGTAAAAGCATTGTCTAAGGTAGGTAAGAAAGCCTTTTTTACACCTCATAAAGATGTAATTCCTAAAGAAATTATGGAAGCTTATTTAGAGAATAGTTTTAGTGAGAAAAATTTAATTAAAGAGATAAAAAATACAGATTATCAATACAATTTAATTTATTCTAATGATGTTTTAGCTGGTTTTTCTAAAGTGATTATCAACAGTGAAAACGATCATATAAGCGATAAAAACATTACTAAAATGGAACGTTTGTATTTAATAGAAGAATTTTATGGCTTGGGCTTGGGAAAAGAGTTATTTCAGCATAATTTAAATTTAGTAAAACAACAAAACCAAAAAGGAATTTGGTTATATGTCTGGATAAAAAACTACAGAGCTCTTGAGTTTTATAATAAAGCAGGTTTTAAGAAAATAGCTTCTTACGACTTCCCTATTTCTGATACAGAAACACGAATAAACGATGTTTTATATTTAGAATTTTAAGAAATATACTTCTTAAAAAGTCTTCTATTAAAACAAGAAATTATTTACTTATAAAACCATTACTTTTCAAAAAATAAAAAGGAAAAAACTCTTCATTAATTTTTTATAAACTTAAAAATACACAATAAATATATTCTAAAACAATTATTAATCGTAATATTGCAATAAACAAATTAATATGGGTTTAACTAAGTCAGAAATATTTACAGAACAACAAAATGAAATTGCTGCAATAGCAAAAGTGTTAGGACATCCTGCTAGAATTGCCATTTTAGAGTTTTTAATAAAACTAAAAACGTGTGTTTGTGGAGATTTAGTAAAAGATATTGGTTTAGCACAACCTACAATTTCTCAACATTTAAAAGAGTTGAAAAAAGCAGGTATTATAAAAGGAAAAATAGAAGGCACAAGTGTTTGTTATTGCATAGACCAAGATAATTGGGTGAAAATAAAAAGTACTTTAAATTTATTTTTAAATACAAATTCAACAGAAAATTGCTGTTAAAAAATTGAAACATGAAGAGCACAGTTTACCAAAAAATAGAAAAAACAATGCTAACATTAGATACAAATAAAATATCTAATGAAAGAAAATTAATATTACAACCGTTAATTAATTATGTACAAGAAAAGGTTACTTCTAAAAAAGATATAAATTTAAACTTTATATGTACACACAATTCTAGACGAAGTCATTTAACACAAATATGGGCACAAACTATAGCCACTTATTTTAATGTTAACAATGTCTTTAGTTATTCTGGTGGTACAGAAGCAACTGCTATGTTTCCTAAAGCTGTAGAAACTTTACAAAATACAGGTTTTAATATTTTAAAAATTTCTGAAGGAACAAACCCTGTTTATGCAGTAAAGTACAACGATAACAAGGCTCCTATTATTGGTTTTTCTAAAAAATATGATGCTGACTTTAATTGTAAATCAGAATTTGCAGCAATAATGACTTGTTCTAATGCAGATGTAGGTTGCCCTTTTATAACAGGTGCAGAAAAAAGAATTCCTATTACTTATGAAGATCCTAAATTGTTTGATGGAAAAGAAAATGAGGCAGAAAAATATGAAGAAAGAAGTTTACAGATAGCATTAGAAATGGTGTACGTTTTTTCAGAAATTAAAAATTAAGTTAAGAACTAAAAAAAGAAATTATGAAATTATCAGAAATTAAAAATCACTTAAAAGGTTTAGAAAAAATAGGTTTCCAATTACCAAACGGAGAAATGGTTAAACCTCATTTTCATGTTACAGAAGTTGGTAAAATAACAAAAGATTTTATAGATTGTGGTGGTAAAGTAAGAAGTGAAACTGTTATTAACTTTCAACTTTGGGAAGAAAACGATTACGACCATAGATTACACCCAGAAAAGTTGGTAAACATTATAGAATTATCTGAAAAGATGTTTAATTTTAATGATTTAGAAATAGAAGTAGAATATCAAGGAAAAGAAACTATTGGTAAGTATAACTTAGATTTTGATGGAACAAACTTCTTATTAACTTCTAAAATTACAGCATGCTTAGCTTTAGATGCTTGTGGTATTGCAGTAGAAAAACCAAAACTTATTTTTGCAGAAATTGCAAAAGGTAATTCTTGTGAACCTGGTTCTGGTTGTTGTTAAAACTAAAATAGTTTAATGGTAAATATTTGTTGAATTTCTAATTTTAGAAATATTATTATTAAAACAAAAAAAGCGATTTAGTAGAAATACTAAATCGCTTTTTTTATAAATATATTTAAAATAGATTATTCTACTTCTATTTCTATGTCTTTAGAATTTTCTGAATAAGTTCTCCACTTCTCTAAACAATCTTGAATATCTTGAGGAACTTCAGAATTAAATCGCATAAACTCTCCTGTTGTAGGATGTGTAAAACCTAAGGTCTTTGCATGTAAAGCTTGTCTTGGTAAAACTTTAAAACAGTTATTTACAAATTGCTTATATTTTGTAAAAGTTGTTCCTTTTAAAATATCATCTCCACCATAACGTTCGTCATTAAAAAGAGTGTGACCAATATGTTTAAAATGCGCTCTAATTTGATGTGTTCTACCTGTTTCTAATTTACATTGTACTAAAGTTACATACGTAAGTCTTTCTAATACTTTATAGTGTGTAACTGCATGTTTACCAAAATCTCCATCAGGAAAAACAGCCATTTGTAAACGATTTTTTAAGCTTCTACCAATGTTTCCTTCGATTGTACCTTCATCATCTGCTACATGACCCCAAACCAATGCGTAATACAAACGTTCTGTTGTTCTATCAAAGAACTGACGAGATAAATTAGCCATAGCAAATTCTGTTTTTGCAACTACTAACAAACCACTTGTATCTTTATCAATTCTATGCACCAAACCTGGTCTTTCATTAGAATTGGTAGGTAAGTTTTCTACGTGATGTATTAAACCGTTTACCAAGGTACCAGAATAGTTTCCGTGACCTGGATGAACAACCATTCCTGCTGGTTTATTTACAACAATTACAGCATCATCTTCATAAACAATATCTAAAGGAATGTCTTCTGCAACTAATAAATTTTCTGCTGGCGGATATGATAAAACAACTCTAACAACATCATGAGGTTTTACTTTATAATTCGATTTTACAGAAACATCATTAACCAAAACATTTCCTGCTTTTGCAGCTTGTTGTAATTTACTTCTTGTAGCGTTTTCAATAAAATTCATTAAAAATTTATCTACACGCAAAGGTTCTTGCCCTTCTGTTGCCACAAAATTATGGTGTTCGTACAATTCTTCTTTCTCTAAATCTTGATTCTGATTTTCTTGCAAAATAAATATTCTAATTTGTTATTTTTTACTACTAACTATTCTCTTGATACTGCCCATAATAAAGACAACTACCTACCTTTACCGTCACCTAAAACTAAATCTACAATAGAATTTAGCGGTAACTTATCTCCTTCGTTTATTATTTTTCCTTTAAAGCGCAAACCTCTTACAACATCTTTACCAATATCATTTACGTACGTATAGTTGGTACCAACAATTAAACCCATAGCTCTTAATTGAGAAGAAGCTTGTCTTTTTGTACGTCCGTTTAAATTAGTAAGTGTAATATCTCTATACTTAGATGGGTTTAGAGTTAAATATATTTTACGCTTTTCTTTTACAAATTCTCCTACTTCTGGTGTTTGTTCTATTACAGATTTTTTAGGATAATCTGGGTTGTAACTAGCACTGTCTATAATTTTAAAATCTAAGTCTAACTCTTTTAATTTTCTCTCTACTTCCTCTAAAGATAATTTTTGTAAATCTGGTACTTGTATTTTCTGATTGTGATTTGTAGAAACTCCTAACCAAAATTTTAATCCAAAAACTACCAATAATAAACAAACAATAGCAATTGCTATTTGCACAAAAAAAGTTTTACTTTTTAAAAACTGAACCAAACTCATAATCATTTTTTTAATCACACAAAGATATAAAAACTAAACGTTGCTGTTTCTATTTATATTTTGATAAATTTGTTTTATTATTTTTAATAAAATGAAGAAAAATATTGCCATTATAATGGGTGGTTATTCATCCGAAGTAAACATTTCTATAAAGAGCGGAAATGTAGTCTACAACCATTTAGACAGCCATAAGTACAACTCTTTTAGAGTTCTAATTTTAAAGGAAAAATGGGTTGTTTTAGATGCTGAAGAAAACGAATATTTAATAGATAAAAACGACTTTTCTTTCATTCTTAACAACAAACGTATGGTCTTCGATTGCGTTTTTAACGCAATTCACGGCGCGCCAGGAGAAAACGGACAGATATTAGCGTACTTTAATCTCATTAATTTAAAGCACACTTCTGCCCCATTTTATCAAATGGCTTTAACCTTTAATAAAAGAGATACTTTAAGTGCTGTAAAAGCATATGGTATTAAAGCCGCAACTTCTATTTACTTAAATAAAGGCGATGAAATTAATCTAGACAAAATTATAGACAAAGTTGGTTTGCCTTGTTTTATAAAACCAAACAATGCCGGTTCTAGCTACGGAATATCGAAAGCACATACCAAAGAAGCTATTTTACCAGCTATAGAAGTTGCTTATAAAGAAGATTCAGAAATTTTAATTGAATCTTTCTTAGACGGTACAGAAGTTTCTGTTGGTGTTATTCAATATAAAGGCGAAACAAAAGTTTTACCAATTACAGAGATTGTGTCAGAAAACGATTTTTTCGATTATGAGGCCAAGTATGAAGGGAAATCTAAAGAAATTACACCTGCAAGAATTACTAAAACACAACAAGAAAAAGTAGAAAAGGTAGCTAAAAAAGTATATAACATATTAAATATGTCTGGTTTTTCTAGATCTGAATATATATTTATTAAAGATGAACCTTATTTTTTAGAAATAAATACAGTACCTGGTCTAACAGAAAAAAGTATTTTACCACAACAAGCACAAGAAGCTGGTATTACTCTATCCCAATTATTTGAAAACGCAATTGAAACAGCACTTAAATAAGGTTAATTTTTACAGAGAAATCTAAAAGCATCAAAAAAAACAAAGAAATGAAAAGAGCAATTTTCCCAGGATCGTTCGATCCAATAACATTAGGTCATTTTGATATTATAGAAAGAGGTGTTACACTTTTCGATGAACTTATTATTGCTATTGGTGTAAATGCTGATAAAAAATATATGTTTTCTCTAGAAGAACGCAAAAAATTTATTGAAGATTGTTTTAAAGACAATCCTAAAATTAAAGTAGTTACTTATACCGGTTTAACAGTCCATTTTTGCGAACAAAATAATGTAGATTTTATTCTAAGAGGTCTTAGAAACCCTGCAGATTTTGAGTTTGAAAAAGCAATTGCACATACCAATAGAGATTTAGCAGCTATAGAAACGGTGTTTTTATTAACCGCAGCAAAAACTTCTTATATTTCTTCTTCTATTGTAAGAGATGTTATTAGAAATAATGGTGATTATACCAAATTAGTTCCTAAACCAGTACGTGTTAAATAATATTTTTATGAAAAAATTGCTATTATTAAGTATTCTTGTTTTTTTAATTTCTTGCGATAATGCTTCTAAAAGTGAGCTAGATTTTACAATACAATTCGAAAAATCTAACGGTAAAGAAACGCCAGAATACAAAGACATTATTACTTACTATGAACAATTAGCAGAAGAATATTCGCAAATTTCTTTATTTTCATTCGGACAAACAGATGCTGGCGAACCTTTGCATTTGGTGGTTTATAATCGAGAAGGTATTTTTAATATTGATGAAATTACAAATTCTACAAAAAACAGAATTTTAATAAATAACGGAATTCACCCAGGCGAGTCAGACGGAATTGATGCTTCTATGATGCTTTTAAGAGATATTGTACAAAACGACTCTCTTCAAAAAAAATATGAAAACTCTTTAATTGCCGTAATTCCTGTGTACAATGTTGGTGGTTCTTTAAATAGAAATTCTCATACAAGAGCAAATCAAAATGGGCCTTTAGAATATGGTTTTAGAGGAAATGCTAGAAACTTCGATTTAAATAGAGATTTTATAAAACAAGACACAAAAAATGCAGCTGCTTTTGCAGAGATTTTTCATACTGTAAATCCAGATGTTTTTATAGACAACCATGTAAGTAACGGTGCAGATTACCAATATGCAATTACACATTTATTTACACAACATAATAAATTAGGTGGTAATTTAGGTCGCTTTCTAGAAGCTACAATGCGTCCTGAAATAGAAGCTTCCTTAAAAGAAAAAAACATTATAATTACACCTTATGTAAATGTTTGGGGCAACACACCAGAAGCTGGTTTTTCTCAATTTTTCGATTCGCCAAGATATTCTACAGGTTACACAACCTTATTTAACACCTTAGGTATGATGGTTGAAACACACATGTTAAAACCTTATAAAATTAGAGTTGAACAAACCTATGAATTAATGCTTTCTGCTTTCGATTTTACAGAAAAAAATTCTGAAACTATAAAAAAACTTCGTGCAAGTGCTGTTGAAGAAATTATAGCAAAAAAAACATATCCTATTACTTATAAAATAGATAGAGAAAACCCAACTACGTTAAACTTTAAAGGCTATGAAGCTAGTTATATAGACAGTAAAGTAACCAACGGAAAAAGGTTGTTTTACGACACTACTAAACCTTTCGAAAAAGAAACTAAATACTATAATAACTTTACGACAGATAAAGAAATTACAATTCCTAGTGCATATATTTTACAACAAGGTTGGCATAAAATTGTAGATAGATTAGAGAATAACAATATAGAATTTACTCGTTTTAAAAACGACACTCTAATTACAGTAGAAGTAAGCCATATTGCAGATTATAAAACAAGAAGTGCTGCTTACGAAGGGCATTATTTACATTATAACACTACCTTAACTAAGACAACAAAAGAAGTAACTTTTAGATCTGGAGATTTATACATACCTACAAACCAAAACGGAATACGTTATTTACTAGAAACATTAGAAGCAGAAGCGACAGATTCATTTTTTAACTGGAACTTTTTCGATACTATTTTACAACAAAAAGAAGGTTATTCTGCTTATGTTTTTGAAGATATTGCCTCTGCTTTTTTAGAGGAAAACCCAAAAATTAAAAAAGAGTTTAACGAAAAACTTAAAAATGATGCTGCTTTTGCAGAAAATACAAGAGCACAATTAGATTTTGTATATAAAAAATCACCTCATTATGAGCCTGCTCATTTATACTTACCTATTTTCAAACTCTTTTAATACATGAAAAATATTCTACCTATTATTTTAATTTTCGTTTTCGTTTTCTTCGGATGTAAAAATTCAACAATAAAAATGGCACAAGAAGACAGCTTCTATGTTGGTACATACACAAAAAAAGAAAGTAAAGGAATTTACAAATACAGTCTTTCTAAAGAAGGAAAGTTAAAAAATATAGGTTTAGTTGCTACAACTATAAACCCTACTTTTTTAGCAAAATCTAATGATAAAAAAACGCTTTTTGTTGTTGGTGAAACAAATGAAAATGGAATGGGTTTTATTAAATCTTTTAAAATTAAAAACGATTCTCTAGAATTAATTGGTAAAGAAAAATCTGGAGGCGCAGGCCCTTGTTTTGTAGCAATTAATAATAAAAACTATATTATAACTGCAAATTATGGCGGAGGAAATGTAGGTTTATTAAAAGCAGATTCTTCTGGTAAACTATCTAATTTGTTAAGTGTGCAGCAACATGTTGGTAGAGGAACAACAAACAGACAAGAATCTCCACACGCACATTCAGCTTGGTTTCATCCAACTAAAAAAGAAATTATTTCTGTAGATTTAGGTACAAATCAATTATGGTTTTCTAAAATTGATTCTATTACAGATAAATTGATTTTAACTAATCAAAAAAACTTACAAATGGCAGAAGGTGCTGGTCCTAGACATTTAACATTTCACCCAAATAATAAATGGATCTATGTTTTAAATGAATTAAATAACACCGTTTCTCTTATCAAAGAAAAAAATAACAACTACTATATAGACGCAACAATTTCTACTTTACCAGAAACGTTTACTGCGTTTAGTAAAGCAGCAGATATACATATTTCTAAAGATGGTAAATTCTTATATGCTTCTAATCGCGGACATGAATCTATTGTTATTTTCGATGTAAATACACAAAACGGAACCTTAAAAACAGTCGATTATCAATCTGTTTTAGGGAAACATCCACGTAACTTTTCTTTATCTCCAAACGAAGACTTTTTAATTGTTGCCAATCAAGATACAAATAACATTGTTTCTTTTAAGCGAAATGAAAATACAGGAAAACTGACTTTAGTGGATGAAATTTCTGCTAAAATGCCTGTTTGTATTTTGTTTTAAGATATTGGACACATTGATTCACAGAGAAATAGAGAAATAGAGAAAGTATAATAGGTATTATTTACCACTTAGTTTTATATTTTCGAACGTAGCGAGAAATCACATACAGTTTCTCCTCTTTATGCTCTCATCCTTATGAAACTTCTCCTAAAAAGTAGAAGTAACAAACGTTGGTGCAATTGTATATAGCAAACAAAGCCTATGTTTCTATATACTTCATTTTTAACCAATATTTATAATTCAAAAAATCAAATTATTCGTAACTTGTACTTCTAAAATTTCTACAAGTGAATACAAACTTATTAATAAACGGAAAAACGTACACAGTTCAAGTACAACAAGATATGCCTTTATTATGGGCAATTAGAGATATTGTAGGCTTAACAGGTACCAAATTTGGTTGCGGTGTTAGCCAATGTGGCGCATGTTCTGTGCTTATAAACGGTAAACTTACAAAGTCTTGTAGTATTCCTGTCTCTTATGCTGTTGAAAAAGAAATTTTTACTATCGAAGGAAGTTCAGAAAATTTAGAGTTTTTAAGACAAGCTTGGAACGACGGAAATGTACCACAATGTGGGTATTGCCAATCGGGACAATTAATTGCTGCCACTTCTCTACTCGATTCTACAGAAAACCCAACAGATAAAGATATAGATGAAGCGATGAGTTCTAATATCTGTAGATGTGGAACTTACACCAGAATTAAAAAAGCAATTCACAAAGCAGTTGAACTTAAAAACCAAGCATAATGAGTAAAATTCAGAAAATAGACAGAAGAGATTTTGTAAAGTTATTTGGTTTAGCAACTGGTGGTATCATTTTAGGTTGTTCTGTTTCTTCAGATAAAAAAGATTTTATTCCTTCAGAAAACAAAGCAGGTTTTAATCCGAATGTATTTGTACAAATAGAAAAAAACGGAAACGTAACTTTAATTGCGCCTCGTTCTGAAATGGGACAAGGAATTAGAACTTCTTTAGCTTCTGCAATTGCAGATGAATTAGAAGCAGATTGGGCATTTGTTACTGTGAAACAAGCAATTGGTCATGAAAAATATGGAAACCAAAATACAGATGGTTCTAGAAGTGTAAGAACTAGATTAGAACCATTACGTAAAATGGGTGCAACTGCAAAAATGATGTTAATTACTGCTGCAGCAAAAAAATGGAATGTTGCTGAAACAGATTGTAAAGCAGAAAATCATTTTATAATTAATAAAAATACAAACGATAAAATATTCTTTGGAGATTTAGTGGAAGCAGCAGCTTCTGTTTCAATACCAAATGAAGAGAGTATTCTACTAAAAGACGTAGCAGATTTTAAATTTATAGGAAAGACTTTAAAAAGTGTAGATTTAAAAGATTTTACACACGGTACAGCAACTTACGGTATAGATGTTCGCTTACCAAACATGAAGTTTGCAGCCATTGCAAGATGTCCTGTAACATTTGGTACGGTAAAAAGTTTTAAGAAAGACAAAGCAGAAAAAACAGCTGGTGTAGAACAAATTTTCGAAGTTCCTAGATTAATTCCTCCTACAGGAAAATTCTTTGGTATGTTAGGTGGTGTTGCAGTAATTGCCAACAATACTTGGGCTGCTTTTCAAGGAAAATTAGATTTAGATATCGAGTGGAATAATGGAGAAAATGAATCTTTTGATTCCGAAGAATTCAAAAAAACACTTACAGAACGTGTTCACAAAACGGGCAAACTAGTTCCTGGTAGTCGAGGCAATGTAACTACTGCTTTTAATGCTGCAGAAAAAACTGTAGAAGCAACTTATAATGTTCCGTTTTTAGTACATGCACCAATGGAAGTGCCAAATGCTACAGCTTGGTTTCAAGGCGATAAAATAGAAGTTTGGGCACCTGTACAAGATCCACAAACTGCAAGAAGCGAGTTAGCTCATTTCTTTGAAATTGCCGAAGAAAATATTATTGTAAATGTTACATTTTTAGGTGGTGGTTTTGGTAGAAAATCTAAATCTGATTTTGTTGTAGAAGCTGTTGCCATTTCTAAAAAAATAAATGCGCCTGTACAGGTAGTTTGGACGCGTGAAGACGACATACAACATAGTTTTTACCATGCAACAAGTGCACAATATTTAAAAGGTGGCTTAGATAAAAAAGGAAACGTTACTGGTTGGTTACAAAGAGTTGGTTTTCCTTCTATTGTTTCTTCTTTCAAACCTTTATCAGACTATCCTTCTGGTTTCGAACTTGGGCAAGGTTTTGTCAACAATCCGTATGATTTAGATAACTTTAGGTTAGAAACAGTAAAGGCAGAAGCTAATTTAAGAATTGGTTGGTTGCGTTCTGTTGTTCATATTCATAGTGGTTTTGGTATTAATTCTTTTGTAGATGAATTGGCTTTTGCTGCAAAAAAAGATCCTGTACAATTTCGTTTAGATCTTATAGGAAAAGATAGAATTATTAACGGAAAATCTGACTTTCCTTTTAACTCTAAGCGTTTTAAAAATGTATTAACTGCAACTGCAAAAATGGCTAATTGGGCTATAAAACCTATTAAAAACCATGGTTTTGGTGTTGCTATTCATTATAGTTTTTACAGTTACGTTGCAACCATTGTAGAGGTTTCTGTAATTAATAAAAAAGTAAAGGTCGAAAATATTTGGACAACCATAGATTGTGGTTTGGCTTTAAATAAAGACAATATTAAAAACCAATTAGAAGGTGCTGCAATGTTTGGAATGTCTCTAGCTCTGTATGGTAAAATTTCTGCCAAAAACGGAGCTGTAGAACAACATAATTTCTTCGATTATGAGATGACAAGAATGAAAGACGCTCCTAATATTCATATTAATATTGTAGATGCCATGAAAGAACCACCAACTGGTGTTGGTGAACCTGGAGTTCCTGTAATGGCACCCGCAATTTGCAATGCTATTTTTAATGCAACAGGAGAACGTGTAAGAAGTTTGCCTTTGGTGGATTTTGGGATGGTTTAAAAGTTAGAAAATAACGTGTTTATTTGAAAATCTTGTTTATTTTAGATGATAAATATCCAAAAGAAGACAATTCTATCAGACAAACAACATTAAGCGTTAACTAACATTAAAACTCATAAAGTAGTAACGAATGAAGCATTAAAAAAACAAATACAGCAAATAATTAATATTAAAACCTCACAATAAAGCATTTGGGAAACAATAAATATTATTCATTAAAATTCAACACTTATCTTTATTGTGAAAAATAGGCCGTAGCTAAATTTATATATTTAAAATCAGGACATTCACCCCTAGCCAGTGATTTACCAATTTGAGATATTGAACTTGTGTATTTCAACCCTTTATTTATAGCTATTTTTTCATGACCATTAAATACTGCTTCGACATCCTTATTATCTCTTAATATATTACCATAAATTGTCATTATTTTGTCTAAACTTGTTATTATAGATAAATCTGGTTCAATTTTGATTTCATCAAAGATTGAATTCGCTTTTATTCTTATTGCTAAGAATAGATCATTGAAAAACTTAATACCTCTATCTGATATTTTTTTACTTGAAAATAATTCATCAACATATAAACTAAAAAGTTTTTGAGAATATGAAATTGGGTCTTCAATATTTGCATTGTATTTAATCAAAAATGTTTCTAGTCTAAAATAATATGGCTTTGTTTTTGAAAAGAGTTCAACAATATCATTCAATTTACTAAAATCTACTTCTTTATTCTTGTTATTTCTTGTTGTTCTCAATTTATAATTGTCAATAATAAATAATGCATTAGGTGACTTTATAAACTCTTTTAACTCCTTGCTTTTTTTAATAGACTCCCATAATTCTTTTTTCTTGGTGTTTTCGGATATATCTGTACTCGATTTATATTTTTCGATTAGAACATACATTTCCTTCATTAATGATTTTAAGAAAACCTTTAAACTGTCATCAATTTCCTGACTTTTCCATAACTTTACTAAATCAAATTTAGCATCCCTCTTCTCACTACCACCGAACATATTGTACAATACAGAAATAGAATAAGGAACTACAGCAGCTCTAAGCTGACCGATAGCATTACCACGAGTACCATGAATGTCCTCCATCCCTTTAAATAAGATAGTTTTAGCTATTAAATCCTCATAAAAAGCTCTGTCTATTTCTAACTCATTACTACGAATACCTTCCCCGTTTAGATTCTCCATAAATGTTCTAAACACTTTCTCCCCTCCTTTTTTAACTAACCATGGTTGATCTCCCCAAGCAGTATGATACTTTCCTATATCTGTTTTTGACAACCTTACTTTTCTAGGGTAATCTTTTTCAATTTTACCACCGGTTAATCTTTTTCTAGTTGCAAATTCTCCCTTAGATTTCTCAAAAAACCATTTCCCTCCAGTTGGAGTTAAAACTGTATCTGATAATTTCTTAATTCGATCCATTTTTGGATCTCTAGATCTTAAATCTACTCTAGATACTTTTGACTGAGAATTAGAATACAAACTAATGTTACTAATTAATGTATTTAAATCTTCTTCATTTAAATTTTTAGCTATATTTATTTTAGCCATTAAATTAATTTCTGAGATATCTAAGTTATCTTTCTTTGAGAAAAATATACTTGCAGTTGTTTGCCCACCATTTACAATCTGAAAATCAGTAAGTGATTTTAAAAATAGCTTTCCGTTATCCTCTACCAAATTTCTATCTGTAGCAGTAATGGTAAGTCCGTTGTTGTAAGCAATGAACTTTTCAGGAGTTTCACGAATTGTTTTACGCATCCCTCCATTAACCCCCCTAAACTGAAGAAACGATCTTACATTTTTCTCTAGAAGCCTAGTAGAGTATCTTCTATAAAGAGAGGCAATACCATCTGCAGGCAATACACATAAGTAAGATTCAAAATCTGCGGTTTCTGCAGCTTTTAAAACTTCAATTTTAGAACCAAATACTTCTTCTATATTAATTTCTAATGCATATTCATTCCCTTTGGAAAGCGATACATTATAAAGAAAATTTAAGTCTATCAATGTATATGTTAGCAGGATACTTTTTTCTTCACGTTTATTTCCTTTCTGAAATGATGTTTTCATTTCCTTATCCCTAAATTCTATTTTTTTTAAGCCGATTATTTGTTCATTTTTCATAGTAACAGTTAGTGTCGGTGAAATTAAAAATATTTCAACTACATCTATTTTGTCTATAAAATCTGATGATTTTAATTGTTCTAAAATAAAATATGCTGGATCAGAATCTTGAAGCTCTAAGTGTCTTTTTATTGATTTCTTTAAAAAATTATTGGTCTTGTTAAATATATCATCATATTCAGCCTTAGTACTTATGACTAAATCTTCTTCTTTGGTTGCTTGACTTGTTGCGTTTTCATTAATTAAAAATAGTTGCAGACGCTCTCCTGTTTCATTCATACAATAAGCATCAACTTTAAGAAAAACACCATCTAAAGATGAATTATAAAAACAATTATTTATATCTTCAGAATCAATAAGCTTAGTTTCTAATAAATCTGATAATACATTATCTAATAAAAGACTATCAGCATACCCACCACCATCTGGATATACTGAGTTATTCAATAATTCTTTACGATACGAAAAGTATTCTTTAGTTTCCAAATTTAAAATATTTTTTGAGCAACAATAAAACTATTAAGTTCTTGTAGGTTAATATTATATTTTACTTTTTTTATGTAATCAGGAAGTAGTGTATCCATAAGCCTTGGGAATACTTCATTATTTTCAAGAATCATATTACAAGAATATGTTTCATGTTTTTTTAGAGTAAATTTATAATTACTATACTCTTTTAAATTAGAAGTAAATAAGTTTTTCTGAGCTAAGGCTTCAAATAAAATAGAAACATCACCATTAGCATCTAAAATATGTCCTTTTAACTTATTAACTAAAGCCTCTAAATCTTCTCCTAAATTATTATCTGTTTCTAAGGAAACAACCAAAAGTTCTAACTCTTTCCCCAATTCATCATCCAATTGAAATTCACTTGAAATCCTAATAATAGAGCTATCATAATTTTTAGTTTTTACCTCTATATTCTTTTTATCAAAGATAAAATCGGTATTTGCATCATACGGTCCTTGCCATGATTGTAATACTTCATTAACATCAGAGAGAGACGATTTAATTAATAATTCATCTACAACTGTTAATTCTCCATAAAGTCCTTTAATGACTTCTTTAGTTAACTTATCACCTCTTGCATTAGCTAAAAAACTAGCCCATTTATTTATTGTACTAATAAAAATACTTGTTGACTCTTTTACGTCTTCTATCTTATTTATTTTGAAATATAATGATATGATTAAGTCATCAAATAGATTATGATAGTAGCCATCTAATAATTCTAAAACAATACAATTATCTTTTCTATTGTATGAAGTTTTTATATTTTCCTTTGTTTCACCTATAAAATCAATATTAAAACCTTTTGGTAACATTAATAATAAACATCTATTTTTTTTAGAGTTAATTCCTAAATTTAAATCTGGTTTACAATTTGCATCTATTCGCAATGTAATAAAACCAGAGTTTTTTTGTCCTTTTAGCCTTGACCATTGATCTTCTAATTGAATTGTATTCATATTTTTCTAATTTATTTCAACAGTAACTTCATCTGAATCGTCTAGTACATTGTCTTCATCATTATCAGGATTATCATAAATTGCTTCAAGTAAAGAATCAGTTGTCCAATCGTTATTATTTAAATCTATATCAAAATCACGTATTGAAACAAAGTCTTTAAGTTCCTCTAAATTCATCTCTTCTGGTTCTTTGTGAACATGCTGAGTAACATAATCAGCTCCATTGACACCTATTTCTGTAGGAAAACCTAAAGCAAAGCCTATCAATGGTATTTTCTTTTGAAACTCTTCATTTATTCCTTTACTGTCTGCATAATTTTTTAAAGGCTTTTCCTCATTCCCTTTTACATCAAAAACATTACATAAATCAATTAGATAAATGACTAAAAGTCCTTGAGAAGAATCCATATATGATCTATATTCACGATCGGGAACTGTTTTTCCTTTATTTTCTTCTTTATTTCTTGTATGGTAATTTTGCTTGAGCTTAACTATTTCTGCGGTTGTTAGATACAAAGAGAAATCATCTGGCGATATTATAGTACTACTTCTAGCCTTAAATAAATCTTTATCGACAAGAGAACTATAACTTAAAGAAGGTTTATCAGGATTGCCTCCAATACTTGGACCAGAACGTACTACTTTCTTAAACTTATAATTTTTTACCTTGCCCTTAAGTTCAATATCGAGCCCCGTATTTCTATTGCTAACACTTAATGCAACTCGCCATTTCTTAAGCTTATTCGCCTGTGAGCAAGATTCTAAGTATTCCTTAAGCCCTAAAATATTGAAATTTAACATTGCATTTGGCAAGTTAATAAACTCCATTAGACCATCTTGATCTGTATCGTATACTATATAATTAGGATGACTTTTTTCTTTTTTCCATTCAATTTGAGAAAATTTATCTTTAAAGGCATCATACGCAGTACTAATTTTTTCCTTATCAATTAAAAACTGAGTAGACTGCTGCACTGTGTCTTCAAAACTAAGACTCTTGGTTGATAATCCTTTTAAGAAATTGCCTCTAGTTAATTTTATGACATCTGGATTATTTTGTACCCATAATGTAAAATCCCCAGGAGTTCTTCCTGGTAAACCTGCCAAATACTTAAACTTATTTTCAAGATCTTCTATAATCTTTGAAGCTTCATTAAACTTTTCTATATTTTCTGATGTTGTAAATAATTTACAGCAATCTAAGTAACCTATACGATAACCAAACCAACGCCCCATTTGCATTAAGGTATCTGCAGTGTTAGCTCTTCTTAAAAAATAGTTTATCGTTAAGCCTTCTAGTGTAAATCCACGAGATAACCTGTTACCTCCAATAGCTATATATTTTTTATCTTCATTTTTATAATCTAAATCTGATTTTGTGTATGAGTTAATAGCCACTACCTCTATATTAGCTACGGCTTTAATTAATAGTGGTTTTATGTCGTTTACAAAGTCTTTTGGAGTTAAATAATCATCTACATAACCCTCTGATAATTCACTTTTTATATTATTTACTATGTAGTCGAAATGTTTCATCCATACACGTTCAAATTCCATAAAAACAGGAGCATCTAAACCATCATGGTTAAGCTTATTTGTGATTTCCTTCATAAAACGCTCTACTAATTCTTTTAACCTATTTTGCCATAAACCAAATAAAGATACATGAACAAGCATAGTATGATGTCGCTGATAAAAAGGAGAATTAATTAAAGCTTCTTTTCTACTATTTCTAATAGCTATAGATAATATAAAACAATGGATAGCCTCTTTTAACGATTTAGGAATTCCATTGTCAGAATTTGGATATACATCGTCTTTTTTAGCTGCTCTAGTTCCAGGCGCTGTGCTTACAGTAGGATATTCTGGATCTTTATTAAACCTTTGCGGAATACTATTATAATATTCAGAGTCATCAAAATCAATAGGCCTAGCAATTAAACTTTCTATTTTATTAATTTCGTCATTTCTTGTGTCGAAAAAATGTTTTATTCCGACATAATTAGACGGAGGCTGAAGCATTTCAATAAAATGCTCAGGGAACAAATTATCAACTAATTTAAAATTATAATCGATCTTTCTATCTGTTAATTTAAATTTTGTACCTGGAGTTTCATTTCTATCTTGGAATACATTAGCAAAAGGTGTTGCTGTATAACCTAAATATGATTTTTTAGAAAACATTGCTAATATAGCTCTGATTTCTGCGTTTGTTTTAGTTGCATACTCAGCCCCTTTATGACCAATATTATTTAAAGATGCATTATCACACTCATCATCTATTATCAATAAAGGTATGTCAATTTTAGGGTGTTTTTCGTCTACATTTTCATTCAACCAAAGCAATATGTTCTTTAATATGTGAACATTTTTCTTAACTACTAAGATGTTCTTATTATATAATTGAAAGTTAGCATCTAATAACCCTCTACTGAAATCTGACCCTAAAGACGTTACTGATGAAACGACATTATCAGGAAATGGATTATCCAAACCGACACCTATACCCAAACCACCAGCACCTAATGAACCGATAACTTCTTTTTCTAATCTAGCTTGAGTTTGTACTCTTAAATCTTCCATAATACCTGAAAGAACGATAATCATTTTATAACCCGCATCTATTGCTGTATTTATAACCCCATTAAAATTTGCAGTTTTTCCTGATTGTACACTACCAACAACCATTCCTTTTTTATAAAACCCTTCATTACTTTTTGGGTCTCCAAGGTTCTCTATAATATTTAAAGTACTTCTTCTAGTTTCCTTTATTATATTTTCGTTTCTACCAATTTTCTTTAAATAAGCAAAATAACGCTCTCTATAGGTCGTTACAGCATCATTGTTCCATCCGATATCATTTTGTCTTACCTCTGTTAGCCATTTATTAGCATTAACCTTAAGCATAAAACTCTCTTGAATTGTAATAGGGTTAGTTGCTTTATGTTGATTAACTGCTATTAGAAAGTATTTAGTAAATAACTCATTAGAAAATTCCTTTTCTAAAATTTCACAAATATTACGTGTTCCATCTTTTACTTTATTTTCATCAAGATTATTATAAAATTCTAAAGAAAATACATCGTTGTTTTCTTTTGTGAATTTTTTAGAATCTTTATTTAGAATACTTAAAATTATTTCTTTCATGCTTTATTTTTTTTTTATAAAATATTTTTTAATGATTCAGGTAAATTACTTTCATTATAACCATTGTCTCGTAAAAAAATATTAAAAATATCATCTTTTGATACGCCTGTATCTAACAGTTTTTTAGTAGTTGCAATAACATCCTCTATACTTATACCATCTTGTATAAGATCCATATAATTACTATCTGTATAACGCTGTTTATTTAAAAGTATATTTATACCTTTTAATAATGTTTTAAAATATTTTGAAGCATTTGAATTCAGCTCATTAGATATTATTTTTACTAACGGATATTCTTGATTTATAGAATAGATAGTCCCTTTTGTTGTTGATTGTTTTTGTAATAACTCTATGCTCTTTTCAGAGTTTGAATCTTTTTTGAAATTACTTTTTAATCCACGATTATTATACTCTTTAACAGCTTCTGTTTTTAATTCACTTATATACCTTAAAACCCCCAACTTTAAATCATAAGGTATTGCTATTTTTGATTTAGCAACATTCAGCTGAAGCTTATCATCGTTCATATTGCCTACCTGAATCTTTAAACGAGCTAGTTTTAGTTTAGCTTGCTTTCGTATTATACCATTCCATCCTCCGAAGAAAATAATTCGATTACCTCTATAAACATATATTCCTTCCATATCCAAAAGACTCTTGTTTGAAGGTTTCCACATATTACTACTATCTGACGCATCTACAGGAAGAACAAAGCCTTCCATTTTTAAAACATCATTACCTAAAAACATCTCTCTAGACTCTAATGCTCTTGCTGAATTTCCTTCCGAAGATCTAAAAGGATTGAATGGCTTAACCAATAGATTATTTAACCTTATTTTTAATGGATTATGAGCTAATTCCATAAACTTATGAAAAACAACACTTAAGTATTCACTTGTAGTTGCGGTTAATTCTTCATTCAATTGTTTTACATGTTTATCTGAATCTAAATAATTATTAAAATTTTTCAATTCTTCCCAAACTACAATTGTATTAGGCTGATAATCTTTGAACTTTTCTAAGTGATTTTCAGAAGTTTTTATATATCTATCTAGAATAACTTTAATCTCATCCTTGGTATTAATAATAATTTCCCATTTACCAGTATTTTTTAAATGAGAAACATCCCAAGTCAATCCCGAATATTCTTTTGTACCTTTCTTTCTTGAGATAACTGTAAATTTTCTGGTTTGTGAAAATGAAGCGGTTTTCATCCCCAATCCAAATCGTCCAAGATCATGAAGCTCCCTTTCTGATTCCATATCTCTACTTGGGAATTGCATGTTAGCGGAAAGTTCGACTTCAGACATTCCTTTTCCATTATCTGTAATAAATATTGCAGTATGATTTAATATATGCTCTGTTAATATTTCTATTTTATCAGCTTCTGCCGAAATGGAATTATCTAATAAATCCGATAAAGCTGTCTCTAACGAATAACCTTGTTCTGAAATTGATTTAATTAAAAATTCAGGATTAGGTTGGGCATTAATAGTTTTAGTGATCATTAATTTCTTTCTTAGCGTAGTAAATATAGTTAATCTGGCAGATAATTAAATGGCTAACCCTTAATTTTTATACTACTTATTTATGTATTACTTGGGTAAACTTGGGCAAGAATCTGATTTACAGTCTCTAGTGTGTTACACAAAATATATTTGAATTAAATCTTTTAACACTGGAAGAATCAATGTAATTTTAGCATCTTGATGAAAAATGAAAAAACATACAATTATATAGATTTATTTGCAGGTGCAGGAGGACTTTCAATTGGGTTCGGAAACAAAGGTTTTCATCTTGAATTAGCGAATGATATTGCAGAACCAGCCTTGAATACTTTTAAGAAAAACTTAAAAAAGACTCATCCTGAAACTAATCAAGAACGCGTTATTCTTGGGGATATAAAAGAACTTTATGAACATCTAGGCAATGGTGAAGTTACTTATGATATGCAAGGTCATATGGTTATAGAAACAAATAAAGAAGTTGAGCTTCGGGAAAAAGTTCCTACTATTAAGGATAATGATGTTATAAAGAATATTCTTTCGAATATAAATCACATAGATGTTCTTGCTGGAGGTCCTCCTTGTCAAGGGTTTTCTATGATAGGACGTTCAAAAAAAGCTACTTTAGAGGAAAGAACCAAGGGGTTTATTGACGACCCAAGAAATCAGCTTTTTAAGTATTATTTAAAATTTGCAGAAAAACTATCACCAAAACTTATATTGATTGAAAATGTAAAAGGCCTAGCTTCTGCTTCAGGCTATAGAGATTTGATTGAAAAATCATTAACCGATACAGGTAAATTTGGTTATAATGCTTCTTCTCATATCCTAAATGCAAAAGATTTTGGTCTTGCCCAAAACAGGGAACGTATTTTCTTTATTGGAGTTCGAAAAGATCTGTCTGAAAAATATGATATTAATGCATCTGATATTTTTGAAGAAATTATTAAAACAAAACAGGATTCGTTAAAATTAAAAGATGTGATTTACGATTTACCTCAGATAAAATCGAATCCTAAACCTAATAATTATAAAGAGGAAGCAGAAGTTCCTTTTAGCAATATGAGTGTTTGTTTTGGAAAGAACATTTCTGATGAACCTTACAGTAAATTAATAAGTAAAAGTAGTAGTAATAAATACCTTAATTCTATTAATACGTATAACGATAAGTTAATAACACCTAAGTATTTGTTTAATCATAAATCAAGATACCATAATGAGCGAGATTTGTTTATTTATAAAAATCTTGTAGCAGGAAAATATCTAAATGATCCTGTGAATGAAAAAGCACTTTCAAAAGTTACTTATGGGGTTGTTATCGATAAAAATGGGAATAAAAAAGTAAAAGGATTTGGTGATAAATATTTTAAACTTAACCCTGAAAGTGTTTCAAAAACAATAATAGCTCATTTAGAAACAGATGGAAATTCATATGTACACCCAGGAGAACACCCTAGAAGTATTACACCTAGAGAGGCTGCTAGAATACAATCTTTTCCAGATTGGTATTTCTTTACAGGAAGTACTAGAAATCAGCTAAAACAAATAGGAAATGCTGTACCACCATTACTAGGAGGTGTTTTTGCTGAAGAATTTAAAAATGTATTAGACCGTATTAAGCAAGATGAAAAATAAAAAATTAACTTTTATTGATTTGTTTGCAGGTTGTGGAGGCTTATCTGAAGGATTTATTATGTCAGGTAAATATGATGCTCTTGCCCATGTTGAATGGGAAATTCCGATGGTAAGAACTCTTAGATCTAGATTAGAGAAAAAATGGAAGCATACTAATGAGGATGCTTTTAAAAGAGTTTTACATTTTGATATTCAGAAAACGGAAGAATTGATTAATGGTAATTGGAAAGAGGAAACTATTAAAAGTTTTGGGAGTACAAATCACATTGAAGTCCAAAAGTATGGATTAAAAGGCCTCGTTGGTAAACGGAAAGTAGATCTTGTAATAGGCGGGCCTCCTTGTCAAGCATACTCGGTCGCAGGAAGAGCTCAAGATAAAAATTCGATGAAAGAAGATTATCGAAATTACCTTTTTGAAAGCTTTATTAAAGTCGTTGAAGAATTTCAGCCTAATATTTTTGTTTTTGAAAATGTGCCTGGAATATTAAGTGCGTGTCCAGGAGATAAAAAGGTAACAGAAAGAATTTTTGAATATTTTGATCAACATGGTTACGATATAAAAACACCAGATGAACTAAAAAATGTAATATTATCAGCTAGTGATTTTGGAGTACCGCAAAAACGAAATAGAGTTATTATTGTAGGAGTAAGAAGAGCTTCTAAAACTAAAAATATTAATTTAGATTCTATTTATTCTGAAATAAATAAACATAAAATAAAAACACCAAAAACTTTACGAGACGTTATAAATCATCTTCCTAAATTTAAACCATCAGATAAAATTACCACACTTAATGGTAGGAAATACTGCTATATACCAATTGATGAAGATAAATTTATTGAGGAAAATCATAAACCTAGATTTCAGAATGAACGTGATATAAAAATCTTTAGAGAATGGGTTTCTAAAAACATGAATAAACGTCCTATGATTGAGCGTATTCAATTTTATAATAACCTAGTAGGCAGGAACTCTAAACATGCTAAATATAGGAGTTTAGATTGGGATAAACCATCACAGACGATAGTAGCTCATTTATATAAAGATGGATTGATGTTTATTCACCCTGATGCAGAACAAGCAAGAACTATTACTGTTAAAGAAGCTGCACTAATTCAATCTTTTCCTAATGATTTTGAATTTATAGAAAACATGGGATACAATTATAAAATGATTGGTAATGCCGTCCCTCCTTTAATGGCTGAGAAAATAGCAATTGCAATTAATAAAATTCTAAATAATGAAGTGTGAATTTTAACTAGTTCCAAATAATTTATGCTTCATAAATTAAATTGATTACATAAAAAAAAGCTCAACTTTTAAAAGTTGAGCTTTTTTAATAATCTATAAATACTTTATCTAAAACTTATACTCCCCTAAAGGTTTAGGAAACTTTTCTGGATTGGCTGCTAAATGGTAACGAGGATCGTCGATACCTTCTTCTATAATACCTGTAAAAATAGGAGAAGCTTTGTAAAGTAGCACTTTACAATCTTCACTTAAATGTTTTAAAGTAATTTTCTTTCCTGCAGCTTGGTATTTCTCTGCTAAATTAAAAATAGCCTCTATAGCAGAATGATCTGAAACACGCGCTTCAACAAAATCTATTTCTACAACATCAGGGTCGTTTTTAATATCAAACTTTTCATTAAACTCTGTTATACTTCCAAAGAAAAGAGGTCCCCAAATTTCGTACACTTTAGTACCGTCTGCTTTAAAACGTTTTCTTGCTCTAATTTTCTTTGCACTTGTCCATGCAAAAGATAATGCCGAAATAATAACCCCAACAAAAACTGCAATTGCTAAATCGAAGAAAACCGTTACGGCAGACACTATAATTAATACAGCAGCATCAGACATTGGAATTTTCTTTAAAATTCTAAAACTAGACCAAGCAAAGGTTTCTATAACCATCATAAACATTACACCAACCAATGCTGCAATAGGAACTTGCTCTATATATTTATCTGCAAATAAAATAAAAGTTAATAAGGTTAATGCCATCATAACACCAGACAAACGTCCACGCCCACCAGCATTAATATTTATTACTGTTTGCCCAATCATACCACAACCACCTGTTCCACCAAAGGCACCACTAACAATATTTCCGGCTCCTTGTGCAATACATTCTTTATTTCCGTTTCCTCTAGTTTCTGTTAATTCATCTACCAAATTCATGGTCATTAACGTTTCTATTAAACCAACAGAAGCTGCTAGAAAAGCATAAGGCGCAATAAATTTTAGTGTATCTAAATTAAAAGGAAGGTTGCTCCATAATTCTAAAACATTTAAGTTCTTAGAAAGTTCTGCAATTCCGTTTAAACCTGCTCCTCCACCATCTCTAATAAAATCTCCAACATTAATAGAATTTAATCCACTAAAAATTGAAATTAAAGTAACAATTAAAATAGCAGTTAAAGCCGCCGGTATTTTTGTAGTTATTTTAGGTAAACCCCAAACAATTAACATGGTTAATAAAACCAAACCAATCATTATATATAAAGTTTCTCCTTGCATAGTAGATTTTACTACACCACTATCTGTTACAGAATAAAATCCTTTTTCTGATGCGTTGTAAACTACTTTTTTTGTCTTAATATCGAAAACCTGACCATCTGAAACTAAAAATACAGCTTCGTTAGTATTTGCGTTTATTACTGAATTGCCATCAATAGAAAACAATACGGTATTAGATGCTAGATCTTTTACTTGGTTATTAGCTACATTATAGACCAACTCTTTCGATTTGGTTTTACGCATGTTCTGCCCAAAGAAATCTTTTTGATTCTCTTTAAACATGCCCAATTGTGCCATAAAAATAACAATTGCTAATCCGTTTACGAATCCCATCATTACAGGATGCGGAATTAAACGCACAAATTTCCCTAATTTAAATAAGCCAGCAAACACTTGTATAATCCCCATTAGAACAACGGCAGCTAAGAGATAAAAGTATCCCATATTTTCTACAGGCGTGTCAAATAATAAACCTTTTGCGTGCCCTTCTTGTATCATATGTACAAAAATAACAGCTACTGCTCCTGCTGCTCCAGAAATTAAACCTGGTCTTCCACCAAAAACGGCAGAGATAATACCTACTACAAAAGCACCAAATAAAGCTACAATAGGACTAATTTGTGCCACAAAAGCAAATGCCACAACTTCTGGTATCATTGCTAAAGAAACGGTTATTCCTGCAAGAACATCATCCTTTGCATTTGGTAATATTTTTTTTAAAAATTCAGTCATTTTATTGTGCCTTTTTAGAAGTCGGCAAAGATAGTAGGTTTTTCGAGAATATCACAGATTCAAGTAAGTATCATAGACCAATTCTATGTTTTTGTATGAATTTTGAAGTGCAAGAGTAACTTCCTCTTTATTTTTAAATAACACTTGGGTAATTCCTTCTTCTAATTGTGGTATTAACGTTCCTTGATAATCTGAAGTCATTAAAAACCAAAACGTTTCTTTTAATTTCATACCATTTTGAAAATACACATGATATGTTGTTGTTAATGGTTGTATCAATTTTAAATTATAAATACCACATTCTTCTTCTACTTCTCTTACAGCAGTTTCTTCTATAGATTCGCCATCTTCGATTCTACCTTTTGGTAAATCCCAAGTATTGGCTCTGTAAATAAATAATATTTCTTTCTTAGGGTTTAAAACCAAGCCACCAGCAGCAGAAACTTTATGAAAAGTAGCTAGTAATTCTAACCAACATTTCTCTAAATCTGGCGTATATAGGTTAGCACCTTTAATTTTCTTACTTTTAAGTTTATGAATAATTTCTTCTAGTACAATATTTTTAAGAATATACACCGGAAAATTATTCACTTTATTTTGTGAAGATGTTAAAATAATTGGCCTATCATTTACAAAAACTTTATACATTTGCGATATGATTTTAAACAAAGATACGGCAAAAAAAACAGCTGAACTTTTACTGCAAGTAAAAGCAATTAAGCTAAACCCCAGAGATCCTTTTAATTGGGCATCAGGTTGGAAATCGCCAATTTATTGCGATAATAGAGTAACACTTTCTTATCCTCCAGTTCGTATTTTCTTAAAAGAAGAAATTGCTAAAATTGTAGAGAAAGAATTTGGTAAACCAGATGTTATTGCTGGTGTTGCTACAGGTGCCATTGCTATTGGTATTTTAGTTGCGCAAGAATTAGGTGTTCCTTTTATTTATGTTAGGCCAGAGCCTAAGAAACATGGTAGAAAAAACCAAATTGAAGGCCATCTAGAAAGCGGACAAAATGTGGTAGTTATTGAAGATTTAATAAGTACTGGTAATAGTAGTTTAAATGCTGTAGATGCTTTAAAAGAAGCAGGTGCAGTAGTTAAAGGTATGGTTGCTATTTTCTCTTATGGTTTTGATGTGGCAACAGATAACTTTAAAAAGAAAAATATAGATTTAGTTACCTTAAGTAATTATGATAATTTATTAGAACAAGCTTTAGAGAGCAACTATATTTCTGAAAAAGAATTGATTACATTACACGAATGGAGAAAAGAACCAAGTACTTGGAACCAATAAAATAAATATAAAATGAATATTGAAGGAAACACAGTTGTTTTAGAGAAGTCTCAAGAAGAATTATTTAACTTTTTTAGTGATTTGAATAATTTTGAACAAATTATGCCAGAAAACACTAATAAATTTGAAGTTGATGGTGATTCTTTTTTATTCGGTTTACCTGGTATGCCAGAAATTAGATTGGTATTAAAGGAAAAAACAGAATTTTCTAACATTACTTTAGGTGCAGCAAGTAGTAAATTAAATTTTACATTATCTGCAGATATAACTAAAATTGAAGAAAACAAAAGTGAAGTTTCTTTAAATTTTAATGGAGAATTTAATGCGATGATGGCAATGATGGTTAAGAAACCACTAACTAAATTTGTAGATACATTGTCTGAAAATATTGGTAAGATTTAAAGAAAAGAAATTTCTTTTAATCCGAATTCTTTAATAGAATCATCTTCTAACATTACTTGAAGTTTTCCTTCTAAAGAAACACCACAAATAAGCCCCATAAACAAAACATCTTTACTATCTTTAAACATAGTTGGGATGTTTTTTTTATACAATACATTTAAATAATCTAATTCTAATGCATTAAAATCTTTAGAATTTAAGACTGCTATTCTTTCATTTAATTTTGATACAATCTGTTTTAAAATTTTATCTAAATCAAAATTTTTATTGGTAATAAGTTTTAAAGAGCTCGCTTTTTTTAAGTCGATTGGAAACTTTGTTTGATTCACATTTAAACCAATTCCTATTACAGAAGACGAAATTTTAGCTCCTTTTAAACTATTTTCTATTAAAACTCCACATATTTTTTTGTTTCCTGACAGAATGTCGTTAGGCCATTTTATAGAAATAGAAGGAATATTTTCTTCTTTTAAAGCATCGAAAATAGCTAAAGAAACAGCATAATTTAAATATTTTTTATAGACAATATCTAAGTCTATAAAATTCACAAAAACACTAAACATCAGGTTTTTACAAGACTCAGACACCCAACTATTACCTTGCTGTCCCCTACCTTTTAATTGGCTATCTGTAACAACAATAGTAAAATTTTCTAGCACAGAATTAACCGCCATTTCTTTTAAAAAAGAATTGGTAGAATCGATGGCACTAAGTTTGATTATTTTCAATTGTTAAATAAAGTGTAAAGTAGTTCAATAATACACAAAATAGTCGCAAAAATATAATAACTTTGCGTTTAAATTAGAAAAAAATTAATGACTAAAAAGCAAGTAAGTACAGATGATTTAATCTCTGTAATAATTCAGGGAATTGAAGAGGTTAAAGGAGAAGACATTCAGTTACTAGACTTACGAGATATAGAAAATACCGTATGCGATTATTTTATAATCTGCTCTGGTAATTCCAATACGCAAGTAAAAGCAATTTCTGGTTCTGTTCAAAAAATAGTTAGCAAGCAACTTAAAGATAAGCCTTGGCATATCGAAGGAGAAAATAATGCTGAGTGGATTTTAATGGACTATGTAAATGTTGCAGTACACGTTTTTCAAAAGCAAATTAGAGATTATTATGATATCGAAAGCCTTTGGGGAGATGCAAAAATTACAGAAATAAAACCAGCATAAACTTTTAGATTTTATAAAAAAATGAACGAAAATAAAAAAGACAACAACAAAAATGCACCAAAATTTAAGTTTAATGCTTATTGGATATATGGTGCAGTAGTAGTATTATTAATTGGTTTTCAGTTTTTTAGTAGTGGCGATCTAGCAACTAAAAGCATCTCTAAGAATGAATTTAATGAAGTTCTGGGAGACAATGATATATCAAAAATTATAGTAGTTAATAATAACGTCGCTCAAGTTTTTATAAAAGAAGAAGCTATAAAAAAGGCTAAATATCAAAAGCTAATAAAATCTGCTTTCTACAGAAAAGGTACTTCTTTATATGAGTACAATTTTGGTGATTTACAGAATTTTGAAAATGATTTAGAAAGAGCTAAAAAAGATAGTGAACTTACTTTCGATTTAAAAAATGAAAGTAGAACTAGTATGGTAGATACCTTAATTGGTTTTTTACCTTTTATAATACTAATTGCTGTTTGGTTATTTTTTATGAAAAGAATGTCTGGTGGTGGAGCTGGTTCTGGTGGCGGAGGTCAAATCTTTAATATCGGTAAATCGAAAGCTAAATTATTTGACAAAGACACAAAAGTAAAAACAACTTTTGCGAATGTGGCTGGTTTAGAAGGGGCAAAAGAAGAAGTACAAGAGATTGTAGATTTCTTAAAGAACCCAGAAAAATATACTTCTTTAGGGGGTAAAATACCAAAAGGTGCTTTATTAGTAGGACCTCCTGGAACAGGAAAAACATTATTAGCTAAAGCCGTTGCAGGTGAAGCAGATGTTCCTTTTTTCTCTTTATCTGGTTCAGATTTTGTAGAAATGTTTGTAGGTGTTGGTGCTTCTAGAGTTAGAGATTTATTTAAGCAAGCGGCACAAAAATCACCTTCAATAATTTTTATTGATGAGATTGATGCTATTGGTAGAGCGCGTGGAAAAAACAGTATGACTGGTGGTAATGATGAACGTGAAAACACGTTAAATCAATTATTAACAGAAATGGACGGTTTTGGTACAGATACAAATGTTATTGTAATTGCTGCAACAAACAGAGCAGATGTTTTAGATAGTGCCTTAATGAGAGCTGGTCGTTTTGACAGACAGATCTATGTAGATTTACCTAATATTAACGAGAGAAAAGAAATTTTTGAAGTTCATATTAAACCTTTAAAATTAGCAGATGACGTTAAAATTGACTTTTTAGCGCAACAAACTCCTGGTTTTTCTGGTGCAGATATAGCAAATATGTGTAATGAATCTGCATTAATTGCTGCTAGACATGGTAAAAAAGCAATTCATCATCAAGATTTCTTAGATGCTGTAGATAGAATAGTTGGTGGTTTAGAAAAGAAAAATAAAGTAATTACACCAAAAGAAAAGAAAGTTATTGCTTTTCATGAGGCTGGTCATGCAACTGTTAGTTGGATGTTAGAACATGCTGCACCTTTAGTTAAGGTTACAATTGTACCTAGAGGGCAATCTTTAGGAGCTGCTTGGTACTTACCTGCAGAAAGAATGATAGTTCAGACAGAACAAATGTTAGACGAAATGTGTGCTACAATGGGTGGTAGAGCAGCAGAAAAAGTAATGTTTGATAAAATTTCTACAGGAGCTTTAAGCGATTTAGAAAAAGTAACCAAACAAGCAAGAGCTATGGTTACCGTATATGGTTTAAATGAAGAAGTTGGTAACGTTACTTATTACGATTCTTCTGGAAACGATTCTTTTGTGAAGCCTTATAGTGATGATACTGCTAAGAAAATTGATACGGAAATTTCTAAGTTAATTGAAGAGCAATACCAAAGAGCTATTAAATTATTAGACGATAATAAAGATAAACTTACTATTTTAGCAGAATTACTTTTAGAAAAAGAAGTTATATTTAAAGATGATTTATTAAAAGTTTTTGGAAAAAGACCTTTTGATGAATTAGATGTTGAAATAAAAGTTGAGAAAAAAATTGAAGAAGAAGTAAATGTTCCCCCAGTTGCAGAAAGCACTGAGGAGTAATTTAACATTCGACAATTAAACTAAATGAATTTTTTAAAAAAGCTTTTTAATATACCTGTTAAGGAAGATAAAGAGATTCAAAGACAAGAAGTAGATTTGTCTTTAGATGATTTGTTTGTTCATAATTTCATAAAAAAAGGAGGAAAATTCCTTTATTGTCTTAAAAAACAAGAAGTCATTGACAATACAAAAAGTATCTTATCTGAAAATAATTGGAACAAAATATTAGTTACAAATAAAGAGTTACTTCCTTTTCTAGACGAAAAAGAAGTAGCTGTTTATTCTGAAATGAAGAAATCTATACCTTTCTTTACAACTTGCGAACATTTAATTGCAGACAAAGGAGATGTACTTTTTTCTTCAAATCAATTAAAAAGTAATAAACTGTCTGAGTTATCTGAAAACTTTATTGTGTATGCAACAACTAGTCAGTTAGTTAAAAATACAGGTGAAGGTTTAACTGGTATTAAGACAAATTCTAAAGATATCTTACCGACTAATATTTCATCAGTTGCTAACTATGAAATTAATAAAACGGACGATAATTTTTTAAACTACGGCAACAGTAATACAAAAAACTTATATTTGCTGCTGTTAGAAGATTTATAATATGCGCAACCTTTTAAGAAGGAGTTTTTCTGGAATCATTTATGTTTTAATTTTTATATCTGCTATTCTTTTTTCTAAAGAATCTTATATAGCATTAGTTTCATTTTTTAGTATTGTTGCCATTTGGGAACTTTCTAAAATAACTAACTTTAAAAGTGTTATCTCTTATATTCTATTTGGGTTCACATTATTTTTAATGCTAAAAAGACCAGACAGTTATGCTATCTCTATTATTTTAGGAATAAATATACTTTCGTCTATTTATCTTATATATCAACTTTTCGCAAAGAAAGAAATTGTATTTTCTACAGAAAGAGAAAAATTAGGTTTAACCATTAGATATTTAATATTCTCATTCTGTTTTTTAATCTTACTCCCATTTTATAATCAAAACTACGAACCTTATATAGTAATTTCTATTTTAGTTCTTATTTGGGTAAATGATAGTTTTGCTTTTCTAGTAGGTAAAAACTTTGGTAAAACAAAACTCTTTGTTTCTGTTTCACCTAAGAAAACAATAGAAGGTTTTATTGGAGGTTTTATTTTTGCTTTAATAGCAGCCTACATAATTAGTACATTAAACGCTAACTTCTCTTTAATTAATTGGTTAATTATTGCTGCGATTGTATCTATTATTGGTACTATTGGAGATTTAGTAGAATCGAAATTAAAAAGACAAGCAAACATAAAAGACAGTGGTAATATTATGCCAGGTCATGGAGGAATTTTAGACAGGTTAGATAGCTTGTTATTTGCTGCTCCGTTTGTATATTTGTATATTAACTTTATTATTTAAGTATGATTCGTTTTCACAAAGAAGGGTATAAGATTATTATAATTGCTTTTATTTTATCTATTACAGGTATTTTATTGGCAGAGAAATTTATTGAAATTACTTGGTTGGTAAAAGCCATTCAAATTGTAATTCTAGTTTTATTATTTACTGTATTACAATTTTTTAGAAATCCTAAAAGAGTAACAAGTTTAGATGATAATACAATTATTGCACCAGTAGATGGTAAAGTTGTTGTTATTGAAGAAGTAGAAGAACCAGAATATTTTAAAGATAAAAGATTACAGGTTTCTATTTTTATGTCGCCAATTAATGTGCATGTAACAAGATATGCAATGAGTGGTGTTATTAAGTATAGTAAATATCACCCAGGTAAGTATTTAGTTGCGTGGCACCCTAAAGCGTCTACCGAAAACGAAAGAACAACCGTAGTAATAGATAATGATGCAATAGGTGAAGTTTTATATAGACAAATTGCAGGTGCTTTAGCTAAGAGAATTGTAAACTATGCAAAAGAAGGCGATAAAGTAGTACAAGGTACAGATGCAGGTTTTATTAAATTTGGTTCTAGAGTCGATTTATACTTACCTCTTGGTACTAAATTAGCTGTAAAACTTGGTGATAAAGTAAAAGGAGGAACACAAGTAGTTGCAAAAAAGTAAGTATGATTTCTGATTTAGATATAGCATTTAGAGAAGCTTTCAATAAAATTTCGAAATTAAAGGAAGCGGTAGCACCAGATATTATGCTTAAGTTTTATGCATATTATAAACAAGCTAATTTTGGAAGTAACTTTCCGTTTGAAGGAGAACTAGACGTTAGAAACGGATTTAAGATTAATGCTTGGATGCAATTGAAAGGCATGTCTTCTGAAGAAGCTAAAAAAGAATACATTGAATTAGCAAAATCAGTATTAAACAACAAAAAATAAACAATTATGAAAAAAGTATTTATTCTATTACTAACAATTTCATTGAGTGCAGGTTTTACTTCTTGTAAATCTGATAAGAAAGAAACTACAGCTACAGAATCTGAAAAAAAAGCTGCTTTCTCTCTTAAGAATGCAACAAATGAAATTAATTTTACTGCTTATAAGTTTACAGAAAAAACACCTGTTGGTGGCCAATTTAGACAAGTAGAAATTACTACAGGTGGTTCTGGGAATACAATTAAAGAGGCTATTAATAATGCTGAATTTTCAATTCCTGTAAGTAGTATTTTCACTAAAGACTCTAGTAGAGATTATAAAATTCAGAAGTTTTTCTTTGGTGTTATGAGTAACACAAAATTACTATCTGGTAAATTAATGATTGAAAACGATTCTATTGGATCTGCAATGATTAATATGAATGGAGTTTCAGAAAAAATTCCTTTTAAATATACAATTGTAAATAACACTTTTGCTATGAGTGCAACAATGGATATTAGCAATTGGAAAGCCTTAGACGCCTTAGCATCTTTAAACAAAGTTTGTGAAGCTTTACACACAGGTTCTGATGGAATTTCTAAGACTTGGAGCGATGTTGCTTTAAACATTACTTCAAAATTTTAGACTTTTTATTTTTTAATTAAAAAAATATACTATATTTGGCTATTAACTTTTTGTTGATAGCCATTTTTTTATGGGTTTCACTTAAGGTTAATTAATCTTTTTTACCCCTAAAATAAATGACTAAAAAAATTACCCCTAATTTTTTAAGACATCTTCTTGTCTTGATTATTTTTTCGCAATCATTAAATTTCTTTTCGCAAAACGTAGACATAACTATTAGATATAGTTGGCCACAATATTCTGTTGAGAATAAAATTGAGTTTATAGACCCTAGTGGAGCTATAATAGCAAGCTTAGATAATGGATACTCTGGAACTACAAATTCTTCAGATGATAATTTAAGCGCACCTCTAGTAGTAAGCAACAAAGCAACAAACGATAATGTTCCTGCAAATTCTGGTTATTCTGTAAAAATCTATGATAGTTACGGAGATGGTTGGAACGGTTCTGGTTATGCTACAATAAATGTAGATGGAGTTGATGTATTAACGGTTAATGATAGCAATTTTGATAAAATAACTGGCAATGCACCAAATACAGAAATTACAAAGCAAATATATTTTAGAGTTGGTAAAGCATTAGATAATGCAACATTTGCTTACTCTAAAACTTCATATTGTCAAACAGAACCCAACCCAACAGCTACTATTACAGGTGAAGCTGGTGGAACATTCTCATCGACAACAGGATTAGTTCTTGATAACTCTACAGGGCAAGTTAATCTTTCTACTTCTACTCTTGGTAGTTATGTGGTTACCTATACTACAACAGCACCAGATCAGAATAGCAGTACTAAAAACATTACTATTACAGATGGTGATGTTGCTACTTTTAGCTATGACACATCAACTGTAAACAAAAATGATGTAGACTTATACCCTAGCACAACAGGTGAAAATGGGAACTATAGTTCAACTTCTGGGTTAGTAATAAATACAACCACTGGGGTAATTGATGTATCTGCATCTACAACTGGTAACTATACAGTTTCTTACACTACAAACGGAGGTTGCCCTAAAGTATATACAGATAATATTACTATAATAGATGCTGTATTCCCTGGTGTTTCACAATATCAAAACTCAAGTAAAAAATACATTGAATACATTCCTGGTACTATGCCAATAATTATATCTGCTCCTCATGGAGGAAGATTAGAACCATCAGAATTACCAACAAGAAGCTGTGGTACTAATGAAATGGATGATAATACAGATGTATTAATAAAGGAAATACAAAAGAAATGTTTTGATCAATTTGGGGCATATCCATATATTATTGTGAATAGACTTCACAGAAGAAAATTAGATCCTAACAGAAACGAAAGCGTAGCTACATGTAATAACGCTACAACAAAAATATATTTTGATGCTTTTCATGGCTTTATTGATGCTGCTAGTGCAGATATAAATAATAAATTTGGTAAAGGTTTATATATAGATTTACACGGGCAAAGTCATTCTATTCCTAGAATTGAAGCTGGTTACAACTTATTAAGTAATTCTTTTGATGAAGATTTAAATAATTCTTCAACAAATGCTGAAGAATTAGCAAGAGTAACTATTAAAAATTTAATTGAAAACAACATTAGTAATGCTAATTTTGAAGACTTAATTCGTGGAGAAAATAGTTTTGGAGGTATTATGCAAGCTACTGGAGGAAAAAAATACGCAGAATTAGGACATGCTGGTTGTGGTAGAAACGAAGGTTACAGAATAGTACCAAGTAATATTGGTGATGGTGGACAAGGATCTTGTGACGATACAAACCCTGGATCTAATGCTTATTTTGCAGGAGATTACTACAGTAATGTTAGACATGGCTCTGGAAATACCTCAACAAACAACTCGGTAGTTCAAGGTGGTGGAACAGTTAATGGTGGTGGTGGTACTATAGATGGTATTATGACTGAAGTTAATAGAAGAGTTAGAGATTTAGGAAGTGTATATTCTTCTTCTTATGGAGTATCAGATACTAGAGATGCTACAATACCTTATTTTTCAAGAGACTATGCAAAAGTAATCGAAAAATTTATCGATATCCATTATAATGATTTTTCTAAATTTACTTATAGCGCAAATAGTTACTCTATTAATGGGTTAAATGCAACCCCAACTATTAATGGTATTTCTGGTGGTAACTTTGCTGCTACATCTGGTCTGGTTATAAATTCTACAACAGGAGAAATAAATGTTTCTGCATCAACTCCTGGAACTTATACAGTTTCTTATACAGCCCCAAATGTTGGTAGTTACTATAAGAAAGAAACAGAAATAACTATAAATACAGATGCCGTAACGAATGAGTTTATAGCTACTTCTGGTAATTGGTCTTTAATTACTAATTGGAGTTTAAATAGAGCGCCTTTAATTACAGACAACGTATCTATTCCTTTAGGAAAAACTGCTTTTTTAAATAAAAATCAAATAACGATTAACAACTTATTAGTTACAGGAACATTAACAATTGAGACCAATAGATCTTTAACTATTAATGAAAATTTAGAAAACACAGGAACTTTTACTATAAATTCTGGAGGTTCTTTAATTGTAAAAGGAACATCTACAGGAAACTTAACCTATAATAGAAATATAGATGCTAATAAATGGTATTTAATAGGTTCTCCCCTATCGGAACAATCTATAGCAGATTTTGTTATTGCGCATCCTAACATTACAAAAGGTTCTGGAAGCGGCACAGATAGAAATGTTGCCTTGGCTACTTATAACAATGCTAAAGCTACGTCTCCTAGATGGGAATATTATAAAGTTGGACAAGTAAACGGACTTGACGGAGATGACACATTAGATAAAATGACCTCTGGATTAGGTTATACAACTAGATTTACAACTGCTGGTAATATTTCTTTTACAGGTATTGTTAATACAGAAAACGTTAATAAAACAATATCTCAAGGCACAAACTCATTTAATTTAGTTTCTAATCCTTATACATCTTACTTAAACAGTGCAGATTTTTTAACTGCAAATTCAGGTGATGGTAAAAGTTTAAAAACACAAACATTATGGATTTGGAACCAAAGTTTAAATGGAAACTTAGGAGATTACGAAACTAAAATTACTTTGCAAGATTTTGAAATTGCACCAGGACAAGCATTTTTTATAGAAGTAGACAATAACATTGGTATCAACTTTTCGAAGTTGTCGCAAAGTCATCAAAATACAGATACTTTCTTAAAAACAAGCAGACCAGAAATAAAGCTAAATGTAACCAATGGTTCTAGTAGTAAATTTACAGAAATCTATTATATAGACGGAACTACAATAGGTTTTGATAATGGTTATGATGGTGAAATATTTGGTGGAATTTCTTCTGATTTTCAAATATTTTCTGGTTTAGTATCAAAAGATAAAAGTAAGAAATTAAGTATACAATCGATTCCTAACAGTAATCATGAAGCTATGATTATTCCTATAGGAATTAATGCTATTTCTGGCTCTGAAATTGTTTTTTCAACAGAAAACAAAAACATTCCTAGTGGCTTAAATGTCTATTTAGAAGATAAATCTAATAATACATTTATAACGCTTAATGAAAACACAAGTAATTACAAAGTTGTTTTAACGGAAGATTTAAATGGTACTGGTAATTTCTATTTACACACTAGAGCAGCTGTTTTATCTACAGAAAATGAAACTCTTAATACTATAAACGTTTTTAATACTAATAAGAATGAACTTACTATTACAGGTGTAATTAATAAGAAAAATCAATTAGAAGTTTTTACAATCTTAGGTAAAAAGGTTTTTTCTACTTCTTTTTCTTCTAACGGAAACACTTTAGTTAAACTACCTAAATTAACAACGGGTATTTATTTTGCTAAAGTAAAAAATAGCACATCAGAAATTACAAAAAAAATAATTATAGAATAACCCCTAAGCTTAAAATGAAAACAACTAATAACGAAGAAATAACAAGAAAAGAAGCTATTAATAAAATTGGTAGCTATGGTAAATATGCAGCACTTACTGCATTAGGAACCTATTTAATATTAACACCACAAAAAGCACAAGCACAGTCTCCAGAGCCACCTGGAGCAGGATTTTAGATTTTCAAGTTTATAAATAATATAACCCCTAATATATTTAACCCCTAAATTAAACACTATGAGAAGAATTAAAAACCAATTAGTAATAGCCGGAATTCTTTTTTTCGGAATGTCTACTAACGCACAAGATCGATTAATGACGCTTGGTTATGTATCTGCAAATATAGAATTAGCAGAAAATTTTAAAGAGTACGAAGAAGTTCCACTTATTTCTAATGAAACATTTACCTATAAATATAAAGGTGAAGAAGTGATTGTTAATTTTAACGAAGATGAACATATCGAATATTACAATAATGGAGAGCATTATATAAAATCTAATCTTACTTGGGTAAGTAAAGATGAATGTATAATTACTTTAGATGAAATTACATTACCAGATTTACCTTTTAAACCAGGTAATAGCTTAAGAATGAAAATTACAAGTGTAAGAGGAAAGTATGTTTATTACGAATCTACGCTTGCTGGTAGAACTTGGAAAGGTAAAATGAAAAGAGTAAAGCAATCACCAAAAGAGTATGTTGCTTCAAAATAAATTCTAATATTTTTAAAGTTAAAAAAAACCCCAGATACTTTAAAATCATAGAATAAAAAGACGAACTTATGTTCGTCTTTTTTCTTTTATAAATTTTTTAAAGCTGTATCTAACTTCTTATACTTAAAAACAAAACCCTCTTTTATTATTTTTTCTGATGACAGTCTACTTCCTTCTAAAAGAATAATTGCCAATTCTCCAAAAATCAATTTTAATAAAAAACCAGGAACTGCAATAGGTAAATATGGTCTTTTAATAGCTTTAGCTAGTGTCTTAGAAAACGTTTTACTCGTATGGTATTCTGGCGAAGTAGCATTGTAAACATCATTAAGATTCTCTTCAATAGATTTTATATACAAACTACACAAATCATCTATATGAATCCAAGGCATATATTGTTTTCCAGAACCTAAAGGAGAAATTATAGGTGTTTTCATTTTATCTAAAGCACCGCCTTTTTCAGATAGTACAACACCCGTTCTAAGAATAGCAACGTTTGTATTTAATTCTTTAAATTTATTTGCTGCTGCTTCCCATTTAAAACAAACCTCACCTAAAAAATCGGTACCAACCTCATCTGTCTCTTTAAATATTTTATCTGTAGTTTTTGCTCCGTAGTAATTACTTCCAGAAGCAGAAATAAAACCTTTTAGAGAAATATGTTGTTCTTTTATTTTACTAAACAACAAATTAGCGCTCTCTACTCTACTATCTATAATTACTTTTTTTCTTTCTGAAGTCCATCTTTTATCTGCAATTCCTGAACCGGCAAGATGAACAATATATTCTATATCCTCAATGGCTTTAGCTGCAACAAATCCTTTAGAAATGTTCCATTCAAATTCATTCTCTGCTTTAGGGTTTCTACTTAAAATTCTTACTTCGTGGTTTTTATCAACCAACATTTTAGTTAACCTTTTACCTACTAAACCTGTACCACCCGTTATTAAAATTTTTGCCATATTGTAAATATAATTATAATTTTTGTTTAATGATTTTAATATTTAATAAAACAAATCTATACGAACATATAATAAAGCTATGTTAATCTTTTTTAAGGCTCTTAATAAAGGCGTATTTTTATAGTGATGAAAAACAACAAAAAAAGAAAAGGTTTTGTCTTTAAAACCTATGAAGCAGAAAATCAATCTCCTTTCGAAAAATTATTCGAGATTTTTAAGGAATTGATTACACATACTTCTGGCGATTTTGATGAAGCAATAGATTGGTTACGTTCTTTAGATGTAGAATATAAACTGACGGATGAAAATTACACCATTGACGATTTTATTGAAGATCTAAAGAAAAAAGGCTACATAAAGGAAGAAGTTAAAGGAGATGGAACCGGAGGAACAACAATTACATCGAAAACAGAACGCGCAATTAGACAGCAAGCGTTAAATCATATTTTTGGTAAAATTAAAAGAAGTGGCGCAGGAAATCATAAAAGTAAATCTCCAGGAATTGGAGACGAACATACTGGCGATTTAAGAGCATATCAATTTGGTGATGCTTTAGATAAAGTTTCGGTTACAGAAAGTATTAGAAACGCACAGATTAACAACGGAATAGATAATTTTAGTCTAACTGAAAGTGATTTAGTGGTAGAAGAAACCATGCATAAAAGTCAAATGAGTACTGTTTTAATGATAGACATAAGTCACTCTATGATTCTGTATGGCGAAGATAGAATTACACCTGCTAAAAAAGTAGCAATGGCTTTGGCAGAATTAATTACTACTCGCTATCCTAAAGATACATTAGATATTATTGTTTTTGGTAACGATGCTTGGTCTATTAAAATTAAAGATTTACCGTATTTACAAGTTGGCCCTTATCACACAAATACTGTTGCCGGTTTAAATTTAGCGATGGATTTACTTAGACGAAAAAGAAATACCAACAAACAAATTTTTATGATTACTGATGGAAAACCAAGTTGTTTGCGTTTACCAGATGGCCAATATTATAAGAATAGTAATGGCTTAGATAAACACATTGTAAATAAATGTTATGCAATGGCACAACAAGCAAGAAAATTACACATTCCTATTACCACTTTTATGATTGCACAAGACCCTTACTTAATGCAATTTGTAAAGGCTTTTACACAAGCAAACCAAGGAAAAGCATTTTATACAGGTTTAAAAGGCTTAGGTGAAATGATTTTTGAAGATTACGAAACAAATAGAAAAAAGAGAATTAAAGGATAAATAAAAGAAACTAGATTAAAGAAAAAGAAGTAGCGTAAAATCTGTTTTCTTTCCTCTTTATTCTTGCATCTAAAACAAAGAAATGAATTTAGAAAATATAAAAACATTAGGCGAATTAGTAAAATCTGGATATAAGTCTAGATCTATAAAAGACGAGTTAAGAGAAAACCTTATTAGTAAAATAATGAGTAAAGAAACCGTTTTTAAAGGAGTTCATGGATACGAAAATACCGTTATTCCTGAATTAGAAAGAGCCATTTTAAGTAAACACAATATTAACTTATTAGGATTAAGAGGACAAGCAAAAACGCGTTTGGCTAGATTAATGGTTAATTTATTAGACGAATACATTCCGGTTGTAGAAGGTTCGGAAATTAATGACGATCCTTTAAATCCAATTTCTAGATTCGCTGTAGAGTTGATCAAAGAAAAAGGAGACGCTACTCCTATCTATTGGATGCACAGAAACGAACGTTTTGCAGAAAAATTAGCAACACCAGATGTAACTGTTGCAGATATTATTGGTGATGTAGATCCTATAAAAGCTGCCAACTTAAAATTGTCTTATGCAGATGATAGAGTTATTCATTACGGAATGATTCCACGTGCTAACAGATGTATTTTTGTAATTAATGAATTACCAGATTTACAAGCAAGAATTCAGGTTGCATTGTTTAACATTTTACAAGAAGGTGATATTCAAATTAGAGGTTTTAAATTACGTTTGCCTTTAGATATGCAATTTGTGTTTACAGCTAACCCAGAAGATTATACGAATAGAGGAAGTATCGTTACGCCTTTAAAAGATAGAATTGGTTCGCAAATTTTAACGCATTACCCAGAAGATATAGAAACTGCTAAGACTATTACACAACAAGAAGCAAACAAAGCAAGCTCTCAAAAAGAGTTTATAGAAGTACCAGAATTGGCAAAAGACTTGTTAGAGCAAATTGTTTTTGAAGCTAGAGAAAGTGAATATATAGATGCCAAAAGTGGTGTAAGTGCTCGTTTAAGTATTTCTGCTTTCGAGAACTTATTAAGTACTGCAGAAAGAAGAGCCTTACTTTCTGGTGATGAAAAAACAATGATTCGTTTAAATGATTTTGATGGAATTATTCCTGCAATAACAGGTAAAGTAGAATTAGTGTATGAAGGGGAACAAGAAGGTGCACATGTAGTTGCAGAAAGCTTAATTAAAAAAGCAGTTACTACTTTATTTCCTAGTTATTTTCCTGAAATAAAAAAATTGGAAAAACAAAGTGAAGAAACACCTTATGACGAAATTATTTCTTGGTTCTTTAATGCAGATGAAGATTTTGAATTATTAGATGAATTTACAGAAGTACAATACAAAGCAGAATTAGACAAAGTAAAACCTTTAGATGCTTTTATTAAACAGTACCAACCAAACTTAAATGAAGCAGATACTTATTTTATGAAAGAATTTGTGTTGTGGGCTTTGGTTGAGTTTAAAAAGTTAAGCAAATATCGTTTTGCAGAAGGCACGCAATTTAAAGACCCTTATAGTAATTTTATAAGTGGACTTTAATTCGCTACCAATTTCCACGAGATTTTATATTCTCATTACAAAACCGAATTATTTCTATAATTCGGTTTTTTCTTGTTATTTCTCTTTTTGCTTGATGCAACCAATACAGATAGCTCTTTCTATAGCTAGGAGCAAAACTTTTGAAGTTAGAAAAAGCAATTTCATTCTTGTCAAAGGCAAGTTGTAACTCTTCCGGAATTATTCCTTTTTCAACTGCATCTAAAGCTGTCCAAGATCCGTTTTGTTTCCCTATTTCAATAATTTCTAAACCTTGTTTGTGCATTAAGTCATGAGAAATCAACTCTTTAATATGTTTCTTATTTAATGCACTCCAAACACTTTTAGAATTTCGTTTACAAAAATATTGTCTGCGTTTTCCGTTTCCTAAACTTTTTACAGTAGCATCTATCCAACCATAACACAGCGCAACTCTAACTGCTTCTTCCCAACGCATAGATTCTTCTTTATTTTCTACTTTATAAAAAATAAGATATATTCCTTCGGATGAATCATGATTTTCAGACAACCAATTGCGCCATTCAACATCATTTTTAAAATAGATTTCTGGTTTTGTTATTGATGACATTATGTTGTTTATAAGCGTTTAATCTATTTTAATTTATCTAAAAATGGTTTTAATTCAAGTAACTTAATATCGTCTCGTTTTCTTAATTCTTTTAAAAACCAAAGTTTATGTCCTGCTCCGTAGGTAATTAAAATTCGCTTATTCTGATTTTTGTATTTCTCTAAAGCTTTTTCAATATTCCAATAATGAGCAATATTAATATTGTCCCAACCACCAAGACCTAATTCTTCATTAAAAAGCTCGTTGTAAACTTTTAAACTAATATTATAAATACTATCGTAAGTATTTGTGTGTATAAAATAAGGATCGTTTTTATTACCAGTAATTGCCATAATAGAGTCAGACCTTTTATTAGCTTTGGTATATTTTTTCCAATCTGCTGTTCTTGTAGAATCTTTACTAATTGCTCTTAGTTTTTTCTGACGATCTAAAGCCATAGAACGAGACCAACCTGCAGTAGGAATAATTGTAAAAGGCATTGTTTTAGATAACGGAAAAATAACCTTTGTATATTCTGGAAAACGCATTACTCTAGGTTCAGAGATAGAATCATCTCTTTTAAAACCCTTCATAGCTTCATCAAACTTATTTGGCGGAATTTCAGTTAAAATAACATCAGGGTTAATTTCTTGAATAAGTTTAATTAACTTTTCTACAGAAAATTCTTTGGCAGTTAAATGGCCTCCATGAATAGTTCCTAAAACCAAAACTTCATTCTTTTTATCTGTTGTACAATTATAAAATAAAAAGAGAAAACTAATAATAAAGATACTTTTAAAGATAAGTTTCATAAACATTTATCTCATAATTTTATTAGGAAAAACAACTACACTTTCATGTCCGTTTTCACCAACTGCAGCCACACCAAAAAAGAAATTATCTATTACAATTCCGTTTAAAGTAAACTCTGTAGCCTCTACATATCTAGCATGATCCCAAGTAGGAGACGTTGTATCTCTCCAATAAATCTTATAGCCCTTTGCTCCTGCTACATTACTCCATTTTAATTTTACGTTAGCTTCTACAATACCACCAATAAAAACTTCTTTTGGTGCTGCTGGTGCCCAAGCCAAATTTGCCATAGTAATTGCATTTACAGCAGTTAACTTTTTAGTGTACGGAAAATTTACATGTTCAAAAGTATCACCATAATTAATGCCGTTTTCAGTTCTAATATCTTGGTGTTGTTGTGTGTAATTTTCATGCGCTTCCATAATTCTAATTCCAGCAAAACCTAAATCATTAAAAGGTCTGTGATGCCCACCTCTACCAAATCTATCTAATCTATAAATCATCATAGGATTCATTTCTGGCATATATGTTTTCACATTTTTATGAATGTATCTTGCCAACTGTCTAGAAATTCCATCTACTTCACCTCCATAAAAACGTCTCATTTTACGTTCTCTCTCAGTTTCATTTGCAGGAACTGGTTCAGAAAAAATTCTAAAAGACCTGTTATCGATAACACCATCAACTCCTTCAATATTACCAATCATGTCATTATTTAAAACTCCAATAATATCCCAACCTTTATCTTTGGCATATTTTGCTAAACCAGCACCACCAAATAAACCTTGTTCTTCACCAGAAAGACCTACATAAATAATACTACTCTCAAATTTATACTTACTTAAAACTCGGGCTGCTTCTATTGTACCGGCCATTCCCGAAGCATTGTCATTTGCTCCTGGAGCATCCGTAGTAAAATCCATTGTATCACTTGCACGAGAATCTATATCTCCACTCATAATAACATACTTATTAGGGTATTTTGTTCCTTTTTGTACAGCAACAACATTAACTACCCAAGCATCGTGAGGCACTCTTCTATTCCCTTTTTTGGTAACAAAGTCTTTTTGATAAAAAACATTAATACAATTATTACATTCTTTAGAAATAGTTTCAAATTCAGACCTTATCCAACGTCTTGCTGCACCAATTCCTCTTGTGTTAGAGATAGTGTCTGAAAACGTGTTTCTGGTACCAAACTCTGTTAATGTTTTTACATCTGCTTTTATCCTTTCTGCAGAAACTGCTTCAATAATATCATAAATTTTTTGATCTGTTTGTGCAGTAATTGAAACGCTGATAAATAATAATAATAGTAATAGTATTTTCTTCATAATTTAAAATTTTATTTTTTGAAATACCAAAATGGTATATCTAAAATGTGTTTACGTTCTATTGTTTTTGCTGATTTAAATGGAGTTGATTTTTCTAATCTTTTAAAATTAAGAACATGTTTACCTTCTTTAATATTTCTTATAGGTATTACTGTTTCAAAACCAATTTGATTATTTATTTCTGTAAAAGAAAAACTAGGTTTTAATTTAATAGTATCTAATTTTAAACTATAAATTTTTTGAAAAGCCTTTAAATATAACAAATTAATACTATCGTTTAATTTAATAACTTCATTATCTTTAGCTACAGAAAAGGCATTTCTAAAACCTCTTATATCTTCTGTAGGTTTTAAGTTTTCATTTCTCTCAAAAATAAAATCCTCGATACTTTCTTTAAAAGGAATAAAAACATATAAAAAATTATCGTTTATTATCTTAGATTGTATAGCAGCTCCTTTAACGTATTGGTTTTTACCCAAAGAATTTATATAATTATTACTATTAGAGTAATATGAAGAAGACTGTTTATTTTTTGGAATATAATTAGATCTAACAGTAGTTAATGTTGTAAAAAAGAATGCTAGGATATAGATTGGTGTAATAATAAAAGTTAATCTTCTACTAAATTTATCATCTAAAATATTATAAACTAAAGGTCTGTAAAGAAAAGAAAGTGTAATAACACTAAACAATCTGTAGACAGGAAAATATAAAAAGGAAGTCCATTCTTTTTTCTTTAAATACCCTTGTGTAATAAAATCTATAAAAACTATAAGTGCTAAGAAAAGGAAGAAAATAGCAAAAAAACCAAGAAACATAAAACCTGCCATTTCAGAGAACAAGCCAGATTTAATGAAAAAATTACCTACTAAAACTAAAATTAGAATTACTAAAAATAAAGATAATATGTAAAATAAATACAGAAAAGTAATTGCAAATAAAATACTACAATAATTTTCTAATGTGCCAATATACTTGTCAAAAGACCCTACTTTTTTCTTTAAATGATTTGTAAAACGTTTTCTATAATTTAGAGAATCATAATCTATTTCACCAGAAACGTAACGTAACCCAATAGCACCAATCCATAAACCCCTTAAAACTACATGTATAACTAAGTTTACAATTAGAACTATACAAGCTACAAAAGCAACTAAATATAAAAACTTATTATAGCTTTCTAAAGCAATTGCTTCGTTCCAGATTCTCTTTAGTGGATCTAAAGCGGTAAACAACCCAAAAATAGCAAAACCAGATATTAGCAACTCTAATTGCCAACTTTCTTGCTGTAACTTATCTAAAAGATCTTTAAACTTATTATCTGTATACTCATTCTTCATTAAAAAATATTTTTTTTAAAGATACTGACTTTTTAAAACAGAAAAAAACCACTTCATATAAAATGAAATGGTTTTTAAAATAAATTTTCTATTAAATAATTTGAACTGAAATGATTAAAATTTTCTATTTATAGTTTGATTAGTACCTGTAAAATTATTTGTTTTTATATTGAAATCTACAACTCCTAAAACCAATCCTTCTTCTGTAATTACCTCTACTTTCCACTCTCCATCAATTACATTATTTTTATAACTATAACCTCTATACCCATTATCTCTTCCACCAACAATTTCAAAGCCAATTTTATCTAAATTTTGCCATTCCTCTGTTTCATAATTATACCATTTCCATTGATGATAAATTTTCTTTTTTAAATCTGTTGGTGCAAAAATAGACGTAAAAATGTATACCGGTTTATTTACATTTCTATTAAAATCTATTTTATGATCTCGCCAAAAGATATACCAATTATCTACTTCGTAGGAAACTAAATAATTTCCGTTTTCTATTGAAATAATATGAGCAACAACACCTTTATCTAGCGCCAAAGGAACTGGTGGAATTAATCTAAAATAATAAAAACCATTTATTAATAAGTAAATACTAAATATTAAACCTATCATTTTCCATTTTACCATTTCTACTCTAGTAGAATAGCTATTTCTATAAACCAAAATAATTAGAGCAAATGTTGATAAAAGACTAATTAAACCAGAAATAAGGAAAATATCTGTACTCATTTCCTTTAAAATTACCGGAATAAAAAAACTTAAAAAAGTGAAATTCACAAAATAATAAGCTCCAAATTGCAGATATTTATTAGAAATTCTTTTCTTAAAAAATTCATTTGCAAAGAGCAAAAAAAGTAAAATTAAAAAGAAAGATGCTGTTTTAGATAATGAAACACTTCTAGAAAAATAAATTACATAAGCACTTGTTAAACCACCTAAAAAAAACTGAATAGCTAATGGTAAATAGGCTTCATATTTTCTAAACAGCGTGTTTTTCCACTTATCGCCATCTACTAAATTATAAATATAAATACTTATAGTTAGTAGTGTCATGTAAATACAAAGAATAACGATATCATAAAATCTATCTATTCTTCCTAACGTTAAAGAATCCCAAATAAAACCACCTATAAAAAATAATAAAGGAGCAAATTTTTGATGCGTTTTTATATATTTATAAAAACGAGATTGTTTGTATTTTATAGCTCTATTACTCATTAGAAATTATTAATCATCTTAATTAAGATACATAAATTTTATTGATATAAATATCAATATTTAGTTCTTATTTTACATCAAATTTACTGTAATCATTTGTACTTTTATCACACAAAACTAATCATCTTAATTTTCAAATTCAAGAAATGAAAATCATAATATCACCAGCAAAATCTTTAGATTTCGAAAGTAAAGTACCAACAGATATTTACACGCAACCACGTTTTTTAGAACAATCTAAAAAATTAAATAAGAAACTAAAAACACTTTCTAAAAAGAACTTATCTGATTTGATGAAGATTTCTGATGATTTGTCTGCTTTAAATTATGAAAGAAACCAGACTTGGGAAACTCCTTTTACAAAAGAAAACTCTAAACAAGCTATTTATTCTTTTACAGGTGCCGTTTTTAAAGGAATAGATGTAAATTCTTTGAGTGCTAAAAAAATTCCTGTTTTACAAGAACGCTTAAGAATTTTGTCTGGTTTATACGGTTTGCTAAAACCTTTAGATTTAATACAACCTTACCGTTTAGAGATGGGAACAAGGCTAAAAGTTGGTAGTACAGAAAATCTTTACAAATTTTGGAATGATACACTGGCAAATTCCTTAAACGAAGAATTAGAAGATGATGAGTTATTAGTAAATTTAGCAAGTACAGAATATTTTAAAGCATTACCAAAGAAAACTTTAAAAGTACCAATGATTACACCTGTTTTTAAAGATTTAAAAAATGGTGAATATAAGATTGTTATGACCTACGCAAAAATGGCACGTGGTTTAATGGTACGTTATATAATTGATAATGATGTTAAAACTATTGAAGGTTTAAAAAGTTTTAACATTGATAAATACCGTTTTTCTGAAAGTCTATCTTCAGAAACTGAATTGGTTTTTACGAGATAAAATTTTGTTCGTTTTATAAAAAATAGCCGTTTACAATTAAAAACTGTAAACGGCTATTATATATTAGTACTTAAAATTTAACAATCTACAATTCTAACAGTAACAGCTAAACCTCCTTCTGAAGTTTCTTTATAGTTTTTATTCATGTCTTTGGCAGTTTCCCACATTGTATCTATTACATCATCTAAATGTACCAAAGATTCTTTAGGGTTTGTTTCCAAGGCTATTTCTGCTGCATGAATTGCTTTTATTGCTCCCATAGAATTACGTTCTATACAAGGTATTTGTACCAAACCGCCTATTGGATCGCATGTTAAACCCAAATGATGTTCCATTGCTATTTCTGCCGCAGACAAACATTGTGCAGCCGTACCACCTAACAATTCTGTTAAAGCACCTGCTGCCATTGCAGAAGAAACACCTATTTCTGCCTGACAACCTCCCATTGCTGCAGAAATTGTAGCGTTTTTCTTAAAAATACTTCCAATTTCACCAGCTGTTAATAAAAACCTTTTAACGTGGCTAAAATCTGCTTCATGATTTTCTATAACTAAATAATACATTAAAACAGCAGGAATTACACCAGCACTTCCGTTAGTTGGTGCTGTTACTACTCTACCCAAAGCGGCATTTACTTCATTTACAGAAAGTGCTAAGCAACTTACCCATTTTAAAATTTCTCTAAATTTAACTTCGGTACTTCTTATAGCAGTAATCCATTCTTTAGGATTAGAATATACAGTATCTTTTATTAATTTTTCATGTGTATCAAAAGCTCTTCTTTTTACATTTAAACCTCCAGGAAGTGTCCCTTTAGTATGGCAACCAATGTACATACACTCTAACATTGTATCCCAGATTCTGTTTAACTCAAAATCAATTTCATCTGCAGAACGTAACTCTAATTCGTTTTTTAGTACAATTTCTGAAATTGACAAATTATCTCTTTCACAGTATTCTTCTAATTGTATGGCTCTATTTATAGGGTAAGGAAAGTTCTTTTTATTAATTTCTATTTCCTCTTCTAAATTGTCATTTTCTTGAACAATGAAACCTCCACCAATAGAATAATAAGTTTCTGTAGAAATTTCTTCATCATTAGAATACCCTCTAAATGTAATTCCGTTGGAGTGAAAAGGTAAAAAATCTCTATTAAACTTTATATCTTCTTTAAGAAACTTAATAGTTTTACCTCCTTTAAAATAAAGTTCTTCTTGTTCATTTATTCTTTCTATAATAATAAATATATCTTCTATAGGTATGTATTCTGGGTCTGCTTCACTTAAACCTAATAAAACAGCCAAATCTGTAGCATGACCTTTACCTGTTAAAGAAAGTGAACCATATAAATCTACTTTAATTCGATCTATTAAATCAAACTTATTTTGATTTCTAATTGTCTGAATCCACTGTTCAGCAGCTCTCCATGGACCTAGTGTATGTGAGCTTGATGGACCAACACCAATCTTCAACATATCAAAAACACTTATAAATTGCGACATTCGTAAAATTGATTAAAATATATGCCGTAAATGTAAAAAATCCAACTGAATGAGTTGGATTTTTTTATATAATTAAAAAAAAGAAATTTTACATTCCGTAAACTGACTCCTTATCAAACTTTTTAACTAGCATATAATACACTACTGCTCTATATTTTTTTCTTTCAGACTTCCCAATTCTCTCCATCACCTCTTCAATACCAGCATCTAGTTCTTTACTATCTGCCATTCCTAATTTCTTAATTAAGAAGTTATTTTTAACAGTGGCTAATTCTTTAGCATCAGAACCAGAAACTGTTTCTGCGTCTGCTTTGTATATAGAAGGTCCTAAACCTTTAGTTACAGCTGCTAATAAATCATCATTAGAACGTAGATTTCTATCGTCCATAAATTTCTTATATAAAGCTACTTTTTCGTCAAATTTACTCATTTTTTTTAGTTTTATTGTTTGTATAAAATTATGATTCTAAAAGAACTATCCAAATATAGGAAAATAATTCAGCAATTCAAATATTCTTCTTATTCAATAGATTAGATACAATTTATGTCATAATGTCACATGACTATTTGTTATTTTAAAAAATAAACTGACATTTTCAAGTTAAAAAGCAGTTGGCACACAGTTTGACTAATAGAAATTGTAAAATTGAATTTATAAAAAATTAAAATAAATATTATGAGTAAAATAATTGGAATCGATTTAGGAACAACAAATTCATGTGTTTCTGTAATGGAAGGAAATGAGCCAGTTGTAATTCCTAATGCTGAAGGAAAAAGAACAACACCATCTATTGTTGCCTTTGTTGAAGGAGGAGAACGTAAAATTGGTGACCCAGCTAAAAGACAAGCTGTAACAAACCCAACAAAAACTGTTTATTCTATTAAACGTTTTATGGGTAACAAATTTTCTGAATCTACTAAAGAAGCAGGAAGAGTTCCTTATAAAGTAGTAAGAGGAGATAATGATACACCTAGAGTAGATATTGATGGTCGTTTATATACACCTCAAGAAATTTCTGCAATGGTGTTACAGAAAATGAAAAAAACTGCTGAAGATTATTTAGGAACTGAGGTTACTGAAGCAGTAATTACTGTACCAGCATACTTTAACGATGCACAAAGACAAGCTACAAAAGAAGCTGGTGAAATTGCAGGTTTAACTGTAAAAAGAATGATAAACGAACCAACAGCTGCTGCATTAGCTTATGGTTTAGACAAGTCTAACGACGATAAAAAAATTGCTGTTTTTGATTTTGGTGGTGGAACACATGATGTTTCTATCTTAGAATTAGGAGATGGTGTTTTTGAAGTATTAGCTACAGCTGGAGATACACATTTAGGTGGTGATGATGTTGATGAAAAAATAATTAACTGGTTAGCTGAAGAGTTTAAAGCTGATGAAGATTTAGATTTACGTAAAGATCCAATGTCTTTACAACGTTTAAAAGAAGCTGCTGAAAAAGCGAAGATTGAATTATCTTCTTCTGCTTCTACAGAAGTTAACTTACCTTATGTTACTGCTACTGCTAGCGGACCAAAACACTTGGTAAGAACTTTATCTAGATCTAAATTTGAGCAATTAATTGACGATTTAGTAAAAAGAACAATAGAGCCTTGTCAAACTGCCTTAAGAAATGCAGATTTATCTATTGATGAAATAGATGAGGTTATTTTAGTTGGTGGTTCTACAAGAATACCTGCTGTACAAGAAGCTGTTGAAAAATTCTTTGGAAAATCGCCAAGTAAAGGTGTTAACCCTGATGAAGTTGTTGCTTTAGGAGCTGCTATTCAAGGTGGAGTTTTATCTGGAGATGTTAAAGATGTATTGTTATTAGACGTTACACCTTTATCTTTAGGTATTGAAACAATGGGGAATGTTTTCACAAAATTAATTGATGCAAACACAACTATTCCTACAAAAAAATCTCAAGTGTTTTCTACAGCAGTAGACAACCAACCTTCAGTAGAAATTCACGTATTACAAGGTGAAAGAGCTATGGCTGCAGATAACAATACTATTGGTCGTTTCCATTTAGATGGTTTACCTCCTGCACAAAGAGGTGTACCTCAAGTTGAAGTAACTTTTGACATTGATGCAAATGGTATTATTAAAGTTTCTGCTTTAGACAAAGGAACAAACAAATCTCACGAGATTAGAATCGAAGCTTCTTCAGGTTTATCTGAAGCAGAAATCGAAAAAATGAAAAAAGACGCAGAAGAAAATGCTGATGCTGATAAAAAAGCAAAAGAAACTGCAGAAAAAATCAACGAAGCAGATTCTATGATTTTTCAAACAGAAAAGCAATTAACTGAATTTGGTGATAAAATATCTGCGGATAAAAAAGCACCAGTTGAAGCTGCTTTAGTTGAATTAAAAGCTGCTCACTTATCTCAAGACTTAACATTAATTGATACTGCTTTAGCAACTATTAATGAAGCTTGGAAAGTTGCATCTGAAGAGATGTATGCTGCACAAGGTGGTGCTGACGCTGGTGCACAACAAGGGCAACCAGAAGCAGATACTCAAGGAGACAATGTTGAAGATGTAGATTTCGAAGAAGTGAAGTAATTCACAGAAAGAAAAAATATATTTTCTTAAATAAATAAGAACGCAATCATTAATTTGATTGCGTTTTTTTTGTTATAAATTAGAATATATTTGCACACAAACATTGTAACATGAAAAAAATAATTTTCTTTTTAATAATCTTTATTGGATTTTATTCATGTAAAGAAACAAAAGACACTTCATTTAAAATTGGTGTAGTTTCAGATTGCCAATATTGTAATTGCGATATTAAATGGGATCGTTATTATAAAAAATCTCCTCAAAGATTAAAAGAAGCCGTTAAAACTCTAAATGAAGACACTCTAAGTTATACAATTCATTTAGGTGATTTTATTGATAAAAATTTAGAAAGCTTTGATAGCATATTACCAACATGGAAAAAACTAGCATCTACCTCTTATCATGTTTTAGGTAACCACGATTTTGAAGTGAAAGATTCTTTGAAAAAAGAAATGCTAAAGAAATTAAATATAAAAAATAGATATTATAGTTTTGTCGAAAAAGATTGGCGCTTTATTGTTTTAGATGGTAATGACTTGAGTTTTTACGGAACAACATCCAAAGAAAAAGCACAACAAACAGACTCACTTTTTAAGCTATTAAAAGATAAAAATCTACCTTTTGTAAAAAAATGGAATGGCGCTTTAAGTAATGACCAATTAAAATGGATTAAAGAAGAACTAACTATCGCTACTCAGAAAAACCAAAAAGTTGGCTTTTATTGTCACTTTCCTATTTTTCCTATAGACCAACATAATATTTGGAATAGAGAACAATTTTTAGCAGTTATAAAACCATACAAAAATGTAAAGTTATTTTTTAACGGACACAATCATGCAGGAGCATATGAATTAGTAGATAATGTTCATTATTTAACTTTTAAAGGAATGGTAGACACAGAAAACACCTCTGCTTTTGCTAAAGTAAATTTTAATAAAGACACAATTACCGTAGAAGGTTTTTATAGAGAACCTTCTAGAAAGTTAGTCATTAAATAAAAAAACTTTGAAAACCTATAACAAAACCAACTTCTTTAAACATACTTTTTGCGAATTCAAACAAATTGATGATTTTCAATTTCCAGAAGACACCAATTATAAAAGTAAATCTGCTAGTATGTATTTTTATTGTGATGAAGGTGTGTATAGAAAATCGAATCATTGGGGACGCGTTGCTAATTGCAGATGGAAATTACTCGCAAACGAGGATTATAAAAACCAACAAATAGTAATTGGTTTTGCAAAATGGGCAGACTTCTACCCTATTAATTCAACAGAAAAAATATTTTTTATTGATGTAAATTTTGAAGAAAAAACAGCGAACATTCAACCTAAAAAAGAAGGAACAAATAACTTACTTTTTACGCTAAATGAAGCACAACAAAAAATAAAACAGATCTCTATTTTATTTAAAGAAACAAAATGGGCCAACTATTTTGACGATGATATAGATATTATTCGTTTCAAAGTAATTACAGAGTTCATCAATACGAATAAAACGTTACAGCAAATTAAAAGAGAATTATAAAGGAATTCCGTGGTTATTCTTAATTTCTCCCATCACAAAAGTACTGTGTGCACTTCCAATACCTTTAACAGAGCCCAAACTTTGTAATACAAAATTTTGATAATGTTTCATATCTTTCACCATCACTTTTAATAAAAAATCAAAATCGCCAGAAGTATTATAACATTCTGTTACTTCTGTAAGAAACATAATATCTTTTACAAACTGATTCCCTATTTCTTTTGTGTGCTCCTTTAACGTAATATTACAAAACACAATTAAAGAAACATCTAACTTTTCACTACATAAAACAGCAGTCGTTTTTTTTATATATCCTTCTTTTTTTAGTCGTTTTATGCGATCAAAAACAGGAGTATTTGTAAGATTTACTCTCTGAGCAAGCTCTTTTGTGGTAATATCTGCGTCTTTTTGCAGTAAACGAAGTAGTTTTAAATCAATTTCATCAATCTGATACATAGAGTATTTTTCTTTTTAAGGTTCAATTACAGTCTACAAAAGTATTTTACACTGTATTTTTCTCAAAAATAGTTTTATATTCTGAATATGAATAAAAATACATTATTTTTATTTATAAGTTATAGGTTTGTACAGTAATTAAAACTTATAACTATGAAAACTACTATTTTAGGTCATCCAAGAATTGGAGAAAAAAGAGAGCTAAAAAAAGCAATTGAAAGTTACTGGAAAGAAAATATAGATGAAACAACGCTATTAAAAATTGCCAGCGACATTAAAAAGAAAAACTGGTTACATCAGAAAGAAATAGGAATCGATATTATTCCTTCTAATGATTTTTCTTTATACGACCAAGTTTTAGACATGTCGTTAACCTTAAATTGTATTCCTAAAAGATTTAGAGAGTTAAAAAATAAGGTTTCATTTGTAGATTTATATTTTGCAATGGCGCGTGGTTTTCAAAAAGATAATTTTGATATTGTAGCAATGGAAATGACCAAATGGTTTGATACAAATTACCATTATTTAGTTCCTGAATTTGAAAAAGAACAAAAATTTGAATTAAATTCTTGTAAAATCATCAGCGAGTATCGCGAAGCGCTAAAAGAAGGCATCAAAACAAAACCTGTATTAATAGGACCTTTAACCTATCTTTTGATAGGTAAGGAAAAAGAGAGCGGCTTTCATAGATTAGATTTAATAGATCGTTTATTACCTGTTTATATCGAATTAATTACAGAATTACAAAATGAAGGCGTAACTTATATTCAGTTTGATGAACCTTATTTATCGTTAAATTTATCATATAAAGAACGTGAATGCTATCTAGAAACCTATACAATTTTAAGAGCTAAGTTTCCTAAACTTACATTTGTTCTCGCAAACTATTTTGGAGATTTAAACGATAATTTAAACCTAGCACTGTCTTTACCTGTTGATGTTTTACATGTAGATTTAGTGAGAGGTTTAGAGGAGTTAGATTCCATTTTAATTCATCAAAATAAAAACCAAATACTATCTTTAGGTATTGTTGATGGAAGAAATATTTGGAGAAATAATTTTGATACTTCCATAGAAATCATCAACAAAGCAAAAGCGGTAAAAGGCGATAACCTTTGGATTTCTTCTTCATGTTCTTTGTTACACAGTCCGTATGATTTAGTCAACGAAAAAGATGGTTCTATACCAAAAGAAGTAACGCAATGGTTGGCTTTTGCTAAACAGAAATTACAAGAAATTATATTGCTTAAAAAAATAACTCAGAATAATTTACAAGCATCAGATATTAAAGAGATTGAAACTAACAAATTAGCTTTTATCAATAAGAACAACTCTAAACTTATACATAATAACCAGGTTAAAAATCGTATAAATGCATTAACGGAAGCAGATAGTTTAAGAAATAATATTTTTGTAGAAAGACAAAAAACACAAAAATCAGCATTAAAACTACCTCTTTTTCCAACCACAACAATTGGTTCTTTTCCGCAAACAAAAGAAGTTAGGTCTTTAAGATTAAAATACAAGAAGCGTCAATTATCCGAAGAAAAATACAACTCCTTTTTAGAAAAAGAAATTACGAGTGCTATAAAGTTTCAAGAAAATATTGGTTTAGATGTATTGGTTCATGGTGAGTTTGAGCGTAATGACATGGTAGAATATTTCGGAGAAAGATTAGCTGGTTTTGCTTTTTCTAGTTTTGGTTGGGTACAGAGTTATGGTACAAGATGCGTAAAACCGCCAATTCTTTTTGGCGATGTATCTAGGGAAAACCCAATGACTGTAAAATGGACTGAATTTGCACAAAGTTTGTCTAAAAAGTACGTAAAAGGAATGCTTACTGGACCTGTAACTATTTTACAATGGTCTTTTGTTAGAGATGATCAACCAAGAGCAGAAACATGTAATCAGATTGCTTTAGCTATAAGAGATGAAGTTGCAGATTTAGAAAAAGCAGGTATAAAAATTATTCAGATTGATGAACCTGCCATAAGAGAAGGTTTGCCATTAAGAAAAAGTAATTGGGCAGCTTATTTAAAATGGGCCGTAAATGCCTTTAAAATATCGGCAAGCGTTGTTAACGACGAAACACAGATTCACACACACATGTGTTACTCGGAGTTTAATGACATCATTGCAAATATTGCAGATATGGATGCTGATGTAATTACCATAGAAACTTCTCGTTCGGAAATGGAATTACTAGATGTTTTTGTCGATTTTAAATATCCAAATGAAATTGGCCCAGGAGTTTACGACATTCACTCTCCCAGAGTACCAAACATAAATGAAATTGAAAGTTTACTAATAAAAGCAACCAATTTATTACCACCAGAAAATATTTGGGTAAATCCAGATTGTGGTCTAAAAACAAGAGATTGGCCAGAAACTATTGCTGCTTTAGAAAACTTAGTTGCTTCTGCAAAATTAATGAGAGAAAGAGTATCAATACCAATTTAGTAAAAACAGAACAGTTTAGGAATTAGTCTTAAACTGTTCTCTTTTTTTAAATAAACATATTGTATTTTTGACATAAAATATACCATATGAATATTCCACAAACTAGTTTTCCAAGAGTTGTTATTATTGGTGGCGGGTTTGCAGGTTTAGCTGCAGCAAAAGGATTAGAAAAACAAGAACTACAAGTTGTTTTAATTGATAAACATAATTATCATACATTTCAACCTTTGTTATATCAAGTTGCAACAGGTGGTTTAGAACCAGATTCTATTGCTTTTCCGTTAAGAAAGCGTTTTAATGATGTAGATAACTTCTATTTTAGGTTAGCTGAAGTAGAGAAAATCAATCCAGAGAATAATACCATTGAAACTTCTATAGGAAACTTAGATTATGATCAATTAATTATAGCTACCGGTTCTACAACCAACTTTTTTGGTAATACAAATATCAAAAAGCATACAATGGAAATGAAATCCATTCCGCAATCTTTAAACATTAGAAGTTTAATCTTAGAAAATTTTGAAGAAGCTTTATTAACATCAGATTTAGAAGAAAGAAAAGCTTTAATGAATTTTGTAATTGTAGGTGGTGGACCAACAGGTGTAGAATTAGCAGGCGCTTTAGCAGAAATGAAGAAAGGTATTTTACCTAAAGATTATCCAGATTTAGACATTCGTCAAATGCAGATAAACCTTATACAAAGTTCTGAGTGTATTTTAAAAGGAATGAGTGCAAAAGCTTCTGAAAAAGCAGAAGATTTTCTGATAAAACTAGGAGTTAATGTTTGGAAAAATTTGCGTGTTTTAGATTATGACGGAAAAACTGTAACAACAAACGGTGAAGATCATTTTAGAGCAGAAACTGTTATTTGGGCAGCTGGTGTAAAAGGACAAATGATTGATGGTTTAAACGCAGAATGTGTTATCGAAAGAGCTGCAAGAATTAAAGTAAATGAATTTAACCAAGTTTTAGAATACACAAATGTATATGCTGTAGGTGATGTTGCTTGTATGTCTTCTGAAAAAACGCCTTACGGACACCCAATGATGGCACAACCTGCTATTCAACAAGGTAAACTAGTTGCAAAAAATATTTTAGCAAAATTATTCAATAAAAAACAGAAAGCTTTTGTTTATGATGATAAAGGTTCTATGGCAACTATTGGAAGAAATAAAGCAGTTGTAGATTTACCAAAGTGGAAATTTCAAGGAGTTTTTGCATGGTTTGTTTGGATGTTTGTCCACTTATTCTCTTTAATTGGCTTTAGAAACAAAGCTATTGTTTTTCTAAATTGGGTGTATAGTTACATTAGATTTGATAGAGAAACGCGTTTAATTATTAGACCTTATAAAAAGAAAAATAAATATTCATTTAAAAGCTAATTTATGGCAATTAAAAGAATGATAAAATGCCCAAACTGCGGTGTTTTTAATACAAACAAAGAGTATTGCACTAACTGTAATACTCTAATTTCTCATCAAAAGAAAAGAGAAATAAAAGTAGCAGCTGTAAAACAAAAGCAAGTAGATAAAGCTATTTACGAAAAAGAGAATCCTAATTTAGCCCAAAGATTAAAAAAGCATCCTTTTTGGTTATATAGAATTGCTGGCTGGCTTTTATATTCTGCAATAATGGTTGTTAGTACAATTGGCGCAGGTTTAGCTTGGTTTATTGCAATGGTTGCTGCAGGTTAATATGAAAAAAACACTCTTTTATTATTTTTTATTTTCCCTATTAGCAGGAACTATCGTTTATTTTCTTCAATATTCCTCAGTTTCTTTGCCTAAAATTATTCGTTTTTATCTAAATGATTTTTTAGTAATACCTATTGTTTTATACATTAGTTTGCACATATTAAAATGGTCTAAAAACGATAAAAAATATACATTGAGTTTACCAATAATTTTATACGTATGCTTCTTATATAGCATATTGTTCGAGTTTATTTTCCCTAAATATCTAGCAAGATATACCAAAGATTTTGTAGATGTTATGCTCTATTTTTCAAGTGGTTTTGTATTTTATATTCTTCAAAAAAATAAAAAAGAATTCTGATAAAATTTTGAAAGAAAACATTCGCATTTAACACAAAGTGATATTGCAAAAAAACATCTTCTTTAGAAAGTTGTTTTGATCAATCAAAAAAGTATTCTAAAGAAGATATAAACAAATAAAATACACTTAATTACTATTTATGCTCATCATATTTTTCATCAAGCAGTTCCGTTAATGTTTTCATAAAAGCTACAATGGCGTTTTGTTCTTCTTTGGTTAGATTCAATTCATCAAAAGGTAATGTTTGGTGCTCTAAATCAAAACCTAATCCACCGCCACCGCCAAGGTTATAAAATTCCACTACCTGTTCTAAAGTATTGTAAACACCATTGTGCATATAAGGTGCTGTTAGTGCAACATTTCTAATAGAAGGTGTCTTAAACATCCCTTTATGCAGTTCTTCTTTATAGCTCCAATAAAACCCTAAATCGTCATCTAATTTTTTATTTTCTGCAGTTTCCGGAACTCCAATAACTTCTTTTTCTGTCTCCGTAAAAAAAGGAGGTACTGTACCATTGGTTAACGGCATAAAATGGCAAGTGGCACATAAAGCTTTTCCCATAAATAAATTGTATCCTAGTTTTTCTTCATTAGAAAAATTATTTTCTTCTCCCCTAATATTTTTATCAAATTTAGAATTGAAACCATTTAAAGTTGACACATAAGATGAAATTGCTTTTATAACATCTGTATTATTTGAAGATACTTTACCAAAAGCACCTTTAAAAAAAGCTGTATATGTAGAATCTTTTAAAATAGCATCAGAAAATTCATGAACATTGGAGTTAAACTCTTTATCGTTTGTAAATACAGCTGAAATTTGATCTATTAATGTATTCGATCTTCCATCTAAAAAGAAACTTTGTTGAAAAGCAGTATTTATAAGTGTTGGTGTATTTCGCTGTAAAGGATTCCCTTGATTATCTGAATTAAATGCGACATTATCTGCATAACCTTTGTCTTGTAAATGACAACTAACACAAGCCATTTTTCCATTTTCGGAAAGTTTAGGATCTGAAAATAATTTTCTCCCCAAAGCTATTTGTTTTTCAGTTGGATTTTGATTAATTCCTGGCGTAAAATAATTTAGATTAAAGCTATTATCTTCAAAAAATGTAGGCGCATCAAAATTAAAAGGCGTGGAATTTATGGGTTTCCAAAGTGCACTCGCTTTTCTTATTTTAACCCAATTTCTAGTAATCGAGTTCATGTAATCTCTAGTAAATGTAAAACGATCAAAGGTATCAAAATCTTCGTTTTTTTTAATGAACGCAATAGCGCTTTCTATATTACTCAGAAAAACTGCATCTAATTCCTTATTTTTTTGTTTTACAATACGCTGTATCGTTTGCTTATAAACGGTTTGCAAACTTTCTAAAGAAATAATGGTTTCTTTAATTCCTAAGTGGCTCACCGGTGTATCGAACCCTGAAATAGCTAAACTTACAATTCTTAAAAGTTGCTGATGTGTTGCTATAAAAAAACGTTGCGGATTTAATGGTCGTTTTAGAATCCCTTTTTTTAAGTTAGAAAGCAAGCCTTTTTGCACATACAATTCTTGTTTAAAATCTGCTTCTGACGTTTCATCATCAAAAATACTTTCTTCTATTTTTTGATAGCCTACGGGTTTTATTATTTTACCTGTATCTTCCTTATATATGGGTAAAGCAGGTCCGTTAGCTCTGTGACCAACTTCCGGATTTAAATAAGATGCATAAGGTTCTGCTTTTTTAAATGCAGCTCTAGATAAAGCAAAATACTTTTTTGCTTTATCGCCATGCATTCCCTCAAGCTCTAAACTATCTATATACAGCAAAGCAACATCTAAATTTTGAGCATAATACTCTTGTGCAGAAGACCAATTAACGATAGGAATCATTTCTTTTTTATCCTGATTACAGGATATTAAAAGAATACTAGTTAATAAAAAAAATAACGATTTAAAATATCTAAACATGTTGAAAGTTATAAAAATGAAAGAATCTTCATTATAAAAATGAAGATTCTTACTATTTAAAATATGGTTTGTATTATCTAGCTAATCCTTTTAATAATACTATTTGTCCACCTTGGTTATGTGGTAAACTGCTTGAAATAAAATCATCACTTTTCCAATAATGTGGTTGTAAGTTTAAAATAAAAGTATCTGGCACTCCTACTTTATCAGAAATATCTGTTAATGCACCAAATTCACCAGAAAAACCAGTTGAACCTGTTGGAGCTAAATTATTTTCAATTTTTAAAGCCAAAACAACTTTAGTATTGTTACCATTTAAATCACTTTGATAAATTTGAGCTGCATGATTTCTAGAAAAAGAGTTTGGATCTTCTTGCGTGTATATAAAGTTCTCTGTTACACAAATATTATCTGGACTCTGTAATTCTGATAGATTACCATCTTTATTATTAGTATCTGTATTACCACTAATAATTTGAGTTAACTTACCTTCTAATGGGTTGGTTGCATCTAATTCGATTTTGTAAACTGTACCCCAATCATTATAAGTTCCTCTTCCCGGACCTCTACCAGTTACAGCAAAAAATACGTCTCTTGCGTTGGTATCGCTTCCTTTTCTATAATCTACATCTTCTACACGCATAAACTGAGAAGCAAATACATTTGTACAAGCCGTTTCCATTTCGTTTTTAGTTAAACTAGCACCATCTACAATTTCAACAAACTCTATATCATACGATTTAGAAAAATCTAAACTTCCTTCATTATAAACAGTATTAGCAGCAACATCCATTGCTCCACCAGCACCATCAGACACTTGTTTAAATCTTAAAACATATATTTTTCCATTTTCTAAATCGGCATCACCGTTTTCAGAAACATACATAACAACCTGTCCTTCAGACCCACTAGAATCATCATCACCACCAACAATTACCGTTTTACCAGCATACGCTCCTTGTGGTAAAGGCACTGCATTTTCCCAAGAAAATTCACCTAAAGCATCTAAACCAAAATCTGCTGTAGGTGTAGGTGTTTCAATCCACGGGTCTATACCTTTTACATCATAAGCATAACTCTCTGAAGCCGATAAAAAGATATCTTTATCTCCACCGTGTATTGCCGCTTCCCACATAGTTCCAGAACATTGTCTTGCATAATCTGCAACACCACTGTTTAATAACCAATCTCCTTCTATAGGATTTAGGTCTTTGTCAAAACGAATTCTAGAAACTGCGTAATCGTCTTCTGCGTTTACAACATAAATATACTCATCTCCATCTTTTAAAAATCCTGCACCGTCTTGTGCACCAACTAAACGAAAACCATTAGAAAGTACATCTGTAGAACTTATTAAAGAGAAAGCTTCAACAGAACTAAAGTCTGGTTTTAATATTACTAAAGGTGCCAAAGAAGATTTGTTAGAAAACATTTTTAGAGAAGGTGTAAAATATTTACCATCTTCACCGTCCAATCCATTAACACCATCAACACCGTTAACACCATCTTCTGGGTTACAACTAGTAAAAACTGCACTTACAGAAGTTACTACAAAAAGAAATAAAAATAATTTAAAGTACTTGTTCATCTTTTAATTTATAAAGGTTAATTAATCGGTTACAAAAGTATTCTTAGAAGCCTTTGTAAATATTAACTAAGCATTACTGTTCCCTTAATCTTTAGTAACTTTAGTGTTAAAAAGGTTAATTAAATATTAACCAGAACCTAAAATTGTAGTTGTAATATTAAGTGAACATAAAGAAAACAGGAGTTCTAATCCTACCCTAACAAATACAAACCAAGATAATATGCTTAATTTCAGCAAACTGAAACATCATAAATAAGAAGACCTTAAAAAACTATATATATTTCTGAAAAAAATATAACAGCATAAAAATAGTTATCCTTACTTTACAAGAGTTTTACAATTCATCTTAAAAAAATTACAACTCGGTATTTGTTTTTATTTTTAGATTGAATAACGCTACATATTTGTATCATCAAACCAACCAAGATGAAACAAATATTTCTTTTACTTTTAACATTTTTTCAATTTTCTATAATTGCACAAAACACCATTTCTGGAAAAGTAACCGATGCTAAAAACAATCCTATTGATGGAGCAAATGTTTATTTAGACGGAACCTACGATGGAACCTCAACAAACAATAAAGGTGAATTCTCTTTTTCAACATCAGAAAAAGGAACTAAAACCTTAGTAATTTCTTTTATATCTTTTGAGCCTTTTATAAAAACTGCAGATGTATCATCACTTAAAAATTTAAAAATAAAATTAAGAGACGATGTAAACTCTTTAGATGCTGTAGTTATAAACGCAGGAACTTTTGAAGCTGGAGATAAAGCAAAAGTAACCGTTTTAAAACCTTTAGATATTGTTACTACAGCAAGTGCTTTGGGCGATGTTATGGGCGCTTTACAGACACTTCCCGGAACTTCTACCGTAGATGAAGACGGACGACTTTTTGTACGTGGTGGAGAGGCAGAAGAAACACAGATTTTTGTAGATGGAATTCGTGTTTTTACACCGTATACACCAAGTGCAAATAGCATTCCTAGTCGCGGGCGCTTTTCTCCTTTCTTATTTAAAGGAATTTCATTTTCAACTGGTGGTTATTCTGCAGAATACGGACAAGCATTGTCTGGTGTTTTACAGTTAAACACCATTGATGAACCTACAGAAGAAAAAACAGATTTGTCTTTTATGACTTTAGGTTTAGGCGTTGGAAATACGCAAATTTGGGGAAACAACTCATTTAGTATAAATACATCTTACATTAATCTGGCGCCTTATGAAGAAGCTTTTCCTGATCGAAATACATGGAAAAAACCGGTACAGTCTTTAAGTGGAGAAATGGTGTATAGACATAAATTTAAAAATGAATCTTTGTTAAAATTATACGGTGCATTTAGTTATACAGACTTCGATGTTATACAAGATAATATTAATTTTGTGGATGGATTTCGTTTCGGACTAAAAAATAGAAACCTCTACTTTAATACTTCTTACAAGAATAAATTTGGCGATAATTGGAGAATAGAAACGGGGCTTAGTTTTACAAACGACTATTCTAACCTTAAAATTATTGACGATTTAGTAACAGACAATGAAAACTCAATGCATTTTAAAGTGAAGCTTAAAAAACAGTTTTCTAACCGATTTAAAGTAAGTTTTGGTTCAGAATATTTTATGACTGATTTTAATGAAGGTTACACCGCTAATAATAGCAATGAAATAGAATATGGATTTCAAAATAACATCTTTGCTTCGTTTGTAGAAACAGATATTTTCTTCTCTAAAAACTTGGCAACAAAAATAGGAGTTCGTGCAGAACATTCTGAGTTATTAAATGAATCAACAATTTCACCTAGAGCCTCTATTGCGTATAAAGTGAATAAAAATGCACAATTTTCTTTGGCTTATGGTCAGTTTTATCAGAATCCTAAAAACGAATATTTAAAATTCAATCAAGATTTTAAAGCAGAAAACACCTCACATTTAATTGCCAATTATCAACATACAAAACAAGGACAAATATTTAGAATTGAAGCTTATTTAAAAGAGTACAAAGACTTGGTGAAATTTGATAATAACCAACCAATATTTACAAGTAATTTTAACAATAACGGAAATGGGTATGCCAAAGGTTTCGATATTTTCTGGAGACAAGATGGTAAAATAAAAAACACAGATTATTGGGTTTCTTACTCGTATTTAGACACCGAAAGAGATTATAGAAATTATCCAACTACTGCAAGACCCAATTTTGCTTCTAAACATAATTTATCTTTGGTGGCTAAACATTGGATAGCAGATTGGAAAAGTCAAATTGGTTTTAGCTATAACTTTGCTTCTGGTAGAAATTATAAAAATCCTAACGAAGCCGGATTCTTAAATAATCAAACAAAAAACTACAATTCTTTAAGCTTAAATTGGGCGTATTTAATAGATCAACAAAAGATTTTATATTTCTCTGTAAACAACGTTTTAGCAACTCAGAATGTATTTGGTTACAACTATAAAAACACCGCTGAACCGAATGGAAATTTTACTAGACAAGCAATAATACCAAATGCAGATCGCTTCTTTTTTGTAGGTTTCTTCTGGACAATTAGCGATAATAAAAAAACAAATCAGTTAGATAACTTGTAAACGAAAGGTTTTTTAAAAAGAAACTCTAAAAAAGAAATTCGGAGTAAAACCTTGAGATTTTGTATCATTTTTCACTACGACATCGTTAAAACCTTTAGTTCTTTTACTTTCATATTCTCTTTTTAATATGTTTTCTTGATTGTAAATATTTAATAGTGATAAACCAACTTTGGCCTTTACTTTTTTATTCAACCTAAAATCATACGTACTAGAAAAATCTAATCTGTGGTAATTTGGTAATCTATCATCATTAATTCCGTTTCTAATAATTGCCAAATTATCATTTAACCCGCCAGTAGAAGAAAACGGAACACCAACCCTGTAACTAAAGCCTGTAGAGAAAGTAAAACTTTTATATTTAAAATTATTCGACCAGTAAAAAGACTGAGAAACATCAAAATTACCACTAAAATCTTTTCCTCCATTAAGATCACTAAAAGTAAAATTAGAACTACCGGTATTGTAACTTATCCAAGTATCAAAATTATGCCACGTTTTTTTTATCAACAAATCTAAACCAATCGTTACAGCTTCACCTGTATAAATTTCTTGAATAAAACTATCAAAACCCGTTGTTAAAGTTGTTAATCCTTTTATTTTTCTTCGATATAAATCTACATCAACTGTAAAATTATTTGCAGAATACAAAGCACCAAAAGTAAACTGATTACTTTCTAGCAAAGGGATTTCTTTATTGTTAGACAAAGCCCAAAGTTGATTTTCTAAACCAAAATCTATGGTATCAAATTCTAATAATTTACTAGTATTTTGTTGTTTAACTTCAAAAGAACTATTCATCCAAAATTTAGGTAAAACTTTTATTTGCATAAAAATTCTAGGTTCTATCGAAAATCTATCAATAGAACTAAAATAATTACCACGAACTCCAATTTTTAACACATACTTTTTCTTAAAGTTATATGAATACTCACTAAACAAGGTATGAATATTGTTGCTATTGTTATCTAGCGTTAATTTAGTTCCAGAAAATTGGTTGCTATTTTCTCTTTCTAAAAAATAAGAAATATCCTGATATCCGTACTGATATCCATATTTCATTTGTTGAAACTCACCTATTGTTTGTAAAAAATCTAGTTTCACTTCAAAATTAGCAACATCATTTCTCTTTACTATTTTAGCATACTCCACATCATTAGAAGTCTTTAAATTGTTGTAATTCAAATTATATTTAGAATAACTAACATTTAAATTTTGCGAAAACTTTTCTGTCCATTTTCTTTTCCAATTAGTACTGTAACCAAGGTTTTTCAATTTTAAATTATCAGACCTTTTTTCTTCTAAATCTAAGTTTAGAAAATTATAATCGAAGTTATTTAAAATTCCGATCTGACTTATAGAAAGGAAATCATTTTCTGTTGGTTTGTAATTTATTTTAAAATTATAGTCTACAAATTTAAAATCATTATCGCTAATAACATTAAAGTCTTTGGCATCTTTAGCGTCTTCTGTAACCGAAGAATGCTGAAAAGCTTTGTTAGACAATTTATCTATTGTAGGTGTTCTCACAATATCTGCAATAGACCTTCTTACAGAAACAATTGCACTTACCTTTTCATTAAACGGTACTTTAAGATTTGCATCTACATGCGTAAAATTAAAGCCAGCAGAACCAGACATTTTTGTTGCAATGTCTGATGATGTTTCTACATCTACAACACCTGCAATATGATTTCCGTATTTACTGTTTGAGGCTGTTCTGTACACCGTTACTTTATCGATTATATATGGATTTAATGCAGAAATTGCCCCGAAAAAATGACCGGTATTAAACAATTTAATTCCATCGAAAAGTATTAAATTTTGATCTGGTGTTCCGCCACGAACATGCAAACCAGAAGCTGTTTCATCTACATTTAAAACCCCAGGTAATTGTTGTACACTTTGTAAAACATCTGGTTCTGTAAGTCCTGGAAGTACATTTTGATTTTTAGGCCTAAATACAATAGCGCCATCAATTGTTTTAGAAATTGAATTTGTTAAATAGTTTGTAATAATAATTTCCTCTAAAAAAGTAGCTTCTTCTTGCATTGGTATGAATAAGCAATTTTTAAAAAGAAAATTATTAACACGAACATCTATCGTTTTAAAACCAATAAATGAAACCTCTAAAACAGCAGAGGTTTGTATGTTTTTAAAACTAAAATTCCCCTCGTTATCTGAAAGTACACCAATATTTGTCCCTTTTATTTTTATAGAGGCTCCTTTTAATTTCTCTGCAATATTATTTGTATTTTGTAATTTTCCACAAATAGTAATCTCTTTTGGTGGTAAAACAATTAGAAATCTATTCTCACTTATTTCCTTAATATCTAAATGAATCGTTTTTTTTAATTCTACTATTATTTCTGCTATCTTTTTATCATCAAAATTAAATACAACACTTTTCCCTTTTATTAGATGATTTGCATAGGCAAACTTTATATGAAACTTTGTTTCAATGGTTGTTAATACTTTTTTTAGGGAAGTCTCTTTTAGTTTATCCTCTTGAGAAAAAATATTTAAGGATAAAACTAAAAAGAAAAGTAAGATTCGTTTTTGCAAAATTTCTATTTTAAAGTAACAATTTTTTTATTATAAGAAACGGTATAACTTATATTCATAGGTAATAAAACAGCCTCTAAAGCTTGTTCTAAGTTCGTATGCACAAAGCTACCTGTATAAAGCTCGTCTTTTTTTAATTCTAAATTTATCATTTTAATATGGTATTGTTTCTCTATCGATTTTAAAACAACCAACAAAGGCGCACTCACAAAAGAACTTTCTTGTTTTAACCAATCTGGATTTACTTTCTTAGTTGCCATTTTTAAAGGAACTGCGTCTTTATATTGTGAAAACGTTTTTCCTTTAGTCAGTATAACTACAACATCCTTTCTTTCAACTTTTACTTTTCCTTCAAAACAAGTAACTGTTAAGAAACCTTCTTCCTCAAACACAGTAAATTGAGTTCCTAAAACACTAATAGTTCCTTCTGTAGTCTTTACCTGAAATTTGCTTCCTTTTGCTACTTTAAAATATGCTTCTCCCTCTAACTCTAGTGTTCTATCTTGTTTCCAATTTTTCTTATTATAAGATAAACTAGATTTTGCATTTAAGATAACCGTAGAATTATCTGGTAAAACAATGGTTCTTCTTTCTCCGAAACCAGTATTTACTTCTGTATTAAAGTTCAAAAAATAAAAAGTACTTACTAGCAATAGTAAAGTTGCAGCAATACTCATTGTATTTTTTAACCTAAAAACCTTGCTTTTTTTATCTGCCTTCAAAGAAATTACCTTTTTGTTTTCTGAGATTTCATTTACTATTTTCGAGAATACTTCTTCTTTATTAAATTTTGGTCTTTTAAATAAAGTAGCTTCTTCTGTAATTCTAACAAATAAATTATAATCTTCAGATTTTTCAAACTCTTTAAGTTCTTCTTTGGTCATTTCTCCAGAAACCCATTTAGCCAATAATGTTTCAGACTTTTCTATAGCTTCCATATTAAATTCCTTTTATATAAGTTCTTATTTCTTTTAAAGCTGCACTCATTCTTTTTTCTACTGTTTTTACAGAAATTTCTAATTCTGCAGCAATTTCTTTGTACTTCTTTTTATCAATTCTATTCATTAAAAAAACTTCTCTTTGTTTTTCTGATAAATTACCAATAACCGTTTGTAATTTTTTTAGAAACTCTTGTTCTTCTAATACATACTCTGGTGTTTCTGAAGTTACAGCATTTGGTCTTATTTTCTGATGCTCTAAAACCACTTTTTGATGTCTATAATCACTTATAAATAAATTATTAGCCACCATAAATAAATAGGCTTTTGCTTTTTCGAAAATTACTTTCTTACAATTAGACCACATTTTAACAAAAGATTCTTGTACAAAATCTTCTGCCAAACTTTTATTTCCACATTTATAAAACATAAACCCGTAAACATCATCTGCATATTTGTTATAGAGTGTTTCAAAAACTTTCGAATCACAAACAGACATCAATTCTTTCATATAATATATTCTTATTTATAAAACGTTTAAAGTTGATAAAACCCTACAAAAAATAAAAAAGGAGGGTTTTTTAAAAGTAAAACGTTTAATACTAAAGTCAACAAAAGTAGTAACAATTACAATTCTAAAATTATTTATTATCATGAAAAAACTCACCCTATTATTATTCTCTGTATTCTTAACCTTTTCTTGTACAAGTTCAGATGAAGAAGTAGAAACTCTTGCTGCTCCAGTAATTGCTATTAATGCTGTGAATACTGTTTTCCTACCAAAGAATAATATCGAAATAAATGCTACAATTTCAGTACCTGAAAATCAGACACAAACTATTCTATGGAAAAAAACCGCTGGTGGTTCTGCAGATTTTGAAAGCGATAAAAAAGACATTACGATTACAAACTTAGAAAAAGGGAATTATAGCTTCACTTTAACTGTAAGTAATAATAACAACCAATCATCCGAAGAATCTATTTCTTTTAGCGTAAGTGACGGTAAAGTACTTTACAATTTAGATTTTGAAAACTCTAACGAAGGCTTTAAAACAAGCATTTTTGGAAACTACACTTCTGGCAAAGAATTAAGAAACGTTACCGAAGAAACAAACCACTGTGGTACCGTTTACATGGGAAAAAAAGAAGATTTTACAGATTGGCTTACCTATTCTTATGAGGGTAACAATTCTAACTTTGTAGCAACCAATATGGGCACTTGTCTTGGTTATTTTACTTCTGCTATAGAAAAAGAAATCACATTTACAGAAGATTTTTCTAATGGTAAATTAGGTATTCAATTTCAGTATTATAAGCCTGGAGACTTCTCTAAATGGGGAAATTATAATTTAGAGGTAAGTATCTACAAGAATGATTTAAACGACACATCAAAACCAATTATAACTTTTTCCCCTACAACAAACCCAAAAGGTTGGAGTCTCTTTAATGAAAATCTAAGTTTAGAAAAAGGCTCTTATAGATTAGTAATTATAAACACAAACGCACAAACCGCAATAGATAACATAATACTTTATAAAAACAACTAAAATGAAAAAAACCTCAATTAAATTCGACCTAAAAAGAATAAGTAAATTAATATTAAAAGAGTTTAAAGAAATAGGAAAAGCAGCTTCTTTTGCTATCAATCATTAACTTTTAATAAAAAATCTAAAAAGGTGATAATTAATAATTATCACCTTTTTTTCGTTATTTGTAAAATAAATAAAGTTTTTCTAACAACTCAGAAACTAAAAACAACAATTCGGTATGTTTATTGTTTAATAATTCGAAGAAACGTTAGATATTTGAATCATCAATAAAACTACAATCATGAAAAAGGTACTTTTAGTAGCAATATTTATTTTCTGCGGTGTTTACAACACAAACGCGCAAGAAGAAATTTTTAACTTAACGGTTAATATTTCTGGTTTAAATTCTGATAAAGGAACTCTAATGATTGGTCTTTATAATAAAGAAGATAGTTTCTTAAAAAAGCAGTTTAAAGCTGATATTGTAAAAATTAATAATAAAAAATCTGAGGTAATATTTAAAAATTTACCAAAAGGAGAATACGCCGTTTCATTTGTACATGATGAAAATGATAATAAAAAAATGGATACTAACTTCTTAGGAATTCCTAAAGAAGATTACGGTTGTTCTAACAATGCAAGAGGTTTTATGGGACCTCCAAAATACAAGGATGCTAAATTTCAATTAACAGCAAACAAAACAATTGAAATTAAAATATAACAACTAACCTAAAACTTTTTAACATGAAAAAATTAATTTTAATCATCGCAATTTTCATTGCGACAGGGATTTCTGCGCAAACAAAATACCAAAAAGGAATGCAAAAAGCATTCGAATTATGGGAAAAAGGAAACACTACAGCCGCTTCTCAATTATTCGAAAGAATTTCTAAAGCAGCACCAACAAAATGGATGCCAGCTTATTATGCTGCAACGGTAGAGATTCTAAGTAGCTTCGGTTTAAAAGATGAAACTGTTTTAAAAGCAAAATTAACAAAGGCTAAAGAATTTTTAGATATTGCTAAATCAAATTCAGAAAACAACCCAGAAATTATAATTACACAAGCACTTTTAAACTTAGGGTATATTGCTTTCGACGGACAAAAATACGGAATGACTTTATCTGGAGAAACGAGTAAACTTTACACAAAAGCTTTACAAATTGCGCCAAACAACCCAAGAGTAATTTTAGGAAATGCAGAATGGAATATGGGTGCTGCTCGTTTTTTTGGTAAATCTACAAAGCCTTATTGTGCAGAAATTAAACGTGCCATAGAAATTGGTAAAGAAGAAAAAATTGAAACAGAATTTTACCCAAAGTTTATGCTAAAAAGAGCCAAAAATCTTTTAAAACAATGTGAAGAATAGTTAACAGTAACTAATTATCATTTTTAAACGCTGCTAAATTTAAAATAATTAAGCGCAACTAATAAACAGAAATCTCATAAACTAAACTTATGAGATTTCTAGTATCGTTAAGATAACAATTATTATCCTAAAATTTTAGTTATCAATTCTTGCTTAGCAACCTCATCATCGCCAAACAACCACTGCAAGACATTATCTTCCCAAATTTGTCCTTTTTCTGTTTCCGTAATAATTTTCTCATCAATTGCTAAATCTAAAATTTTACCAGGATAAGAAGATTGTTTATCACTTTCCATTTCTCCTAAAGGATACGGATCATCTAAACCCATTAAAACCTGACTTACACCTTGCCTTTTAAACATTAATTTTAAAGAATCTGTATCATGAACCAAAGTATCAAAAAAGATATTTTTATGACCAACCGCTTTTCTAGGATGCGTTTTCCCTTCAAACAAATCTGGTCTTCCATCAAAACCTTGTATCCTTCTTCCTAAGTTCATTTGTGCCAATTGACCTCCATGAGCAAAACATGTTCTAATATTTTTAAAACGCTCTTGCATTCCGTTTAACGTATAAAAATGATACGCATCTCCGCATTGTGCCAACATCCAAATTAAATGAAAACGCCAATTGGTATTTTCTAATTTTATCATTTTATCTCCGTCATACGGGTGAATTTCAATAGCTAATTTATATTTATCTGCTAACTCAAAAATTCGATCATTTTCTTCATCAAAAACACAACGCCATTGCCCAATAGAATCCATAAAATGCGTTGGCAAACACAAAACTTTTAAACCTAATTCTTCTACGCAGCGTTTCATTTCATCTAAAGCACCATAAATAAAACCAGGATGTACCACAAAACCACACGTAAATTTAGACGGATGTTCTCTTTGTACTTTTGCATTAAAATCATTCTGAAAACGCAACGCTTTCTTCATTTCTTCTAAACGCAAACCATTACCATATAATTGAGAAAGGTTTAAAACCACTGCATGGTCTAACTTATTTTTCTCCATCCACAATAATTTCTCATCTAAGAAAAAACTAGAATCTGTTACCGGACGTTTCCACCCTTTTTGTAACATGTGTTTACGTTCATCATCTACCCAAAAAATTTCTTTGTCCTTCATAAACTGAGGAATTTCTTCTGGGTAAGGCAATAAATGTGAATGTCCGTTTATACGTAATTTGCGTTTCATATTTTTATTAAAAGATTTAAAACTAAAAGATTAAAGCAACAATTATAATTTAAATACAGCACTAATAATTAGTGCTATTAAGTAGTAACTTTTTTAGGAGCTTCCATCACAGTTCCACAATTGTCGCACGTACATTTCTCTAAATCAGAATAAAATTTATCGAAAATTATTGGCATATCTGTTTCAATATTTTCCAACTTAAATTTCTTTTTGTACAGTAAATTTTCACAATTTTCACAATACCATTGCAAAGCATCCTTCATTTTCTTTCTACGCGGATATTCAATCACTAAACCAACCGTATTTTCTTTTCTTTGTGGCGAATGTGGCACTTTTGCTGGCAACAAATAAATATCACCTTCATTAATTTCCACATCAATCATTTTGCCTTTATCATCAATAATCTTCAAAATCATGTCTCCTTCTAACTGATAGAAAAATTCTGGAGTTTCATTATAATGATAATCTTTTCTGTTATTTGGCCCACCAACAACCATTACAATATATTCACCATTATCCCAAACCTGCTTGTTCCCAACTGGCGGTTTCAATAAATGACGATGTTCATCAATCCACTTTTTAAAATTTAAAGGCTGTACTAAATTGCTCATATTATTTAGATATTTAGACGTTTATAAACAAAAATCTAGACATTATAAAGTTAGTCTAAAATGTCTTCGTTTTAAAAATCTTGATTCTTAATTCTTATAAATATTTGTGCGTTCCCTAAAGGTCGGGCTTTTCACTATATCTTTTTACAAAAAAGTAAAAAGGATGCCGTTTCAATCCCTAACGCAAAATCTGTTACATCTATAAACTTTTCGTTCTTCCACCATCTACAGGAAGATTAACACCATTTATATAACTTGCTTGTTCACTTGCTAAAAAAGTAATTGCAGCAGCTGTTTCTTCTGGTTTTGCAAAACGTTTTGCGGGTACATAACTCTTCATAATTGCAACCATTTCAGCTTCTGTTGTATTTTCTTTTTTCGCTTTTATTTTAACAATTTCATCTAAACGAGAAGTATCTGTAAAACCAGGCAACACGTTATTTACCGTAATTTTAAACGAACCTAACTCAGACGCTAATGTTTTTGCCCAATTACCAACAGCATTTCTTATGGTATTAGAAACACCTAAACCAGGAATTGGTTCTTTTACAGACGTAGAAATTACATTAATAATTCTTCCAAATTTTTCTTTTTTCATAAACGGAACAACTGCTTGTACCAAAATCTGATTGCAAACAATATGCATTTGAAATGCATTTATTAAATCTACAGAGGTAGCAGATAATAATTCTCCTCCTTTTGGCCCACCCGTATTATTTACTAAAATATGAAACTTTAAATCTGTAGTTTCTAAAACCTTTTTCAAATCTTCTGGTTTAGAAAAATCTGCCACCAAATAATTATGATTCTGTTTGTTATTAGGCAACACAGCTAAAACAGCTTTTAACTTTTCTTCATTTCTAGCTATTAAGGTAACATTTACACCTTCGTTTGCTAATGCAATTGCAGAGGCTTTTCCTATTCCTTGTGTACTTCCACAAACAATTGCATTCTTGTTTTGTATATTTAAGTTCATTTCTTACTTATTTAGTATCAATAATCATTTGTTTAATCTTTATTGCTTTTACAAAATGATCTAACTCATGTGTTTCTATCCACCATTTCGCAACTTCCATTAACAACTTTGGGTTGTCATTTTTATTTTTAAAAAATGCATAAAAAGACAAACCAACATTTTCTCCTTTTTTAGCAATTTTAGCATCACAAACTTCTATAATTTTTGTTCTAATTTCTTTATTCATATTGTATGCATATATTCTTAGGTTCGGTAAAGAAACGCAATGCTTCAAAACCACCTTCTCGTCCTATTCCACTAGCTTTTTGCCCACCAAAAGGAGTTCTTAAATCACGTAACATCCAAGTATTTACCCAAACAATTCCTGTATGTAATTGTTTAGAAAACTGCATGGTTCTCTTTAAATTATTCGTCCATAAAGTAGAAGACAATCCATATTTTACATCATTGGCTAATTGCAACGCTTCTTCATCTATTTTAAAAGGCATAATCGTTACAACAGGTCCAAAAATCTCTTCCTGATTTAATCTACATTTATTACTCTTTACTTCTATTATTGTTGGTTGTAAATAATACCCATTTTCACAATCTATTATAGTTACTTTATTTCCTCCAAAAAGAACTTTACCTCCTTCATCTTCTGCAATATCAATATAGCTTTTTACTTTTTCTAAATGTTCTTTAGAAACCAAAGCTCCAATATGTATGTTTTCTTCAGACGGATTTCCTATTTTTAATTCAGATACTTTTTTAATAAAATCTTTCTTAAATTTCTCATAGATCTTTTCTTCCACTAGAATTCGACTTCCACATAAACAAATCTGACCTTGATTTGCAAAAGAAGAACGAACTGTTGTTGCTAACATTTTTTCATAATCACAATCTGCAAAAATAATATTAGGGTTCTTCCCACCTAACTCTAATGATAATTTCTTAAACATTGGTGCTGCAACACTAGCAATATGAGCACCTGTTTTTGTACCTCCAGTAAATGAAATTGCTTTTATATTTGGGTGTTCTACAATTGCTTGCCCAGTAGTTGTACCTAACCCATGAACAATATTTAAAACACCTTTTGGTAAGCCTGCTTCATTACAAATTTCTGCTAATAAAAAAGCTGTCATTGGTGTAATTTCACTTGGTTTTGCTACCACACAATTTCCAGACGCAATTGCTGGTGCAATTTTCCACGTAAATAAATACAAAGGTAAATTCCATGGAGAGATACAAGCTACAACTCCAATAGGCTGTCTTAATGTAAAATTAACCGCGTTTAGACCAATACTTTCATGTGCTTCCGATGAAAACTGAGTAATTGCATTTGCATAAAACTGAAAATTTGCTGCAGCTCTAGGAATATCTATAGTTTTTGCTAAACTAATTGGTTTTCCGTTATCTTTAGATTCTGCTGCTGCTAAAAGCGGTAATTTTTCTTTTATTAATTCTGCAATTTTAGATAAGATTTTACTTCTTGTTGCTAATGTAGTATTAGACCAACTAGCAAAGGCATTTTCTGCAGCTTCATAAGCTTTTTCTACATCTTCTTTGGTTGAGTTTGGTATTTGCCCATACACTTCTCCTATTGCTGGATTGTAGTTATCAATCCACCCATTAGCAATGGGAGGCAAGAATTCTCCGTTGATGTAGTTTTGTATTTTCATTTAACGCTTTTTAAAAGCCGTTACTTTAATCTCAACCACCAAATCTGGATGTGGTAATTGATGCACAGCAACGGTTGTTCTTGTTGGCCCTGTTTCTTTATCAAAAAATGTTGCATAAGCTTTATTATAGCCTGCAAAATCATTCATATTTACTAAAAATGTAGAAACATCTACCACATCTTTTATACTTGCACCAACAGTTTGTAAATTTTTATCTATATTTTTTAAAACTTCTCTTGTTTGCGTTTCTGCATTTAGATACTTAGTTCCCATTTCATCAATAATATCTACTCCTGCTATAGTATTATCTGCTCTTCTAGAACTTGTTCCTGAAACAAAAATAAAATCGCCCACAACTTTTACATGTGGATATGCACCTCTTGGTGTTACTTTTTTTTCTGACATCTATTTTATTTAAAATTAATTTTAAAATTTATCTATGTGATACATTTCAAACATCTTTTTTTCTACTATTTTTTTGGGCATACTTTTTAACACAAAATTCCGAAACCTTTTTCCGTATTTCCAATGTGCCATTTTACCTGTGCTCCAAGATTGATTAACAACTGTATTTACTTTCTTTTTTCTACTTTCTTGAAATAACTTAAATACATTTTTACCTGTATTTTCTTTAATTAAATTACTTAAATAATAAGCATCTTCTATTGCCTGCGCTCCTCCTTGTCCCATATTTGGTGTTGTAGCATGAGCAGCATCACCTATTAAACAGATATTTCCTTTATACCAATAAGTTAAAGGTTTTAAATCGTTAATATCATTTTTTAAAATTTGCTCTATTGGTGTTTCAGAAATTAACTTTAATATTAATGGATCAAAGTCAGAAAATAAATTCAGTAATTTTTCTTTTACTAAACTCGTATCTTCTGTACTATTTTCTTCGGCTAAAACCACAGCAAACCAATAAACCTTATCTTTTGCTACTTCAGAAATGCCAAATCGAATTTGATTTCCCCATAACTCAAAGCCTCTGTGAGCGTATTTCTTATCTAACTTTAAATCTACAACTCCACGCCAGCAAGTTTGCCCAGAATATCTTCTGCTACTATCTGAAAAAAGTTGATTTCTAACTTTAGAATTAATACCATCTGCACCTATTAAAAAATCTGTTTCTGTTATAGAATTATCGTGAAAGCTTATCTCTATTTTTCCTGAATTTAATTCTTTAAAAGATTGAAAACCTTTGTCTAAAAATATTTTCTCTTTCGGAATTTTATTAAATAATATTTTTTGAAGCGCAGCCCTATGAATAGAAACTGTAGTAAAACCGTATTTCTCTTTAAATATATCTTGATAAATATCTGACAAGGGAGATAAATCTGGTTTTCCTATTGTAATTCTATCTATTGCATTACCGCTTTCTTTTACCTCTTCTAAAACAGCTAAACTATCTAAAACTTGCAATGCATTTGGTGCTAACCAAATTCCTGCTCCAACTTCATTTAATTGTGGTGCTTTTTCAAAAATTTGATACGGAATTCCTTTTTTCTCAAAAGCTAGTGCTGTTGAAAGACCTCCTATTCCTGCGCCAATAATTGTATAAATCATATTATTTAGATAATTCTAATAACTGTAATGCTGTATTATAATTTCTAATTGTTGCTCTCACGTTTAGCTTTCTTTCAAATAAATTATTAGAAAGTTTTGTTTTAGCAAAACCAGTTTCACAATAAATATAAATCATATCATTATCGATTAGATATTGATCGTTATCAATATTATTTATATCAATTTTTGTTTCATATACTTTTTTACTTAAGAAAACAAATGCAGCTATTTTAGTGTTTTCTGTAGGAAAAGGATAGCTAGCAATTGCTTTTTTAAATTGCGGAATTGTTCTTGCAATTACAGGAATATCATAACTAAATTTAGTTTGAATTCCGTCTTTAATTTTATTACAAATCACAGATTTACCTTCATCAGATTCTAAAATAATGTTACCACTCTGAATATAAGTTTGTACGTTTTTAAAACCTAAATCGTTTAATAAAGTACGTAGTTCTGCCATTGGAAGTTTATTTTTTCCAGACACATTTATTCCTCTTAATAAAACTATATATTTTTTCATTTACTTTATAAACATGCTATTTATTTCTTCTAATTAATAGCTTTTATGTATTTGTTTAGCCCTGATTGCAGCATTTGTTTGAGCTCTTTTTTATTCTTTTTCTGAATAAAAAAAGCGAGTGCGAAAAGCAGGAATAGCTTCTAAAAAAATTACATTCCTGCAATTTTATCTTCTTCTAAAATAGTATTTGTTTCTATTATAACTTTCTCTAGAATAACTTTTAATTCTTCTTTTGTCATGTCTAAATGTGTATGAATTGTATCATCTGAAATTAGATTTAATAGGGCTTTATCTTGCGCTCTACCTCTTTTCATGGCTTCATTATAACCTATGTTTTCATTAAATGTTACTAAAGAATATTTAGAAGAATATTGTGTTGGAAATGTTTTCTCCAAATCCATTTCTATTTTTCTTTTTTCTTTAAAAAGCGGATTTGCAACATGGTCTTTCATCTCATGAAAATTATCTATCGCTAAGTCTGCAATAGCGTCTGTGTCTTGTTTTCTAGTTTTTTGATAGGTTTTAAAAATTGTTTTCCAATCACCCAAATCTTGATTTAAAATTTCATCTAACACAAAAACATCTTCAAAAGAGGCGTTCATTCCTTGTCCGTAAAACGGCACAATTGCGTGACTTGAATCGCCTATTAAAAGTGTTTTGTCCTCATAACTCCAAGGCGAACATTTTATAGTTCCTAAAGGACCAGTTGGGTTGTTTATAAACTCTTGTTTAATATTAGGTATTAGTGCCAAAGCATCTGGAAATTCTTTTTCGAAAAACTGGGTAATTTTTTCTTCGGATGTTAAGTTTTCAAAGTTAAATTCACCTTCGTCATAACTTAAGAATAAGGTTACGGTAAAACTTCCATCCATATTTGGTAATGCAATTAGCATAAAATCTCCACGAGGCCAAATGTGTAAATGTGCTTTACTTATTTGGTGATTTCCTAATTTGTCTGCAGGAATTTCTAATTCTTTGTAGCCATGATTTAGATAATTTTGAGAGTAACTAAATAAAAATTTACGTTCTGATAGATAACTTTTTCTTAAAGATGAACCTGCACCATCTGCGCCAAAAATAACTGCTGCTTCTACAGAAAATTCTTCTTTAGTTTTGTAATCTTTAAAATGTGCAATGTTGTTTTCTATATCTACATTTTTACATTTTTTATTAAAATGAATTTGTACATTTTCATGTTTCTCTGCTTCATCTAGTAAAATTGCATTTAAATCTCCTCTAGAAATAGAGTTTATGTATTCATTTTCTCTTCCAGAATAATTAGAGGAAAAGGTATTTCCTTCTCTGTCGTGCATTAGCCTACCATACATTGGTATACATATTTCTCTGGCTTTTTCTTCCATTCCGCATAAACGTAATGCTTTTAAGCCTCTGTCTGATAATGCTAAATTTATAGATCTTCCTGCAGAAATATCTACTGTTCTTAAATCTGGTCTGCTTTCAAAAACCGCTACTTTAAAACCTCTTTGTGCTAGTCTTAATGCTAATAAACTTCCGCATAAACCTGCACCAATAATTAATATTTTATCTTTTTTATTCATTATTTTGTTTTAAAATTCTTTAGAATATTCATTCTATTTAAATAAATAATTATTGTACAAAAAATCAATGTTAATAAATGATTCATATTTGACACTGAACATTCATCAATATAAATAGAACCAGAATACTCATGAAAATGCCAAGGAAAAATATTATCAAAAATTGGTAAATTAATATTGAAAATTGAATTTAAAATTCCTGGTGACAAATCAATAATATCAGGAAAAATACATCCTAATAAAACTACAAGTATTAACAATTTAGAGTGCATTTTTACAGCATAAATTAAAAACAGCATCATAAACAAACCTAAAATTACATCAACTTTAGAATTTAATGGATAACAGTGTGGTATATAATCTAAAATACCGTGTGATATAACTCCAAGAACGAAACTAAAAAAATATACTGGTAAACTAGTTTGATTTTCTATTGTCTCTCTTTTGGAAACAACTGAGAAAATAGTGACACCTGTTACAATGTGAAATATTACATTCATATTATAGTAATCCCTTTAATATTGACACCATTCTAAAAACATCTTCAAAAGAATTATACATTGATGTTGGTGCACAACGTATAACATCTGGCTCTCTCCAATCTGTAATAATATTATTTTCTGTTAATTTTTTATGCAAACTTTTATCTGCATTTTTAACTTGTATAGATAATTGACAACCTCTTTCTTTTGGACTTGAAGGCGTTATTATTTTAATATCATCAGAATTAATTTCATTTATTAAAAACTCGAAATAACCTGTTAATTTTTCTGATTTTTCTCTTAATGCGTCCATACCAACTTCATCAAATAAATCTAAAGATGCTTTTATAGCTGCCATAGATAATATTGGCGGATTCGATAATTGCCAACCTTCTGCACCTTCCATAACATCGAAAGGTTGTCTCATATTAAAACGTGTAGCTTTATTATGATTCCACCAACCGGCAAAACGTGGTAAATCTTTATTTTTAGCATGTTTTTCGTGTACAAATAAACCTGCTAAACTTCCAGGACCAGAATTTAAATATTTATAAGTACACCAAGCTGCAAAATCTACACCAGAATTGTGTAAATCTGGAGAGATATTTCCTGCTCCATGTGCTAAATCTATTCCTACAATACAATCTTTTGAATGCCCAATTTCTGCAATTCTTTTTAAATCTAAAAACTGACCCGTATAATAGTTTACACCACCAATTAATAGCAACGCTATTTCATCTCCTTGTTCTTCAACTATAGTTTCTAAATCTGCTATATTTAATAATTCTTCTCCTTTTCTTGGTTTCCATTCGATAACATCTTCTTTTGAGAAACCATGAAATTCTAACTGAGATTGTACAGCATATCTATCTGATGGAAAAGCATCTGATTCTATAACAATTTTATATTTTAATTTAGTTGGCCTGTAAAAGGAAACCATTAACAAATGAAGGTTGGTTGTAAGTGTATTCATTACAACTACCTCAACTGGTTTTGCGCCAACTACTTTTGCCATTTTATCTGTTAATAATTCATGGTAATTTAACCACGGATTTTTTGCTTCGAAATGCCCTTCGACACCTAAATTTGCCCAATCTTCTAACTCTTGATTGATATATTCTTTGGTAGATTTTGGCTGTAAACCGAGTGAATTTCCTGTAAAATAAAGCCAGTTATTACCGTTTTTATCTTTAGGAATATGAAATCGATTTCGTAATGAAGAAAGTGTATCTTCTTTATCTTGCTGCTTCGCAAATGCTAAATTATTCTGATATTTCATCAACTAAAAAAATGAGTGTCTTCAAATATAAAACAATCTAAATTTAGAATTAAATTTATCTTAATAAATTACTACCTTTATTTTTTATCAATATTGAAAATCTAAAGAATGAAGTTCCAAAATTTTATATACTCACTTGCTCTTTTAGTGTTTGCTTCTTGTAGCAATAACTCTCTTTTAGTTACCGGTTTAGAAGGCGTAAGTAAAAGTATAAAAACACAATATGCACCAGATAAAAGAGTTGCAATTTTTGATATAAATTTTGATAATTCTGATGGTAAAATTATTGCATCGGGTATGACAGACTCTAAAGAAGCATATTCTAAATTATTAGATAGTTTAAAATCTTTAGACGTTTCTATTATAAACAATATTAGAATTTTACCAGATACCGTTGTTGGTAATAAAATGTTTGCTGTTGCCAGAAATTCTGTAATTAATATTCGTTCTGCACCAAAACATTCTGCAGAATTAGGTACACAAGGTTTGTTAGGAATGTCTTTAAAAATATTAGATAAAGAAGGCGATTTCTATAGAATTCAAACTCCAGATAATTATATTTCTTGGGTTGATAAAGGTGGTATTCATAAAATGAATGAAGGTGAATTTGATACTTGGAATGCTTCTAAAAAAGTGATTTTTACAGAAGCTTTTGGTTATGTTTATGCTTCTAAAAATAAAAATGCAGCTATTATTTCTGATATTACTTTAGGTGGACTTTTAAAATACTTATCTGAAGATGCTAATTTTTATGAAGTAAAATACCCCGATAATAGAACCGGTTTTATTAAAAAAAACGAAACAGTTGTCTATGAAAACTGGTTAAAAGAGCTACAACCTTCTAAAGAAAATATAGAAACGGTAGCTAAAAGATTAGAGGGCTTTCCTTATTTGTGGGGCGGAACTTCTTCTAAAGGAATAGATTGTAGTGGCTTTACCAAAATGGTGTATCTAATGAACGGTTTTATTATTCCTAGAGATGCTTCTCAGCAAATAAATGCTGGTAAAATTGTAGATGCAGATTTAACTTTTAATGGTTTAGAAAAAGGAGATTTATTATTCTTTGGTACAAAAGCTACAAAAACGAAGAAGCAACGTGTTGTGCATGTTGGTATTTGGTTAGGGAATAATAAAATGGAATTTATTCATGCTTCTGGCAACGTTCATATGAGTTCTATGGATACTGTACAACCAAACTATGATGAGTTTAATAAAAACAGATATTTAGGTAGTAAGCGTTATTTAAACGTAAAGGATAAGGATATAATAGACTTAAAGGAAAAAATAAAAATGTAATTATTTAAACTAATTACTAAATAACTAATAAGAACTTTAGATAATAAATAATTCTAGCCCTGATTGAACGGTCTGTTTGAGCTCTTTTTTATGTCTTTTTAGGCTAAAAAAAGCGAGTAGTGAAAGCAGGAAATAGCTTCAAAAAAAAAACACCCTTTAGATTACAAACCTAAAGGGTGTTTTTATTATTTAGAAAATAGATTAATATAAAACCCTAAACTTTATGGTTCCTTCTATTTTTCTTAATTCTTCTATAACTTCTGTGTTATATTCTTTGTCTAAGTCTGTAATTACATAACCTACTTTAGGATCTGTAGATAAATATTGCCCTGTTATATTTAAGTTATATTCTGCTAAAACTTTATTTATTTTAGCCATAACTCCTGGCACGTTTTTATGAATATGTAAAAAACGGTGTGCTTTTGTTTGTCTTGGCAAACGAATATTTGGAAAATTAACTGCGTCTACGGTGTTTCCAGAATTTATGTATGCCATAATTTTGCTTGGTACAAAATCTGCAATATCTCTTTGTGCTTCTTCTGTACTACCACCAACATGTGGTGTTAAAATTACATTTGGCAATCCTTTTAATTCTGTATAAAATTCTCCGTTTTTTCTTGGTTCTTCTGGGTATACATCTACTGCAGCACCTGCTAATTTTCCGCTTTTTAAAGCTGCTACTAAGGCAGGAATATCAACCACAAAACCTCTAGATAAGTTTACTAAATGTGCGCCATCTTTCATTTGAGATATTTCTGTCTCTCCAAAGAAATTCTTATTTGCAGAATTATCATCAACGTGCATAGTAACTACGTCTGATATTTCTAACAATTCTTTTAATGTATCCATTTTCGTTGCATTACCTAATGACAACTTATCTTCAACATCATAATAATGCACGTGCATACCTAAAGCTTCTGCTAAAACAGATAATTGCTTACCAATATTACCGTAACCTACAATTCCTAGTTTTTTACCACGAACTTCTCTAGAACCTTCTGCTGTTTTATTCCATTCGCCATTATGAATTTCTGTACTTCTTTGAAAAACACTACGCATTAGCATAATAATTTCTCCGATTGCTAATTCTACAACAGAACGTGTATTACTATATGGTGCATTAAAAACAACTACGCCGCTTTCTTTACAAGCTTCTAAGTCTATTTGTTTTGTACCAATACAAAATGCACTTACAACCATTAACTTTTCGGCAGCTTCTACCACTCTTTTGGTTACGTTTGTTTTAGAACGAATTCCTAAAACGTGTACATCTTTAATTTTTTCTATTAATTCATCTTCAGACAAACTTTTAGAAACTGTTTCTACAGAAAAACCATCTTTAGATAACTTTTTAAAAGCATCTGGATGTACGTTTTCTAATAATAAAATTTTAATTCTGTTCTTTGGGTATGATATATTTCTTGGCAAATCGTTTACGTATAAAAATTCATCTAAATTAGGTGCAATATGGTCTGCGTTTTCTGTTGTTTTTATTCTTGAAACATTTTCTGTGTAAGCAAAAAACTTGTCTGCTATACCTGCTTCTCGAGTTACATAATCGCTATAACCATCTCCTATAACTTGTATTTCTCCTTCTAAATTCATGTCTTTTAAACATTGAATTTTACCATTGTGTTTCGACAAAGGGTTGCCTGCATCGAAACCAATTATTTCGCCATCTTCTGCAAATTCAAATGTATTTGCATACACTCTGCTAGAAGGTATATTGTATTCTTTTACAATAGGATCTATAAATTCTTTAAAGCCACAGGAAATAACGTAAATATCGTCTGCAAAATCCTCAAAAAACTCTTTATTGCTTTCTATAGATTTAGAAACTTGCTTTTTTAAAGCTACTACTAAGTCTGTTAAGTCTGCTTTGTTAGCTTTTAATAACTTAATTCTTCTTTCTAAAGACTCTGTGAAAGAGATTTCACCATCAATTCCTAAATTGGTAATGTCTATAATTTCTTGAATTATAGCTTCTTTTTTAGGGTTGTTTGTCAACGTTATTTCCGCCAAAACATCTAAAGCTTCTACTTTAGTTAATGTACTGTCAAAATCGAAAATATAATTTCTTTTAGTGGTACTCATTTTTTAAAACCTTAGTTGATTTATTCTCTGTAAATCTACAAATATAGTAGGTTATTAAAAAGTGAATTTAAAGTTTTATGATATCCCTTGTAATTAACAACAATAATCTTCAAGTTGATAAAAAACACCTATAAAACCTCTATAAATTACGGAATCCTAAAAGAAGTAACCACCAAATTATGGGTAAAGATTCTACCCAAAATGAGCTGTAGTATTTAGATTGATTCATTTTAGATCGCATCAAGAAAACCAGCACTAAAAAAAAGAAAATCATAAATGTATTCTTAGAAATACCACTTGCATTAATGGCATATTCTAATAACAAGGTAAGAACCATTATTGCTAAACCTAATCTTTTAGTCTTTTCTACACCTATTTTCTTTGGAATTGTTTGTAGAGAAATTGCATCATACTGTACATCTCTTATATCGAAAGGTAATATTAAAACAACCACAATTAAAAAACGCTGTAACATTAATAAAAAAACAGAAAACGAGAATTCTTTACCAGCATCTACTGCAGGAATTAATACTGTAAAACCAGCCCAAACAATAGCAACTACTATTATTTTTAAAAAACTAACCTGACGTAAAGTTTTATGAAAACCACTTAAGAAAGGTACTGCGTATAGAAAAGTAAGTATTGTAAACGGAACAATGTAAACCAATGTTGTTAGCGGAATTTTAAAACCAAAATAACACATTGCCAAAAAGCAAAAGAAAGAAAATATTTGAATTACTTTTAAATTATTAGTAAGACTTCTATGGTGCAATTTTGCTACCCCTGCATATTTTACAAAATTATATCCTGTAATTGTACCAAAGAAAATAAAGAAATCTAAATTATTATTTGAAGTAAGTCCTAAATATTGTTCTGTTATTTTTCCAAACGCATAAACAGCCAAACCTACATGAATACTCGTATTTATGTAAAAATTAAAAAAGAGTTTTAAAAGCTTCATTAAACAAAAATAACATTTCTGTTCATAACATTCGTTTTTAGTTAATAATTAACAACTTTTTATTGCTTTTCAGATAGTAATTAATTTATTTAATTCTTACTTTTGAGCAGTCAAAAAATACCGCTTTTTTAGACACGTAAAAACAACACTAAATCGATTGAAACCAATCGATCACAAAACAAACTAAATGAATACAAATTCGTTTCAACGTAGACATATTGGTCCTGATGAAAAGGAACAAGAAAAAATGTTAGCAACCATTAAAGCTGATAATTTAGAACAGTTAATTGAAGAAACAGTTCCTAATAATATTCTTTTAAAGCAACCTTTAGACTTAGAGGATTCTATGAGCGAATATCAATATTTAGCGCACATAAAAGAACTTTCTGAAAAAAATAAGGTTTTTAAAAGTTATATTGGTTTAGGATATAATGAAGCAATTGTACCAAGTGTAATTCAGCGTAATATTTTAGAAAACCCAGGTTGGTATACTGCATACACACCTTACCAAGCAGAAATTGCACAAGGTAGATTAGAAGCATTGTTAAATTACCAAACAATGATTTGTGATTTAACAGGAATGGAGTTAGCAAACGCTTCTTTATTAGACGAATCTACAGCAGCAGCAGAAGCTATGGCTTTGTTGTTTGATGTTAGAGAACGTGCAAAGAAAAAAGCAGGTGCTAACAAGTTTTTTGTTTCTAATGAAATTTTACCTCAAACATTATCTCTTTTACAAACTCGTTCTACACCTATTGGTATAGAATTAGTAGTTGGAAGTCATGAAGACTTTGATTTTGGAGATGATTATTTTGGAGCAATTTTACAATATCCAGGTAAATTTGGTCAAATTTTTGACTACGAAAGCTTTGTTGCAAAAGCGAATGATAAGAATATAAAAATAGCAGTTGCAGCAGATATTTTATCATTAGTACACTTAAAAGCTCCAGGAGAATTTGGAGCAGCTGTAGTAGTAGGTACAACACAACGTTTTGGTATTCCGTTAGGGTATGGTGGTCCTCATGCAGCGTATTTTGCGACTAAAGAGGCTTACAAAAGAAGTATTCCAGGAAGAATTATTGGTGTTACTAAAGACATGAATGGAAAGCGTGCCTTAAGAATGGCATTGCAAACTAGAGAACAACACATTAAAAGAGAAAGAGCAACCTCTAACATTTGTACAGCACAAGTTTTACTAGCTGTAATGGCAGGAATGTATGCTGTTTATCATGGTAAAGAAGGTTTAAAATATATTGCAAATAATGTTCACCAGAACACTAAGTTGCTTGCAGCATCTCTTGAAGAACTAGGTTTTAAACAATTAAATGCTGCATATTTTGATACTATTTTAGTTGAAGTTGAAGCTGAAAAGTTAAGATTAGTTGCAGAAGCAAAAAGTATTAACTTTAATTACGTAGATGCAAGTCATGTTTCAATTTCTATAAATGAAACAATAGATTTAAAGTCATTAACTGCAATAATTTCTTGTTTTGAAGAAGCTTTTAATATAAATTCTAAAAGCGTACCTGAAACAACATCAGAAATACTTTCAGAAAATTTAAAAAGAAATACTTCTTTTTTAGAAAATGAAATCTTTAACACGTATCAATCTGAAACAGATATGATGCGTTATATTAAGAAACTAGAACGTAAGGATCTAGCTTTAAATCATTCTATGATTTCTTTAGGTTCTTGTACAATGAAATTAAATGCAGCTTCAGAGATGTTGCCTTTAAGTAATCCTCAATGGGGAAATATTCATCCGTTTGTTCCATTAGATCAAGCAGAAGGATACCAAGAAGTTTTAAGAAACTTAGAACATCAGTTAAACATTATTACAGGTTTTGCTGGTACTTCTTTACAACCAAACTCTGGTGCACAAGGTGAGTTTGCTGGTTTAATGACTATTAGAGCCTACCACTTGTCTAATAATGATTCTCACAGAAATATTTGTTTAATTCCGGCTTCTGCTCATGGTACAAATCCTGCATCTGCAGTTATGGCAGGAATGAAAGTTGTAGTTACAAAAACTGCAGAAAATGGTAATATAGATGTTGAAGATTTACGTGAAAAAGCGACATTACATAAAGATAATTTAGCTGCTTTAATGGTAACGTATCCTTCAACTCATGGAGTTTATGAAAAGGAAATTCAAGAAATTACCAAGATTATTCATGATAACGGCGGACAAGTTTATATGGATGGTGCAAATATGAATGCACAAGTTGGTTTAACAAATCCTGCAACAATTGGTGCAGATGTTTGTCACTTAAACTTGCATAAAACATTTGCAATACCTCATGGTGGTGGTGGTCCTGGTGTTGGTCCTATTTGTGTTGCACCACAATTAGTTCCTTTTTTACCTACAAACCCAATTATAAAAACAGGAGGAGAAAATGCTATTACAGCTATTTCTGCAGCTCCTTGGGGATCTGCTTTGGCATGTTTAATATCATACGGATACATAACAATGTTAGGCTCTAAAGGATTAACAGATTCGACTAAAAATGCCATCTTAAATGCGAATTATATTAAAGAGCGTTTAAACGGACATTATGAAACGTTATATACAGGAGATAAAGGACGTGCAGCACACGAAATGATTATTGACTGTAGAGGTTTTAAACAGAATGGAATTGAAGTTGTAGATATTGCTAAACGTTTAATGGATTATGGTTTTCATGCACCAACAGTTTCTTTTCCGGTTGGTGGAACGATGATGATAGAACCTACAGAATCTGAAAGTTTAGCAGAATTAGATCGTTTTTGTGACGCAATGATTTCTATTCGTGAAGAAATTAAAAATGCTACAAAAGAGAACGCTAATAATCCTTTAAAAAATGCACCTCACACACAAGAAATGCTAACGGCTGATGATTGGACGTTACCATACACTAGAAAACAGGCTGCTTTTCCTTTAGAATATATTGCAGATAATAAATTTTGGCCAACTGTAAGAAGAGTAGATGACGCTTATGGAGATAGAAACTTAATTTGTTCTTGTAATCCTATTGAAGATTATATGTAAAACCTATAATTGTTTACTTCAAAAAAAACCGTTTCATAATTGAAACGGTTTTTTTTATGCTATACTAATAATTCGTCTTAACGGAATTATTGTTCTTTTCTTTAAAATAACAGCTACATCTGTAACACCCCAAATAGTAGTTTCTACTCTCTTTAAACCTAAATTATCTTTAAACAGAATATTTACCTTACCCCTTTCTAAATTGCCTAAAGCCATTGCTCTCTTTAAATCTGCGCAACGATTTTTTATTGCTTCTTTTTTATCTAGAACTTCTTCTTTTGGAAATTTTAAAAATACAATTTGTTCTTTATTTATTAATTGTGCTGTTATTGTAGAATTCATTTTATTGAAATTATAAGTTAAACATTAACAAAACTATATTTGTTCTGCTACCATAATTTCGTCGTTTAAAATTGAATTATTTTACACTTTTCTTTCATATTTTAGTATTATTTAACATATAATCTAAATTATTAATAACACAAATAACAAATTCTAATTATCTATTTTTTAACTAAAATATCTTTAATAATCATTTTTGCATGAATGCGAGAATTTTCTATAAACCACTTATGCGTATCCATTCCTCCACAAATAACACCTGCTAAATAAACCCCTTTAATATTGGTTTCCATTGTTGCTTCATTGTAAGTAGGAATCTTATTTTCATCACTAGAAAAACCAACACCAATTTGATCTAAAAAAGTAAAATCCGGTTTATAACCTGTTAACGCCAAAACAAAATCGTTTTGTAAAGTTTCTAGTCCGTTTTCTGTATTTAAAGTAATTGTATTTTTTGAAATTTCTTTAACTGTAGCGTTGTAGTAGACTTTAATACTTCCTTCTTTTATTCTATTAACAATATCTGGTTTTACCCAATACTTTACCCTTTCTCCTAATTCACTTCCTCTAATTACCATAGTAACAGTTGCTCCTTTTCTATAACATTCTAAGGCAGCATCTACAGAAGAATTACTTGCACCAATAACAACTACTTTTTGTCCGGAATAATAATGCGGATCATTATAATAATGAGAAACCTTTGGTAAATCTTCTCCTTGGATATTTAAAGTATTCGGAATATCATAAAAACCAGTAGCAATAACTACGTTTTTAGAACTGTAAGTGTTTTTTTCTGAAACAACAGTAAACTTACTTTCTACTTTAGATATTGATATTACTTTTTCAAATAAATTAATATTAAGTTTATTTGACGTAGCAATTCTTCTATAATATTCTAAAGCTTCACTTCTTCTTGGTTTTGCCTCGTTACTAATAAACGGAATTTCATCTATCTCTAATTTTTCTGAAGAAGAGAAAAACTGCATATTTACAGGATAATTAAAAAGAGAATTAACTATTGGTCCTTTTTCTAGAATAACATAAGACAAACCTTTATTCTTTGCTTCTAAAGCACAAGCAATTCCTATTGGTCCGCAACCAATAATAACAATATCGAAAATTTTCATAAACTATATTTTATTTATGCTTTGTAGTAAATTTCTTCTAAACTAACTACCTCATCATCTTTTCTTCTTCTAAAAACCTGACTTGGTTTTATGGCAGAAATAGCATCTACACCCATTGCACCAACAACTTCTTTAACAGCAATAATTGTTTTATCATGATAGTTTTTTACTCTAACATTTTTCTTCTGTACAACCAATGCTTTTACAAGATCTGGGTCTTGGGTTGCAACACCAACAGGACACGTATCTAAATTACATTCTCTAGCTTGTATACAACCTAAACTTAACATAAAACTTCTTGCCATACCAACAGCATCTGCACCCAAAGCTAAATATCTTACAATATCGAAAGCATCTATTGCTTTACCACTTGCTATTATTTTTACTTGGTCTTTTAATTTGTGTTCTTTTAAAAGTTTATTTATAAAAACCAAACCTTCAATTAATGGCGTACCAATATAATTAGTAAATTCCATTGGCGCAGAACCTGTACCACCTTCACCTCCATCTACAGAAATAAAATCTGGATAATTATTTGCAGCTGCAAACGTTTTTATCATTTGCTCTATTTCTTCATTATTACCCACACAAAGTTTAATTCCTACGGGTTTACCACCAGATAAGTCTCTTACTTTCTGAATAAAAACAATCATTTCTTCGTAATTAGAAAAAGCAGAATGACTTGGTGGTGAATCTACTTGGGTTCCTGGCTCTACAGAACGTATTTTTGCAATTTCTGGAGTGTTTTTCATTGCAGGAAGAATTCCTCCATGACCAGGTTTTGCTCCTTGAGAAAATTTAATTTCTATCATTTTTACTTCCGGGCGAATAGCATTTTCTCTAAAAATTTCATCATCAAACACACGCTTACCATCCACAGATTTTCCTGCTCCAAAATAACCAGTACCAACTTGAAAAATTAAATCTCCTCCTTGTAAATGATATGGTGAAATTCCTCCTTCACCAGTATTATGTGCAAAATCGCCCATTTTCGCCCCTTGGTTTAATGCCATAATTGCATTTTTACTTAAAGACCCAAAAGACATTGCAGAAATATTTATAATAGAACTATCATATTTTTGGACACATTTATCAGAACCAAAAACAACTCTTTCTCCACTTACTTGATGGTGGTTTTTTGGAAACAAAGAGTGTTTTACAAACTCGTAACCTTTTTTATAAACATCATGTTGTGTACCAAAAGGTACTGTCTCTTTTTCTAATTTAGAACGTTGGTAAACAATACTTCTTTTTTCTCTATTTATTGGCGTACCGTTTAAATTGTCTTCTATAAAATATTGCTGAATTTTATCTCTTTCTTCTTCAAAAAACCAACGCAAACGTGCTATTAATGGAAATGCTCTTAGCAAAGAATGTTTGGTTTGTAAACTATCATAAATTGCAATTATACTTAATAACCCAGAAATAGATAGTAATATTATAGTACCTATTTGTGGAACGAAGTATACTAAGACTCCGAATAAAACAGTGATTCCTATAAAAATAGCAAGTATTGTATTTCTCATTTTTTATATTTTTTTAAAGACGATAAAAGTACTCTTTTAGTACGAAATTATGAAGTAGCCCTTACAAATAGTTTGCGTTAGGGATTACTCATGCTTTTATATTTTTATTGAAATCGTGAATGCTTTGCATTTGAAACGGCATCCTTTTCTGAAAAATGAAGAAAAGATACAGTGTAAAGCCCGACCTGAAAGGAAACGCATATATTATAAACAATAAAAAACTCCAACAAATTAATGTTGGAGTTTTAAATATTTTTAAAATTCTAAAAGAATTACTCTTTTTTGAATTTTGCGTATTTGTTTTTGAACTTGTCAATACGTCCTGCAGCATCGATAAGTTTAGATTTACCAGTGTAAAATGGGTGAGATGTTCTTGAAATCTCTAATTTTACTAAAGGATACTCTACACCATCAACATCTAAAGTTTCTTTTGTCTCTGCAGTAGAACGCGTTAAAAATACGTCTCCGTTAGACATGTCTTTAAAAGCGATTAGTCTATAATCTTCTGGATGAATTCCTTTTTTCATTTTATATATATTTAATACTTTAATGTTATGTTTGTTTTGAGTAAAATTGGTAAAGCTTTACTCAATATTCTAAATAGCTGTTATTAACTATTTTGAGGATGCAAATTTAACCTTATTTTTTAATTTACAAATAAATAAATAACTTTTATTTGACCTAAATGCAAATTTAAGGTTCTTTTAGCTGTTAAAAGTTGTTTTTTGTCGTCTTTTTTTTGAATATTTACGTTCTAATACATTGAAATCTATATAAATAATGAAGAATTTTTCTATTTTAATATCCCTTTTAACTGTTTTACTTCTTGCAACTTCTTGTTCTGATGCTTATAAGTTTTCTTTAGAGAAACCTAAAAAAGTAGTTTTAAATGAGAAAATTACAATACAATTAACTGAAGAAAATAACAAAGCTGTAGATAAAGTTCAGTTTTATGTAAACGGAAAAGAAATTGCTAGCCAGGGTAATTCTACTACTATTAATACAGCAGATTTAGGTGTTGGTAAACATGCAATTAATGCTTTGGCTTTTTTTGGTGGAAAAACGAAGAAAGAAAATAGCTTTATCGAAGTGTTTGCTAATAGTAAACCTGCTATTTATAAGTATAAGATTATTAATGAATACCCACATGACACAAAAGCTTACACGCAAGGTTTAGAATATTACAATGGCTTCTTATATGAAACTACAGGGCATAGAGGAGAATCTAAACTTAGAAAAGTTGCTATTAAAACAGGTAAAGTTCTACAAGAAGCATCTCTTGATAAAAAGTATTTTGGTGAAGGAATGACAATTGTAAACAATAAAATTATATGGTTAACTTGGGAAAATAAAAAAGGTTTTGTCTATGATTTAGAAACTTTTAAACTAGAAAAAGAATTTGCTTACAACAAAAGTAAAGAAGGTTGGGGTTTAACGCACAGTGAAACCGAATTAATAAAATCTGATGGATCTGATAAAATTTGGTTTTTAGACCCAGAAACTTTGCAAGAAAAACGTTCGATACAAGTTTACACTAACGACCGTTCTGTTAATTATTTAAATGAACTAGAATTAGTAAATGGTAAGATTTACGCAAACAAATATCAAAAAAATACTATTGCAATAATAGATGCAAAGACAGGTATTGTAGAAGGTCTTGGAGACTTAAGAGGTCTAGAAAAGGAAATGGCTAAAACGCAAAAATTAGCTGCCAATGATGAAGTTTTAAATGGTATTGCTTACGATGCAGAAAACAATAGATTATTCGTTACAGGTAAACATTGGGGTAAATTGTTTGAAATAGAATTGATAAAACAATAAACCTTACTTTTAAAAGTTCTATTTTTATAAATAAACTCTCAAGTATTTTCGCCATTTCGAGAAAAAGAGAAAGAGATTAAACTTATGCGCTATTTTATTACATTTATTATTTGTATTGCCCTTATTTCTATAAGTTCTTGTAGAAAAGATTTTTCTACGATACAAAGCTTTGGTAGCTTAGAATTCTCTAAAGACACTGTTTTTTTAGATACCGTTTTTACAAATATTGGCTCTGCTACATATAACTTAAAGGTATATAATAGAGGTAATAATGCAATTACAATTCCTAGAATTCAATTAGAAAAAGGAACATCATCTAGTTACAGATTAAATGTTGATGGAATTCCTGGAAAAGAATTTAATGATATTGATATTCTTGCAAAAGACAGCATTTTTGTTTTTATTGAAACAACAGTAAATGTTACAAATGAACCAAACCCATTATACACAGATCGTATTTTGTTTGATAATGGAGATAAATTACAAGATGTAGACTTGGTAACTTTAGTAGAAGATGCTAATTTTATCTTTCCAGGAAAAGATGCCATCTCTATGAAGATTGACAGTTTAACTTTAGACGGCCAACCAACTACTATTAAAGGACGATTTTTAACAGATACAGAACTTCTCTTCACAAAAACAAAACCAACGGTTATTTATGGTTATGCTGCAATTCCTACAAATAAGACATTAACTATAGAAGCAGGCGCAAGAGTTCATTTTCATGATAACTCTGGTTTAATTGTAGATAACAAAGCTACTTTAAAAGTAAACGGAACACTTACTGAAAAAGTGATATTTGAAGGGGATCGATTAGAAAATAGTTTTAGTCAAATTCCTGGACAATGGGGAACAATTTGGATGCGTGCAGGCAGTAAAGACAATGAAATTAAACATGCACAAATTAAAAATGGAATTATTGGTATTTTAATTGATAGCATTGGCACAACCTCTACGCCTACTTTAAAATTAGAAAACACAGAAATTTACAACCACTCTAATTTTGGTATTCTTGCTAGAGAAACAAATATCGAAGCAAACAACGTAGTTATTGGCTCTGCAGGACAAGCTTCTTTAGCAGCTACAGTTGGTGGAACTTATAATTTTACACATAGTACTTTTGCGAATTACTGGAATAGCGGAATTAGACAATTACCAGCCGTTTTAGTAAACAACTTCTTTGTTTATAATAATGATGCTGGCCAAGAAATTATAGAAACACGAAATTTAAATGCTGCAAATTTTACCAATTGTATTTTTGATGGAAATAATAATATCGAATTAATAATTGATAAAGTTGATGGTGGTGGTTTATTCAACTACTCTGTAAAAAATAGTATGATTAAATTTAACGATTCTAGTAATTCTTTTGATGGCGTTGCTGAAGTAGATTTTGCGAACAACACAAATTATAGCAGCATTATCTTAAATGGAATTGCTAATTTTAGAGACACTCGAAACAGCGATTTTATTATTGGCACAGATAGTGACGCTATAAATAAAGCAATTACAACACCCTTTACATTAGATCTTTTAGGAATCGATAGAAGTACAAATCCGGATATTGGTGCCTACCAGCATATTATTTTTAATGATTAATCATTTCTTTCTTAATTAAATTTACAAATTCGTTTTTAGCATCTATAAAAATAGCCAAAGAGGTTGCTTTCTTTTTAAACCCGTAAAAGCTTTCAAATTTTATTTCTTTATTAAGATGAATAATTACATTATGTCCTGCTGAATTTCCTAATGGAGAAAAGTATTTTATAGGAGATTTTTCTGAAAATTCTTTTGTAGAAACCTCTATTTCTTTAATTGTTTTAAAAGGAATAGTTGCATTTGCTAAAATGCCAAATTTTAAAACTACTTGTTCCTTTTTCAAATCTATAAAAATTGGCCTTCTAGATAAAGATTTTAAAAGTGCTAATATTTGTAAAAATGTATAAATACTTAAGGCTGTTAAAACAAATGTTCCTTTGTTATTACCCATTTTCATCATAGAATGTGTTACAAACATCTCTACAATAATAACCAATAAAAAACCTAAAATCACACTATTTGCTGTACTTTCTTTATGATAAGAAAACTCATTTTCATTTAACTTCCTCTTTCTCCAATTAAAAATACTATAATAAATAACAGAAATTTCAGCAGCTAAAATATTCCCTATACTTTGAGGCACTATTTTAGCACAAACAATTTGAACTGTCTCATAAAAATCTAAAGAATTATTTTTACTTTCTTTTACTTTTTTTAATGCTCTCCTACTTTTTATCAGTACAAAAAATAACACTAAAACCTCAATGAAGGGTAATACATAAATTTTTATAGAATTTAAAATCCTTAGATTTTCTTTAGGAAGAATAAAACCCGCAATAAAAAAACCTAACAAAGCAACAACAATTATTGTTTTATTAGAAATTTCTTTATGCCTAATTAATAAAAAGTAGACAAAAGGAATTATTATTAACAAGTCTATAAGTACAAATAATGAAATTTCTGAAACAAGATTAGAACTTTTTGTAATTGCTATTAAAGATAAAAACATTAATAACGGAATACCGAAAACAACAATATTACTTCTGAAATTAATTTTACCAATCATAAAAAAAATATTATATACTCTAAAGTATTAGTAGCTTTACTAGCTGTTTAGTTACACTTTCTAAGCACTATTTTTGTTTATAAACTACACCATTTTTCATTACAAAAACCACGTTTTCCATTGTTGAAATATTTTTTATTGGATCATCATCAACTGCAATAATATCTGCAAAAAAACCTTTTTGAATTTGTCCTATTTCATTTTCCATGTTCAACAACATTGCATTTGTAATTGTTGCAGATTGTATTGTTTCTATTGCTGGCATTCCAGCTTCTACCATAAAACCAAATTCTTTACCATTGTTACCATGTTTAAAAACACCTGCATCTGTACCAAAGGCAATTCCTACACCTTTTTTATATGCTTTTGCAAAAGTTCCTTGAATTTGTGGCCCAACAGCTAGCGCTTTAGGAACAACAATTGCAGGATAAAAACCAGCTATTTTTGCTTTCTCCTCTACTTCTTTACCCGCTGTAATTGTTGGTACTAAATATGCGTCATGTTTTTTCATTAATTCCATAGTTTCAGAACTCATATATGTACCATGTTCAATAGTTTTTACACCACCAACAATAGCTCTCCTCATTCCTTCATCTCCATGCGCATGAGCTGCAACGTGCATTCCGTAATCTTTTGCCGTTTCACAAATTGCCTTTATCTCTTCAATTGTAAATTGCGGATTATCACCAGATTTAGCAACACTTAAAACGCCACCAGTTGCCGTTATTTTTATACAATCTGCACCATTTTTATAACGTTGCCTAACTGCTTTTTTTGCATCTTCTACAGAATTTACAACACCTTCTTTGGGTCCAGGATTACCAATTAATACTCTACTACTTCCGTTTGTTGGATCTGCATGACCACCAGTTGTTGCTAAAGATTTACCAGCCGTAAAAACTCTTGGGCCTATAATTTTACCTGCATTAATTGCATTTCTAATAGATATATTAACACCAGTTCCTCCTAAATCTCTTACTGTTGTAAAACCATTTAAAAGTGTAGTTTTAGCAAAACCTACAGAATTAAACGCAACATCTGCTTCATTTAAAATATAATTATTTAACCTTGTATTTCTATCAAACTCTTGTTCTATATGAACATGAAAATCAATTAAACCAGCCATTACAATTTTATCTTTTAAATCTATAGTTAAAGCCGTTGCACTCTTTGGCGAAACGTAGCCATCCATTACTTTATAAATTTTATTTTCTTTTATAATAATGGTTTTTTTAGCTTCTATTTTTCCAGATTTAGTATCTAATAATTTTCCACATAAAATATAAGTAGTTTGCGCCATAAAATTCTGTATAAAAAATACGGTTATAAAAAGCAAAAATATTTTCTTCATTTGTATCTATTTTGTCTTTAAATGTATGAAAAAATACCTAATTTGCTGCTTTTAAATGAAAAGAATGAAAAACGTAGTTATTACAGGAACAAGTAGAGGAATTGGTTTTGAACTTGCAAAACAGTTTGCAGAAAACGGTCATAAAGTTTTAGCTCTTTCTAGAAATACAGAACCTTTATCTGCAATAAACCACAAAAATATTACTGTTCTATCTGTTGATATTTCTAATACTGATGACTTAATTAAAGTATCTAATTTTGTAAAAGATACTTGGAAGAAAGTTGATATTTTAATAAATAATGCAGGAAAATTAATTAACAAACCCTTTACAGAATTATCTTCGGATGATTTTTTAGAAGTATATAAAGTAAATGTTTTTGCCGTTGCAGAGGTAACAAAATTAATGATTCCGTTTTTACAAAAAGGAAGTCATGTAGTTACTATAAGTTCTATGGGAGGAGTTCAAGGAAGCATGAAGTTTCCTGGTTTAGCGGCATATTCTTCTGCAAAAGGAGCAGTAATAACTTTATCAGAATTATTAGCAGAAGAATATAAAGAGCAACAAATTGCGTTTAATGTTTTGGCTCTAGGAGCTGTACAAACAGAAATGCTAGAAGAAGCTTTCCCTGGATATCAAGCACCACTTTCTGCAGTAGAAATGGCAGATTATTTATTTAACTTTGCACTAACAGGAAATAAGTTTTATAACGGAAAAGTGTTGCAAGTTTCTTCTTCAACACCATAAGTATTAAGTAAATTAAAGAATTGGATTCAAACTATCAAAATTACATACCTCAGAAAGCAATTCCTTTTTTGGAATTTCTTATTAATGAACATAATTTTACTTTAAAAATTGTAGAACAACGTGCTTCAAAACACGGTGATTTTAGAAGTTTACCAAACGGAAAGTTTCAGATAACAGTTAATAATAATCTTAATAAATATCAGTTTTTATTAACTTTAGTTCACGAAATAGCACATCATGTAACGCATCAAAAATTCGGAAGAGTACTTCCTCATGGAAAAGAATGGAAAGCTGTTTTTCAACATTTAATGCTACCCTTTTTGAATCCTAATATTTATCCGAAAGAAATACTACCTTATTTAGCACACTACTTAAAGAACCCAAAAGCGAGTACAGATACAGATGTAAATTTATCTTTAGCTTTACGAGGAAATGTAGCTGAAACAGGGAAAAACTTTATTTTCGATATTCCTTTTGGAGGCCTTTTTATATTTAAAGACGTTATATATAAAAGAGGAAATAAAAGAAGAACTCGTTATGAGTGTTTGTGTATGGCAGATAAAAAAACATATCTTTTTAACCAGAATGTAGAAGTAAAATCTTACGACAGGTAATTATTAAAATAATATTAGAAAAAAAGCTCCTTTTCAGGAGCTTTTTTTCTATCTATCTCTTTTTATAAAGAGTGTATCTAATTCCATTTCTTTTTGAAGCCAACTTCTTAGTTCTCTTTCTTTTGGCGCTATAATACTATCTGGTAATTTAAAGTTCCATTTTATAGTTGCTACAGGAATCGTATCAATTTTTATAAAATCTTTAGAAGATAATATACTAGCAAAACCAATTTCTTCGATATCTACATATCTAATTTTTGCATCTTTAGCTATTCTACTAAAAGCAATTACATTCTGATTTTTACTTTTAGCATCTTGCTCTATTCTATTATTTAAACTAGAAATAGTTTCTTCTAAACCGGCAATTTGCTTCTGTAAGCCAGCAACAATATTCTTACTTTCTTGCAACTCTTCTCTCTTTTCTTGGTATGCAGTTGTTATTAAAGAAAAACTCTTTGTATCACTCCCTTTAATTTTTATTTTAAAATCTTTAATTTTCGCATAATTAATATTATTAATTAATTGATTATTTAATATGTTCTCTTCTCCTTCTGTTACTTCATTAAAGAAACTTAAATTAATCTCTTTCTCATCAAAACTATAAGAATCATCCATTAATTGAAAATTCTTAATAACTTTTATTTCATTTTTAATAAAATTATTTACTTGAGTTTTAACTTGATTTTCTTTAAAAACAGTTATAAATGTAAAAATAGCAGGAATCATAACTGCTACACCAACTACTGTTGCAATTGTAGAGTATCTTTTTCTTTTAGCGGCATTTGCATACTTATGCATTGGAAAATTTAATAGTTTTAAAACTAAAAAAGCTGCCAAGGCTATAAAAATTGTATTAATTGTAAATAAATACATAGCTCCAAAAAAGTAAGAAAAATTTCCTTTAGACAAACCATACCCTGCAGTACATAAAGGTGGCATTAAAGCTGTAGCAATTGCAACACCAAAAATTACAGATGCTATAGTACCTTTTTTAGTTCTAGCAACCATTAGTGCTAAACCACCAAAAAAAGCAATTAAAACATCTCGTATATCTGGACTAACACGCCCTAATAATTCTGAGTTATCTTCACTCAAAGGAAAGAAATAAAAGAACAAAAATGAAGCAAATAAACTTAACCCAATCATGGTTCCTAAGTTTATTAATGATTTCTTAAATGTTTCTATATCATTTAAAGCAAAAGACATTCCAATACCTAAAATTGGCCCCATTAAAGGCGATATTAACATGGCTCCAATAACAACTGCTGTAGAATTGGCATTTAACCCAATAGACGCCACAAAGACTGCGAAAATAAGAATCCATGCAGTAGCTCCTTTAAAAGGGATATCTGCTTTTATGGCTTCTATAGTAGCCTCATGATCTGTATCGTGTCTAAAATCAAAAAGCTCGATAAGAAACTTCTTTATACTTTCTAGTAAACCTTTTGCATCCTCCTGAACGTTCTGCTTAGATTCTTCTGTAGAATTAGCAGTTATATCTTTTTTAATATCTTCTTCCATATTTGGTTATTTTGAACTTGGGAAAGATACAAAAAAACTAAATTGAAACTAAAATAATAAATTATTGAAGATAAATATTGTCAATCTTTAAAGCAAAGTTTTCTGTAGTCTTATTCCCTATTAAAAAAGCTATCTCTTCTATATATTCTGATGAGAAGTTTCCTATAGACAATTCTCTTCCCCTAAAGGCAGGATACATGTCTGAAAGCTTAATTTTAATTACTTGCCACGTGCCATTAGTTTCAAAATTAGAAATAAAAGAATGAGAATTACTAATTGCATCTTTAACTCTAAATTGATACTTCTTACCATCTCCTTTAACTCTTATAACTACCTCTTTAAATTCTCTAACCTTTATTAAAGAAAAACGATATCTTAATAATGAAAAACCACCATTATTTTCTAAAGACACCTTTCCGTAAAACTCACCGAAACCTTCTTTATTAATTTTGAAGTTCCCACTAGATTCTCCTCCCATAACGGCATCATCTACAACTTGCCAATTAGATATATTTGAATTTAGATTAAAATCGAAAATTACTTGGTTTGTTGTGTTCATAAAAAAGATTGAAATAAATATAAAATAGAGCCTATTCATAACTTAAAGAAATTATGAGTCAAATTTATTATTAAAAACTTATTTTATGTTAGAAAGTATGTTAAATAAAAAACTCCACACAAATGTGTGGAGTTTAATTTAAAGTGACCGGGCTGGGGCTCGAACCCAGGACCCTCTCCTTAAAAGGGAGATGCTCTACCAACTGAGCTACCAGGTCATTATTTGTTTTCCTTAGCGGCTGCAAATATACACCTTATTTTAAATAAAACAAGCTTTTTTTATTTTTTTTCATTTAAATATACCTCTCTTACTTTTTTTAATAAATTTGAAGAATAAACAAAACTCACAACTGCTTCATTATCAGTAGAAAATATATCTTCACTTGTTCCCTCCCATGCTTTAACACCTTTATTTAAAAAAACTATTTTTTGGCCAATTTCAATTACAGAGTTCATATCGTGCGTATTTATTACAGTTGTAATTTTATACTCATCTGTAATTTCTTGAATTAAATTATCTATTACAATTGCAGTTTGAGGATCTAAACCAGAATTTGGCTCATCACAAAACAAATATTTAGGATTCATTACTATTGCTCTTGCAATAGCAACCCTCTTTTGCATACCTCCAGATAACTCTGCAGGCAACTTAGTATTTGAATTCTCTAAGTTAACGCGTTTTAAAACCGCATTAACACGATCTAACATTTCAGACTGTGAACTTTTTGTAAACATTTTTAGAGGAAACATTACATTTTCTTCTACTGTTTGAGAATCAAACAATGCACTTCCTTGAAAAACCATACCAATTTCTTGTCTCCATTGCATCTTTTGCTCTTGAGAAAAGTCTGTATTTATTCTTCCATCAAAAGAAACAGTACCTTTTTCTGGAACATGTAAACCAATTAGAGATTTTAAAAAAACTGTTTTTCCAGAACCACTTTGCCCAATAATAAGATTTGTTTTTCCTGGTAGAAAAGTTGTAGAAATTCCTTTTAAAACTTCTACTCCATTAAAACCTTTGTGTAAATTTTTAACTTCTATCATAAATTAAGTTAACAACATTTGAGTTAGAAAATAATTAGCTATTACAATTAAAATGGTTGTCCAAACTACAGCTTGCGTACTAGCTCTACCAACAGCTATAGAACCTCCTTTTACATAATACCCATGATAAGAAGGCACAGTAGATATTAAGAAAGAGAAAATTAGTGTTTTTATTAAAGCATAAACAATTAGAAATGGCTTAAAGTCTGTTTGAATTCCTGTAATATAATCTGCTCCAGAAAATAAACCAGAAAGTACACCTGCTATCCATCCGCCAAAAATACCTAAAACCATAGCCAAAGTAATTAAGAACGGATAAAAGAATAAAGCTGCTAATATTTTTGGTAATACTAAAAAATTAAGAGAATTTATTCCCATAACTTCTAAAGCATCTATTTGCTCTGTAACACGCATTGTACCTATACTAGAGGTAATATACGAACCTACTTTACCTGCTAAAATGATACAACAAAAAGTTGGTGCAAATTCTAAAATAATAGACCTTTTTGCCGCAAAACCTATTAAAGAGTCTGGTATAAAAGGGCTATCTAAATTTAATGCTGTCTGTAATGCTATTACACCACCAATAAAAAAAGAAATAAACATAATAATCCCTAAAGATTTTATACCTAAATCATCTATTTCCTTCATTAGAGCTTGGTAAAAAATGCGTCCTTTTTGTGGTTTCCGAAAAACACGCCCCAACATCATAAAATACTTACCTACATGTTCTAAATACGTCATTCAAACTAATTTTAAGCTAAAGTATTAAAATATCATTAATTGAATGTTAATAATCACATATCAAAACAAAAAATAATTACTTTTGATGAAAATTAAATTATTTTCCAATAATGAAAAAAGCAATTTTCTACTTATTAGCTTCAATTATCTTATTTTCTAATTGTAATAATACTGAAGTAAAAATAAAAAAACCAAAGTTAGTAATTGGTATTGTTATAGATCAAATGAGGTATGATTATTTAACTCGTTTTGCAGATAGATACCAAGAAGGTGGTTTTAATAGAATATTAAATGATGGCTTTTCATTAGAAAATGCACACTACAACTACATACCAACTTATACTGCGGTTGGGCATACTTCAATATTTACAGGTACAACACCAAGTAACCACGGTATTATTTCTAATAATTGGTACGATAAATCTTTAAAAGAAAGCATTTATTGTGTAGATGATTCAAACTATAAAACTATTGGTAATGAAGGTAACGTTGGTAAAAAATCTCCACATAGATTGTATACGACTACAGTTACAGACCAATTACATTTAGCACAAAACATGCAAGGTAAAACTATAGGTATTTCAATTAAAGATAGATCTGCTATTTTACCTGTTGGCCACACTGCAAATGCTGCTTATTGGTATGATGGTAGTAATAAAAATCAATGGATTACAAGTTCATTTTATATGGATGAATTACCAAGTTGGGTAACAGAGTTTAATACCAATAATAAAGCAGATGACTACCTAAACAGTACTTGGGAAACTTTATATGATATTAAAACATACACACAAAGTAGAACTGATGATAATATTTTTGAAAAGAATCTAAATGGACAAGAGAAGCCTATTTTTCCGAAGGATTTAAAAAAATTAAGAGCGCAAAATGGAAATTATAATCTAATAAAAACAATACCTGCAGGAAACACATATACAGTAGATTTTGCCAAAGCAGTAATTAAAGGTGAACAATTAGGAAAAACTAAGTTTACAGATTTTTTAACAGTAAGTTTTTCTGCTACAGATTATGTTGGCCATAGATATGGTGTCTCTGCTGTTGAAACAGAAGACACTTATTTACGTTTAGATAAAGATTTAGCAGACTTTTTTAGCTTTTTAGATGCGGAAGTTGGTAAAGGAAACTATACTTTATTCTTAACTGCAGATCATGCAGCTGTTCATGCACCTTCTTATTTACAATCTTTAAAAATTCCTGCTCATTACATGGATACTAAAAAGTTTAGAGATTATGTCTTAAATATTACACAGAAGTACTTTAATTCTAAAGAATTGATAGAAAATGTATCTAATTATCAGATTTTTTTAGATAAAGAAAAAATTGAATCTTTAGGTTTAAATAAAGAAAAAGTGGCTCAGAAATTAGCTGATGAAATTATGAATTTTGATAAAGTTTACAAAGCTGTTACTGCAAGAACTTTACAGACTACAAATTTTACAGACGGTATTATGAATTCTCTACAAAACGGATACAATCAGAAATTCTCTGGAGATGTTTTAATGATTCCTTTTCCAGCAACATTAATAAGTAGTAGAAAAGGTACTAGTCATGGTTCTGGTTATTCTTATGACACGCATGTTCCTATTATTTTCTACGGAAACGGAATTAAAAAAGGAAGATCATCTAAAAAATATGATATAATAGATATAGCTCCTACTATTTCTAATTTATTAAAAATAGAAGCTCCTAATGGAACATCTGGAATAGTAATTGAAGAAGTTTTAGAGAAATAACAATTATTTAAAAACTGAATTATTTTGATGTTTTTTTATTGCTTTTTTTGAAAGTACAATTCCTATTATTAAAGAAATAAATGCACCAATAGAAATACCTGGAATAAAGTTTATAAATAAGAAAAAGTCATAGGCACCATGAAATAGAGTTGCCAGTAAAAGACCTAATAGGTTAAGCATAATTCTGTTATTAGAAAACTTTGCTTTCCCCATTAAAAACCCCATTAAAATACCAAAAGTGGCATGTGCAGGTACTGCTGTAAATGCTCTAGTTAATCCTGTTGCTGCTCCATATTGAAAAGTGTATAATACATTTTCTAGGGCAGCAAATCCCATAGAAACCATTACAGAATATACAATACCATCAAAAGGTTCGTTAAATTCTTTATTTCTTTGTGCGTAAAATCTAACAATAATATATTTAGAGAACTCTTCTACTAAAGCAACTACAAAGAAGGCTTTTAAAAATTGTTGAAAAACACTTTTGGGGTCTGTTAAAGGGATAAAGATTGATGCAATATAACCTAAGATAAAAGTTAAAATAATACTTACTGTTGCACCTAATAAAAAACTTTTAGTTAAAACGCCTATTGGTTCTTTTTCATATTTATCTTTAAAATAAATATAAAGAATAAGAATTGTAACAGGCGCTATAGCTAATAGTAATAAATTCATTTTATAAATATAAAAAAAAGGTTTTTACACCTTTCTTTAATGCTTAGTTAACTTTTGGTAGAAAAACTTCTGCCATCATACAACGTGCACTTCCACCACCACAAGTTTCTATTGTTTCTAAAGAACTAGAAATAATTTTACAATGGTTATTTATTTTCGAAACTTGACTTTCTGTTAGACAATCATGAGCAGCTTTACTCATAACTAAAAACAATTCATCGTTTTCACCACGAACCTGCAACATATTTCCAGCAAAACTATGCATTTGAGCTTCAGTTATATCAATTACTTGTTTACCATCTTCTTTTAAATGCTTTAAGACATTTTTTCTTTCAGATTTATCATCAATAGAAGCTAAACAAATTACCGCAAAAGTTTCTGCAATACACATCATAACGTTTGTGTGATAAATAGATTCTCTATCTCCTTTAACCGTTTGATTCGCGTTAAAAACAACTGGTGTATATTCAAAATCTTCACAGAATTCTATAAACAAGTCTTCATCTGCACGCGCAGATAAGGCACAATATGCTTTTTTATTTACTCTATCTAAAATAATACTTCCTGTACCTTCTAAAAATAATTCTTCTTCTTCCGCAGAAGTGTAATCTACTACGTTTTCTATAAGAAAATCATTTTTTTCTAACTCATTAAGAATATCATCTCTTCTTTCTAAACGTCTATTCTCTGCAAACATTGGGTACAGACCTACTGTTCCGTCAGAATGAAAAGAAATCCAATTATTAGGAAAAATAGAATCAGGTGTATCAGATGTATTGGTGTCTGAAACAACTACAACTTCAACACCAAAACTTTTTAATTTGAAAACAAATCTGTCAAATTCTTCTTGGGCTTTTTTATTGATTTCAGCATTTTTTAAATCAAGGTCTTCTTGAAAATAATTATTTACAGCTGTTTGTTCATTCTTCCTAAAATTAATAGGACGAATCATTAATATAGTATTTGTAGTTTGTTGCATCTTTTTTAAATATTTTACAAAGATAAACACATATTTTTATAGAATACTCATTTTAGCAAAAAACCGTTTCCTTTTTTAGGAAACGGTCTAAAAACTAAGTATTAATATGAGTTTTATTATTTAAATAATGAAAGTATTATTAAACAATAGTAAAGCAATTTATTTTATAAAAAACTAATCTCTTATAAGTGGCATTGTAGAACAACGAAGTAAACCTTCTTGTTTAGCAATTTCTGAATATGATACTTCTTCTACCGTAAACCCTTTATTTCTTAACCATGAATTTAAACGAGTGAAGCTTTTTTCTGATATAATAACGTCTTCAGAGATAGAAAAAATATTACTATTCATATTAAACATCTCTTCTTTATCTATTTCAAAAACATTTTCTTTTCCAAAGAAATCTAACAACCATTCATATTCTTTCTCTACTAGAAAACCATTTTTATGTAGTATTGCTTTATCTTTTCCTATTGGCTGAAAACAACAATCTAAATGTAAAGCATTTTCTTTAGGGTCTGTATTGTGCTTTCTTAATTCAAAAGATTTTACCGTTTTTTCCGGAAATAATTCTTGTAAAGCAATAACTGCATCTACATTTGTTCTTGCTGTAATATATTCTGAATAATCTTCACCAGAATATGTTCCAACAAAAAGATAATCATTCCAAGGCATAACATCTCCACCTTCTACATGACATTCTTCGGGTAGTTTTATAATGTTTTTAGGGTCAACCTTAGAGATAACATGATTTATTGCTTCTATTTCTTGATCTCTATCTGGTAAAATATTTGCTTTCACTAATTTATTATCAATTACAAAAGCAATATCTCTAGAAAAAATCTGATTATAGTTATTAATAACATTTGGCCTAAAAACTTCAACATTATATTTTTCTAAAATAACAGCAACAGCTTCCATTTCAACAACCATATCTTCTTCTCTTGGATAAGTTCCTGCAATAACGTGTTGTACACTTTTAGGATCATAACAGTCTTCTACTTTTGGTATAGGTCCATTACTATTTGCAATTCCTAAAACAACAGATCTTAATCTAGACGTTTCGTTTTTAATATTTAAGTTTATCATATAAATAGTGATAAAAAAAGCTTCATATAATTATGAAGCTTTTTATTAAAGTAAATGTAGTAATTTAAATTATCTTTTTTCGATAGTTTGAAAAGGTCTTAAATTTTCACCTGTATAGATTTGACGAGGTCTTCCTATTGGTTCCTTATTTAAACGCATTTCTTTCCACTGTGCAATCCAACCTGGTAAACGTCCTAAAGCAAACATTACTGTAAACATTTCAACAGGAATACCCATTGCTCTATAAATAATACCTGAATAGAAATCTACATTAGGATATAATTTTCTATCAACAAAGTAAGGGTCATTTAAAGCTTCTTGTTCTAAACCTCTTGCTATTTCTAAAATAGGATCTTCTACACCCAATTCTTTTAAAACTTCATCTGCTGCTGTTTTAATAATTGTTGCTCTTGGGTCAAAGTTTTTATAAACTCTATGTCCAAATCCCATTAATCTAAAAGGATCACTTTTATCCTTTGCCTTAGCCATATACTTCTTAGTGTCTCCACCATCTTCCTTAATAGCTTCTAGCATTTCTAATACTGCTTGGTTTGCACCACCATGTAATGGACCCCAAAGAGCAGAAATTCCTGCTGATAATGAAGCAAATAAACCTGCATGAGATGAACCTACAATTCTTACTGTAGAAGTAGAACAATTTTGTTCGTGATCTGCGTGTAAGATTAATAACTTATCTAGAGCATCTTTTATAATAGGATTAATTACATATTCTTCATTAGGTTGTTCAAACATCATTTTTAAGATATTTTCAACATATCCTAAAGATTTAGAACCATAATTTAATGGTAAACCTTGTTTTTTACGCATTGTCCAAGCTACTAAAACAGGGAATTTACCCATAATTTTAACAACTGAATTATACATATCTTCTTCAGATTCTACATTAACAGATGAAGGGTTAAATGCTGTAAGTGCACTTGTTAATGAAGACAATACACCCATTGGATGTGCTGTTTTAGGAAAAGCATCTAGAATTTTCTTAATATCATCATCTACAACAGAATTAGATTTTATATCTGAATGGAACTTTTCTAATTGTTCTTTATTTGGTAATTCTCCAAAAATTAATGCATAAGCAACTTCTAAAAAATCTGCTTTTTCTGCTAATTCTTCAATAGAATAACCTCTATATCTTAAAATTCCTTTTTCACCATCTAAAAATGTAATAGCACTTTCACAAGAACCTGTGTTTTTATACCCTGGATCTATTGTAATAACTCCTTTTGTAGCTCCACGCAAAGATTTTATGTCTATTGCAACTTCATTTTCTGTTCCTTTAATAAGAGGAAATTCATAAGAATCTTCTCCTATTTGTAATTTTGCTATATCTGCCATCTATAAAAGTTTATTTTAATGTTTTCTTAATCCCACGAAGATACCAATTTTTGGAGAATTCTGAAATGTCTTCGTATAGATTTTTAGCATTTATAAATAACATTAACTTATTGAATTTAAACAACAAAAAAAGCCTCACAATTTTACATGTGAGGCTTTTTTATTATAAAGAGATAAACTTAGATGTTAAATGCTTTTTCCTTAGGGAAATAAGCAACAGCACCTAATTCTTCTTCTATTCTTAAAAGTTGATTATATTTCGCCATTCTATCTGAACGAGATGCAGAACCTGTTTTAATTTGACCACAATTTAATGCTACTGCTAAATCTGCAATAGTATTGTCTTCTGTTTCACCAGATCTGTGAGACATAACAGATGTATAACCTGCATTTTTAGCCATATTAACGGCAGCAATAGTTTCTGTTAAAGTACCAATCTGATTTACTTTAATTAAAATTGAATTTGCAATACCATTTTCGATACCTCTAGATAAACGTTCTACGTTAGTCACAAATAAATCATCACCAACTAATTGAACTTTATCACCAATTTTTTCAGTTAAATACTTCCAACCATCCCAGTCATTTTCATCCATACCATCTTCGATAGAGATAATAGGGTATTTAGCTGCTAATTCTGCTAGATAATCTGCTTGTTCTTTACTAGAACGAATTTTACCAGTTTCTCCTTCGAATTTAGTATAATCATATTTTCCATTCACATAAAATTCTGCTGCAGCACAATCTAATGCAATCTTAATTTCATCACCAAAAGAATAACCAGCATTTTTTACTGCTAATTCTATTGTTTCTAAAGCATCTTCTGTTCCACCTGCCAAGTTTGGTGCAAAACCACCTTCATCACCTACTGCTGTAGATAAGTTTCTGTCATGTAAAACTTTCTTTAAATTATGAAAAATCTCAGATCCCATTTGCATAGCTTGTGAGAACGTCTCTGCTTTAACTGGCATTACCATAAACTCTTGAAATGCAATTGGTGCATCAGAATGAGAACCTCCATTAATAATATTCATCATTGGAAGGGGAAGTGTATTTGCAGAAACACCACCAACATATCTATATAAAGGCATTCCTAATTCATTTGCTGCTGCTTTAGCTGCTGCAAGAGAAACTCCTAAAATAGCATTTGCTCCTAGTTTAGATTTATTAGGCGTACCATCTAAATCAATCATTAATTGATCTATAGTATTCTGTTCAAAAACAGAAACTCCTAAAAGTTCTTGAGCTATAACTTTATTTACATTATCAACCGCTTTTAAAACACCTTTACCCATGTAAGCTTTACCACCATCACGTAATTCAACTGCTTCATGTTCTCCTGTAGATGCACCAGAAGGTACAGCTGCTCTACCTAAAACACCATTTTCGGTAGTAACATCTACTTCAACTGTTGGGTTTCCTCTTGAATCAAAAATCTGACGTGCGTGAACGCTAATAATAATGCTCATTATATATATGTTTTAATTAATTTACTATTTATACTGCTAATTTACAAAATTAGGTTCTTAATCATTTCACTTAAAATGCTTTCTTACGAAAACGTTTTCAATCAAAAAAGATAATATTAGTTTTTCGAATGGTTCTTAACCATTTCAATAAATTGATCAAATAAATATTCTGAATCATGTGGTCCAGGACTAGCCTCCGGATGATATTGAACAGAAAATACTGGTTTATTTTTTAATTTAATACCTGCAACTGTATGATCATTTAGATGAACATGAGTAATTTCTACATTATCATGCTTTTCGGTTTCTTCTTTATTAATTGCAAAACCATGGTTTTGGGAAGTAATTTCACCTTTACCAGTTAATAAATTTTTAACAGGATGATTAATACCTCTATGTCCATTATGCATTTTATAAGTTGAAATACCATTTGCTAAAGCTATTACTTGATGCCCTAAACAGATACCAAACAATGGTAAATCTCTTTTTATAATTTCTTTTGCAAGCTCTTGAGCTCCTGTTAAAGGTTCTGGATCTCCAGGTCCGTTAGAAATAAAATATCCATTAGGTTTAAATGATTCTAAGTCTGTAAATTTAGAATTGTAAGGGAATACTTTTACATACGCTCCTCTTTTTGCTAAATTCCTTAGAATATTTTTCTTAATACCAATGTCTAATGCTGCTATTTTTATTAATGAATTTTCATCACCAATAAAATAAGGTTCCTTAGTTGAAACAGAAGAAGCTAATTCTAAACCTTCCATAGAAGGAACATTCGATAATTGCTTTTTTAATTCTTCAATATTATCAATATCAGTAGAAATAATAGCATTCATAGAACCATTATTTCTTATGTAAGCGACTAATGCCCTTGTATCAACATCAGAGATTGCTACAATGTTATGTTTTTCAAACCAATCTTTCAAGTTACCATCAGAATCTACTCTAGAATGTGTAAAACTAAAATTTCTACAAATTAATCCAGAAATTTTAATTCCGTCAGATTCAACTTCATTATCATTAACTCCATAATTACCAATATGGGCATTTGCGGTAACCATAATTTGTCCAAAATATGATGGATCTGTAAAAATTTCCTGATAACCTGTCATACCAGTATTAAAGCAAATTTCTCCTGTTGAAGTTCCTTCAATACCTACAGATTTTCCATAAAAGATAGTTCCATCAGCTAATAAAACTAAGGCCTTTTTTCTAGTTTGATATTTCATTACTATATAATTGTGTTTGTTGATGTAAAAATATAAAAAAAGGGATAAACGTAAACGTTTATCCCTTTTATATGATTAAAAAATTTTCATTTTTTATTCTTCAGATTTTTCTTCTGTTGCAGTTCCTTCTACTTGAGCAGAATCAGCCTTTTTGCTTTTCCCTCTTCTTGTAGTTTTCTTTGCTTTTTTACCATTAGGATTATAGATTTCGTTGTAATCAACTAATTCTACCATTGCCATAGGAGCATTATCCCCTTGACGGTTTCCTAACTTTATAATACGTAGGTAACCTCCTGGTCTGTCAGCTATTTTTACAGAGATTTCTTTAAATAATTCTGTAACTGCAAACTTATCACGTAGGTGAGAAAATACTATACGTCTATTGTGAGTAGTATCACTTTTAGACTTTGTAATTAATGGTTCAGCAAAGACTCTTAATGCTTTTGCTTTAGCCACTGTAGTATTAATACGCTTGTGCTCTATTAAAGAACAAGTCATATTTGCTAACATCGCTTTTCTGTGCGAAGTTGTTCTTCCTAAATGATTGTGTTTTTTTCCGTGTCTCATGACGCTTGTTTTATTTTTTCATCTTGCATCGACTCATTATGAGGAGCAAAATATGAAAGATTAATCTCTATCTAATTTGTATTTACCTAAATCCATTCCAAAACTTAAACCTTTAACAATAACTAATTCTTCTAGTTCTGTTAACGACTTCTTACCAAAGTTTCTAAATTTCATCAAATCACTTTTATTAAAAGAAACTAAATCACCTAATGTATCTACTTCTGCAGCCTTTAAACAGTTTAAAGCTCTAACAGATAAATCCATGTCGATTAATCTAGTTTTTAATAATTGACGCATATGTAATGACTCTTCATCATATGTTTCAGTCTGTGCAATTTCATCAGCCTCTAAAGTGATACGCTCATCAGAGAATAACATAAAGTGGTGAATTAAAATTTTTGCAGCTTCAGTTAATGCATCTTTAGGATTAATAGATCCATCAGTATCGATATCGAAAACTAATTTTTCATAATCCGTTTTTTGTTCTACACGAAAATTTTCGATTGCATACTTTACATTCTTAATTGGCGTATAAATAGAATCTGTAAAGATTGTTCCTATTGGTGCAGAAGCTTTCTTATTTTCTTCAGCAGGTACAAATCCTCTACCCTTTTCTATTGTAATTTCTGCATTTAATTTTACAGATTTATCCATGTTACAGATTACTAGATCAGGATTCAACACTTGAAAACCTGAAATAAATTTCTGTAAGTCTCCTGCAGTAAACTGCTCTTGACCAGATAATGATATAGAAACAGTTTCTCTATCAGTCTCTTCAATTTGTTTCTTAAAACGAACTTGTTTTAAGTTTAAAATAATCTCTGTAACATCTTCTACAACTCCAGGAACAGTAGAAAATTCATGCTCAACACCATCTACTCTTAATGATGTAATTGCAAAACCTTCTAAAGAAGATAAAAGAACTCTTCTTAAAGCATTTCCTACAGTTAAACCAAAACCTGGTTCTAACGGTCTGAATTCAAATCTACCTGAAAAATCAGTAGATTCAATCATTATAACTTTATCTGGTTTTTGAAAATTTAAAATTGCCATTTTCTTCGTTTTAATTGTAATTCAGTTGCGCGGTTTATAAGTGTGAAGAAACACTTATAAACCCTTTGGCTGAATCTCAATATGATTAATTTATTACTTAGAATATAATTCTACGATTAATTGTTCTTTGATGTTTTCTGGAATCTGTAATCTAGCAGGTACTTTTACAAAAGTTCCTTCTTTCTTATCTGAATTCCAAGTTAACCATTCAAATACATTACTACTAGATGCTAATGCATCATCAATAGCTTGTAAAGATTTAGATTTTTCTCTAACGGCAACAACATCTCCTTCTTTTAATCTGAAAGATGGTACATTAACTAATTCTCCATTTACAGTAATATGTCTATGAGAAACTAATTGACGTGCTCCACTTCTAGATTTAGAAACTCCCATTCTGTAAACAACGTTATCTAAACGAGATTCACATAATTGTAATAAGATTTCACCAGTAATCCCTTGAGAAGATGATGCATCTTTAAATAAGTTTCTAAACTGACGCTCTAGTATACCATAAGTATATTTAGCTTTTTGCTTTTCCATTAATTGGGTAGCATATTCAGATTTTTTTCCTCTTCTTCTTGCATTTCCATGCTGTCCTGGAGGGTAATTTCTTTTTTCGAAGTTTTTATCTTCTCCAAAAATTGCTTCACCAAACTTACGAGCAATTTTAGTTTTTGGTCCTGTATATCTTGCCATTTCTTTAGTGTTATAGACGGGGATTATGAATTAAGGCTTTCTCCTTCGATAATCTTGTTCCCATCAAGTTAAAATATTTAATTATACTCTTCTTCTCTTTGGAGGGCGACATCCGTTATGAGGAATTGGTGTAACATCAATAATTTCTGTTACTTCAATACCTGCATTATGAATTGATCTAATAGCAGATTCTCTACCATTACCTGGTCCTTTTACATAAACTTTAACTTTACGTAAACCTGCCTCTTTTGCAACGTTTGCACAATCTTCTGCTGCTAATTGAGCTGCATATGGAGTATTCTTTTTAGAACCTCTAAAACCCATTTTACCTGCAGATGACCATGAAATAACGTCACCTTTTTTATTTGTCAAAGAAATAATGATATTATTAAAAGATGCAGTTACATGCGCTTCTCCTATAGCCTCGATTATTACTTTACGTTTTTTTGAACTTGCTTTTGCCATAATTATTCAGTTTTAGTAATTTAGTTTTCTAATTTTATAGTATTAAACCAATATTAGATCTTTATTACTTGTCTAACTTTATTTTTTCTTGTTAGCTACAGTTTTTCTCTTACCTTTTCTTGTACGAGAATTGTTCTTAGTTCTTTGTCCTCTTAAAGGAAGTCCTAGTCTATGACGGATTCCTCTTTGACAACCGATATCCATCAAACGTTTGATGTTTATCTGAACTTCTGAACGTAATTCTCCTTCAATAGTGAAAGATCCAACTTGTTCTCTAATTCCAGCGATTTGATCATCAGTCCAATCTTGAACTTTGATGCTTTCGTCTACTTTTGCTTCTGCTAAAACTATTTTAGCTCTGCTGCTTCCAATACCAAAGATGTAAGTTAAAGCAATAACCCCTCTTTTATTCTTTGGAATATCAATACCTGCTATTCTTGCCATTACCCTTGTCTTTGTTTAAATCTAGGATTTTGTTTATTAATTACGTATAATCTACCTTTTCTGCGAACTATTTTGCAGTCGGCACTTCTTTTTTTAACTGATGCTCTAACTTTCATCTGTTTTGTTTTTTTTTTAGTATCTGTAAGTAATTCTTGCCTTTGATAAATCGTATGGACTCATTTCTAATTTTACCTTGTCTCCAGGTAATAATTTAATATAATGCATTCGCATTTTACCAGAAATGTGTGCCGTAACAATATGTCCGTTTTCTAATTCTACACGAAACATAGCATTAGATAATGCCTCTGTGATAGTTCCGTCTTGTTGAATTGCTGATTGTTTAGCCATATTATTTAGTCGATTTTCTGTTGCTGTTCCCCGCTTTCATTAAACCATCATAATGATTGTTTAACAAATACGAATTAATTTGTTGCATAGTATCAATTGCCACACCTACCATAATAATTAATGATGTCCCTCCGTAAAACATTGCCCAACCTTGTTGTACTCCAAACTGACCAACAATAGCTGGTAATATAGACAATGCAGCTAAGAACAACGATCCTGGAAAAGTAATTCTAGATAAAACACTATCTAATCTGTCTGCTGTATCCTTACCAGGTCTTATTCCTGGTATGAAACCACCACTTCTTTTTAAATCTTCAGCCATTTTATTCGTAGGAATAGTAATTGCTGTATAAAAATAACTAAAAATGATAATTAACAAAGCAAAGATAACATTATACTGCCAACCATTAGGATCTGTTAAACCAACCAAAGCTGGAAACTTTTGACCTAAAGCTAAAGGTAAAAACATAATTGCTTGTGCAAAAATAATTGGCATAACACCTGCTGCATTTAATTTCAAAGGAATATAGTCTCTTGAACCTGCAACATTTTGAGTATTACCTGCAACTGTTCTTCTTGCATATTGTACAGCAATCTTACGAACAGCTGTTACTAAAAGAACGGTTAATAAAATAACTACAAACCAAACGATAATTTCAATTAAAACCATCATAATTCCACCTGCGCCAGCATTTGTTGTTTTTGAAAGAAATTCTTGCAAAAAAGCAGAAGGGAAATTAGCAATAATACCTACAGTAATTAATAATGAAATTCCATTACCAATCCCTTTGTCTGTAATACGCTCTCCTAACCACATAGCAAAAATTGTACCTGCAGTTAAGATTATGATAGACGAAATCCAAAAAGTAACACCTCCAACTAGGAAAGCTTCAGGAGGTAAATTAAATTGAGTTTTAATAGCAGTAATATAAGTTGGTGCTTGCACCAATGTTATAACTATTGTCAACCATCTTGTAATTTGTGTAATTTTTTTCCTACCACTTTCTCCATCTTTTTGTAGTTTCTGTAAATATGGAACCGCAATTCCCATTAACTGAACTACAATAGATGCAGAAATATATGGCATTATACCAAGAGCCATTACTGACGCCCTAGCAAATGCCCCACCTGTAAATGCATTCAATAATCCCAAAAGACCTCCAGAAGTACTATCTTTTAAAGCTGACAGCTGTAATGGATCTATTCCAGGTAATGGAACAGAAGCCATAAAGCGATAAACAGCAATTAAACCGATAGTAAGAAGAATTTTATTCTTTAATTCTTCAATTTTGAATATGTCTTTTAGCGTATTAATAAAATTCATCATTTACGTGTTCTTATAAAGTTACAACTTCACCTCCTGCTGCTTCAATAGCTGCTTTTGCTGATGCTGTATATTTATGTACAGTTATATTTAATTTAGCTTTTAATTCTCCATTTCCTAATATTTTAACTAGGTCATTTTTACCTGCTAATCTATTAGCAATAAGGATATCTAAACTTACTGTATCTGTTATTTTTCCACTATCTACTAAAGATTGTAATTTATCTAAGTTGATTCCCTGATATTCCTTACGGTTAATATTAGTGAAACCAAACTTAGGCACACGTCTTTGAAGAGGCATTTGTCCCCCTTCAAATCCAATCTTTTTAGAATAACCAGAACGAGATTTCTGTCCATTGTGACCTCTTGTAGCGGTACCACCTTTTCCAGAACCCTCACCTCTTGCAATTCTTTTTCCTTTTTTAATGGAACCTAATGCTGGTGTTAAATTGTGTAAACTCATTTTTTTATAAATCTTATTTAATTTCTTCGAAAGAAACTAAGTGTTTAATTGTATTTACCATACCTACTATAGAAGGAGTTGCCTCATGTTCTACAGTCTGGTTCATTTTACGTAAACCTAATGCCTCTAAAGTTCTCTTTTGACTCTGAAGACGCCCGATTTGACTTTTTACTTGTGTAACTTTGATTCTTGCCATCGTTCTTAGGTTTATCCGTTAAATACTTTTTCTAAAGAGACACCTCTTTGCTTCGCTATTGAAGTTGCACTACGCAATTGCAATAATGCATTAAAAGTAGCTTTTACTGCATTGTGAGGATTAGAAGATCCTTGAGATTTTGATAAAACATCATGTACCCCAACAGATTCTAATACCATACGAACAGCACCACCAGCAATAACCCCTGTACCAGGAGAAGCAGGTTTTATGAAGATTTTAGCTCCACCAAATTTACCTTTTTGCTCATGAGGTAAAGTACCATCAAGAATAGGTATTCTAACTAAATTTTTCTTTGCGTCTTCAATTGCTTTAGCAATTGCAGATGCAACATCTTTAGATTTACCTAATCCATGTCCAACAACACCATTACCATCACCTACAACAACAATTGCAGAGAAACCAAAAGCTCTACCACCTTTAGTAACTTTAGTAACACGTTGTACTCCAACTAATTTATCTACAAGTTCAAGCCCACTTGGCTTAACTCTTTCTACGTTTTTATAACCTTGCATAATTTCTTAAAATTTTAAACCAGCTTCTCTTGCAGCTTCTGCTAATACTTTAACTCTACCATGGTATAAATAACCATTTCTATCAAAAGCAATTTTTTCTAATCCTAATTTAGTTGCTTTTTCTGCGATTGATTTCCCAACTGCTGTAGCCGCTTCTATTTTAGTATCTGCTTTTATATCTTTATCTCGAGATGAAACTGAAGCTAATGTTACTCCGTTTACATCGTCAACTATTTGAGCGTAAATTTCTTTATTACTTCTATAAACCGATAATCTCGGTTTAGTAGCAGTACCAGAAATTATCTTTCTGATTCTACGCTTTATTCTAGCTCTTCTTTGTAGCTTTGATAATGCCATATTGCTCTATTATTATGCAGATTTACCTGCTTTTCTTCTTAATAATTCACCAACAAACTTAACTCCTTTACCTTTGTAAGGCTCAGGTGCTCTGAAAGAACGAATCTTTGCAGCTATTTGACCAACTAATTGTTTGTCAAATGAAGATAATTTAATGATCGGGTTTTTCCCTTTCTCAGATATTGTTTCAACTTTAACTTCTGGAGCTATTTCTAAAACAATATTATGAGAGAAACCTAAAGCTAAATCTAATTTTTGACCTTGATTTGATGCTCTATAACCTACACCAACCAATTCCAAATCCTTAGTCCAACCTTTACTAACACCTTCAATCATATTATTGATTAAAGCTCTCATTAAACCATGTTGTGCTTTATGGTCTTTACTTTCAGATGCTCTATCTAAAGTGATAACACCATCTTCAATTTTAATTGTAATACCGTCAGAAATTTTTTGAGTTAACTCACCTAATTTTCCTTTTACAGTTACAACATTGTCTTTAATGTTTACATCTACACCTTGTGAAATGCTAACGGGATTTTTTCCTATTCTACTCATTTCTTACAAATTAATAAACATAACATAAAACTTCTCCTCCAACATTCTCTTGACGTGCTTTTTTGTTTGTCATTACACCTCTAGATGTAGAAACAATAGCAATTCCAAGTCCGTTCAATACTCTTGGCATCTCAGTAGAGCCAACATATTTACGCAAACCAGGTGTACTGATACGTTGAATTTTTCTAATTACTGACTCTTTTGTTTCTCTGTCATATTTTAAAGCTATCTTAATTGTCCCTTGAACTTTATCGTCATTGAACTGGTAGCTTAAAATAAATCCTTGATCAAACAAAATCTTAGTCATTTCCTTCTTCAAGTTTGAAGCTGGAATTTCCACTACTCTGTGTCCTGCTGCGATTGCATTTCTTACTCTAGTAAGAAAATCCGCGATTGGATCTGTATACATATTTATTTATATTGCGATTACGGTTTTCAAAACATCTCTATTTATGCTACAGAAAAATCTGTGATGTTTGAACCTATAATCAGTTAAAATTCTTATACTCAAAAAAAATAGAGCGTGCAAAGATACACATTCTATTTTTATTAATAAGCTTTATTTTAGTTTTCTACCAAGATGCCTTTTTAACACCCGGTATTAAACCTTGATTTGCCATTTCACGAAACGTTACACGAGATAAACCAAATTGTCTCATATATCCTTTTGGACGACCTGTTAATTTACATCTATTATGCATTCTAACTGGTGAAGCATTCTTTGGTAATTTCTGCAATGCTTGATAATCTCCAGCTTCTTTCAAAGCTTTCCTTTTTTCAGCATATTTTGCAACTGTCTTTGCTCTCTTACGTTCGCGAGCTTTCATTGATTCTTTAGCCATTTCTTAATTTTTTTTGAATGGTAAACCTAATTCTCCTAATAATGATTTTGCTTCTTTATCAGTGTCAGCAGATGTTACAAATGTAATATCCATACCATTGATTTTTTTAACTTGATCAATATTTATCTCTGGGTAAATGATTTGTTCAGTAATACCTAAATTGTAATTACCTCTCCCATCAAAACCATTAGCTTTAATACCGTTAAAGTCTCTTACACGAGGTAAAGAAGCTGTAACTAGTCTATCTAAAAACTCATACATTTTATCACCTCTTAACGTAACTTTTACACCAATTGGCATACCTTTACGTAATTTGAATGATGCAACATCCTTCTTAGACATAGTAGATATAGCTTTTTGTCCAGTGATTTTAGTCAACTCTTCTAAAGCATAATCTATTAATTTCTTATCTGCTATTGCAGCACCAACACCTTTAGAAACAACAATCTTTTCTAATTTTGGCACTTGCATAACATTCTTATAACTGAATTCTTCAGTAAGAGCTTTTACAACTCTTTCTTTGTATTCTGATTTTAATCTTGGTACGTAACTCATGATTATTCTTATTTTTTAGTTTTTTTAGAGATTCTAGTTTTAGTATCTCCATCAACCTGATAACCTACTCTTACAGCTACACCTTCTTCAACTAACATAACGTTAGAAATGTGAAGAGAAGCTTCCTTCTTTACAATACCACCTTGAGGATTTTGTGCATTAGGTTTAGTGTGCTTAGAAACTAAGTTTACACCTTCAACTAATACTCTATCTTTATCCTTGATGATCTGTAATACTTTTCCTTCAGATCCTTTATGGTCTCCTGCAATTACTTTTACAGTATCTCCTGATTTAATTTTAAACTTCTTCATCTTATTATAATGTTAAAGCACTTCAGGTGCTAATGATACTATTTTCATGAATTGTTTCTCACGAAGCTCACGAGCAACAGGACCGAATACACGTGTTCCTCTCATCTCCTCTGTAGGATTTAAAAGAACACAAGCGTTATCATCAAATCTAATATAAGATCCGTCTTTACGTCTTACTTCTTTTTTAGTTCTTACAACAACTGCTCTAGATACTTGACCTTTCTTTACAGTTCCGTTTGGAGTCGCAGATTTAACAGCTACAACAATCTTGTCTCCAATACTTGCGTAACGTTTTCTTGTTCCTCCTAAAACTCTAATAACTAAAACCTCTTTGGCTCCAGTATTATCTGCTACTTTTAATCTTGATTCTGTCTGTAACATATTATTTAGCTCTTTCTAGGATTTCTACTAATCTCCAACGTTTAGATTTACTCATAGGTCTTGTTTCCATGATTCTAACAGTATCTCCTTCGTTGCAATCATTCTTTTCGTCGTGTGCAACGTACTTCTTAGTCTTTAATACGAACTTTCCGTACATTGGGTGCTTTACTCTTTTAGTTTCTGCAACAACAATAGATTTTTCCATTTTGTTACTAGAAACAACACCAATTCTCTCTTTTCTAAGATTTCTTTTTTCCATCTTTAAAACTGACTATAGAATTATTGTAATTCTCTTTTTGTTAATTCTGTTGCAATTCTTGCTACAGTTCTTCTTAAAATTCTCAATTGCAATGGATTCTCCAAAGGAGTTATTGCGTGAGCCATTTTAAGATCAGTATAATTCTTTTGCAACGCTCCAAGCTTCTCATTAAGATCTGCTATAGATAATTCTTTTACTTCTGATTGTTTCATTCTATTTCGAATTAAGCGTTAATATCAAAATCTCTTGCTACTACAAACTTCGTTCTTACTGGAAGTTTTTGAGCTGCTAAACGTAAAGCTTCTTTTGCTACATCCATTGGTACACCACCAATTTCAAACAAAATTCTACCTGGCTTAATAACTGCAACAAAATGATCTGGTGCACCCTTACCCTTACCCATACGTACTTCTAAAGGTTTTTTGGTAATAGGCTTGTCTGGAAATATCTTAATCCATAACTGACCTTCTCTTTTCATATGACGAGTTGCCGCGATACGAGCTGCTTCTATTTGACGTGAAGTTAATAAGTTCTGGTCAATAGATTTGATACCAAACATTCCATTAGAAAGTTGATTCCCTCTACCTGAAATACCAGTCATATTTCCTTTCGCCTTCTGTACCTTACGGTATTTTACTCTTTTTGGCTGTAACATTTTTAATTTCTAATTTTAAAAATTATTTTCTTCTACGAGGTTGCGGTCTTTTTCCTCTATCTCCACCACCTTTATTACCACCAGATTGTTTTTTAGACAAACCAACTAATGGTGATAATTCTCTTTTACCATATACCTCACCTTTCATAATCCATACTTTAATACCTAATCTTCCATAAGTAGTATGAGCTTCAACAAGTGAATAATCGATATCTGCTCTAAAAGTAGAAAGAGGTATTCTACCTTCTTTAAAATGTTCTGAACGAGCCATTTCTGCACCATTTAAACGACCTGAAATTTGAATTTTAATTCCTTCAGCGTTCATACGCATAGTAGCTTGAATAGCCATTTTGATAGCTCTCTTGTAAGAAATTCTATTTTCAATTTGACGAGCAACACTTGTTGCAACCAATCTAGAATCCAATTCTGGACGCTTGATTTCAAAAATATTAATTTGAACTTCTTTTCCTGTAATTTTTTTAAGCTCTTCTTTTAACTTGTCTACTTCCTGACCACCTTTCCCGATAATAATACCAGGTCTAGCAGTAGTGATAGTAACGGTTACAAGTTTTAAAGTACGCTCTATAATTACTCTAGAAACACTTGCTTTAGATAATCTAGCATGAATATACTCTCTAATCTTAAAATCTTCAGCAATTTTATCTCCGTAGTCATTTCCACCATACCAGTTAGACTCCCAACCTCTGATGATTCCTAAACGATTTCCTATTGGATTTGTTTTTTGTCCCATTTCTACTTAGCTTGATTACTTAAATTTTTAGCACCTAACTCTAAAGTAACGTGATTAGAACGCTTACGAATTCTATGAGCACGCCCTTGTGGAGCTGGTCTTAATCTTTTTAACATTCCTGCGCTATCTACACAAATAGTTTTCACATATAATCCAGCCTCTTCAATAGCTGCATCTTCATTCTTAGCTTGCCAGTTTGCAATTGCAGACAATAACAATTTTTCTAAGTTTATAGATGCCTCTTTTGGACTGAATTTTAAGATTTGTAAAGCTTTTTCAACTTCAACACCTCTTACTTGATCCGCTACTAAACGCATTTTCCTTGGTGACGTAGGACAGTTAGTAAGCTTAGCAAAAGCACGATGCTTTCTAGCTTCCTTTAACTGATCTGCCATATTTTTTTTACGAACTCCCATTGCCTACTATTTTTTACCTTTATTTTTTGCACCAGCGTGTCCTCTAAAAGAACGTGTTGGTGAAAATTCGCCTAATTTGTGCCCTACCATGTTTTCTGTAACGAATACTGGTACAAACTGACGTCCATTATGAACAGCAATTGTTTGACCAACGAAGTCTGGAGTAATCATACTTGCTCTAGACCAAGTTTTAATTACGGTTTTATTACCAGCTTCTACATTAGCTAACACTTTTTTCTCTAATTTATAGTGAACGTAAGGTCCTTTTTTTAATGATCTTGCCATAACTTATTATTTCTTTCTACGTTCTAAAATATACTTATTACTAGCTTTGGTTTTAGACCTTGTCTTAAATCCTTTTGCAGGAATACCATTTCTAGATCTTGGATGACCTCCAGAAGCACGTCCTTCACCACCACCCATTGGGTGATCTACAGGATTCATTCTAACTGGGTTAGTTCTTGGTCTTCTACCTAACCATCTAGATCTACCAGCTTTACCAGAAACTAGTAATTGGTGATCTGAATTAGATACAACTCCAATTGTAGCCATACAAGTTAATAAAATCAATCTAGTTTCACCAGAAGGTAATTTTACCGTTGCATATTTACCATCTCTTGCCATTAACTGTGCAAAAGAACCAGCTGAACGAGCCATAACAGCACCTTGACCTGGACGTAACTCTATACAAGAAATAGTAGTTCCTAATGGAATTTCACTTAAATATAATGCATTTCCGATTTCTGGAGACACTTCTTTACCTGAAACTATTACTTGACCTACTTTTAAACCGTTTTGTGCTATCACATAACGCTTTTCACCATCAGCATAACTTAATAGAGCAATAAATGCAGTACGATTTGGATCGTATTCTATAGTTTTTACTGTTGCAGGAATACCTTGTTTATCTCTTTTAAAATCGATAATACGATATTTTTGTTTATGACCACCACCTATATTACGTGTTGTCATTCTACCCTGATTGTTTCGACCTCCAGATCGTTTTTTCGGAGCAAGTAAACTTTTCTCCGGCTTATCAGTTGTTATGGTGTCGAACCCATTTACAACTCTAAAACGCTGACCTGGTGTTATTGGCTTTAATTTTCTAACTGACATGTTTGTCTTTTCTTAAAGATTGTTATAAAAATCAATACTTTCTCCTTCTGCTATCTGTACGATTGCTTTCTTATACCCACTCTTAATACCAGTAACTAAACCTTTCTTAGTAAACTTAGTATTTCTTTGTATTGGATAATTTAAAGTTTTCACACTTAAAATAGAAACTCCGTAAGTTGCTTCAACAGCTCCTTTAATTTCTAATTTATTAGCTTTTCTATCTACTACAAATGTATAACGATTAAATAATTCACTATCGTTTGTAGCTTTTTCCGTAATAATAGGTTTTATTAAAATACTCATTTTGACTCCCTATTTGCTTAAATTTGTGTTTATACCTTCTAAAGAGCTTTCAGTCATTATAATCTTATTAGCATTTAACACACCATAAGTATTTAATTCAGAAGCTTTAATAACTTTAGATTTCTTCAAGTTACGTGATGACAAATACACATTTGCATTTTCATTACCTAACACAAACAAAGATTTTTTAGTTTCTAACTGAAACGCTTTTAAAACGTTTAAGAAATTTTTAGTTTTTGGAGTTTCGAAATCGAAATCTTCAACAACAACTAAGTTTTTATCATTTGCTTGAATACTTAAAGCTGATTTACGAGCTAAACGCTTTAAGTTCTTATTCAATTTAAAAGAATAATCTCTAGGTCTTGGTCCGAACATACGTCCTCCACCTCTAAAAACACCAGACTTGATAGAACCTGCTCTTGCAGTACCAGTTCCTTTTTGTTTTTTTATTTTTCTAGTAGAACCTGTAATTTCAGCTCTTTCTTTAGACTTATGCGTTCCTTGACGTTGATTTGCCAAATATTGCTTAACATCTAAATAAATAGCGTGATCATTAGGCTCTATACCGAATACATCTTTAGAAAGCTCAACCTTTCTTCCTGTATCTTTTCCTGTAATATCTAAAACTGCTATTTCCATTATTTCTGAATAGTTACATAAGCATTTTTGTGTCCAGGAACTGCTCCCTTAACAACAAGTAGATTCTTCTCAGCAACTACTTTTAATACTCTTAAGTTTTGTACTTTCACTTTATCTCCACCCATTCTACCTGCCATACGCATTCCTTTGAACACTCTTGCAGGATAAGATGCAGCACCAATTGAACCTGGAGCTCTTAAACGGTTATGTTGACCGTGCGTTGCTTGACCAACACCAGCAAATCCATGACGTTTTACAACACCCTGAAAACCTTTACCTTTAGAAACACCAGACACATCTACAAATTCACCTTCTTCAAAGTGCTCTACAGATATAGAATCTCCTAATTTATACTCTCCTTCAAACCCTTGAAATTCAACGACTTTTTTCTTAGCAGTAGAGCCAGCCTTTTTAAAGTGACCATCTAACGCTTTGTTAGAACTCTTTGCTTTTTTGTCATCGAAACCAAGCTGTAACGCATTGTAGCCGTCAACCTCTTCGGTTCTGACTTGGGTAACAACGCAAGGACCCGCTTCGATTACTGTACAAGGAATATTCTTCCCGTTTTCATCAAATAAGCTGGTCATCCCAATCTTTCTTCCTATTAACCCAGACATTTAGTTAAAATTTTAGACGATAGATTATTATCCAGCGCGTCTATATTAATAATTATTTGTTTGAAACTATCGTTTCACTTAATTCCCTTGAGTTTCTTCCAAAAAAAACAGCGCAAAACAAATTCAACGCTGATTTTGTTTTTACCGTTTTTCCTTCGCGAAACGCTTAGGACATGTCACTTATTTTAGTTTTAACACTAAAACAAGCATCACCCGACACTAATTCGGGTTGCAAAAGTATAAAAAACTTTCGGTTTAACAAAATTAAACCGAAAGTTAATATTTTACTTAAACTTTAATCTCAACTTCAACACCACTTGGTAACTCAAGTTTCATTAAAGCATCAATAGTTTTCGAAGAAGAACTATAAATGTCTAACAATCTTTTGTAAGCAGATAATTGAAATTGCTCTCTAGATTTTTTGTTTACGTGTGGAGAACGTAATACTGTAAAAATCTTTTTATGTGTTGGTAAAGGTATTGGTCCGTTTACAACAGCACCAGTACTTTTAACAGTCTTTACAATTTTTTCAGCAGATTTATCTACTAAATTGTAATCGTAAGACTTTAATTTAATTCTAATTTTTTGACTCATCTTGTAATTATTAAAGTAGATTATCCTTTAGATTTTGCTATTACTTCTTCAGATATATTTGAAGGAGTTTCTGCATAATGTGAAAATTCCATAGTAGAAGTTGCTCTACCAGAAGACATAGTTCTTAAAGCAGTAACATAACCAAACATTTCTGATAATGGTACAATTGCTTTTACAACTTTAGATCCAGCACGATCACTCATGTCGTTTACTTGACCTCTTCTTCTATTTAAATCTCCAACGATATCACCCATATTAGCTTCTGGAGTTAACACTTCTACCTTCATTAAAGGTTCCATGATTTTTGCTTTTGCAGATTTTGCAGAAGCTTTATACCCCATTCTTGCAGCTAATTCAAAAGATAATGCATCTGAATCCACTGCGTGGAAAGAACCATCTCTTAAAGTAACTTTCATTGAATCCATTTCATATCCTGCTAATGGTCCATTCTTCATAGCTTCTCTGAAACCTTTCTCTACAGAAGGAACAAATTCTCTAGGAACATTACCACCTTTAATAACAGAATCGAATTGTAACCCTTGAACACCTTCATCGGCAGGTCCTATTGTAAAAGCTATATCAGCAAATTTACCACGACCACCAGATTGTTTCTTATAAACTTCTCTATGATCTGTTGTAGCTGTAATTGCTTCTTTATACTCTACTTGTGGTTGTCCTTGATTAACTTCAACCTTAAACTCGCGTCTTAAACGATCTACAAGTACATCTAAATGCAACTCACCCATTCCAGAAATAATAGTCTGACCCGAAGCTTCATCTGAACGTACTGTAAAAGTAGGGTCTTCTTCTGCTAATTTAGCAAGTCCAATACCTAGTTTATCTACATCTGCTTTTGTTTTAGGCTCAACTGCAATACCAATTACTGGGTCTGGAAAATCCATAGACTCTAATACAAGAGGGAATTTTTCAGCAGTTAAAGTATCTCCTGTTTTAATAGATTTAAAACCTACAGCAGCTCCAATATCTCCAGCTTCAATATAATCAATTGCGTTTTGCTTGTTAGCATGCATTTGATAGATACGTGAGATACGCTCTTTTTTACCTGAACGGTTATTTAAAACATAAGAACCTGCATCTAAACGACCAGAATATGCTCTAAAAAATGCTAAACGACCAACAAAAGGATCTGTAGCAATTTTAAATGCTAAAGCAGCAAAAGGTTCATCTACACTAGGCTTACGTAATTCTTCTTCTTCTGTATCTGGATTTACACCAACAATACCTTCCTTATCCATTGGAGAAGGCAAATAACGACAAACAGCATCTAAAAGAAACTGAACACCTTTATTCTTAAAAGCAGAACCACAAATCATAGGAATTATTGCCATATCCATTACAGCAGCTCTAAGTGCAGCATGCACCTCTTCTTCTGTAATAGAATTTTCATCTTCCATGAATTTCTCTAATAAGCTTTCATCATAACTAGCTACTTCTTCAATAAGATTAGCACGTAATACTCTAGCTTCTTCTTTTAATTCTTCAGGAATATCTACAACATCAAATGTTGCACCCATTCCTTCTTCATGCCATATAATAGCTCTATTTTTAACTAGATCTACAATACCTTTAAAGTTCTCCTCATCACCAATGTTTAAAACAATTGGTACTGCATTAGAACCCAACATTTCTTTAACTTGCTTACAAACCATCATAAAATCAGATCCTTGACGGTCCATTTTATTAACAAAACCAATTCTTGGCACTTTGTAATTATCTGCAAGTCTCCAGTTTGTTTCAGATTGAGGCTCTACACCATCAACAGCTGAAAACAAAAACACTAAACCATCCAAAACACGTAAAGATCTGTTTACTTCTACAGTAAAATCTACGTGACCAGGAGTATCAATAATGTTAAAATGATAATCTTTTGTATCTGGAAGAGTCTTAGCGTTTTCCATTGGAAATTGCCAAGTACAAGTTGTTGCAGCTGAAGTAATTGTAATACCTCTCTCCTGCTCTTGCTCCATCCAGTCCATTGTAGCTGCACCATCATGTACTTCTCCAATCTTGTGAGAAACACCTGTATAATACAATACACGCTCTGTCGTTGTGGTTTTACCAGCATCAATATGTGCGGCAATACCAATATTCCTTGTGAATCTTAAATCTCTAGCCATTTCTATTAAAATCTAAAGTGAGAGAATGCTTTGTTAGCCTCTGCCATTTTGTGAGTATCTGTACGCTTTTTAACAGCAGCACCTTCTTCTTTAGCCGCAGCTAAAATTTCAGCAGCTAAACGCTGTGCCATTGTTTTCTCGTTTCTTTTACGAGTGTACAAAATCATCCATTTAATAGCCATAGAAACCTTACGGTCTGGTCTAATTTGCATTGGGATTTGAAATGTTGCTCCTCCAACACGACGAGATCTTACCTCTACGTGTGGCATTACATTTGACAAACCATCTTTCCAAATTTCTAAAGCTGATTTTTCTTCTTCACCTTTTCTTTCCTCTACAATGTCTAACGCATCATAAAATACTTTAAAAGCTACTGACTTTTTACCGTCCCACATTAAGTTATTCACAAAACGTGTTACTAACTGATCGTTAAATTTCGGATCTGGTAATAAGACTCTTTTTTTCGCTGCTCTTTTTCTCATGTCTTTACATTAAAAAAGTTACTAATTTACTTTTTTGGGCGTTTTGCTCCGTACTTAGATCTACGTTGGGTTCTACCCTCTACTCCCGCAGTATCTAATGCACCACGTACTACGTGATATTTAACTCCTGGCAAATCTTTTACCCTTCCACCTCTAACTAATACTATCGAGTGCTCCTGTAAGTTATGTCCTTCACCTGGAATGTATGCGTTTATCTCATTACCATTTGTCAATCTAACTCTTGCAACTTTACGCATTGCTGAATTAGGTTTCTTTGGTGTTGTAGTATAAACACGTGTACAAACTCCACGTCTTTGAGGACAAGACGACAAAGCAGCCGATTTACTCTTCTTAGTTATTTTGGTTCTTCCTTTACGAACTAATTGTTGAATAGTAGGCATACTAAATAATTACTGTTTTTCGTTTATAATTAAACTTTGCTCTTTTCTAAGAGTCCGCAAATGTACAATTATTTTCTAAATATTCAAATATCAGCAAGTTATTTTTTAAAAAAGGATTCCAATTCATGAAAATTAAAGCATTTTCTTATACATTTGAACTTCAAAATAGATATAATTTTGAATAAAAAAAATAGATACTTTATAACCTTTGCATTAATTCTAGCATTTATTACTAGAACAAATTCACAAGATTTAACTTTAAAAATATTTTCAAAAAATAAAATCGAAAACTCGTTCTTATCTAAAATAAAAATTGAATCGAATTACAAAAATTCTAAATCTATAAATGATGAATTAAAAAAAGTTCAGAAAAGAATTCAAATAAATGGTTATTTTTTAAGTTCATTAGATAGCATTAAAATAAATGAAACAAAATATTCTGCTTATTTTACTTTAAATCAAAAAATAGATTCTGTAGTTTTAAAACATATTGATCTAACAGAAATACTTTTACAAAAACTAAAACTTAAAAAAAACAACTTTAAAGTATCAATTAATAATTTAGAAAAAACGTTAAATAAGATATCTAAAGCAAAAGAAAATTCAGGAAATTCATTTTCTAAAATAAAATTAAAAAACTTTAAAGTAATAGGTAAAGTTCTCTTTACAGAAATTGACATTGAAGATTCAGATAAAAGAAAAATTAATAAATTAATCTTTAATGGATATAACAATTTCCCGAACAACTTTATAAAAAACTATTTTAATATAAACAACACAACTATTTTTAATAGACAAAAATTAAATACTATTTCTAAATTGTCTCAAAATTTAAATTTTGCTTCAGAAAAAAAACCTCCAGAAATTTTATTTACAAAAGATTCCACTTTTGCTTACATCTATTTAAAAAAAAGAAAAGGGAATTCATTTGACGGGTTAGTAAACTTCTCTTCAAAAGAAAACGGAAAAATAAAATTTAATGGATATTTAGATTTAAAATTAATTAACACACTAAACAAGGGTGAAAGTTTAAATTTAGTATGGAATAGTTTTGGACAGGAAAGACAAGAATTTTCAATTGCTACAAAAACACCTTATATATTTAACACAAAAGTATCTCCGGAATTAAAATTCTCAATCTACAAACAAGACTCAACTTTTTTAAACACAAATTTTAATTTAAAATTAAAATATCAAATAAAAAATAACTCAAACTTATTTCTCTCATATTATTCAGAAAGCTCTGAAAAGATAGCAACTGTAAATTTTAATAACATAGAAACATTTGAAAGTTCGTTTATAGGATTTGGGTATCAAAATAAAATAAAAAAAGGTGATGCTTTTAAAAATGATAAATTTTACCTAGATATTAATCCTTCAATTGGAAAGAGGAATAGTAATAATAATTCTTTTAAACAAATTAAAATAGAATCTACAATTTCTTACATTTTAGATCTAAATAAAAGAAATAGTCTTTTTTTAAGAAATAAAACAGGTTTACTAAATTCAGAAAACTATATAGAAAATGAATTATATAGAATTGGAGGCAATAATTCGATTAGAGGTTTTAGTGAACAAAGTATTTTTGTAAAAAACTATGTTTTACAAAATATAGAGTATCGATACTTAACAACTAAAAATTCATTCCTTTATTCGATTACAGATTTAGCATTAATATCGACAGCTAATAAAAAAGAGAAACTTTTAAGTATTGGATTAGGATATTTATTTAACACAAATAATTCTCAGATTAACATTTCGGTTACCAACGGCTTTAGTAATAACACAGAAATAAACATCAACAACACACAACTTTTCATAAATTGGATTAACTTTTTCTAAGCACACACTAACCTTTATTAAAAACTTTAACATTAATTAACGATTTCGTTGCATAATTAATAAAGTATTAAGATATTTGACATAATTAATTCAAATCAAATCAATAATGAAAACAAAGTTTAAAGGAATTTTGACGCTATTACTGGCGTTTGTTGTGCAAATTACTTTTGCACAAGAGAAAACAGTTTCCGGAACAGTATCAGACTCAACAGGTTCTTTACCTGGAGTTAGTGTACTTATTAAAGGAACAAACAAAGGAACTGAAACAGATTTCAGTGGAAATTTTTCTATTAAGGCTAAAACAGGAGATGTATTAAGCTTTAGTTATGTAGGTTACAAAACTATAGAAAAAACAGTAGGTAACTCTACTACTATTAAGGTATTAATGACTGTTGATGCAAGTGTTTTAGACGAAATAGTTGTTACAGCTCTTGGTATTAAAAGAGACAAAAAATCTATTGGGTTTTCTCAACAATCTGTAAAGACAGAGAATTTAGTAAGATCTAGAGAAACAGACGTAAATAATGCTTTAGCTGGTAGAGTTGCTGGTGTACAAGCAGTAGGTGCTCCTTCTTCTGGTTTTGGAAACTCTGGAATTAGATTAAGAGGTAACTCTAACGTATTATATATTGTAGATAATATTAAAGTTAGTTCTACATCTGATATAAATACTGATGATATTGCAGATTTATCTGTTTTAAAAGGGTCTGCTGCAACTGCATTATACGGGCCAGAAGGAATAAATGGTGTAGTAGTTATAACAACTAAAACAGCTAAAAGTGGAGAGAGTTTAGTAACACTAAACCATAGTACATCAATGGAAAATGTTTACATTCTTCCTGAATATCAAAATGAATATGGTGGTGGTTACTCTCAAGACTTTAACACGTTTAACTTCGATGCAACAAGACATCCTGCATCTTGGTCTGCTTTTAATGGCCAACCAATGGTTGAATATAACGCTGATGAAAGCTGGGGACCAAAATTAGATGGTACACCTGTACGTCACTGGGACTCTTGGATTCAAGGAGATCCTGAATTTGGAAAATTAAGAGCTTTTGAAGCAAACCCAGACAATATTAAAAACTTTTTTGATACAGGAGTTACAAATAATACATCTGTAAGTTTCGCAAAAGGTGGTGATGATTACAACGTAAGAATGGGATTAACTAATATTGATAGAACAAGTGTTTTTCCAAACTCTAACAGAAGACAAGTACAAGCAACAATAAATGCTAGTTTAGACATTACAGATAAGTTAACAGCTTATGCTAACATGAACTACCAAGACAGAAGAACTCAAAACTTTCCTGACAATGGTTACGGTAACACTGTATCTAACTTAAACCAATGGTGGCAACGTCAATTAGATATGGACAGAGTTAGAAATTATGAGAGAAATGGACAGTTTGTTTCTTGGAACATAAATAGCCCTACAGACACTTCACCTTTATTCTGGGATTCTCCTTTCTTTGAAGCTAATGAAAACTTAAATTTTCAAACCAAAAATGCTCTTTATGGTAAGATTGGTTTAAAATATGAAGTAAATGAGAACCTAAATATGAGTTTAGATTTAAGAAAAACATTTAACTCTTATGAATCTAATGATAGAACAGCATTTGGAAGCTTAGGTGGACAAACACTACCGTCGTATAGTGAAAATGAATCTATGGACTATAGAGAAGAGTTATTTGGTATTGTTAACTACTCTAAAGATTTAAATGAAGACTTCGATATTACAGCAACTGCAGGTTTTGAACTTTCAACTGTAGGATCTGAAAGCTTAAGCGGTGCAACTGTTGGAGGATTAAACACATTAGGATTTTATAGTTTAAGTACTTCTGTAGATAGACCTACAGTAAACAATTCTTCTACAAAATTTAAAACAAAATCGATATTCGCAAAAGCATCTATAGGATTTAAGGATATGTTATTTTTAGATGGTTTTACAAGATATGATTGGGGATCTTCTGCGTACGAAGAAGCTAACAGAATTGATACTTATGGTGGATCATTAAGTTTTGTTTTTTCTAAATTAATAGAACAAAATGATTTTTTAAGGTTTGGAAAATTAAGAATGAGTGCAGCACAAGCTCCTTTATTCCCTACTCCTTATCAATTATCTGCTGTTTACGGTATTGGAACTCCTTATGGTAGTACTGGTACATTATCTGCACAAGGTACTTTTGCCAACCCTTTATTAAGAGGTGGTGTTCGTAAAGATTATGAAATTGGTACAGAATTAAGATTTTTTAATAGCAGATTAGGTGTAGATGTTGCATACTTTAAGAAAATAGATGAAGAATTACCAGTAAGTGTAACATTAGATGGGTCTACTGGGTATACAAGCACACTTAAGAATGATGGAAAACAAACATATAGTGGTATTGAAGTAATGTTAAACTATGACATTATCAAAAAAGAAGACATCGCTTGGGATGCTACATTAAGTTTTGCAACATTAAAAAGAACTGTAGATAAAATATCTGAAGGAATTGATGTAAATGTATTATCTTCTTCTTGGAGAGGTATTCAATTACAAGAAAGAGTTGGAGAAGAATGGGGTGCTATTTATGGTAGAGCTTTTAGTAGAGATGAGGATGGAAACATTTTATTATCTTCTAGCGGAACACCACAATATGAAACAAACCAACACTTAGGTAATGTATTACCCGATTTTACTGGGGGATTATCTAACAATATTCGTTACAAAAACTTTAATTTTGGTTTTGATATTGACTTTCAAAAAGGAGGAAAAGTATTTTCTGTTACAAGAATGTTTAACAACTACTCTGGTTTAGGAATAGAAACTGTTGGAGAAAACAACTTAGGTAACCCAGTTAGAGATGCAGTTGCAGATGGTGGTGGTGTTTTTATCGAAGGTGTTGACGCAACTTCAGGTGCTCCGGTTTCATATAATGTTAGCTCTAGTACATATTGGGGTAACTTATTTGCTCTTCATGAAAGATGGTTATACGATGCATCTTACGTTAAATTAAGAACAGTACGTTTAGATTATGATTTACCTACAACTGTATTAGCAAAGACTCCGTTTAAAACTTTAAACTTAGGTGTATTTGCTAACAATGTTTGGTTAATTCACTCTGCATTACCAGGTTTAGACCCTTCTGAAATTGAAACAAGTAACGGAGTAAACTGGACAGAAGGTGGACAATTACCAAATGTTAGAACAGTAGGTATCAATGTAAGAATGTCATTTTAATTAAAAAAAGATTTAAAAATGAAACAAATAAATAAAATAAAAACGCTTATTCTTGCTGCTGCAGTATCTTTTACAGCATGTGATACAGTGGATTTTGGTGATACAAACCTTAATCCTAATAACCCAAGTACACCAGTAACAGCATCTCTTTTAGCAAATGCACAAAGAGGAACTAGTGGTTACATAGCAGACACAAAATCGAACCTATATGTTCAATATTTATCTAATGGTCAATATGACGAAGAGTCACGTTATCAAACTTTAAACTGGAGTCCTAATGGATCTTATGGTTTACTTGAAGACTTAAGACAGATTATTGAAATAAACACAAATGCCGATACTAAACTTGCTGCACAAGCATATGGCTCTAATGGAAACCAAATAGCTGCTGCAACAATTTTAAAAGTATATATTATGCATGGAATGACAGATAGATGGGGATATCTTCCTTATTCAGAAGCATTAGACATTGCAAACAATATTTATCCTGCATATGATTCTCAAGAAGCAATATACAGTGGTCTTTTAGCAGAATTAGATAACGCATTAGCTTCAATTAATAGCGGTAAGGGACCTGATAGTGATATTTACTTCGGTGGAGATATGACTAAATGGAAAACATTTGCCAATACTATTAAAATGGTTATGGGTTTACGTTTATCTAAAGCAGACCCAACAACAGGAGAGGCTAAATTTAAAGAAGCAATGGCAGGTGCTATTTCTTCAAATACAGAGAATATTCAATATACATATTTAACTGAAGATTCTAATGACAATCCTTGGCAAGATAGATTTGAATCTAGAAAAGATTATTTATTAAGTGACGTTTTTGTAGATAAACTAATAGGAACCGGTACATCTACTTTACCAGAAGATCCTAGATTAGCTAAATTTGCGGAACCAACAACAACAACTGCTACTTTTATAGGAGCGCCTTATGGAGCTTCAAATTCTACTACAGCAAATTACTCTTTTATTACAGATAATGTAATTAATACAAGTGATGCTCCTTTAATGATTTACACGTATTCTGAAGTTTTATTCGCTAGAGCTGAAGCTGCTGCTAAAACATGGACAACTGAAAATGCAGCGTCTTTATATGCAGAAGGAATTACTGCTAGTATGGAACAATGGGGTATACCCGCAGCAGATATCGCTGTGTATATCGCAGCAAATCCATATACTGGAATTGAAGATATAGCTTATGAAAAGTATGTTTCATTATACCTACAAGGATTTAATAGTTGGGCAGAATGGAGAAGATTTAAAGCTGAAGGTACGGATGGTAGAATTAATTTAGTTGCGCCAGCAGATTTATTATCAAATGCTACAGATATTCCTCAAAGAGATGGATACTCTGCAACTGCACAAGCATTAAATAAAGATAATTACGACGCAGCAATTAGCGCACAAGGCGCTGATAATCTAGACACTACGCTTTGGATATTTAAATAAAAAACAAATATTTTATAAAAATTCATCCAACCTTTGTAAGGTTGGATGTTTTTTTTTGTCTAAATAAAAAGAATTAATCAAACATTTTTATGTTAAAAAATTGTTTTATTAAGTTTTATTTAAGACTTTTGGGACTAATTAATTCAAATAATTATACAATGAAAACAAAGTTTAATGGAATTTTAACGCTTTTTCTAGCGTTTGTAGTGCAAATATCCTTTGCACAAGAAAAGACTATAACTGGTACAATTACAGATGAATCTGGAAGTTTACCTGGTGTTAGTGTTATAATAAAGGGAACAACGAAAGGTACTGAAACAGACTTTGATGGTAAATACACAATCAAAGCAAAAACAGGTGATATTTTAAGTTTTTCTTATATTGGTTATATTAAAGCAGAAAGAAAAGTTTCTGGTTCTAATAGAATTAACGTTGTTTTAAAGTCAGACAATACAGTTTTAGATGAGATTGTTATTGTTGCTTATGGAACACAAACTAAAGAGTCTATTGTTGGTTCTGTAGCTGTAGTATCTAATGAAGTAATAGAAAAACAACAAGTTGTATCTGTTACAAATGCATTACAAGGAACTGTTCCTGGTGTAACTATTGTTTCTGCAGGTGGTCAACCAGGAGATAATCCAACGATTAGAATTAGAGGTGTAGGTTCTATTAATGCTGATGCTTCACCGTTAATTATTTTAGATGGTACGCCATATAATGGAAATATAAATTCTATTAGTGCAGATCAAATCGAATCTATGAACGTTTTAAAAGATGCTTCTTCAACAGCATTATATGGTTCAAGAGGTGCAAATGGTGTGATTTTAATAAACACCAAAAAAGGAAAGTTAAACTCTCCTACAAGAATTACATTCAGAACTTCAACAGGTTTCGCAAATCAAGCTGTTAAACAACATGAGTTGTTAAATACTGATGATCAAATGAGATATACTTGGGAAGCAATGAAAAATTCTGAAGTATACGTAAATGGAGCAACTCCTGCAGATGCTGCACAAACAGCAACTAATGGATTAGTTTCTGGTTTAGGATATAATCCTTACGGACCATCTGTACCAAACCCAGTAGATGTTAATGGTAACTTAGTTACTTCTAATAAATTATGGGAAACAAATTGGAGAGATTTATTATTTAACGATGCAGCTGTAAGACATGAACATGGTTTAACTGCTTCTGGTGGTTCTGCTGCTTCAACTTATTTCTTCTCTGTTAACTATTTAGATCAAGAAGGAAGTATTGCTGAGTCTGACTTTGAAAGAATTACTACAAGATTAAATATAACTTCTAAGGTTAAAGATTGGTTAACATTAGGTTTTAATACATCTTATTCAACATCAAAGCAAAATAACCCAACACAATCAGGTTCTTCTTTTCAATCTGCTGTGCAATGGACAACTTCAGTATCTTCTATTTACCCATTATACAGAAGAGATGTAAATGGACAACTTTTATCAGATAACTTTGGTCAGTCTATTTATGATTATGGTAACAACTCTAGCCAATTATTAAATGGTACTAGAGCTGTATTTGAAGGGGAAAATGCTTATGGTTCTTTATTTAACTATGTAAACAAGAATAATAGAGATAATATTCAAGCAAATGGTAATGCACAAATTAAATTTACAGACTACTTAAACTTTAAAACTACTGTTGGTTTTGAAAGAGTTTTATTTGATAGCTATGGGTATGTTCATAATGAATTTGGTTATGCTGCAAATGTTGGTGGTAGAGTATCTCAAACAAGAAATATTACTTCTACTTTAAACTTAATTAATTCATTAAACTTTGATAAGACTTTTGGAGATGTTCATAATGTTTCTGCAAGTATAATTCATGAAGCTTATAAGTTTAAAATTGATGGTTTTAATGCACAAGGTGTTGGTTTTTTACCTAACGTAAAAGTATTAAACGGTAGTACAACTCCAGAAGGTGTTGGAGGATTCTTAAGTGAAGAAAGATTAGAAAGTTATTTAGGAAGAGCTTCTTATAACTACGATAATAAATATTTTGTTGAAGGTTCTTACAGACGTGATGGATCATCAAGATTCTCTGAGGATACTAGATTTGGAAACTTCTACTCTGTAGGTGGTTCTTGGATTATTTCTAAAGAAAACTTTTTAGCAGATAATTCTGTAATAAACTACTTAAAATTAAAAGGTTCATATGGTGAATTAGGAAATAATAGAGGTATTGGATATTTCCCGTACTTATCATTATTTGAAACTGGAAACAATGAATTGACTAATACAGGTGTTGTATTAGGTTCTGTTAGTGATCCATTATTAACTTGGGAAAAGACTTCTTCTTCAAACATTGGTTTAGACTTTGGTTTATTCAATAATAGAATTAGTGGTAGTGTAGAATACTTTACAAAAGAGTCTATTGATTTATTATACACAAAACCATTACCTGGTTCTACTGGAAATACAGGAATTACTACAAATGTTGGAGCTATTAAAAACTCTGGTGTTGAAATTAACTTAAATAGTATAAATGTATCAACTGAAAATTTTGAATGGTCTTCTAATTTAAATGTTTCATTTACTAAAAATGAAATTACTGAATTAACTCAGGATTCATTTATTAATGGAACTAAAAGATGGGAAGTTGGTTCTTCTTTATATGAATTTTACATTAGAGAATACGCAGGTGTAGATACTGCAACAGGAGAAGCTTTATGGTCTATTGACGAATTAGATGCTACTACAAATGAGCCTACAGGTAACAAATTAACTACTAACGATTATCAAGAAGCTACACGTTACCAAACAGGAAAAGAATCTTTACCAGATTTTCAAGGTGGTTTTACAAATACATTTAAATACGGTAATTTTGATTTAAATTTATTAATGAATTTTAGTGTAGGTTCTTATGTTTATGATAGTACTTATGCTGCTTTAATGAGTGGATTTGAAAATTTCGGTAGAGCTTCATCAGTAGATTTAGTTAACAGATGGCAAAACCCAGGGGATGTTACAGATATTCCTCGTTTACAGAATAGTCAGAATGATTTTAATTCAACTTCTACAAGATTTTTATTTAAAAATGACTTCTTAAGAGTTAAAGCATTAACTTTTGGTTATACTTTACCAACAGATGTTGCAGAAAATATTGGATTAGGTAAATTAAGAATCTATTTTCAAGGAGATAATTTAGCTACATTCCAGAGTCATAAAGGAATTGACCCAGAGCAAAGTTTAGCTGGTACAACAGATAACAGATCTTTTAATCAAAGAATTTTTTCTTTAGGTCTTAACTTAGAATTATAAAAACAAAAAAAATGAAAAAATTTAATTTTAAATTATTATTCATACTTTCATTAACATTCTCAATGTTTAGTTGTGGAGATGAATTCTTAAACGATCCTCAACCAACAGATTCAGTAACAAGTGCTGTAATCTTTGGTTCTAGAGCAGGAGCAGATGCTTTCGTATCTGGAATTATGAGAACATTTAGAGGTCAATTTACATCTACAGATGCTGCAGGTTTAAACTCTATGTATTATGCAAGAACAGTAAAAGGGAACGATGTTATTCAACGTGCAACATGGTTTTTAAATGATTATGCAAATGATAATCGTGAGCCTACTTATAGACGTTCAAGTTTTAGCTGGAATTACCCATATTACATGATTAATCAAGCAAATAACTTAATTAATGGTGCACAAGCTTCTACTGGTTTATCTAACTTAGATAAGAATGAAATTATTGGTCAAGGAAGAGCAATAAGAGCTTTCTTTTACTTTCAATTAGCAATGGAATTTCAACACACTTATACGTTTGATTCTTCATTACCAGCACCTCCTATTTATACAGAATTATCTACAGAAGGTAATCCTATGAGTACGTTAGCTGATATGTATACTTTAATCTTAGATGATTTAACTTTTGCAACTAACAATTTAGGTGCAGATAGATTAGCAAAATCTTATGTAAATCAAAATGTTGCTTATGGTATTTTGGCCAGAGTATATCAAACAATGGGTAATTGGACTGGTGCAGAAGATGCAGCAATTAAAGCTTACGGAGGTGGAACACCTGCTAGTAACTTAAATTCTAATTATGCAAATGGATTTAATGATATTTCTGATTCTGAATGGATTTGGGGTAATGCACAAAGTTTAGATCAATCTAATTATTATTGGGGAGCTCCTCATGCACATGCAGATCACTTTGTATTATCTTATGCAGCAACATACTTTAATGTTGATTTTGTAAACCTTTTCTCTTCAACAGATATTAGAAATACATTCGTAGATGCTTATAGTATTGCAGATCCAACAGATTATAGAAACTTTGTATCTAGAAAGTTTACTTTTAACTTCGATTCTGATCACCCAGTAATAAGAACTGCTGAAATGTTATTAGTTGAAGCTGAAGCTAAATATTATAATAGTAATCCTACAGGAGCACATACTATATTATTTGCTTTACAGTCTAATAGAGATCCTTTAGCTGTAAAATCTACTAACACTGGTCAAGCATTGTTAGATGAAATTTTAGTTGAAAGAAGAAAAGAATTATATGCTGAAATTGGTGTAGAATGGTTTGATGCTAAACGTTACAGAACAGGAATTACAAGAACTGGTAACCAAAGAATTAAAGGTGCTTCTAGCTTAACTGCTGATGATAAGAGATTTTTCTTAAAAGTACCGCAATCTGAAATTGATGCAAATGTGAATATTGACGAAAGCGTTAACGCTGACAGATAATATTTAATTACAAAAATTAAAACCATCTCTTTATGAGATGGTTTTTTTTTGCTCTTTTTTTAACATACATTTGCAAAATGGAGAATAACATGACTACAGAAACGACAAACATTTTTGGTATTAGAGCTATAATAGAAGCTATAGAAAGTGGCTCGACTATAAACAAAGTATACTTACAGAAAGAATTAAGAGGAAATCTATTCTATGAGTTAAACCAACTTATCAAAGAAAAAAAACTATCTACAAGTATGGTACCTGTAGAAAAGTTAAACCGTTTGTCTAAAAATGGTAATCATCAAGGAGCTGTAGCACAAATTTCTCCTGTAGAATTTCAAGATTTAGAAACCTTAATAGAGAAAACTTTAGAAAGTGGTACTACTCCACTTTTTCTATTATTAGATCAACTTTCTGATGTTAGAAACTTTGGTGCAATTATTAGAACTGCAGAATGTACTGGTGTAAATGGTATAATCATTCAGAAAGATGGAAGTGCTCCAATAAATGCTGAAACCATAAAAACATCTGCTGGTGCAGCATTTAAAATACCTATTTGTAAAGTAGATCATATTAAAGATGCTTTGTTCATACTGCAAGCTTCAGAAATTAAAACTGTTGCTGCAACAGAAAAAACTGAAGATTCGTTATATGACATTAACTTAAATCAACCAATTGCAATAGTAATGGGATCTGAACATAGAGGAGTTAACCCATCTATACTTAAAATGGTAGACTATAAAGCAAAATTACCTTTATTAGGTGAAATAGCTTCATTAAATGTTTCTGTTGCTTGTGGAGCATTCTTATATGAGACAGTAAGACAAAGAATGACTAAATAATATATAAATACCTAATTTAAATCTCCTTCATGCTCCTCCTCTATTATTGGTGGAGCAAATTGTCCGTTTTCATCAAATAACAAATCGAATTCTGTTTCTACAAATTGATGCTCTTCTTTGACAATACCTTTATTTCTATATAAAGCCGCAAATAGTATTCCTACTAAAAAACCAGATAAATGTCCTTCCCAAGACATTCCTTCTTTTATTGGTAGAACATACCAAATCATGCTTCCATAAAGAAATATTATAATTAGTGAAAGTGCTACTAACCTATAATGCTTTCTTATAATTCCACTAAAAAAAATAAAGCTAAAAAGAAGATAAACAATTCCACTTGCTCCAATATGGTAAGATTCTCTTGCAATACACCAAGTTATAAATCCAGACAGAAGTGCACCATAAATTAAAACTTTAAAGGCAATGTCTTTATAAAAATAAAAAAGGCTTAAAAGCAAGACAAATAAGGGAATTGAATTATTAAATAGATGACTAGTATCACTATGTATAAAATGAGTTAAAAAAACACCTCTTAAACCTATTAATTCTCTTGGAAAGACACCATATTTATTAAAATTGAAGTTGAAATAGATTTCAATCCAATAAATAAACCAAATACCAAAAACATATAGCGTTGGTATAAAAAATATAGACTTCGATATTTTTAATTGTTTTTTATCTTCCATAGTTGTAAAAATAACAAATATGCTACCAAATTAGAAAATAGCAACTTCTGTCATAAAACTTTATTATTTTTACAAAATGAATGAACCTTTGGCAGAAAGAATTAGACCTAAAACTTTAGAAGATTATATTAGTCAGCAACATTTAGTTGGTAAGAACGGTGTTTTAACTAATTTAATTAAACAAGGAATAATACCTTCTTTAATTCTTTGGGGACCTCCAGGAATTGGTAAAACTACCTTGGCAAATATTATAGCAACTGCCTCTAATAGACCTTTTTATACTTTAAGTGCTATTAGTTCTGGTGTTAAAGACGTTAGAGATGTTATAGAGAAAGCTAAAAAAAGTGGCGGTTTATTTACTGCTAAGAACCCAATATTATTTATTGATGAAATTCATCGTTTTAGTAAATCTCAACAAGATTCTTTATTAGGTGCAGTAGAAAAAGGATGGGTAACTTTAATTGGTGCAACTACAGAAAACCCAAGTTTTGAGGTAATACCCGCACTACTTTCTCGTTGCCAAGTTTATATATTAAATTCTTTTGATAAAGAAGATTTGGTTGCTTTACTTCATAGAGCAATGGAAAAAGATGAGTTTCTTTCAACAAAAAAAATTAGTTTAAAAGAAACAGATGCTCTCTTACAAGTTTCTGGCGGTGATGCTAGAAAACTTTTAAATATTTTTGAATTATTAGTTTCTGTTGATGATGAAATTGAAATTACTAATGAGTTAGTGTTGTCTAAAATTCAGAAAAATACAGCTAGATATGATAAAACTGGCGAACAACATTATGACATCGTTTCAGCATTTATTAAATCTATACGTGGTAGCGACCCAAATGCAGCAGTTTATTGGTTAGCAAGAATGATAGAAGGTGGTGAAGATGTAAAATTTATTGCACGTAGAATGTTAATTTTAGCTTCTGAAGATGTTGGAAACGCAAACCCAACTGCTTTAATTTTAGCGAATAATACGTTTCAAGCAGTTTCTATTATTGGTTATCCAGAATCTAGAATAATATTAAGTCAATGTGCCGTTTATTTGGCTAATTCAGCCAAAAGTAACGCATCATATGTTGCCATTGGTCAAGCACAAAATTTAGTAAAACAAACAGGAGATTTATCTGTACCACTTAACCTAAGAAATGCACCAACTAAGTTAATGAAAGACTTAGATTATGGTAAAGATTATCAATATTCACATAATTACCCTAACAATTTTGTAGCCCAAGAATTTCTACCAAAAGAAATTTCGGGAACAAAGCTGTATGAGCCAGGTAATAATCAAAGAGAAAATCAATTTAGAGAAATATTAAAAAATAGATGGAAAAATAGATATGATTATTAGAATTTAATCTGATAACTTTCTTCTACTAATTGACCATTCTCATAAAATTCTGCAATCCAAAAATTACCTTTTTTATAAAGTAATCCGTTTTTATCTTTAATAATAAAAACGTCTTTAACATTTGTATTCAATATTAAAAAAACAACTGCAGGTTTAGAATTTATCAATTGAAAACCATTTTCTTTCGGTTGTGCGTACAAAGTATTAGTTACAGTTGCACTTTTACTTTCTAAAGAACTAGACAACTTTTTCTTAACAGGTATAATAGTTTTTATTGTGGCTTTTGGTGAATTAACATTATTTTTTTTAGTAGAAACAACAACATTTTCTTTATTAGCAACAAAAACGGTCTCATTATTAATAGCTTCATACTTCATATTCCCCATACTAGTATGTGCTCTTCTAATTGCTTCTTGAAAACTTTTCTTATATTCTTTAAGTCTACTTTCTCCTTTTTGTGATGTATAGATAACTTTATTATAACAGTTTTTAAATTCTATAACAACTTCTGTTTTAAACATTGAAGACTTATCTACAACCTCTGCAGTTAAACCTTTACACGGGTTCTGGTTAAGCTCTAAAGGATATTCTTCAGAATCTAAAACAACCGTAAAACCATTCTTTTTTAATAAAAATTTAGTTAATGAACTGGTTTGATATTGATCGTCATGTTTTAAAAAACTAAATCTTTGAGGAACAATTATATATTTATAATTAGATACTTCTTTTTCCTGACCATAGCTAAAAAAATTTGTTGCTATTAAAAATATGATGATTAATGTATTTTTCATTTTAATTAAAAATTAGGTTAAAACCGAATTGTAAAGAAACATTATTTGCAGACGAAATATCCGATAATTCTGTAATATTATCAAGAATACCATAAAAATTAATTTTCCATATTTGAGCAGAAACACCTACGCCAACATTGTAATAAGAATACTCATCTAAAGTATAAGTTACTTTTGTTTGTAATTTATTAGAAATAGATTTTTCATAAAAACCAGTAAGCGCAAATTGATTACTCAATGGCCTAAAAACTGAATATAATTGAGCGCCAAAAGCGTCTGTATAAAAATTTTTGTAGGTATTATCATAACAATATTTACCTCTTTTCTTACCAAAACTATATTTTATAGCAGCATTAAATTTTGTAGGTCTCCAGGAAATATAAGACTCTTGAGTCTCTGTTGTTGGTAATTCTTCTTTTAATGAAGTATTTAATTCGTCCCAATAATTAACATTATTAGCATCATAATTAAAGCCTATTCCTTCGAAGGTAAAACTACCCTTTATTAAAGTATTTTTAACATTCTTACTATGGTTTATAAAACCAACATCTAACAAACTAGACGAAAACTGTAATTGTGGTGTTATATGGTATGTTAAACCAACATCTAAACCCAAACCTAAATTACCGCCTAAAAAAGTATTTTTTAAATACGTACTAGCACTGTTAACATACTCATTATCTTCTACTAAACCTGCTGATTTAAAATTTACATTAATATTATCTAAATGATGAATATAAATATTATTATCACCTAAATTAGTAGTAAAAGTACCAGCGTTATTTGTTGATTCTATATTTAAAGCAGATGAATAAATTTTAAAACGACCTCCAATTGTAAATTTATCATTTACTTTTCTTGTAATTCCTGCATGAATAACGCCTAAAACATCAACTTTATATAATAACTGAGAAAAATTAAAACTTTTATTTAAAAAAGCTGAATTCCCTTCATTTACAAGTGTAATAATATCTTTTGGCAAGTAACTAATAGCATCTAATTCTTGATAAAAGCCTGCACTTAAATATGTTTTTTCATCTAATCTATAACCTAGACTAAAAACCTCTATTTGAGAATTTATTTTTAGATAATCTCTAGCATCTATTTTTTTTAAAACAGATGTAATTTTATCTGTTATAGTTCTATTATCTGCTGCAAAAATATCTGAAACTTTAAAACCAGTAGAACCAAATTCTGAAGAAAAACCAGACAATAAAGGTAGGCCAACATGGTATTTATAATTAGTTTCTAAGCCTGGGTTTATTAATAAGGTCTGTGGCAAGCCAGCAAAGTCATATAAAACTTGTTTGTTTTGTGTGTAAACATTTAAAAAACTTCCTATACATAACAATAGTATAATTTTTCTCATACTAAAGCGGTTTTTCTAAATGAATTGTTGCGGCAGATTTAAACTCAATTTCACCAATATCTGAAGCATTAATAGGTGTTGTTTTATCATCTAGACTTAACGTAATTTCTATTCTTGTAAAATTTATTACATTAGAATTTGTTGCTACAACTATTTCCTCTCTTTGTTTAAAATCTAAGTTATTTGCAGTAATATTTAAGTCTTTTAATTGATATATTAAATTATCATCTTCATCTAATAGTAAGATTTTCATAGTAAAATCTCGATTAAATTTATTTACAACTTGAATGTCAAAATCTAATTGTACCAAATTATTTTTAACAAAATTATTTTCAAAAAGTTTAAAGTCTGAAGTTTCTGATATTTCTGTAATTATTGGTACACCAAAGGCCGAAGCAAAACTAGTTGCATCAATTGTAAAAAAAGTAAGTGAGGAAGTTATAGATGGTTTTATAGCATAATCTTCTATTTGATCAAAATCTAAAGATTGTGAACAACAGAAAAACAAAAGAGTGCACATAATTACACACAATTTATTGAGGGATTTCATAGTTTAGAATTTAACTTAAGTTTAAACGAATATTATTCTAAAGATATTGCTTTATTTCTAATAAGTTTTTTACAGAAACAATATCGCTATTTGTTTCACTTAGATCATCAAAAACACAATGAATTGTTTTTAAACCTACATTTAAAGCGCCTTCTATATCTGCCTCTAAACTATCTCCAATCATCATCGAATTTTCTTTCTTAGCATTTGCTACTTTTAGCGCAAAATTAAATACTTTGGGATTTGGCTTTTTTACACCTACAGATTCCGAAGTAATAATTTGATCGAAATAATGATCTATTTTAGAATTCTTCAACTTCTTGCTTTGTATTTCTTCAAAACCATTTGTAATAATATGAAGTGTATATTTCTCTTTTAAGTAATCTAACAAATCAAACGTACCTTCAAAAAGATGATTAAAATTAGCTAAGTTTTCGATATAATCATCGGCTAATTTATTTATTAATGCATCTGAAATTTCATAATTAACAGCATCAAAAGAATTTTTAAGTCTTGCATATCTTAGCTCTTCTTTAGATACTTTTTCTTGTCTGTAAAGTTTCCAATACTTTAAATTTAGAGGAATGTAAGCCTCTAAAAAAGTATCTATTTTAACATCTACGTTGTTATCTAAAAATATTTTTTCTAAAGTTAATTCAGAATTTTTTTCAAAATCCCATAAAGTATGATCTAAGTCAAAAAAAACGTGTTCTATTTTCATCTGTTAAAAGTAGAAATTATTCCCAAAATAAAGAAGATTAAGTTGTTATATTTGTTAAAACTAAATTTTTATTTTTTGAGTAACAAGCTTCATGTTTTATTTCTTTGTGGTTGGTATCCTTCTAAGGTTTTACCTACAAACGGAGACTTTATAGAAAGGCATGCTAAAGCAGTTGCAAAAAAGCACACAGTAACAGTAATTCATCTTATTACAGATGAAAAAATGACTTCTCTTATTGAGGTAGTTTCTAAAGAAGAAAGAAACATTACAACACACATTGCTTATTTAAGGAAAGAAAATAACCCTTTTAAAAAAGTAATTCTATTTAGAAAAGCATTTTTAGTTTTATTAGAAAGAACAGCACCTTTTAATATTGTTCATCTAAATGAAATTTTCCCTTTTGGTATTTTTAGTTTGTATTTAAAATGGTTTAAAAAGAAACCTTATATAATTTCAGAACATTTTACAGGATATCATCAACCACAAGCATCTAAAATATCTTTTACTCAAAAATTTATTTCTAAAATAATTACAAAAAATGCTGCTTTTATTTGCCCTGTTTCTAATAATTTAAGAGACGCAATGTTAGCCCTAAATTTTAAAGGGAATTATATTAAAGTGCCAAATGTGGTAAATACAAGTTTATTTGTTCCACTAGAGAATAACAATACTACTTTTACAATTACTCATGTTTCTAACATGCAAAATAAACATAAAAATGTAGAAGGGTTTTTAAGAGTTATAAAGAAATTAGAAAGCAGTATAACTAACTTTAATGTAAAACTTATTGGAGAAAATTCTTTAAAATACAAAGCTTTTGCAGAAAGAATTAAAATAGATTTAACTAAGATCCATTTTATAGATCAAATTCCTCACAAAGAAATTGTTTCTCATTTACAAGAAAGTAATCTGTTTGTCTTGTTTAGTAATTATGAGAATTTACCTTGTGTAATTTTAGAGTCTTTTTCTTGCGGAGTTCCTGTAATATCTACAAACGTTGGTGGAATTAGCGAATATTTTCCTAAAAATTTTGGTTTTTTAATTCCTAAAGAAGATGAAATTACCTTGTTAGATAAAATAGTAAAAGTGCATCTAGATTTTAAAACAGATAAAAATAAAATGCATACTTATGTAAAAAATCATTTCTCTGAAGATAGAATTGTTTCAGATTTCGAACAACTCTATTATAAATCTTTAAATTCTTAATTCTGAAATTAATAATAAATTATATACAAAATTTTTTAAATCGCTCTGGAAGTTATGTGTTTTTTGCTACCATAATTTCTAGGTTATTATCTTTAATAGCATCTTGGGTTGCTTTACAGTTTATAGATAATAATGCTTTAGGTGTAGTGCTATTTTCTTATAATATAATTCTCTTTATTTTACCTATTAGTGGCTTAGGTTTGCCTCAAAGCCTTATTCGTTTTAGCGCTTTAAATAAGAATGAAGAAGATAGAAATAATATTTTTTTGTACGTTTTAAAAAATGGTTTATTTAGTTCTATTGGTATAATTCTACTTATAATTAGTATTAGTTTTTTTATTCCTTTTCAGTTTGAAAAAGCACAAACTTATATGATATTTTTATCATTTTTAATTGTACCTAGTTTTCTTTTTGAGATTGTTAGAGCACAACTAAGATTAAACCACGACAATAAAAACTTTGCATATTCAGAGTTGTTACACAGTATTATTTTTGTACTATTAATAACATTCTTAACATACTTTTTAGATGAAACAGGCTACATAATTACGCTCTTAGTAACACCTCTTTTAGCTTCTTTATTTTTTATTAAGAAATTAAAAATTAAAGTAAAACAGATTAAAAAACTGCCAGAATTAAATTTTAATTTTTGGAAATATGGTTTTTTTGCTAGTTTATCTAATGTAGTAACACAATTGTTATTTGTTATAGATATCCTCTTAATTGGCTACCTAATTAAAGATGCAGAAATGGTAACAAACTATAGATATATTTCTTTAATTCCTTTTAGTTTATTGTTTTTACCAAGAGTTTTTATAAACACAGATTTTGTAACTTTTACAGAAAAAATATATGATAAAAACTATATAAGAGAGTATATAAAAAGCTACATGCTGCTTTTTCTAATAGTAAGTATTGTACTAATAATAATTTCTTATTTCTTCGGAAGTTTTATTTTAAGTTTACTAGATGATCGTTTTATATTATATACCTCAACCTTTTTTATAATGATGATTGGTGTCTCTGGAATTTTTATTTTTAGAGGCCTTTTTGGTAACCTCTTATCTTCTATTGGTAAAGCAAACGTAAATTACTACATCTCTTTAATTGCTTTACTTCTAAATGTTATTAGTAATTATTATTTAATACCAAAATACGGTATTAAAGGTGCTGCAATTACCTCTGCTGTCTTAATGTGGTTTACTGGAATACTTTCTTTAATCAGTTTTAAAATATTTTATAAAAAAGCTTTATTAAAGGTTGAATAGATTTCTTCTTCTGCACCAAAACTTCTATAAAACTTACCAATATTAGGCATATTCCCGCCTTCAAAATCTAGAATAAGATTAGAATTTTCATTCTTTTTAATAACATTTGAAATTAAAAAACTTGCTGCTTGTAATTTTCTTCCTTCTTCGTTAAATGCAGAATATAAATAAATTATTCTTGTTTTATCACTTATAAAAAAACCGCCACCCAACAATTTATCTTCTTTAAAAACACCTAAAATCTCTCCTTTATTTTTCTGAAGAATCGTTTTTGTTAAATTGATTAAAGTAACTTCTGGTATTTTATAATTGTAGTTTTTATTTTGAATTTCGATAAGTTTATCAATTGTAATAATACCTAATTTTAACCCAGCCTTCTCGCCTACTTTTACAGCATGTTTTCTTCCTTTAGAAAAACATTTTTGTGTTTCTACATATTGCTTAGAAAGTTTTAATGTGTAATTTTTACGTCTTGTTTCTTCCGATAGTAAAAGATTATCAGAATTTAAACTTAAAGAAACCTTTAAAAATTTAAAAGGGATATGGTTTAACATTTCCTTCTGAAGATCATTAGAAATTATACCTCTAGAAAAAAGCCCCAATTGCTGGCAAAAATAAGGTTGAGTACTATATTTTATAAAATATTTTTTGTTAAAAGGAATTGGCATTACAGCTTCATAATCGTTTAAAACTAAAACTGCCCAATTATCTGCTACAATATCTAAATACCAAGAATAAGCATACATTCTAGACTGATTAGAGTTCTCTATGCATGCATTATATTTTAAAACGTCTACGTTTATTCTTTTAACAAAACTAATCATTCTAAGAGGTTGCAATTTTTATCATAGATTCATACAAACGCTTCCAGCCTTTCCAACGTAAATGGTTGCTTAAACTCTCGTTATGAAACAGTGTAATAAATGTACCATTTACAGCTTTCACTTCATTTCTTAAATCTCTAATTTTCCCCAAAGATTGTTTAGGTGTAATATTTAAATAATCATTTAAAGTAGTATCCATTAAAGCAAAAGGAAACACTTTTAATGGTGTTTGAATTTCGAAATCTAAATCGTAAAAATAAAAAGGAGTACAAGTACTTGCTCTAAAACCAACGTTACTTGCATATCCCATAGAATGGTCTTCTGCTATTTCTAAATCTATTAATTGTTGATACGTTTCGGGTAAATTAAAGCGTAAATAATGCTGTCTAGATCTAATTATGGGTGTATTAGTAATATTTTCTAATCTATCTTTTTCCTTCTTTAAAAGTAGTGCATTTTGCATTGTAAAATAAGATGGATGTAAACCAACACTTGCATAGTCTACCAAATCTTTTATTAGCAGTCTATATTTATTTTTAGATGCAGATACATTCGTATCGAACGTAGTATAATCCCCTATAGAACAGAAAAAAATAGTTCGTACATTTTGTGCTTTTTTTATGTTTAATATTTTCTGAAAATTATCGAAAGGATCTCTTTTAATGTTTAATGTAACCGTTAAACGATACCAAACATTTATTAATCTTAATTTAAATAAATCGTTTATAAAACCACCAAATGTTCTTATAAAATTCTTATACTTATATGCAAAAGCATTATCTATATCTATGGTAGAAATATACTCGTAAGATCTATTTTTGTATTCGTAATCTGGAAATTTCTCTTTTAATTTTGCTAATAATTTATAGGCCCAAATATCTACAACTGGTTTTTCTAAAAATCCGTTTTTAAAAGCTAAACTTTCTGTGGCTGTATACCGACCATGAATGTCTTTTACATGTGGTAGATATTCTTCGTAACGAGAAATTAAATAAAAACTAGCAGCAAAAATATCAAAAGGAATTACAGATTTACTTCCAGATACAAAAAAACAAGGTACTTCTTCCCATTTCTGAATATTAATATCTAAATCGTTAACTCCTTGTTCAAATAACAAATCGTTACTTTTTATAAAAAATTCGTTTCCTAATGGTGTTTTTGTATACGTTAATTTAGGACCATTATGCGCCACAAATTCTTCTACTTTAGAAGTAAAACTTACAGGTATTAAGAGTATTCTTGTTAAAATATGTTTAAATATATAACGAACTCTTGGTGTAATTTTATGTGTATAAACTAATATCATTGTTTAATTTAGTTGCAAAGGGGCAAAGTAATAAAATTTAAAGTTTTGCCTACTACTTATAGCATAAAGATTAGAGTAAACTCTCGTCTGCAAAACTAAAATACGCTTTTTCTGTAATAATTAAATGATCTAACAATTTAATATCTAAAGTATCGCCAGCTTCTTTTATTTTTTGAGTTAATTTCTTGTCTGCATTACTTGGTGTTAATTTACCTGATGGATGATTATGACATACAATTATTGCAACTGCTGCCAATTCTAGCGCTCTTTTAAAGACTAATCTTATATCTACAATAGTTGCAGTTAAACCTCCTTTACTAATCTGAGATTTTGCCATAACTTTATTAGAATTATTTAGAAATAAAACCCAAAATTCTTCGTGTTCTAAATCGCCAATTATAGGTTGCATTACATTTGCAACATCTTTACTACTAGTAATTTTCGGCTTTTCTAAAGCAACTTCTAATTGTCTTCTTTTACCTAATTCTAACGCAGTAATTATGCTTATTCCTTTTGCTTCTCCTATTCCCTTAAACTTTGTTAATTTTTCTACAGATAATTTTGCAAGCTCATTAATATTCCCATTTACAGAATTTAGAATACGTTTGGATAATGCAACTGCACTTTCTTCTCTGTTACCAGAACCTATTAAAATTGCAATTAATTCTGCATCTGATAATGCTGTTTTTCCTTTAGCTACTAATTTTTCTCTAGGCCTATCATCTAAAGCCCAAGATTTAATAGTTAATTTTTCCATGCTTTTTTTTTATAAATGTACAAAATAGGATTTTAGTTTTTTTCTTCTTTTTCAGTAATTAAAACTTCCACATAAAAAGAAAACCAATTTATAAAAAACAGTTTGCAGACTTTTGTATCTTTGCATCTTATATTCTATATATTTACATATGAAGATTATTATAGCAGGTGCTGGAGATGTTGGCTTTCATTTAGCAAAACTACTTTCTTACGAATCTCAAGACACTTACATCATCGATTTTGATGGTGAACGATTAAATTACATTAATGAACATTTAGATGTAATTACTAAAAAAGGAGATGCAACCTCTATTAAACTTTTAAAAGAAATTGGTATCGATTCTGCAGATTTATTAATAGCAGTTACAGAAAGCCAGAATACCAATTTTACAATTTCTGTAATTGGTAAATCTTTAGGAGCTAAAAAGACAATTGCTCGTATAGATAACCCAGAATTTTTAAATGAGTGTGAAGTAGATTTTAAACAATTTGGTTTAGATTTTATGATTTCACCTCAAGAATTGGCTGCAAATGAAATTAAGATGCTGTTAAATCAGTCTTCTTTTAACGATACCGTAGAGTTCGAAAGTGGTCTTTTTAATGTAATGGGAACCGCATTAAGCTACAAATCTCCATTAGTTAACTTAACAGTAAAAGAAGCAAAACAGAAATTTTCTAATGTAGATTTTATTACAATTGCTATCAAACGAGATAACGTTTCTCAAACCATTATTCCTAGAGGAGATACTACTTATCAATTAAATGACCAAGTGTATTTTTCTGTACCAAGTTATAATGTAAAAGATTTATACCCAATTATTGGAAAAATAAAATTTGATATTAAGAATGTTATAATCCTTGGAGGAAGTAGTATTGGTGAGAAAACGGCACGAAACTTATGTCAAGAAGGTTTTAATATTAAATTAATAGAAAAGAATAGAGAAAAAGCAGAAAATCTTGCCGAAGAATTAGAAAACGTTTTAATAATTCATGGAGATGGTACAGATTTAGAATTGTTAGAACAAGAGAATATTAGAGAAACAGATGCTTTTATTGCTGTTACTGGTAATTCTGAAACGAACATTATGTCTTGTTTAGTTGCAAAATCTAAAGGCGTTAAAAAGACGATTGCTTTAGTTGAAAATATGGATTATATTGAAATATCTCAAACCATTGGTATTGAGTCGTTAATCAATAAAAAATTAATTGCAGCAAGTAATATCTTAAGGCATATTAGAAAAGGTGAAATTTTAGCCTTAGCGAACTTACACAATATAGATGCCGAAGTATTTGAGTTTGAAGTACAACCAAATGCAAAAGTTACAGAAAAACCCATTAAAGATCTAAACTTTCCTAGAGAAGCCGTTTTTGGAGGAGTTATTAGAAACGGAAAACCATATATGTCTTTTGGTGATATGCAAATAGAAAGCGGAGATAAAGTAATTGTATTCTGTTTACCAGATGCTGTAAATACTGTAGAAAGTCTATTTAGATAAATGGGAGCTTTAAACACAAAAATTATTTATCGTTTTTTAGGAATTACAGCCATTCTAAATGGTTTGTTTATGTTCTTAACAGTTCCTTTTAGTATGTTTTATGATGAACCAGAAAAATGGGGAATTTTAAACGCAGGAATTATTACTACTTTTATTGGTATTCTTCTATACTTTGTTAACAAACCTACAAACAAAACCATTCAGAAAAAGGAAGGTTACTTAATTGTAACTTTAGGTTGGTTAACACTTTCTTTTACAGGAATGTTACCCTACTTACTTTCTGGTGCAATACCTAGTATATCAGATGCTTTTTTTGAAACTATTTCCGGATATTCTACAACGGGTTCTTCAATACTAACAGATATAGACAATATGCCAAAAGGAATTCTTTTTTGGCGAAGTGCAACCCATTGGATTGGTGGTATGGGAATTATTGTTTTAACAATTGCTATTTTACCGCTTTTAGGTATTGGAGGTATGCAACTCTTTATGGCCGAAGCTCCAGGACCTTCTGCAGACAAATTACATCCAAGAATTACCGATACTGCAAAAAGATTATATTTAATATATGTTATCTTAACTTTAGTTGAATTTTTCTTATTGAAGTTTGCTGGTATGACCTGGTTTGACGCTATTAATCATGCAATGGCAACAATGAGTACAGGTGGTTTTTCTACAAAATCTGATAGTGTGGCTTTCTACAACGGTAAGCCTTTAATACAGTATATTATTATCTTTTTTATGTTTGTGGCTGGTACTAACTTTGTTTTAACCTATTTCGCATTAAAAGGAAAAGTTCAGAAAGTTTTTCAAAGTGAAGAATTTAAATATTACTTATTCGGAACTTTAGGTGTTTCAGCAGTAATTGCAATAGTAATTATCTTTTTTCAAGATCCTAATTTAGAAACAGTTTTAGCACACCCAAAAGTATTTGGTGAGGTTGAAAGTGCTATTAGACATTCTCTTTTTATGGTTGTTTCTGTAGTAACTACAACTGGCTTTGTATCTGCAGATTTTACAATGTGGAATTTCTTTGCTACCGGTATTTTCTTTGCCTTGTTCTTTACAGGTGGTTCTGCTGGTTCTACAAGTGGTGGCGTAAAAGTTGTTAGACATATTGTAATGCTAAAAAACAGTTTTTTAGAGTTTAAAAAAGCACTACACCCAAATGCTATTATACCTGTTAGATATGACGGGAAAGCCGTAAACAGAACAATTGTATTTAACATCTTATCTTTCTTTATTATTTACATGTTAATTTTTATTATTTCTTCTGTAATTTTAACGTTACTTGGGTTAGATTTTATGTCTGCAATTGGTGCTGCTGCATCTTCTTTAGGTAATATTGGGCCAGCAATTGGTTCTGTAAGTCCTGTAGATAATTTTGCACATTTATCTAATTCGGCAAAATGGTTTTGTTCTTTCTTAATGTTAATAGGTAGACTAGAATTATTTACTGTTCTAATTCTATTTACTCCTTTCTTTTGGCGTAAAAATTAGTAATAAACAACATATTTTTTTTTAAAACTTAACTTATAAACTTTAAAAACGTTTCGAATTTTTCGAAACGTTTTTTGTTTCTAAATACACTAAAAATACTTACATTTATTTTTCATGAAAAAACAACCTCACTTTTTATATAAAGCAGTAGAAGATAAAACTATTGTTTGGTTTGAAAACAATAATGAATATTTAGTTTTAGAAAATACAACTGCAGACATTCTAAAAAGATTAAGTAAAGGAATTACTGTTAAAGAAATAGCAACCGCTTTAGCTAAAAAACTAACTGTTCCTTTAGATAAAACAATTGATTTTGTTTTAGATTTAGAGAGAAAAATATATGCTCCTAAAACCTCTATAGATTCTAAAGTAGTTAATGATTATAGAGATGTAAAGAAACCAAAGTTGTTTGAATTTACTAAATATTATAAAATAAATAATCTTGTTTTTAAAGTTGAGTTTTCTTCGGAATATGAATTGTATTTGGTGCATCCAAAATTTGCTCATTTAGAAGTTGAAAATAGTAATAATACCTCTTTTACTTTTACCGTTTTCTTAAATAATAATTATGTTTTTTTCTACGTTGATAAGAATTTTATTGGTGCTTGGAGTAAAAAAGAAATTCACTTTTTCCAAGGAAAATTCTCTATGGAATTAATTCAGAAAATTCATAAAAAAGAAGAAAGTGAATGGTTAGGAGTTTTTCATGCATCTGCAGTTTCAAATGGTAAAAAATCTATTCTATTCTTAGGCGATTCTGGTAACGGAAAAAGTACTTCTTTAGCATTGTTACAAGGAAATGGTTTTACTTGCTTAGCAGATGATTTTGTACCAATAGACGCTACTAAAAAAGATGTCTATAGCTTTCCTGCTTCCATATCTATCAAAAAAAATAGTTTAGATGCTTTACTTCCACTTTATCCAGAATTAGAAAACTCTGCAGAATATCATTTTAAAAGATTAAATAAAATTGTTAGATACTTAAAACCTAATAACAATAATTTTTCATCTCACTTGCCTTGTAAAGATTTAGTCTTTATTAAATATGAAAAAGACGCTGATTTAATTTGTAAGAAAATTTCTAAAATTGATGCTTTTCAACAGTTAGTACCAGATTCCTGGTTATCACCTCTAAAAGAAAACTCAGAAGTCTTTTTAGAATGGTTTACTACTTTAAATTGCTATCAAATTACATATTCAGAAAACAAAAAAATGATTTCAACTGTTTCTCAAATTTTTAATAATGAATTATAAAGAAACCTTATTTTTTGTTGCTAAATGTTTAACAATTACTTTAGAAAAAGAAAATAGAAAAGAAATTGAAACTCAATTAAAATCTACAGAAATAGATTGGGATGCTGTTGTAAAGCTAAGTACAGAACATTATGTTTTTCCTGCATTATACTGTAATCTAAAAAGAGCTGATTTTCTTAAGCATTTACCTGAAGAATTGGTTAACTACATGATTTATATTACTGATTTAAATAGAGAAAGAAACCTACAAATTATAGAACAAGCAAAAGAAGTAAACGAGCTATTATTAGACAATAACATTACGCCAATCTTCTTAAAAGGAACAGGTAATTTACTAGAAGGTTTATATGAAGATGTTGCAGAAAGAATGGTTGGTGATATTGATTTTATAGTATCAAAAGATGATTATTTGAAAACTATAAAAAATTTAAAAAATGATAAATATACAGAATTTCTTAAAAACAAACACCCTTTTCCACACACCAGGCATTATGCAAGGATAGTTAAAGAAAATGGAATTGCTGCTTTAGAAATTCATGACGAATTAATAACAGAAAAATACTTTAAATATTTTGGATATGACTATATATCAAAAAGCGTTATGACTAATTGCAATAACGAAAACTTTATAAGTTATAAAAACCAACTACGCTTAACTATTATATCAAAACACATTAACGATAGTGGTTATTTATTTAAAAACATTTCTTTAAGAAACACCTACGACCTATTTTTATTATCAAAAAAAAATGATGCTAAAAATACCGTTATGGAAATAAAAAAAATAAGCCATTATTTAAACACCTATTTAGCTTCTAGTTACGAGGTTATGGGATCTCCTTACACCTTAACTTATAATAGAAATAAGCAAACGGAGAAATACTTAAAAATATTTTATAAAAATCTAAAAGACAAACCAGACACTAGAATTAAATACCTAAACAAATATCTTTTTTTAAAATTAAGATTTAATGTAGTAAAAAAAGTATTAATAAAAAAAGAAATGAGAGATTGGTTCTTTGAATTAATTTCAAATAAAAATTGGCAACAAGAAAAATTAAGTCAATTAGGATTAAAAAAAACTAAATCTTAGCTTTTAACTCTTCGAAATCTAAACCACCATAATTACCAGAACTCATTAATAAAAGCGCTGTGTTTTCTAAATTCTGTTTGAATAAAAAGTCTTTAAATTCTTGCGGATTAGTGTAAATAATTAAATCATCTCTTTTAAAAGCATTTGCAATTTGTTCTGCAGTTACTTCTTCTAATTGTTTAATTTTTACAGCATGAGGCGAATAAAAAACAACTGCTTTATCTGCAGGATCTAATGCTCCTTTATATTCTGCTAAAAACTCAGCATTTAAACTAGAATACGTATGTAACTCTAAACATGCTAAAACTGTTCTATTAGAGTATTGATTTTTCACTGCTTTTGTAGTTGCTTTAACCTTACTTGGGCTATGTGCAAAATCTTTAAATATTACTGTAGTGTTGTTTTCTGCAATTTTTTCTAAACGTTTACTTGCTCCGCTAAAACTTGCTATTGCTTCATAAAAATCATCTTCATCAATTCCCATGTGTTGACAAATCCATTTTGCTCCTGCTAAATTCTGAAGATTATGTTTCCCGAAAATTTCTAAAGGTAAATTTCCTTCTGAAGTCTCTAAATATGTAATTCCGTTTTCTATAAAATGTTTAGGCGTTGTATAAGGATATTTCTTAATATGATTTTCCGAAGATTCTACAACGTCTTTTACGACTAAATCTTCTTCATTATAAATCATACTACCACCATTAACCATAGAATCAGTAAAAATTCTAAATTGATCTGTATAATTATCAAAAGTTGGAAAAACATTAATATGATCCCATGCAATACCGCTTAATAATGCAATATTGGGTTTGTATAAATGAAATTTAGGACGCATATCTATTGGCGAACTTAAATATTCATCTCCTTCTAAAACAATAAAATCGTTTTCTTCTGTTAAATGAACCATCGTTTCAAAACCTTCTAATTGTGCACCAACCATGTAGTCTACTTCTTTTTCATGATAATTTAATACATGTAAAATCATAGAAGTAATAGTGGTTTTCCCATGAGAACCTCCAATTACAACACGTGTTTTATTTTTAGATTGTTCGTACAAAAACTCTGGATAAGAATAAATCTTTAAACCCAATTCTTGTGCTTTTAACAACTCTGCATTGTCTTTTTTTGCATGCATACCCAAAATAATAGCATCTAAATTAGATGATATTTTCTCTGGAAACCAACCAAATTCTGCTGGCAATAATCCGTATTTCTCTAATCGAGATTTAGAAGGATTGTGAATAGTATCATCACTTCCAGAAACTTGGTATCCTTTTTGGTATAAAGCGATTGCTAAGTTGTGCATAGCGCTTCCGCCAATTGCAATAAAATGAATGTTCATCTAACAAATTTTAAAAAAGTAAAAATACAAAAGCTCTTTACAATATTGATTATATTTAGAACATAACTCAACAAAAAGTTACTTTTACAGACTAAAAATGCTTGTTAACTAATTTTAAGTTGATATACAAACCGATTTATACGTGCTTTACAGCATTAAATCTATTGATTATGAGAAATACCACTACCACTATTTTATTAATGATTTTATTTTCTTTAACTACATATTCACAAAATAACTTTGAAAACCTTTGGACAGAAGTAGAAAAATTAGAAGTTGATAATTTACCAAAATCTGCATTAAAAATTGTTGAACAGATTTATACAAAAGCAGAAAAAGAGCAAAATTCTCCTCAGTTAATTAAAACACTTTTCTACAAAAGTAAATTTTCTTTAACTTTAGAAGAAGATGCACAATTAAAAGTAATTCATCAATTTAAACAACATATTTCTAACACTAAATTTCCTACAAAAAATGTATTAGAAAACGTATTAGCAAACTTATACTGGCAATACTTTACTCAGAATAGATACAGGTTTTACAATAGAACTGCAACAAAAGAAAAAGTAGATGAAAATGATTTTAGAACTTGGGATTTAAACACATTATTTAAAGAAATTGGCCTTTACTTTAATGCTTCTCTTAAAGATGCAACAGCACTACAAAAAATAAATATTGGTAAGTTCGAAGAAATTCTTCAACTAGAAAAAGACAACAAAACGTATAGCCCAACTTTATATGATTTTTTAGCAAATAATGCTCTAAGTTTCTATAAATCTAACGAAACTTCTATAACAAGACCTTCTTATAAATTTACTATTGATTCTTCAGATTTTTTAAATGAAGCAAAAGTATTTAGTACATTAAAAATTGAATCTAAAGACAGTGTTTCCTTACAGTTAAATGCTTTAAAGACGTATCAAAAATTGATTGCTTTTCATTTAAAATCTAATTATAAAAACGCATTAGCTGCTGTAGATATAGAAAGATTACATTTTGTACATAGCAATGCTACCTTCAAAAATAAAGAAAACACACTTTTAAAAACGTTAGAAAAAGCAGCTAAAGAGAATAAAAACAATGAATCTAACGGATTATACGTGTTTGAAATCGCAAACATATTTCATAAAGAAGCAAATAATTATCATCATTTAAAAGAGGAGAAAAATCGTTTTAAAAACAAAGAAGCATTAGCTCTTTCTAATAAAATTATTACAAATTTCCCAAAAAGTTTAGGTGCTATAAAATGTAAAATTCTAAAAACACAAATTTTAAAGACTTCCCTTTCTATTAGAGCAGAAGAATTTATCCCTATTAATAAAAACTCTAGAATACTCGTTTCTTATAAGAATATGAATCAGCTTTATTTTACAGCTTATAAAATATCTAAAAAACAACAATTAGATTTTAATAAAATCTATAAAAATGAAGAAAAAATAGTATTCTTTAAAAAGCTTCTAGAAGCTAAAAATTGGACGACCATTTTAAGAAATGAAAACGATTATATAAACCACTCTACAGAAGTAATTGTACCAAAATTAAAAGGTGGTATGTATTTAATTCTTGCTTCAGAAAATAAGGTAATTACAGAAGATTCAATTTACGGAACAACACTTATACAAGCAACAAACTTAACGTTGGTTACAAATACTTTTGATAATAAATATAATTACCAAATTGTTGATAGAAATAACGGAGAACCAATTAAAAATGCTGAGATATTTTTAAGAAATAAAAAAAGAAATAGAGGCACCTACATTCATAAAAAACTACTTACAGATAAAAATGGTTTTGCTTCTTTTAAAAGTACAGATCGTTATAGTGATGTAACTATTACTGTAAAAACTAAAGACGACAATGCTACTTTTGGAAACTCTTATTTATACAATCAGATTTCTAAAAACATAAATAATTCAAATGAAAAAATTAATATAAAATCTTTTATTTTTACGGATAGAAGTATTTATAGACCAGGACAAACTGTTTATTTTAAGGCAATTGTTATTAAAAAACAAGGAGATACATCAACCATTTTTACAAATGAATTTGTAGAGCTTACATTAAAAGATGTTAATAGGCAGGTTATAAAAACAATTTCATTAAAATTGAATGAATTTGGTTCTGTAGCCGGAGAATTTATTCTGCCAAACAACGGTTTAACAGGTTCTTTTCATATAACTGCAAAAGTAAAAAACAATAAATACGATTATAAGTATATTACAGTTGAAGAATACAAAAGGCCAAAATTTAAAACAGAATTTAAGCCAAATACAGAAAGTATAAAAGTAAATGATTCGATTACTATAAATGGTTTTGCTAAAGCTTTTTCTGGTGCAAATATTACAGACGGTAACGTGGTTTATAGAGTACACAGAAAAGTTAATTACCCTAATTGGTATTACTGGAGAAGACCTAATTTTAATTCGACAGCGCAAGAAATTACTAGCGGTGAGACCGTTTCTAATAGTTCTGGTAATTTCTCTATTAAGTTTAAAGCAATACCAGACACTAGTGTTTCTAAAAAAGATTTACCTGTTTTCTCATATGAAATTACAGCTGATGTTACAGATGTTAATGGCGAAACTAGAAGCGCTACAACTGTTGTAAAAGTTGGTTATCATTCTTTATTAGCTTCTATTTATATGGATGAAAATATAGATAAAGATCAAAAAAAATCAATTATAAATATTGATACAAAAAACTTAAATGGACAATTTATAGCTGCAAAAGGAACTTTAAAAATCTACAAATTACAAGCTCCAAAAAAACCATTAAGAGATAGACCTTGGTCTACACCAGATTATCAAGATATTTCTGAAATTGAATTTAGAGCGTTATTTCCTAATGATTCTTATTCTAAAAACGAAGATGATGTAGAAAATTGGAAAAAAGGAGCTTTGTTATTTACACAGAACTTTAATACCAAAGACGCTAAAGTAATTGAATTAAAAAACACTAAAAAATGGCTTTCTGGAAAATGTATTGCTGTTTTAGAAAGTAAAGATAAATTTGGACAAGCAGTAAAAGATGAGAGAAAGTTTAACTTATTTTCTTCAAAAGACAAGCATGTTGCAGACAATAAATTATTTGTAATTAACAAAAATAAAAACAATTATAAAGTTGATGATTTTGTGGAGTTACAAATTGGTTCTGCTTCCAAAGATATTACTGTAGTTGTTCAAATTGAAAAAAATAATAAAATTGTAGAAACCTATTTAGTTAAATTAAATAATAAAATTAAAACATTAAAAATACCAGTTCATAAAGAAGATGTTGGTGGTTTTGCAATAAAATATCACTTTGTAAATTACAACTACTTTAAAAGTGGCAGTTTTCTAATTAATGTACCAGAAGAACCTAAAAGTTCTATACAAATTAAGACTAATGTTTTTAGAGATAAGTTACAGCCTGGTGCAGAAGAAACTTGGAACTTTACTATAAAAAATGATAAAAACGATGCTGTTGCTGCAGAAATGTTAGCTTCTATGTATGATGCTTCATTAGATGAATTTAAGTCTCATAACTGGCGTTTTAATCCACTTTCAAATAAAAAAAGTTATTATTCTTACCATACTAGCAATGCAAATATGAGTTTTGGGGTAAATTATTTTAATATTAAAAATAATAGAAGAAGCTACGCTAATTATCCTAATATAAGCTATGCAACTTATAATTGGTTCGGGTTCAGTTTAAATAATAACAATTGGCTTAATCATCAATATTTAAGAAATACAAAACGAAAACTACAAAGTAATAGAAAAGATTTTGAAGGAATAATTACCGGCTTTGTTTCAGATGATAACGGAGAACCTTTACCTGGAGTTTCTATTATTGTAAAAGGAACTATTTATGGAACTGAAACAGATTTTAACGGAAATTATTCTCTTAAGATAAAAACTAAAGACGTTTTAATTTTTAATTATATTGGTTTTAAATCAAAAGAAATTTCAATAATTAAACAAAGCAATGTAAATATAAAATTAGAAGAAGACACGTCTCAATTAGACGAAGTTGTAGTTACTGCATATGGCTCTCAAAAAAGAAAATCTCTAACAGGTTCTATTATGGCAAAAGAATCTGAGATGAACAATAGCTTATCAGACGCATTACAAGGGCAAGTTTCTGGTGTTTCTATTGCCAATAAAAAAGAAAACCAAAAAAGTATTCGTATTAGAGGAATTGGTTCTATAAATTCAAAAGAAAATCCTTTAATAATTGTTGATGGAAAAATTCTAACTTCAGAAGAATTTGAAAAATTGAATGTAAATGAGTTCGCAAAAGTAAATATTTTAAAAAAGGAAGATGCAATCTCTATTTATGGTGACAAAGCTGTAAATGGTGCTATTATTATTACAACAAATAATGCCATTAATAATGAATTATCACAAATAAAAGCACGTAAAAACTTTAAAGAGACAGCGTTCTTTTTCCCACAATTAAGAACAGACAAAACAGGTAAAGTTAGTTTTTCTTTTACAATGCCAGAAGCTCTTACAAAATGGAAACTACAATTATTGGCACATACAAAAGAATTAAAATCTGCTACAAAAACGTTGCAAACCGTTACTCAAAAAGAGTTAATGGTAATACCCAATGCACCAAGATTTTTACGTGAAGGAGATAAAATTACTCTTTCAGCAAAAATAACCAACTTAACAAATAATCTATTAAGTGGTTTTGCTAAACTAATTTTAACCGATGCTATTACAGGAAAAGAAATTAACACCGAGTTAGAAAACATAAACTCTAATAAAGAATTTACGGTTGATAAAGATGGTAACACCGGTGTATCTTGGAATTTAACTATTCCAGAATCTGTGCAAGCTGTTCTATATAAAATTGTAGCTAAGGCTGGTGATTTTTCTGATGGAGAACAAAATGTATTACCAGTTTTATCTAATAGAATGTTGGTTACAGAAACCTTACCAATGTGGTTACGCTCTAACGAAACTAAAACGTTTACATTAGATAAGTTGAAAAATAACACCTCTTCTACTTTAAAAAACCACAAATTAACTTTAGAAATGACGTCTAACCCAGTTTGGTATGCAATACAGTCTTTGCCATATTTAATGGAATATCCTTATGAATGTGCAGAACAAACATTTTCTAGATATTATGCAAATACTTTGGCAAGTTTTGTTGCGAATTCAAACCCTAGAATTCAAGAAGTATTTAATGCTTGGAAATCTTCTGATGCCTTAATATCAAACTTAGAAAAAAATAAAGAATTAAAATCATTAATTATTCAAGAAACACCTTGGTTAAGAGATGCACAATCTGAAACAGAACAAAAGAAGAGAATTGCATTGTTGTTCGATTTAAATAAGATGAAGAACGAACAAGAAAAAGCCATCAATAAATTACAAGATATTCAAATGAATTCTGGTGGTTTTCCTTGGTTTAAAGGAGGAAGGTATGAAAGTACTTTTATAACGCAACACATAGCAACAGGCTTTGGGCATTTGCAAAAATTAGGAGTTTCAGAATTTGATTCATCAACAAAAAAAATGATTGAAAATGCTGTAAAATATCTAGACAAACAAATATTAAACCGCTATGAAAAACTATTAGAAAGTGCTGCTGAAATTAAATATAAAAAAGGAGTTAAAGAATACAATGCATATTTAGCACAAAATCATTTAAGTTATTTTGCTATTCAATATTTATATATGCGTAGTTTTTATGAAGCTATTTCTATGAATAAAAGTACTACCAAGGCGGTTTTATACTATAAAAATCAATCTAAAAAATATTGGAATGATTACAATTTATACGCTAAAGGGCAAATTGCTTTATCACTTTTTAGAAACGATGAAAAAATAGTTGCAAACAAAATTTTAAAGTCTTTAAAAGAAAATTCGATTACTTCAGAGGAGTTAGGTATGTATTGGAAATCTAATACTGCAGGTTATTACTACTATCAAGCTCCTGTAGAAACACAAGCTTTATTAATTGAAGTTTTTTCTGAAATAGAAAACGATACAAAAACCATTGATAATCTTAAAATTTGGCTATTAAAAAATAAACAAACAAATAGATGGAAAACAACAAAAGCAACTACAGAAGCAGTATATGCTTTGTTATTAAATGGTAACGATTGGGTTTCTATAACAGAAATGGTAGACCTTAAAATTGGTACTAAAAAAATTGATGCAACAAAGCTAGAAAATGTAAAAGTAGAAGCTGGTACAGGTTATTTTAAAACTTCTTGGAATGGAAGTGATATTAAAAAAGAAATGGCAAATGTTACCATTAGTAAAAAAGGAAATGGTATTGCTTGGGGTAGTTTGTATTGGCAATATTTTGAAGATTTAGACAAAATTACCTCAGCTAAAACCCCTTTAAAACTAAATAAAAAACTATTCTTAAAGGTAAATTCTGATACAGGTAAAGAGTTGGAAGAAATTACAGAAAAAACACAAGTAAAAGTAGGCGATTTAATTACCGTTAGAATAGAATTGCGTTCTGATAGAGATATGGAGTTTATTCACATGAAAGACATGAGAGCTTCTGGTGTAGAACCCATTAATATATTTTCTAAATATAAATGGCAAGATAATTTAGGGTATTATGAGAGTACAAAAGATGCTGCAACCAATTTCTTTTTTGATCGTTTACCCAAAGGTGTTTATGTTTTTGAATATGATGTAAGAGTTAATAATGCAGGTAGTTTTAGTAACGGAATTACAACCATACAGAGTATGTATGCACCAGAGTTTAGCAGTCATTCTAAAGGTACAAGATTACACATTAAATAAAACGCATTTGCATTAACAATAAAACTGATTGAGTCAATTTTAGAGCAACTATAAAAGTACATTTGTACTATAAACAAATATAAATTATGAAAAAAACATTTTTAATTATAGGTCTTTTAGTAGCAGGTGCATTTTCTACAAATGCACAAAGTATTTCTAAAAACGCAATTGGTTTGCGTTTAGGTGATAATGATGGTTTTGGAGCAGAAATTTCATACCAAAGAGCCTTAAGTGACAATAATAGGTTAGAAGTAGATTTAGGTTTAAGAGATAATTCTAACTATGATGGTTTTAAAGCTACCGGAATTTACCAATGGGTTTGGAATATTGAAGGAGGATTTAATTGGTATGCTGGTGTTGGTGGTGGTTTAGGAAATTACAGTGGAAAAGGAAACAACAATTTTTCTGAAACATTTGTTTTTGCTGCTGGTGATGTTGGTATTGAATATAATTTCCCAGAAGCACCTATATTACTTTCATTAGACTTAAGACCAGAAATTGGCTTTGGTAATACTTTTAATGATTATGATAATGACATTGCTTTTAGTATTAGATACCAGTTTTAGATAAAACATAATGTTATAAAAAAAAACCTCTAAATTAATTTAGAGGTTTTTTTTTGAAGTCTATTTTTTTGGTGGAAATTCTTTCAATATTTCCAGAACTACAGCTTTAAGATAGATTTCTCTTTTTTCTGGTGTTCTACTTTCTTTAATGGTATTATTTAATGAACCTTCCCAAAACAAATCATTTGTTTTTGCTTCAATAAACTTAATAATAAGTTTTTCATTTAACCTTTTACCGCCAATTGGTATTCCTCCAGAAATTCCAATCCCGTTATTTCCAACGCCAATTCCTAAAGTATTGTTGTTTTGCTTTTCTGAAGTTTTTGTTTCAAAAAAAACAAAAAAATCTGGTAAACTACTTTGTTGTAATCCCAAAGAATTAAGATTTTCTTCAATATTAATTGTAACTCTTTTTACATCAAACTCATTAAGATTTTCGCCATTGTCTTCGTAAAAATCGAAAGTTTTAAACTTAGAGAAATCTTCGTTAGCGTTGTAATCTGTAATAACTTTAGATGATGAACAACCTATTAAAAGGAAAATAAAAATGAATTTAATACTTTTCATAATAAATGCTTTACTCTTTAATTACCACTCTAGTTGGTGTATCTGTACCGTTAATTATACTTTTTGTTCCTTTAGCAACTGCTTGTATTGTTTGGGTAATAATAGTCATATTTAAAGTTTCAGATTCATCTGTTAATTTATGATAATCTGGGTCTACATCTATTGGTGTTGTAGAAAATGTATGAGAAGGCACACCTAATCTTGCTAAAGAAGCATTATCTGATCTAAAAAATAAATTAAACTTTTTGTACGGATCTGGAAATAATTGATAACCTGTTCCTACTAAGTTTTTTTGAATAATCTTACCAAAATCTGAACGATCGAAACCTGTTAACCAAGCAGTATTTGGTCCAAAACTTGGCGTCTTACCAATCATTTCTAAGTTTATTCCTGCAACATATTTACTAGCGTCTATTCCTTTACCAAAGTGCGTAGAACCAATTAAACCCATTTCTTCTGCAGTAAACGCTGCAAAAACTATAGTTCTTTCATTACCTACCTTTTTAAAATATTCTGCCAAAACTAAAAGACCAGTTACACCAGAAGCATCATCATTTGCACCATTATAAATAAGATCTCCTTCTCCACTCTTCTTCATTCCTAAATGATCATAATGAGCAGAAATAATAACAATTTCATCTTTTTTACTCTTTCCTTCTAGCACACCAATAATATTACTAGATGTAATATCTTCTTTAGTTCTTCTATTTTTAAAAGTAAGCGTTTGTCTATAATTTGTTAAATCTCCAAAAGTGCTTAAACCTATTTTTTTATATTCGTTTTCTATATAAACAGCTGCTTTTTCAATTCCTGCTGTTCCAGATTTTCTACCTTCCATATCATCTGCAGCCAATGTGTACAAGTGTTTTCTAACAGTGTTAGAGTCTATAAAAACATTTTTTTCTGTTTTTGAATAGTTTCCAGAAATGCCATCAGCACCTTTTTTTCCATTTAAACCTGGTTTACCAGCTGTTCCATTTTCACCATCGTTTCCTTTTGTAACAACACCACAGCTATACATGGTAACTAAAACTATTAAAAAACTTACTATTTTTTTCATTTTGATTCTATTTTAAGGTATAAATATACCAATTAAATCAATAATAAAAAGGAATTTTATAATTCTTAACTGGTTTCTAAATTGAAGTTTTCACTATTCAAAGACGTTAAATTTTATGTATTTTTGCTTAAAATTTTTATCAAATGATTTTATCAGAAATTCCGAATATAAAACACTTAGACGCTAATAACTTTTTTTTATTAGCAGGACCTTGTGCAATAGAAAGTGAAGAAATGGCAATGAGAATTGCCGAAAAAGTAATTACTATTACAGACAAATTAGAAATTCCTTATATTTTTAAAGGAAGTTTTAAAAAAGCAAACAGAAGTAGAATAGATAGTTTTACAGGAATTGGAGATGAGAAAGCATTAAAAATTTTACGTAAAGTTTCTGAAACTTTTAATGTACCAACAGTTACAGATATACATGAAGTTTCTGATGCTGCTAAAGCTGCAGAATATGTAGATGTTTTACAAATACCTGCATTTCTTGTTCGTCAAACAGATTTAGTAGTTGCTGCTGCTAAAACAGGAAAAGTGGTAAACTTAAAAAAAGGACAATTTATGAGTCCTTCTGCAATGAAACATGCAGTACAAAAAGTAAAAGATGCTGGTTCTAATAAAGCGTGGATTACAGATAGAGGAACCATGTTTGGATACCAAGATATGATTGTAGATTTTAGAGGAATTCCTGAAATGCGTGAATTTGCGCCAACAATTTTAGATGTTACGCATTCTTTACAGCAGCCAAATCAAACTGCGGGTGTAACAGGTGGAAGACCAGAAATGATTGAAACAATTGCAAGAGCAGGAATTGTAAATAATGTAGACGGTTTGTTTATTGAAACTCATTTCGATCCTAAAAATGCCAAATCAGACGGTGCAAATATGTTACATTTAGACAATTTAGAAGCACTTTTAACTAATTTAGTTGCCATTAGAAAAACAATTAATAAATTATAGTTTACTATTACAAATAGATTTTAAACCATTCAAACTTAAAAATTTGAGTGGTTTTTTTTTATGAATAATACACAAAGGCACAATAATTGTTTAACGAATGCTATATATCTTTTAATATGATAAAAAAAATATTTGCACTTTTCTTCCTAATAACAATAGCAACTCAAGGTCAGAATTTTAAGAACGTAGATAACATGGTTCTTACATATCCTAAATTTTCTAAAGTAGAAGATTTAACTTCAAGAATTAAAAAAGATTTTACAAATGATGAAGAAAAAGTGCGTGCTGCATTTTTCTGGTTGGCAAAAAACATTAGGTACGATTTAAAGGAGTTCTACAATCCTACTGTAAGAAATTATAGCTTTAGTTATATTTCGGAAGCTGAAAAGATAGAAAAAATGCAAGCTTTAAAAGATCAAATTATAAACGTTGCCTTTAAAACTAAAAAAGGTGTTTGTGAAGAATATGCACAATCCTTTAAAAAAATATGCGATTTATTAGATATAAAAGCAGCAGTTATAAAAGGATACGTTAGAAGTAATTCTAATGAAATTGGCAAGCCAGAGAGAAACTCTAATCATGCTTGGAATGCTGTAAAATTAAATAACAAATGGTTAATTTTAGATGCAACCTGGGCAGCAGGTTATGAATTTAACGGAAAATGGGTAAAGAAATTTAACAACTATTTTTATAATATTCCGAAAGAAAAAATTTTTAAAACACATTTTCCTGAAGAGTCTATATGGGTTTTACGCTTTGGTAGAATTACGTTAGAAGACTTTTATAAACAACCTATTTATGGTGAACAACTTTTAGCTTCTAAAGCTGAGTTAATTTCTCCTAAAAACGGAATTATAACAATAGAGAAAGGTAAAAACATCGAATTAAAATTTAAAAACTTAGAAGCTGCTTCTCTTGTTATTTACAATTTTAAAGGAAATAGGTATGCTAAAAAACCACTTATAAAAACTGAAGGAAATATAACTACTTTAAGTATTGTAAACCCAACAGCAAATTCTGAGTTGTATGTTTATATTAAAGGAGAAAATGCATTAATTTTTAAAACAAAATAATTACTTTTTCTTATAGAAACCTTTCTCTTTTAATAGATGTGCTTCTTCTAAAACAGATAATAATATTTCTTCATTAATTGCCTCGATAGAAGTATAACGTAGCGACTTTACAACTTTTCTATTCTCTGTAATTAAAAGCTCGTTGTATTTTGTTAAATGTGCAGAAACCCAAAAGACAACATCTACATAGCCTTTCTTTTTAGAAGAATTTAAATAACAGAATGGTTTTTCATCTAAATAATAAAAAGGAATCTTCCACTTAAACTGCAAATCTACTTCAGGAAAAGTAGTTTCTATTAGTATTTGCAAATGCAATAAGATAGATTTAAAAGGTTCTGGTTGATTTAATATATATTCTTCTGCTGGTTTCATAATTTAAAAAACAATACTTATCATTTTTGTATCTTTACGAAAGTTATAACATATATGATAAAAAACACACATTTACACGATAATTTTGAAGTCAATTTTACTTTAAAAGGTTTTACAAGTATTCTTATAGGAACTTATTTTTTCTTTTTGGCCTATGCTTATAAATATATTTTAGATAGTTTTTTAATTGATGACCATGCTTTGGGTTTATTATCACCTCAAATTGTTGAAATTATCTTTATTTCTCTTGCTGCTGTATTTGTTTTGTTTTCTTCTTTTGCACTGTTTTTTAGTGGAAAAAGAACCTCTAAAAGGTTTCAAATTAATTTATGGAACGGAAAAACTAAAAGTACTTTTCTAAAATATTTAATAGGAATTGTAATTGTGTTTTCTACTTTAATTACTTTAATGAATCTTGGTTTTATAGATTACATTGCTCCTACTTTTTTAATTATGTATGCATTTTTTCTATTACTTGTTAGAAATAAAACTCGTAATAATCTTCTTTATTTAAGTGGTTTATCTTTACTTTTAGGTATTTATTGTCTAGTTATTCCTGGTTATTGGTATTCTTCTCTAACAATCTTAGGAATAGCACACGGTACGTATGGCCTTATAGAAAGGTAAATTATCTTACAAAATAATTCGTTTTTTATCTTTAGAAACAACATCAATAATTTAAAAAAGAGATTAAAACAAAGTTCAATCACCTATTTTAAAACCAGGTTTCACATATCCTTTTGGTACGTTTTCTGGCGGAACGGTTAAAACATTCCCATCTCTAACAGCATTGTAATGTGGCGATAGTATCTCTATACCAGCGTTGTGCAATTCGTTTTTTATACTTTCATGCAATAAAGAATAAATTACAGCTCCTTTTTCTGGGTGTTTAGTATGGCAATTAATTTCATAATTAATATAGAAATCGTCTAAGCTTTTTACCAAAACAAAAGGTTCTGGGGCTTCTAAAATCATTTTGGTATTCTTTGCTCCTTTTACTAAAGCCTTTATAACATCTCCACTTGGTACATCATAACCAATTGTTACAGAAGTATGTAAAATTACACCAACTTCTTCTGCTGCATTTTTACTAAAATTAATAATATGATTTCCTAAAATAGTTGAATTAGGTACCGTTACATCTAAATTCTTAATAGTTCTAACTCTTGTTACCAATAAACTTCTTTCTGTTACATCACCAACCGTATTTCCTATTTCTACACGATCTCCTACTTTAAAAGGACGCATGTAGGTTATAACAACACCTGCAACAATATTAGAAATTGCTGCTGTAGAACCTAAAGAGAATAAGACACCAAAAAAGATAGAAACCCCTTTAAAAGCATCTGAATCTGAACCAGGAATGTAGGGAAAACAAATTACTGCTGCAAAGGCAATAATTACAACTCTAATTAAATTGAACGTAGGTTTTGCCCAATCTGCATGAAAACCATCTAATTTAAGAGCTTCTCTTTCTAATTCGCCAGTTAAATACTTTAAAAATCTTAGTAAATATTTAGTAATAAAAACAATTACAACAATAAAAAATAACCCCGGAATAAACTTTAAAAAACCATCTATCATAAAATAAACAGGTTTTAAAACATAATCGAAAACAGTATTTGCTATTTCTTTTGTTTCTGGTATAAAACTAAAAAGAAAAGGTAAATAAAGTACTAAAAAGAAAATACTAATTGTAATTCTTATCGATTTTACAGCAAATTTTAAAATATGTTTCTCTCTTCTTGGTGTAATAAATTTAAAGAAATGCAAAATTTCTTTTTTCTTAAAAAGTACGTTTCTATCTAAAGTATCTAATTTAGATTGTAACCATCTAAAAAATCTCTTTAAAAGAAAAAAGAAAAGGAAGATACCTAAAATTGCAAATCCGAAATAGACGTACTTTAAAACCATAATATTAAATAGTTAATTAATAAATTATTAAATGAATGCTTCTAAATTATTTTTTAGGTAGCGCCGTAATTTCAAAAGCAGCAGAACCTACTTCTATTTTTCCTTTAGATTCTTTTATTGCTGTTAAAATCTTATCAAATAAGATAGATTTTGTACCTCGTCTCGATTTATAATCTACAACATATCTTAATGTAAAAGTCATCCAATTTTCATTAAAAGTCATAGAAACCATCGGTTTTACTCGTGCATTTTCTATACTATAAGTACCTATCATCTTGTCCCAAGAAATTTGAGACGTTTCTGCAAAAGCACCAACTTCTTCTTCTAATATTTTTTCGAATTTATCTTTTGCATATTGGTAATCTCCTTCTGTTTTAATTGGTATTGTAATTTCATCCCATAGAAAAGGAAAATCGCCAGAGTAATTATAAACAGGTTCTTTAAAAACAAAACTATTAGCTACTCTTACCATTTTTCCGTTATATAAATCGCCATTTACCCAATCTCCAATTTCCATTAGAGTTGTTCTTAATAAACCAATATCTATAACATCTCCCTTAATACCACCAAGCTTTACACGATCGCCAACTTTATAGAAATTACTAGTAAATACAGTAACATAACCTGCAATACTTACAATTACTTCTTGTAAAGCAAAAGCAATACCTGCCCCTGCAACACCTAAAGCTGTACCAATACCAGAAAGTTTTGTATTAAAAATATATAAGATTCCGAAAACGAATAAAATATAGCCTAAAAAATTAATCATTTTTTTAAACTTATACTTAGAGCTATTGTCTTTGGCTATTTTAAAGGTAGCCTTTTGTAAAATTTTTACAATTATGTAAATAACTACAAAAAGAAAAAAGATAGATGCTGTTTTTACAAAAACAGGGTTATTTATTAAGTCATTAATATTCACATTTATTAGAGAAAACGATAGAAGTTAGATCGTTTTCTCTAAACAAATATATTATATTTTTAAATTGATTTCAATTTTATGTAAAATCTCGTTGAATTTTTCTAACAATATCTTCTAAACCATTTAATTGAAGTTCATAAACCAACTCCATTTGCTTGCCTAGTTTCCCATTAGGAAATCCTTTTGTTTTATACCAAACAATATAATGTTCTGGTAACTCTATTAAAAATCTGCCTTTGTATTTACCAAAAGGCATTTTCATTTTTGCTAAATCTATAAGAAACTGTCTATCTTCAATCATTATTCTTTTCCTTCGATATAATCTTGTAAATATGAAAAACGTGCTGTCAATTTTCCGTTTTCTGTCATTTTAGCACGTTGTAAAACGCCGTCTTTATCATTATTAAAAAAAGCAGGAATTACGTTTTCTAAAAACATTTCTCCAAAGCCTTCACTTGCATCTTTTGGTAATTCGCAAGGTAAATTATCTACAGCCATTACAACAATAGCATGCTCTTCTTTATAATCTACTTCTAATTCTGTTTGTGGGTTATAACCGTAAATTGGTGCTGCAATTGTAGAAGCTCTTAATGTTGATGCTACAGGACCATCTACATCGCAAGAAATATCTGCTACAAATTTTATATTAAAGTCTAGAGATTTAGCATCTTCTCTTGTAAATAAATAAGGTGCTCCGTTCCCATAAAAATGTCCTGCTATAAAAAAGTCTGATACTTTAGCAAAACGCATAAAATCTGAAACATAAGCAGATGGATTATTATAAAAATCTATATTATCTATAACTTTTAAGTCTTTACGTTTATTATAATCTAAAACATCTGCTAAACAATATACAGGTTCATTAAAAGTAGTAGATAGGTATTCTTCTACAGAAACTTCTTTTATGCTCATTGCATCTAACATTTCTTTTGCACCATAAGCTACTTTACCGTTTCCTGTTAATAGAATTTTAAGGTTTGGTAAAGTTATTTTATTTAATTCTTTTATTAATTCTTGTTGGCTATCTAAAGTTTCTGCTTTCGGTAAATTAAAAGTATTATTTTTTAAACCTATTGCTCTAAAACCATTGTAAGCACCAACAATACCTGCGTAGCGACCAAAACCAATTAAACGTGCACCATTTTCTTTAATAATTGTTTCATGATCGTATAGCTCTATATTCTTTTCTAAAACAGCTAATAATAATTTTCTATTATAAGGTTGTTTTTTTATAGTATGACTAAAGAAAAAATATTTTTTATTATTGATTAAAGCTTCAATTGGCACTTCTTTTACACCAAATAAAACATCACAATTAGATACATTTTCTGTTACCTCTAATCCTGCAGCTTTATATGCCGCATCTGAGAAAACTCTAATTTCTGAAGACTCTACTTTAATAGCGGCTTCTGGAAAGTTTTCTTTGAATTCTTGTAGCTTTTCTGGTGAAAAAACAACTCTTCTATCTGGTGGATTCTTGCGTTCTTTTATAATGCCAAACTTCATAATCTTACTGTTTTTAGAGATAACAAAACCTATTCTGTATGAATGGTATAATATTTGCTCGAAGATATTAGAATTTATGATGATAAACAACAGTATTTTTTATACTTTTGCAGACCGCGTTAAGGATTGAAGTGACATCCTTTTTAATTTTTCATTAAAAAGATATAACGGAAAGCCTGACCACGTTTTTTTTACGTGGTAACGCCCAAATTAAAATCTATTGAAAAGTTTCTGAAACAAGTTCAGAATTAATTCAATTACGCAAATTAAAATTTGCTATTTCATTAAGGGGACGACTGGTTTTGACAGCGAGGACAGTGAATTTGTAAGCATACCGAGTTATGAAATAATACTCGTAAAACCTAATTTCAACTTTTTAAACGGCGAAGATAACTACGCTTTAGCTGCTTAATCCGAATTATAGTAGGATTAGCCTCGGCACACTAGGTGTGCAAGCTTTATGTCCACGGAAAGCCCTGATTTACGGCGTTTCACTTTTGGATATCGTAAAAGTAAATATAGAAAACCTGGTACTTCGGAGGGTTTTTGAAACTAAAGAAGTTAAGCTAAAAGCAGATTGTTCTTAATCAGCTTTCAGTCGAAAATTAAGAAAGAACTAAGTATGTAGAAAGCCTTTTGGCTGCTCGTTTGGACCCGAGTTCGATTCTCGGCGTCTCCACAATTAAAAACCTCAACCAACTTAAAGTAAGCTAGTTGAGGTTTTTTAAATTAAAATTTAGTCAGCATTTAGTCAGTAACTATTAATTTACTTACTTCTTTAATTTTTCTAAAGCTTCTATAAGCTCTTCTTTTTTGTAATAAACTCTTCCTCCAATTCCATAAGAAATTATTATTTTTTGCTTAGTCCAATTACTTAAAGTTGGTAAGGATATTTTTAATAACTCACTCGCCTCTTTTCGAGATAACAATTTTTCTTCTGAAATTTTATTTTTTATTATTTTTAGGTCATCTTTTTCTAATATAGAAGTTGATTTCTTGTCAAGTTTCTTTTTCTTAATCTCTTTTTTTATTTTTAAAACTTCTTTAGTATTCTTTTTAAAAGTTTTTAATTGAAATGAAACTCCATGAATAGCTCTTTTTGTAAAAAATGCTATTAATACATTTCTAACCATTTCTATTGTAGAAATATCATCATATTCAAATAAAGCCTTTACGCAACCCGATGCAGAATGATCAAAATCATTTAATTCAAAAGTTCTTACTAGGTGCAATAAATACGCACTTTTTTTTATAACGTTATTTTTGTTTTTAACTCTTGATGAGGTATTTTTGATAAATATAGAACCATCTATCATATCTTCATTAGGAACAAATGAAAATAGATAAGGCATTTTTAACGCATCGCAACATTCAAATAAAAATTCCCCATAAAAATCGCTAAAATAGGTTGTAAGACTAACTTTATTTTCATTGTATTTTTCAAGATCAATATAAACAGGCGTCCAAGGATATTCTTCAGTATAAAATTGGAATTTATTCTTCTTGAATACTTTATTATCTAGAAGTTGTAACTGCTCTCTTTTAATTTTGATTTGTAGTTTCGCTGTTTTAATTATTTTTACTTTATCAATTTTCAAATTAAACTGTATTTAAATGCGAAGTTAAGGAGCTCAATAATAAGAAGCTTGGAAAAAACAATAAAATAAAATCCAGAACCTTTTTTCCTCAACAATGCCTTATTTATATAACAATAAAACATAATAAATTATGGATCAAAAAGAAGATGCAAACGATGTAATTATCAAAATTATTAAAGACGGTTGCCAATTATTAATTATGTGGATTAAGAAAAAGAGAGAAATCTTAGATTAAAGAGAACAAACCAGCCCATTTGGGCTGGTTTGTTTTTTACAATGAAATATTATAATCAACGTAATCTTTTATGTTTATATCATAAAATTTTATACTATAATTATCTATAGATTTATTTGATAAATAATTTTTCCTAAAATTATCAGGATTATAGATTCCTTTACCATTATTCTTTACTGGTGTAATCCCTTTTTTCAATCTAAAACCTTCATGATTGTAAGCGTAGTCACATAAGAAAACACAAGCTTGTTTTTTTGAAAAACCAGCATAAAGCAATTCGTTCTTTTCATTAAACACTACATAGACTTCTTTCGTGTAATTTGAAGTTGAGGTTACAACGGACCTACTACCAGAACTAGATCTTGGTCTAATGCTTTTAGTGTTTTTGTAGAGATTAGAATTCATAATTAGAGAATCATAAATATCATTCTTATTTATATTTACGATACCAGAAGTTGATTCTGGAAGTAAACTCTCGAAATTAAAATTATTATCACAGAAAAACATTCCCTTTTTAAAAGGTGAAATTTTGTATTTCGTTAAATTATTATACGTTGCATGTTCTGATGCTTTAAATGCCATTAAAAATATCTGATTGATTGTGCTCAAATCAAGCTGAATCTTCTTTAGTATCGGTAATAATCCAGGTCTGTATTCTGACCTTGGATCTTCTATCAAATCCTTAACATGCTCCAACAGGCTGAAAATATCTTTATTTTTCAACCAGTTCGTTGCATGACAATAAAGACGCTCTAGGTGTGGATTATTTCTCCTAATGATAGCAGGAATATGTTTGTCTATTTTTTCTGAAATACTAGTTGTGAAATTGTCAAATTTACGGTCAACGTCTTTTATTGTTAACTGTTCAGGTTCGCTATAATCATCTTTATCAATTTCCAAAGGATCTAATAATTTAGAACTTTCAATTATTTTAGGTATAATTATGGTTTCTAAATTTTTAAGTATTCCTTCTTTTGTATATCGTAATGGAGAATATTGGGATATCAACTTTAACTGATTTTCCAAATCTTCAAGATCATAACTCTTTATAAGCTCTTTATTAGAAAAACACTCGTGATAAGTATCTTTTTCAGATTCCAAAATGTGTCCTTTTTTATTGTCTCCGTAAAGTTTCTCAAAATAAGCTTTCTTTGGATCGGATTTTTTCCTCTGAGAATCAGACATAGACCAATCGTTCTTTTGTGTTACTGCATTAAGTTTATAGGTTATCAAATCAAACTGTTGTTGTACCCAATTGTCTTTAATAATTCCCACAAGTTTAGGTTCTGTAATTATGTAGGAAATCCAAGTAGCTTTTTCTACTTTAAAGACACCTAAATTCTTTTCAGCCAAATAATCTAATGATAATACGTAATTCAATGCCTTTAGATATTTGTTTTTTCCAATGTTATTACAAGATCTAACGTAATCCGTAATGTTTTTCAGAAAACTCTCCCCTTGTAAAGGTGTAAAGTCTATTTTAGGATTGATCAGATTGGTGATAATCTCCATAGCTTTGTGATGATCGTAGTAAGACTTCAATTTAAAATAGCATCGAAACAATTTATTTATCCCTCTTTCATGGGAACTATGAAAATCTCCTTCAATTGTACAAACATTATTTTGTTTTTCGATAATTGAAAAATTACCAACTTTTGTGCTGGCTGGATCAATTACTTTATTAGAAGCTTGAATATTAATTCTATATTCTTTATCAAGTTTATCTATAAGTTTGTAGATTCCCTTTTCGTCTTCTACTAGCGTTTTTATAATTTTGTTCTCCAATTCAATTTGGTGTTCTGACATCGCCTTAAGGTCCTCATCTAATTCTATATGTTTTAGGATTGTGTTAAACCCAGCATCTTTGGCTAAGTATTGGTAACCATCCAGAGAGTAAAACCAGTCCTCATAAACTTTTGTTTCCTTATTTATCATATTTTCTACTGTTACTTTGTTTTCTTCTTTGATAGATTTTGCATTAATATCATTTAAGGAAATACTAAGTGGGTTTTTTCGAAATTCATCTACAAAATGGACGTTTTTCACCTCAACAGCTTCTTCCGAAACTTGATTCGGAGTTGCATTTTCATTTTGGGATAGTAAATGAGAATTATACCTAGAAATACCGAGTAAAGTTTTTGCGGCATGATCATATTGAAATTTTCTGGTAGGGTGGGCTTCATCTGGTTTAAAAATTTTTGGAAAAAACACAGTAGTTTCACACAATCTGTTTCTAAATCTATTCGTTGCTTGTATTGTATCGATTACACTAATGTGGCTGTATTTATTCCCTAAATCGATGACCATTCCATACTTCTGAGGGGAGGTTTTACCTGCTTTTATGTCTGCTTCTGTTAACCCATCTTTATTAATGTTTATCCCGTTGACAAAATAGTTTGTAGTTAGAACTACATCAAAATCTCCAAACTTACTAGATAAAATGTTTTGTGTACATACTCCAGTGGATCCAGAATAGAATAACCCGACTTTAATTTCTTTTCCCAACTTCGTCTGAATATCTCTATGTAAATCGTCCATTTTTGCTTTATTATTAAAAACACAAACCAATTTTCTATCTTCTTTTAAATATTCTTTAAGTTGCCTCATTACAGCATTCGTTCTTTTATTTTTATCATTCGTATCCAAATGGACTAGATTTAAAGTTGGAGAAACTGCATACTCCTTTTTAACTAGGATCTTCTGAAATAAATGGTCAATACCATACTTTTTCATTATTTCAGGAATAACCAAGGTCTCTACATTAGGGGTCCCACTCATAAAAACTATTTTAGTGCTAGCATTAGGATATTTAACAACAAATTCGATAAGATGGAAAATTAAATCTGCAATTGTTTCTGGACGAAAGCTTAAATCATTGGTTAAAGCATGACATTCGTCAATAAAAATATACTCAAATGTTGCAAGTTTTTCATAGGTTAAATTTAGAATCTGGTTGTAAGTGGTATTTAATAAAAGATCCTTTTCTTTTGGTAATTCATAACCAAGTAAACTTGTTTCAGAATCGACTCTTTTAGGTTTTTTAGAATTTGATTTAAAAGAAAATAGAGTGTCGTTTATGCTGGAATGCGCATTAACTTGTGTTCTTTTGTCGCCATTTTTAGAGTTATCCATAGCCGTTTGTGTACTAATAGATTTATAGGGAGCGGCTAGTATTGTTCTCGCATCAATACCATATTTAGGATGCGTAGCAATTGAGTTTTTACCTGTCGGTAGTATTCAGTAGAGTTCGTTATGCTCTACTCGGAAAGGGCGTGCCCCTCCAGCTCATGGTTTCCCATGAGATTGGACTATATCTTCAGCTGTTCTAGCTGACATCCGCTTCCACCAGACTACTGGTGTACTCCTAATTAGGATAGTCTCTTAACTTTCAATCATATATAGATTTTGATAAGTACCAGTTGGGATTTCGCATATGTTAGTTATAAGTAATATGCGGTAATTGTCAAACGGTACACGAAAAATATATGAAAGCTTAGCTGCTGATTGGCGTACTTAGCGCAAGTTCTTTATTGTTCACTTACGTACCTTCAATCAATTAGAAATTGATTGTGGCTCTAGCTTTCCAGCAATTCAAATGTTTTATTACCTAAGGTTCCCACCTTAGGACGGCACAGGAAGTACCGCATTGTGATCTTAAAGCGAAAATCTTTTTTTCTGCATATTTATTTTGAAATAAATCATGCATTTTGTCTTTGTCCAAATAGTCTTTGGTTCCGAGTTCAACCTCGGCTGGTAGCTCTACCAAATCCTTTATTAACGGCAACCTCATCTTTTTTTTATCAAGATAGAGTTTAATTTTCCTCAAAAACTCCGATAGATCAGCATTCTTTTTGCCCCCTTCATTTAAATCTAAATTGTATTTGTAGTTCTCGTAATAATCATTAATAAGCTTAAAATCTGATACATTGGATGAGGTTGCTGTGAAATTATCCAATTCATAATCTTTAACAGCTCCAATTTCAAATACCAAATTATAGAATGGAGCAGGAGTTAGCTTTTTTCTTTTCTCATCATCATACGTATCATCACTTTTATCAGCCCACCTGTAATCGCTATGGTTTTTGTCTAATTTATTAGAACCTTGAGGGATTAATTTACTTAATTCATCAATAGCCATACTACGAAAAACACCATACAGAACCCAACATTGTTTGTTTAAGACTTCATAACTAGTGAATGTATTCTTTAACCAATCTTTTACTCTACTATCTTACTGAGATAACTGTATTATAAACGCTATTACTTTTTTAAACTTGTCCAATTCAAAATCGGTGTCAAAATCGTTAGACTTGTTTTTTTCATATAAATGGTAAGCATCTTCTTCAGATTTAATACAATTGTCTTCCATAACTTTCGTTACTTCCACTTTATTTTTTTTAATCTTTATGGCAAGTTCTTCTTTAAGTAGTTTTTTCTCTGCATCAACTATTTCTGAATATTTAGAAAACACCTTCGGATCGTATTTAAAGTTAGTTTTCTTATTAGATATAAAAGGAAGTAGCGTTAAACGTTGGGGGTCCTTCGTAGCAGTATCAATATTAGCAGCAATTTCAGAAAAATTTGCTGCTAATTCTTTTCTAGCGCCTTCATACCAAACTTTATGTTTGGTCATTACATCTTCTCTTTCTTCGCTGGCGAAATCGTTTTTGAAATCATTAGTTGAGGTATCAACCTGACAAAATAATTTAAACCCATTCCCACTGGGCGATACGAATGCCATGTATGGTTTTACATGTTTTGTGCCTTTCCATACTTTATTCATCCAATCGATAGTTGTCTTTTCATCTCCAATTTTGTCAAAGTCGAAAACAAATCTTCCTGTATGCTTGAACTCCATTTTCTCTTTGTCTCTTGTGCTGGTATGCAAGGAAATCATTATAAATGGCAAAAATCGTTTTACCGTTTTGACATCTCCACCTGCAGTGTCTAATAGTTTCTTTATAGAGCCTGTTGGATCAGTTATTTCTTTTATAAGATCTTGCTCTTGTATTTCTTCTCCTATAAAATCATCCCACTTTCCAAAGGAGGTCATACTGGATTGCCATTTGAAATTATAACCAAGGTAGTCCCTAAGGAAATTATTCAGTTTATAACCTAAGTTATTCTTTAAATTTTTAAAATCTTGTTGATGCTCGCTAATAAAGTCAGAGCAGTAATTTAATACGTTTTGAGTTTTGTCTCTTTCCTTGTAATTGCCAGCTAATAAGTCTAGAAGGTCTTGTTCTTTTTGTGTTGATTTTTTGTATATAACACCTGCTGCTATCCATCTGTATATAGAGTCGTTAGTAGTATGTGTTGCAAAATAATAGTAATTCTTAACCATTTAATTCTTTTTATGGTTTTAATAAACTTCTTATATGTACCAGTTGCGATTTTGTATTTGTTGTCTTAAAAGTAATATGCATTAATTGCCAAGTGGTACACTCAAAATAGTATACATAAGGTCAAGACGATTTAGTCGCTGTTTGGTTTTTTACAACTTTTAAAATGAACATTTAGGTGTTTTGTCCAATATTAAATATTAACTTGAAAGTAATAACGGAATTTTGCCGTTCGTATTTTATTTACTAAATTCACTACTTATACGTATTCCAAGGTCAAATCCTAATTAAATAAAAACATTTTTTAAGCTGCAAATTTTTGTAACTCTACATAAGGTGTTCCTCTTTTTACTACGGCAAAAGCTCTTGATAATATTTTATTTCTAACATTATTTAAAGCGACCATTTTGGGTTTTCCTTCTGCTACTTTTTTCTGATAATATTGTTTTAGTTCTTTGTCGCATTATATCGTACTCACACACTAGCAAGGGTTAAGAGTGTTTTCATTTTTCTATCTCCTATGTGGTGAATTCTGTTTTTTCGATGAACACTGTTAAGATGATTTCCCCCTAAAACTTTAGTTATAAAACCATTTCGATAATAATCAATAATTGAAATTGTAACAGATTTTTATGGAATAAAAGATTTAGATGAAGCAAAATTTAGGCTAAACCACCTTCTCATAGTAAAAAAGTAGATTGAAATTATAATTAAAGTCCACTATTATTACCACGTATACTGAGGGTAAATTAAAAGAAAAGAATTTTGTTTTAATTTTCTTGAAAAGTTCTGCTTATTTAACTGTTGTCTGGTAACTAAAATTCACTGTTATTTAACAGGTTGAACAACTTTTTCTTATTGTCTATCTAAATGCACAAAAGGTGAATAGAATATAAACATATGATAATGTAGCTCTTCTTTGATAAAAAAAAACTGCAATGCTAATTAACTAAGTTCACAATCACTTTTATGAATTAAGAAACCCTATCACAAAAAACATTTAACCAAAATACTTTCTTATCCAAACCTAAAGGTAAAAAGAAAGCATAAAAAAAGAAAAGCTAGTAAACTCAAAGTTACAAGTACATTTCCACTAGAATTAAACTGTACAAACACCTAAAACACTTCCTTATTTAATATTAATTCGTTTACTTGTAGAGAGAATAGTTTTAAACATGAATAACAATCTATTACACACTGTAATACAAGAGATTAATACTATTTGTCAAGTTATATCTGTACAACACTAAATTCTATAATTATATTAAACCAAAGCAAATATGAAGGGAAAATACAATCTTTTTAAAACTGTCAGAAAATTGTTAATGTTAACATTTATTTCTGTGGTATTTTTTTCATGTAAAAAAGAAACTTCACAAAAAGAAAATTGGAGTTCAGAATCTGAAATCTTGTTTTTAGATTTCGAAAAAGAAGACATTAATAACAATTTCATTGACATAAAAGGAAGTCACAAAATTGTTGAAAATAATGGAAATCATGCATTAGAAATTTCCTTTAAAAAAGATGAAAAAATTACAGGAGTTAAATTAACACCGAAAAATGATTTCAAATTAAATAAAAGCAAAAAATATAGTTTAGTTTTTGATGCTAAAAGTTTAGGGGACGAAACTACTTTTTTAACAGTTTATGCCGAAAACGGAAATGGAGAAAGAGTAAGAAGAATTACAAACATTGATACAGGTGAATTCAAATCATATTTCTTTGAACTCACCTCAAATAAAACTGACATAAATAGTGGTTTAAGAGATACTCCTAAAGCTTGGAAAACCGAAGCAACTCATATGAAAATTAGTGGACTTCTATATAATATGGATTTTTCTGAAATAGCAGGAATAGACTTTTTTAGATTAGAAGGTTTAAAAGACAAAACTATTTTAGTTGATAATATTAGAATTGTAGAAAGCCCGGAAAGAGATCCAAATTTTTTAAAAGGAATTGTAGATAAATTTGGGCAAAATGCAAAAAGAGATTTCCCTATAAAAGTACATTCTGATGAAGAACTAAAGAAAATTGCTGATGTAGAATTAAAATCTTTAGCAGAATATACGTTAATGTCAGATAGAAGCCAATATGGTGGATGGAAAGATGGTCCTAAATTAGATGCAACGGGTTATTTTAGAAAAGAAAAAGTTGATGGAAAATGGGCTTTAATAGATCCAGAAGGTTACTTATACTTTTCAATTGGTTTAGCAAATGTACGTATGGCTAATTCTACAACGTATACGGGTATCGATTATACAGATGAAAAACTATATCATAGAGACCCAGAAGATGTAACTCCAGAAGATTCTAAAGGGATTATTGATATTCCTCTAGAAACCATGAAAACAGCTCATGTAGTTAATAAGTTGAGGAATGATATGTTCCTTGAATTACCAAAATTTGATGATGCTCTAGCTAATCATTATAGTTATAGAAGAGAATCTCATTTTGGGCCTATAGAACATGGACAAACATATAGTTTTTATAGATCGAACTTAGAACGTAGATATGGAGAAACAAGCAAAAATTCTTTTTTTGATAAATGGTTAGAAGTTACAGAAAACAGAATGCGTAATTGGGGATTCACGTCCTTTGGAAACTGGATTGACCCAGCATTTTATCACAGAAATAACTTACCTTATTTTGCTAACGGATGGATTATTGGAGATTTTCAAAAGGTATATTCTGGTTCGGATTATTGGGGACCAATGCCAGATCCTTTCGATCCAGAATTTGAAAGAAGAGTAATAAAATCAATTGATGTTGTTTCTAAAGAAGTCGAAAACAATCCTTGGTGTATGGGTGTTTTTGTTGATAACGAAAGAAGTTGGGGGAATGAAAGTTCTACAAAAGCACATTATGGATTGGTTTTAGATGGTTTATCTAAAGGAAAAGATAGCTATTTAAAGCAACAGTTTATGACTATTTTAAAGACTAAGCACAAAACTATTGGAAACTTAAATAAAGCTTGGAAAACAAATATAGCTAGTTGGAAAGAACTTGAAAAAGGTGTTGATTATAAAAAACAAAATGAATTTCCTGAAGGTATGGTGGCAGATTTTTCTATAATGCTCACAGCTTTTGCTACCAAATATTTTAAAACTGTTCATGATATTTTAGAAGATAAAATGCCAAACTATATGTACATGGGATGTCGTTTTGCTGTTTGGGGAATCACAAAAGAAGTTCGTGAATCGGCAGCTAAATATGTTGATGTTTTTAGTTACAATCATTACAAAGAAGGTATTGGTACTAAGTACTGGAAGTTTTTAGAAGAAATAGATATGCCAACAATTATTGGAGAATATCACATGGGAGCCCCAGATTCCGGATTATTTCACTCAGGTTTAGTTCATGCAGCAGATCAAAAAGATAGAGCTAATATGTGGGCAGATTATGCAAACTCTGCAATAGACAACCCATATTTTGTAGGAGTACATTGGTTTCAATATTTAGATTCTCCACTTACTGGTAGAGCCCACGATGGTGAAAATTATAATGTAGGTTTTGTCTCTAATACAGATATTCCTTATCCACCAATGATTAAAAAAGCAAAAGAAGTAAATTCAAATTTATATACAAGAAGGTTTGGTAAAAAAATAAAAAAGTAATTAAAAAATGAAACGTTTACTTAAAACAAAATCGAAACAATTATTAGCCCTTGGGTTTCTATTAATTTCTCTTATCAGTTGTAATAAAGGTAAAGAGAAAAACAATCCTATAAAATTTATAGACGTAACTAAAGAAGTCCATTTAAATACAGAAAAAAACTGGAAATATGGCGGACCAACTATCGCAGACATCAACAATGATGGAAAATATGATTTACTTTTAGGTAATCATGACAACACACCTATTCAATTATTTTGGGCACAAGAAAACAATACTTTTAAAGAACAAAAAGGGCTTTTCCCAAAAGCAGATTTACATGGAATGGCTGCAGGTGATTATGATAAAGATGGTGATTTAGATTTGCTAATTTCTTTAGGAGGCGGAAACGGGTCAACACCACAACCTCAACGCTTGTTACGTAATGATAATGGGAAATTTGTGGATGCTACAGAAGAAACTGGGTTATCAGAAATGGGAGCTCGTGGTCGTTCTGTAAGATGGATAGATTTAGATAATGATGGTGATTTAGATTTTCTTCAAATTAATGCAGAACAAATGGTCAATGAAGAAATTCCAAGAAATCTATTATTCGAAAATAATGGAAACGGAACATTTACTTATAAAAAGAGTGAAGCTTTTGAACAAATTAATGCAGAACGTTTACTAATTACAGATTTTAACAATGATGGAATACTAGATTTACTAACATTTTCTCCTTATGCTGCCGCAGAATTTTGGAAAGGAAATAACGATTTTTCATTTACCAACTTATCTAAAGAATGGTTACCTAAAGAGTTACAGAATATAGACCAGATGAGTACTGCTGCACAGGCAGACATAGATAATGATGGTGATTTAGATTATTATTTAGCAAGAGGTAAAAGTTATTATCAAATTGCAAATAATTCTATTTCTTTTGATGAAAAACTGAAACGATTAGATTTAAGAGATGAAGGAAACAAAAGTCATGATGGTATAACTTTTTATGCGGATGCAGCTATACAACTTTCCGATTTTTATCGTTTTCCTAGAGGCCCTGAAAAACCAAGTATTCCGTTGTTTATTGGAAGTTCTAAAACCGAACATAAAATGCCTTTTGACATTCAAAAAGTAACGCAAAATGAAGCGAATGGATTTCCCGAAATTTTAGACAAAAGCGGATGGTACTTAGGCTATTTGGGTGAAGGAAAATGGCGTTTAGAATGGTTATTAAAAACCAATTTAGCATGGGATGTGAGAGCATCTGTTGTTGGTGTTACAAAAGTAGTACCAGATTGGACTCCTCAAGACTTGGGTGTTCCAGATGTTTTGTTGATTAATGAAGGAACTCATTTTATAGATGGGTCTAAACATTTGCCTAAAGAAAGCTTGGAAAACAATTGGGGAATAACTACAGGAGATTTTGACAACGATGGCTTTAATGATTTCTTCTTATATCGTTTTGGTGGTTTAATCCAAAGAAGTGAAGACGTGATTTTTAAAAATAAAGGAAACTTAGAGTTTGAATCTATTTTAACACATGGAGCAAACAATATTCCATCTAAATCTCATGGAGATATGGGGGCAACTTTCGATTATAATTTAGATGGTAAAATAGATATTTTAAGTGGAGATGATGATAATGGACAATGGCATTTATACGAGAACGAAACAGTTTCTGTAAACAATTATGCCCTTTTTAGAGTTGGTAATTCTAAATCTAATGTAGATGCTTATGGCGCTAAAGTTTACATCACAACAAAAACTGGAAAACAATTCAAACTTATTGGTTCTAGTAGTGCTTCTCATGCTCAAAGTTTTTTAAACAGTGTTCATTTTGGTCTAGGAAAAGAGAAAGTAATTGAGAAAGTAGAAGTGGTTTGGAGAAGTGGAGAAAAATCAACTCTAACCAATTTAAAAGCAAACAAAATCTATCAATTTTAAATAAGATGAAACAAATTAGATTAGAAATAGAAAAAAAAGTTGGCTATATCGTTATTAACAAACCAAAAGCCAACAGTTACGACCTTGATTTTATGACCTCTTTATCAGAAATTATTGATGAAGCAAATCGTAATAACAATGTAAAAATAATAGCCATAAAAAGCGAATTAGAAAAGTTCTTTTGTGCAGGAGCAGATGTAAAGGTTTTTCAACAAAATTCTGTTGCTGAAAACAAAAAGATGGTTATACAAGCCAACTTGGTAGCCTACAAAATTTCTAAGAGCCCTAAAATAGTAGTTGCTTTATTAGATGGTCATACTTTAGGTGGTGGTTTAGAACTGGCATTAGCTTGCGATATTCGTTTGGCAAGTGATGGTCAATATTTAATAGGGTTACCAGAAATCAATTTAGGATTGATGCCAGGAAATGGTGGAACTCAAAGATTAATCAGAATTGTAAACCAAAGTAAAGCTTTAGAAATTTTAATTTCAGGAGAACCAATCATAGCAAAACAAGCTTTTGATATTGGATTGGTAAATCAATTATATGCTAAAGAAAATTTTAAAGAGCAATCTAAATCTTATTTAGAAAAATTAGCAAAAGGACCATTATTGGCAATGATAGCCATTAAAGAATCTGTTCATAAAGGAATAGAGCTCTCTCTTGAAGAAGGATTAAAATTAGAGACACAATTAGCAGATGGATTGTATGATACTCCAGATGCACAAGAAGGATTAAAAGCCTTCGTAGAAAAAAGAAAAGCAATCTTTAACTAAAAATAGTATTTATGGAAACAACAGTATACAGATGTTACATTAACGGAGAGTGGATTGAAAAAAGTTCAGGAGAAAAGATTGATGTAGAAAACCCAGCAAATGGAGAAATATTTGCTGAAATTTACTCGAGTAGTTTAGACGAAGTACAACAAGCATTAGAAGCTGCTGATAAAGCGCAATTTGCTTGGCAAATGTTACCAGCTCAAGAGCGTGCAAATTATTTGTATAAAATTGCAGAGAAGTTAGAAGAAAGAAAAGAGCATTTTGCCAAGTTACTGGTAATGGAACAAGGAAAAACTCTTGTAGAAGCTCGTTACGAAGTTGATGATACTATAAGATATATGACGTATTCTGCTGAAGCAGGAAGACGTATACAAGGTGCTATTTTTCCTTCAGACCAACCTAACGAACAACTTACTATACACAAAGTTCCTTATGGAGTTACGGTAGGTTTAATGGCTTTTAATTATCCTTTGGCTTTAATTGGACGTAAAATTGGTCCCGCTTTAATTACAGGAAATACAATGGTTATAAAACCATCAGAATTAACACCAATAACTGCATCTGAATTCTGTAAAATAATTGATGAAATTGGCTTACCTAAAGGAGTTGTTAGTATGGTTGTTGGTTATGGACATACTGTTGGTGCTGCATTAGTAGAAAATCCAATTACGAGGTTAATTTCTATGACTGGAAGCACAAGAGCAGGACAAGCTATTTACAAAGGTGCTTCGCAAAACGTGGCAGGATTAGTATTAGAATTAGGTGGAAAAGCGCCTTTTATAGTTTTAGAAGATGCTGATATTGACAAAGCTGTTGAAGCTGCTGCTATATCTCGTTATGCAAATTGCGGACAAGTATGTATTTGTAATGAAATGGTTTTTGTTGATGAAAAAATTGCAGACGAGTTTACAGAAAAATTAATAAAAAGAGTTCAAAAAATTACAGTAGGAGACCCAATGACAAACGTGAACATGGGACCTAGTTTAAGTGCTACTGCCTTAAAAAGAATCGATGAAGTTGTTCAAAAGAACATAGCACAAGGAGCAGAATTAGTTTTAGGTGGTAAAAGACCAGAAGGTAAAGAATTTGAAAAAGGAAATTGGTATGAACCAACCATTTTAACAAATGTAAAACCAGGTGATGCAACCGTGCAAGAAGAAATGTTTGGACCGGTTTTACCAATTGTTAAAATTAAAGGTTTTGAACACGCTAAAGAATTATTAAATAAACGAGATGATAGTTTATCTGCTTATTTATATACAGAAAATCATAAATTAATAATGCGATCTATTCAAGAGTTTGAAATAGGAACCATTTTTATTAACAAACAAATTGTAGGCTACATTCAAGGGCATCATTCTGGTCATAAAAAAGCTGGTATTGGTGGTGAAGATGGAGTTTACGGTATCGAACAGTATTTACAGAAACGAACAATTTACATGAGTTACGAATAAATTATAAACCTTCCATAACTAACGTCAATCAATAGGAAATGACTCAATGGAAGCCACATGTAACCCATAAAAACAAATAATATTAGTACATGAAACAATTAAAAGGAATAACTTGGAATCACAGTAGAGGATTTACATCAATTGTAGCCGCTGCCCAACGTTTTACAGAATTAAACCCAGATGTTGAAATCGTTTGGGAGAAAAGATCATTGCAAGCATTTGCAGATGAACCAATTAATGAATTAGCAAAACGCTACGATTTTTTAATTATTGACCATCCTTGGACTGGCTTTGCTGCTAGAACAGAAGTAATTTTACCATTAAATAAATTTTTATCAGATGAATACTTAAAAGACCTAGCAGTAAACACTGTTGGTAAATCTCATGAAAGTTATTCTATAAAAGGAAAACAATGGGCTTTAGCTATTGATGCTGCTACACCTGTTGCAGCGAGCAGACCAGATTTGTTCGAGAAATTAAATTTAAAATTCCCAGAAACTTTTGATGATTTAATAGAATTGTCAAAAACAGGAATGGTTGCAATTCCAGGAATCCCACAAGATACTTTAATGAGTTTCTATATGATTTGCTCTACACTTGGTGAAGATGTTTGTACTTCTGATAAAGAAGTTATTTCAGAAAAAACTGGAATAAAAGCACTTCAAATATTAAGAGCTCTTGGTAAAAATATCAAAAAGGAAAATTATGATTGGAATCCTATTAAAGTATATGAAGCAATGACTTTAACGGACGATTATATTTATAGTCCTTTCGCTTATGGTTACACCAATTATTCTCGTGAAGGCTATGCTAGAAAGCATTTAAAGTTTCATGATATGGTTGCAATTGATAATCAAAAATTAATAACAACTTTAGGAGGTACTGGATTAGCTATTTCTGCAAATACTGAGCATCAAGAAATTGCTGGTAAATTTGTAGAATATGTAGGTTCAGAAGCAACTCAAAAAGGTGTGTTTTTTGATAACGGAGGTCAACCAGGACATAGACAAGCTTGGTTAGATAAGCGTGCAAATGATTTAACAGATAATTTCTTTAAAGATACTTTACCAGCGTTAGATAGAGCTTTTTTACGCCCAAGATATCATGGTCATATGTATTTTCAAGATAGAGCTGGTGCGCCAATTAGAGAGTATATGATGAATGGAGGAGATGAACAACAGCTATTAAAAGATTTAAATGAGTTGTATTTAAAATCATTAAAAGAATAACTATGAAATTACCTTTAGAAGGCATTTTGGTATTAGAATTCTCTCAATTTATGGCTGGACCATCTGCAGGATTAAGATTAGCTGATTTAGGTGCAAGAGTTATCAAAATTGAAAGACCTGGTTCTGGTGAAGCAGGAAGAGGTATTGCTTTAAAAAACTTATTTTTAGATGGCAGTAGTTTGGTATTTCATACCGTAAATAGAAATAAAGAATCTTATACTGCCAATTTAAAAGATGCAGATGATTTAGATCGTGTTAAAAAATTAATAGAACAAGCTGATGTTATGACACATAATTTCCGTCCAGGAGTTATGGAGAAAATTGGCTTAGATTATAAAACGGTTCAGAATATAAACTCAAAATTAGTGTATGCATCTGTTACTGGTTATGGTACAGAAGGTGAATGGGTTAAAAAACCAGGTCAAGATTTATTAATTCAGGCGATGTCTGGTTTTGCAAAGTTAACAGGAGATAAAGATGATAATCCAACTCCTGTTGGTGCTGCTGTTTCCGATTTAATTACGGGAACACATTTGGCTCATGGAATTTTATCAAGTCTTTTAAAACGTATCAAAACGAATAAAGGGGCTTTGGTTGAAGTGAGTTTATTAGAATCTACACTAGACCTTCAATTTGAAGTTATTACCGGCTATTTAAGTGATAATAATCAAAAACCAAATAGAGCTAAACAAGGAAATGCACATGCATATTTAGGCGCTCCTTATGGCGTTTATCAAACAAAAGATGGTTATTTATCTTTAGCAATGGGCTCTTTAACAAATTTAGCTAACATTCTTAACATTTCACAATTAGCATCTTATTCTGACCCCAATTCTTGGTATGAAAAACGAGATGAAATAATGGATGTTCTTCGTGCTTTTTTAATCGAAAAAAACACACAAGATTGGTTAGATATTTTAGAACCTAAAGGAATTTGGTGTTCTGATGTTTTTGATTATAAAAAATTATTGAACCATGAAGCATATGATGTTTTAAAAATGGATCAAAAATTACCATTAATTTCTGGCGAAGAAATACACACAACACGTTGCCCAATAAGATTAAATGATGAAAGGCTTTTTAATAAAAAAGCAGCACCAAGAGTTGGACAAAATACAGAAGCAATTATTAAAGAATTTAATCTATAAATAGGATGAAACCATTAGAAGATATATTAGTTATAGATTTAAGTCAGTTTTTATCTGCACCTTCTGCTACTTTACGTTTAGCAGATTTGGGAGCAAGAGTTATTAAAGTAGAGCGCCCTAAAACTGGAGACATTAGTCGTCAATTACATGTTTCTAATCTAAAGATGAATAATGAATCTCCTTTATTTATAGCTGTTAATAGAAATAAAGAAAGTTTTGAAGCAGATTTAAAAAACGAAGTAGATAAACAACGTGTTTTAAAATTGATTGCAAAAGCAGATGTTTTAGTTCATAATTTTAGACCTGGTGTTGTAGAACGTTTGGGTTTTGATTATGAAACTATTAAAAAAATAAATCCAAAAATTGTTTATGGAAATATTTCAGGTTATGGAGATGAAGGTCCTTGGAAATCTAAACCCGGACAAGATTTACTTGTGCAATCATTATCTGGTTTAACCTGGTTAAATGGGAATGATGGAAGTGGCCCTACACCTGTAGGAATTGCTATTGCAGATATTTTATCTGGCTCTCATTTAGTACAAGGTATTTTGGCTGCTTTAATTAAAAAAGGCAAAACAGGTATCGGTACAAAAATTTCTGTAAGCATGTTAGAATCTATTATAGATTTTCAATTTGAATCTATTACCACGTTTTATCATGATGGAGGAGAACCAACTGTTCGTCCAAAGAGTAATAGTGCACATGCTTATTTAGGCGCTCCTTATGGTGTTTATAAAACACAAAACGGCTATTTCGCTTTAGCAATGGGCTCTATTCCTTTTATTGGAGAATTAATTGGTTGCAATGAATTAGCCGAGTATCCAGAACCAGCAAGTTGGTTTACAAAACGTGATGAAATAAAAACGATTTTAGCCAACAAATTAAACACCAATACTACAGAACATTGGCTTTCAATTTTAGAGCCAGCAGACATTTGGTGTGCTAATGTTATGGATTGGGAAACACTTTTTAATCAAGATGGATTTAAATCTTTAGACATGATTCAGAATGTAAGAATGGGTGATGGATATGAGTATAAGACAACAAGGTGTCCAATAAAGATTGATGGTGAGTATTTTACATCAACCCTAGGATCTCCAAGTTTAGGTGAACATACAGATAAAATATCTCAAGAATTTTTAGCCTAAAATTACAGACATTATTTTATTTATTCGAAAAAGTAAACCTCTCTATAAATAAGAGAGGTTTACTTTTTTTTTATTACTTAGAAACTATTTCTAAAGGAAGAATTTCATCTTCATACATATCTCCATCGCTAGAAGTAAAAGTGACTCTAAGTTGATAAAAATGGTTTTCTTGTAATTGGTTAGACGGAATATAATCTTTCAATGAAAAAGTCATATTTGCTGTTCCACTTGTTGTTTTTAACGCTTCTTTATTTACAAGAACCACATCTTTTACAGGTATCCATTTACTTTTAAAATGACGTAACCAAAAACGAATTCCGCCTTCATCTGCCGAAATCACTTTGTTTCCAGATCCTGCATGATATTTAACAGTCACTTTTAAATTATCACTCACTTTTATCTGGTGATTCCCATACTTTTCCTTGTTTAGTATTTTAACATAAGGTGCAGTATAAGGAGCAACCGTAACTTTAATTTCTGATGAAATAGAATTGTCTTTTGAAGATGCTTTTACAATTGCTTTTCCTGGTTTAATTGGGTTTGCATTACCATTTTTATCAACAGTAAGAATATTTGTATTACTAGATGTCCAAATAATTTCAGAATTGGTCTTATTTTTTGGTAAAACGCTTACGTCTAGAGTTTTATTTTTCCCTTTATATAATTCTATTTTTTCTGTTTTAAAAGAGATTGAAGTAACTGGTGAGTTTTTATTAGAATCAATATTTACATAATCAGTATTGTAAATATTGTTCGCTTCTTTGTTTTTAAACGCTACAGTTTCTCCATTTCTCCATCTAACTTTAATACTTTTTATTTCAGATTCATTTCCCAATCCAAAATGTACAATGTTCATTAAACTTTGGGAAAATATTTCTCCTGCAGATCCCACTCTTTTTCTATATTCATTATCAGCTGTTTTTACAATAACTTCTGCAGAAATAGGATCTACATTAGATTTTGGAGAATAACCTACTTTAATAGTTACATGCTTGTTGTCTGACTTTGTTTGATTATTGTACAAATACCATTCTCCGTTTTCACTACCATTTAATAAATCTAATTGCCCATCTAAATCAAAATCAAAAGCTTGCCCCATATCTCCATTCCCTGGTCCACCAACATCATTTGCTCCATGCATTGTTGTTGTTTCAAAAGAATTATTACCTGTATTTAATAACATATAATCAGAAATTCTTGCTCCTACTCTACCCCATCTATACACAAAAAGATCTTGGTGACTATCATTATTAAAATCTCCAGTTGTAACACCTAAAGCGTTTCCTCCTTTAGGAATATTCCAAGCTTTAGAAACATCTGTAAATTTATCTCCATCGTTTCTTAATAAAACATCGGCATTATTTCTGTTCTGAGGTATAAAATCTGGCGCAACACTTGTTACCCCAGAAAGACTAAATCTGTATTGCCAAAAGAAATTACCATCACGAACCAAAGTTGCCTTCCATTCATTGTTTCCTAAATAACCGATATAGAATCCATTTTTAGAAATATCATCTGCCCATCCTTTTGCTTCTTGTGGACTAATTTCTAACTCATCACCAGAATTTACAATTTTTGAAACCTTATTTGCCCCTAAAAAAATAGGATAATCTTTACCTAAAATGGCTCCTTGCGCCAAGTAATAATATTTATGTAATTTAATTTTGTTTTCAGCTCTAAAACTAAAAACATCATCACCTTTATAACCTCTAGTTTTTATGGCTAATTCTTTTGTAATAGGATTAAAATCTACGGAAGGAGTTTCTCCTTTTCCATGTTCAAAGATCATTCCTTGAGCCAAATACAAATCTAAATCTCCGTCATTATCAATATCAATGTCCGTAACAGCCATGATTTGTTTTGAAGAACGAACTTCGTCTGGGATTAACGCTGATACATCTGTAAATGTAAAATCTCCATTTCCTTTCCACAACGTTAAAGGGCCGTAAAAAATGATATCGTCAATATTATCGTTATTAAAATCGGTTACCAAAACTCGTGATTCTTCAACATCTTCAAGTCCTTTTAGAGACCTATATGTAAAGGTTCCATCACCATTATTTTCATAAAAAAAATGTTGTGGTTTAGAAAATTTCAAACTCGATTCGTTAATGATTAACAAATCAAGATCACCATCCAAATCCGCATCTATCCATCTAGTACTGCGTCCTCGACCTCCTTTATCTAAACCTACATCACCAGTGTACATAATAAATTTATTATTTTCATTAAGGTAGAAATTAAGCCTAGTTGGGTTAGCTCCATTACCACCACCCTCTTCTAAAACAAGATCTAAATCTCCATCATTGTCATAATCCCCAAGAGAAGTACCATGCAAATCATGTTTAAACCATCTTGCAAGGTCTTTGTTATGTTTTGTTACTGTACCATCTCCATTATTCCAATATATCTTACTCGTTTCTGCATTATGGTTGTTTGCAATAAAATCATAATCTCCATCATTATCAATGTCCGCAATTGATGGTCCTCCATACTTTAATGAACTCACTTTATCTAATCCTGCTTGTACAGAAATATCTTTAAAAACAGGAATTTCTAATGCTGATACCTCTTCAAAATACAGACTGCTTATCGTTAAATTTTCATCTAAAGCTTGAAAACGAATTTTTACATCACCAATTTTAGGAAAACGAATTACACTCGTTAAATTCTGAATTCCTTTCTTTGGTATATTAAAGTCATCCATTAAAAGCTCATCATTTACAAAAACACTTAAACTTGCATATGCTGATGGGTTATTAATAGTAAGAATGATTTTTTTTGTTAAGTTTCCTTCAACTTTATAATTTAGAATTTCTGGATTATCAGTAGAGACTTCTATTGAATTTAAAAGAATGTTATTGTTTTTACAAGAAGTAATAACACTAAACGTAAATACAAATAAAACTAGTAATATTAAATTTTTCATAATGTTGCTTTTAAGTAATAAATGTATCAATTTATTAAAAAAATGATTGATTTACAACTTGACAAAAACTTGAACAAAACACAAACAACTAGTAATCAATATATTATTTCATTGTTAAAAAACAGGAATTTCATTTAAGTCAATACCTAATAGTTTTTTTGAAATTAAATTTAACTCAACAAAATCTGCTTCTATATGATAAGTAGTTTGTTTATGATATATTTCTTCTTGTGGTTTTAATTCTTTGGACGATGATAAAGATTCAAACTCATAAAATGGCCAATTGTAGCCCAAAGGTTTATTTACTTCTCCATTAAATATATTGATTACATCTCCTTTGTAAGGAGTTGTGTTTTTTGGAAAACAATTTAAGTAATCACCATCATTTTTAAAATTGAAAGTAACAATGGTTAGCAAATTGTTTTTACGAGAATAACTTCCCAGAATATTCTTAGTATTTTCTGGTGGAATTCCTATTTTCCCTAATAATTGAGCATCACTCTTGTAAAAAAGTGTATTATTTTTTATTTGATATCTAGTTTTTTCTTTGGTACCGAAATATGTTTTTAAACTATCTAAAGGTTTTTCTAAAGGAATAATAACTTTGGTATCTACAGATGTTAATATACTTCCTATTTCCCAAATAGATAAAAGCCCTTTGTCTTTAGTCCATTGAATGGAATCGATATTTTTCAACCAAGTTTCTGCACTAAAACCTACTACAGAAATATCAATATCCGAAGATATTTTTAAATCAGTATTAATTGTTTTTCCATCTAGAATAGAAATTTTTCGTTTTGTATTTATTTTAAATAGATAATTGTTAGCATTTACAATCTGTAAATCAGCTTGATATGTTATCGATTTTTTAGAACTACTTACTTTTTTAAATTGCTTAGAATTTAAATCTTCTTGCACTTTTATATCCTCTCCTTCTTGCCTTTTATTCTGCTCAAAGAAAGTAGCAAATTTACCATATTCAGGGCCAAACCAAACTCTACTTTCACCACCCAATCTTGCCATTGTTATTTGGTCTTTTTTATCAGTAATCAAATCCCAATTAATCCAACCATAACTTTTACCTTCTAAACCATTAGAAGAACTTGTAAATATTCTTCCTTGGTATTTACCAGAAACAGCAATCATAGATTCTCCAGATTGTAAAACTTCCAAACCTTCAATAGTTTGTAATTCTTCTAACACTTCTCCAAAATTTCTTTCTTTAATATTTTCTTTACAATTCATAACTAATATCATCAATAAAATAAATAATAAAACCCTCACAGTATTTTTACCACTTTGTAAAATATCCATCTTTTTTAATTAGTTGTATTATTTTGCCCTCTCAAAAAAGGTACACATTATTTTTTTATCCTCATGTTTAAATTTAATTAAAAACGATGTATTATCATTATAGGTCATCAGTATTACTTCTTGATAAAAACTTGACAAGTCTAATTTTAAATGATTTTGCATTATTCATCTACTTTATAAAATGCTTAAAGAATTTTCAATTAATCTCAGAATAGGAATCCTAACGAAATAAAAAATATATTAGATGATATATACTAAATAAAAAAAGTGGCTATTTTTAGAACACTATAAAGAATATAATCTTATTATTTGAAGAATGTTGCTCTATACTGAGCAGGCGTTTTATTTGTAAATAGCTTGAATTTTCTATGGAAAAAAGAAAGATTTGGATAACCTGTTTCAAAAGCTATTTGTTCTACCGAGGTTTCAGATTCTTTTAATAATTCGCAAGCTTTACTAACTCTATATTCATTTAAATAGGCAGTAAACGTTTTATTAAATGTCTTTTTAAAAAACTTAGAAAAAGAAACTGGAGTCATAAAAACTAAATCACCTAATTGCGCAGCATCAATTTTGTTTTGATAGTTTTTATCCACAAAATCGATAATATTTTTAATTCTATCTGAAACCAAAGAATTCACATTAAAACGTGCTCCTAAACTTAGTACTTCATATTTTTCTAAAGATAATTCATGAAGTAATTTTATAAATTCTATTAGCCTAAGTGTTGGTGACATTTTTTTCATTGAAACCATTTTACCACCTACATCTTTTGCAGTAATATCATTAAACATTAATCCGAAGTTACTATTAATCAACATTTTTTTTATCAAAGAAAACTCATCTTTATCCATCCAACCATCTCCTAATACATCTTTTCTAAATTGAATCACAGTAGATTTAGCAAGTTCTTTTGTACTTCTATTTGTTTTCCAACAATGAGGTAAATTCGGACCTAATAACACCAATTCTCCTGGTTGATATGCTTGTATAGAATTACCCACACTTCTGATACCAGTACTTTCAGTAATAAATGTTAGTTCCCATTCTGGATGATAATGCCAAGGAGTTTGAAACTCTAACTTTTCGAAAACTCCATAATGAAAAGATTGATTTAAAGTATTAGAAATTGGTTCAAAAACAGTTTTCATTATGTATGTATTTTCACATTAAGAATTCAATATATCTAATATATGGAAAAATAGTACACTTTATGAATAATTCTGTATTTAATAAACACTTTAAAGGCGTAGTACATTTACACTATAATTTAAAAGAGTTTAAACATGCAATTTGATGTTATAGTTTCAGGAATGATGGTTGCGATATTTTGACTGAAGTGCCTTCTAAAGTAAAATTAGGAGCAAAACACGAAGTATCAAATATAATAATACAAGGTTGTGCACCCGCAGGAAATGCGGCCTGTGTCATTGCCAAAAGCAATTTGAAAACCGCTTTTTTAGGTTATAAAGCAAATAATACATTAAGCTTAATTGCTAATGAAGAATTAAAAAAATGTGAAGTTGATACTTCTCTACTATTAGAAAGTGATAATTTTCAACCAGCTATTGCTATTGTTGAAGTAAACCCAGAAAATGGAGATCGTACCGTTTTTTATTCAACAAACAATTACAAACCTCTTCAAACAAAAGACATCAATGAAGATTGGATTAAAAACTGTAAATTATTATTGGTTGATGGATATGATGTTGTTGGAAATTTAGAACTTTTAAAAATAGCCAATAAATACAACATTCCTTCAGTTTTAGATATTGAAGCTGGAGATATTTCTGTATTAAAAGAAATGATTTCATTAGGAAATCATATCATTTTGCCTTTAGAAGGAGCTCAACTAATTACTGAATTAAACACATCTGAAGAATGCATAAACGCATTAAACTTAATAACTAATGGACAATTAGTGATTACTGATGGCGCAAATGGAAGTTGGGCTTTAGAAAATAAAAAAATAGTACATCAAGCTGCTTTTTCTACTAAAGTTGTAGATACTACTGGCTGTGGAGATGCTTTTCATGGCGCTTATGCATCCACTTTATTAAAAGGAAAAAACTTAGCTGAACGTATGGAATATGCTTCTGCATATGCATCTATAATTGCTACTCATTTTGGTGGGAGAAGTTATTTTCCATCAGAAAAAGAAGTAAACGAAATAATAAAAAACAAATAGAATCATGATCGTAAACACACTAGAAGAACAAACTTTTGATTCGTTAAACCCAAACGTAGATATTTTATTCAGAAAAGGAATTGTATCTGATGAGATGGAAAAACTAATTGAAAAAGCACCTGAAAAGAAAGATGTAAAAATCGGATTAATTGGAATCGGTTTTGAATTGCATTTCGATTGGGAAAAAGCAAAGCGATCTTACACTGAAGCCATAGAACAAACTAAAAGTGTTTTTGGTGAAAACAATCAATTATTAGCTTTAAAAGAACCTGTACAAACCAAAAAGGAATTACTAAAAGTATTAAACGATTTTAATATTGAAGGTATGAGTGGTTTAATCATTTACCAAGCTTCTTAAATTGCTGGTGATTTGGCTTTGGCTTTAGGAAATTGGTTAAGAGAAAACAAAATTCCTTTATTAAGTTGGTCTCATGATGAAATTACCGGAGGAAGATTAACAGCAAATAGATTGTGTGGGCAAAATTTTTTATTAAACATACTAAATTCGGTTGAAGTAAAATATTCTTGGGTTTTTGACAGACCAAAATCGAAACAACTAGACATTGTTTTAGACAAATTTATTAGAGTTGTAAGTGCTAAAAAAAGAATGCAACATGCAACTATTTTAATGGTTGGAGGAATGAGAGTTCCTGGGTTTTATGACTGTGAATTAAACGAAATGTCAATAGCAAAACATTTTGGTTTAAGTGTAGATCGAGTAGATATTGAAACCGTATGGAAACATGGAGAAAAATTTAAGAAAGAAGATGTAGATGCAATTGTTCAAAAATTAATCAACTCTAAATCGTGTAAATTTCAAGGAGTAACGGAAAGAGAATTGTTTTTATCAGTTCGTTTTAGTTTAGCTATCGCTGATTATACACGTAAAGGTGAATATATTGGAGTTGCTCTAAAAAATTGGCCTGAGTTGTTTGACAATTATCAAATTGCAGGTGATGGAGCGGGAGCTTTAGTACAAGATTTAGGAATTCCTGTTGCAGATGAATCTGATATGGGCGCCTTAATTACTATGGTTACTATGAATGAAATTAGTAACGGAAATGCATTGCCAACTCTAACAGACATGTCTATTCTTAACGACAAAGAAAATAAATTAGGAATGTGGCATTGTGGAGGTTCTCCAACAAAATTATTAAAAAAAGGTACAGGGTTTGAAGTTAGAAATCATAGTATTTTAGATAATTATGATGAGGAACAATCTTACGGAATGTTATTAGAATTCTTATTAGAAAAAGGAGACATTACAATTGCCAAATATCAATATCCACATGCTTCTAGTATGCTTTCTTTTGAAGGAGAAATTATAGATTCTCCCATGAGATTTAGAGGGGCTTATGGAGAAGTAAATCCAAAAAACGTTGCTGCTTCTTCTGTAGTTGGAACGATATTAAGTAGCGGATTAGATCATCATTGGATTATTGGAAGAGGACATATACAAGAAGACTTAAAAGAATTTAATCATTGGGCAAACATAGAGAATCTACAGTTTGTTGCACCTGGAACTACAGGAAGAAGTATTCAAAAAAACCTAAACTATTAAAAACCATACCATGAAAAAACAAAATTTAATACAATTACAAAAAGACTATAGAGCCGCTCAAAAATGTTTAATCGGTTTTAATGTAAATGATATTTACGATATGAAGGCTGTTGCATTGGCTGCAGAAGAAGCAAATTGCCCAGTAATGGTAATGACATATCCACCTGTTGTAGATTTAAACTCTAGTTATCTTTGCAAAAAAATGGTAGAAGGAATTCAGCCTTACACAAAACAACCTATTTATCTTCATTTAGATCATAGTGTTTCTGTAGATATGTGTAAACAAGCAATTGATGATGGGTATGATTCTGTGATGATTGATGGTTCTCAAAAAAGTTTAAAAGAAAACATTGCAATGACTAAAGAAGTTACTAGATATGCAGAATCTGCAGGTGTTTTAGTAGAAGCTGAAATAGGAAAAATAATGGGTAGGAGTGTTGTTGTAAAATGCGATGATGATTTTTTAGCAAGTGTTGCAGACGTAAAGGCAATTGTTGAAGAAGCAAACCCTCATATTATGGCAGTCGGTATTGGTACTGCTCACGGATTTACACCTACTTCTCCAAAAATTCATTTTGATAGATTATTAGAAATATCAGAAGCTATTCCCAACCCATTAGTTTTACATGGTGGAACAGGAATCCCTGATTTAGATATCCAAAAAGCAATTACAATGGGAGTTGCAAAATTAAATGTAGGTACCATTGTTCATACAACATATATGAGAGAATTGTATAACGAAATTGGAAAAGATATAAATGGAGCTTATCCACCATTTTTAATGAAAGAGGTAATCCCTAGAATTAAAGATGTTGTTTTAAATCGTTTGGAAGCTGTAAATTTTAAAAACGAACTAGTATAAATAAAAAAGGGTTAATCAAATTAATTAACCCTTTTTTAATTCTTTAAATTATCTCCCCATCCAACCTCCATCTACAAGAACAACAGAGCCGTTCATATAAGATGCAGCGTCTGAAGCTAAGAAAACGATTGGTCCTGCAAAATCTTCTGGTTTTCCCCAGCGTCCAGCTGGAATTCGTTCCAATATAGATTTATTTCTTTCTGGATTATTTTGTAAAGCTTCTGTATTATCTGTTGCAATATAACCTGGTGCAATCGCATTTACATTCACACCTTTTCCCGCCCATTCATTTGAAAAAGCCATAGTCATTTGTCCAATAGCACCTTTACTTGCTGCATAACCAGGTACAGTAATGCCTCCTTGAAAAGTTAATAAAGACGCTGTAAAAATTACTTTCCCAGAACCTCTTTTAACCATCTCTTTTCCAAATTCTCTTGTAAGTATAAATTGTGTCGTTTGGTTTACTTCAATAACTTTGTCCCACATTTCGTCTGAATGCTCAATAGCTGGGGCACGTAAAATAGTACCAGCATTGTTCACTAAAACATCAATCTGTGGATGATTTTCTTTTGCTTCTGTAATAAATTTGTAAACTGCTTTTCTATCTGAAAAATCACATTGATAAGCTGTGAATTTTTTCCCTCTTGCTTCAATTTCTTTTGAAACAGCACTACCTTCTTTTTCTAAAGATGCAGAAACGCCAATAATATTTGCACCTGCTTCTGCCAAGGCGATTGCCATTCCTTTTCCAATTCCCCTTTTACAACCTGTAACCAGAGCTGTTTTACCTTCTAAACTAAATTTATTTAATACACTCATTTTAATGTTCTTTTTGGGCATAAATATAGTTACATTCTTATAATTTTTAATACTCTATTACTATTTTAACTACCTCCACAAAGTCAGTAAGTTACTTTTATATATTATGTCAAATTATTTTATTTTTTACCTAATATTAAAAAGTATTCATTTGATTATTCAAAAACTAAATATTATGTTTTTTAGAGCATAAAAAAAAGGATAATTCAGTTATAAACCAATTTATCCTTTTTTAAAAACAAACAACTTCTTTAGTTTTTCACAATCTTATGTCTTGAATTTGATCCGTCTTCTGCAGAAATTTTTAAGAAATAAACTCCAGAAGCAAACTTTTCTACATTAAAAGTAACAGAAGCATCATCATACTTTTTAGAAGCTATCAATTGACCTTTAATATCAAAACAATCTATCTTATTAATTAACTTACTAGAATTAATTTTTACCAGCTCAAAAGAAGGATTTGGAAAAACATCAACCTTTAAATTGTTTTTAATATCATTAACAGACAAACTACTACTAGGTTTATATGTTCTAATCCAATCTATTTTAAATGTATGGTCTTCTGTATTTGCTAATTCTGTGTTTGTTGGTATAACAGACTTGCCATTTGTAGTTCTCCACCCTTGTTCTTCAACAGTTATCATAATATCCATTGCTTTAGATAGCCCTGTTCTAGTATCATTGCTTGAGTCCCCTTGATTTACTGAATTTGTATAATATAAAGGATCAATTTGATCTTTACCTTCTCTTTTAGTAACCTGAACACCATCTATAAAATGGTAAACATGCCAAGGGTCTTTCCAATAAACACCATACGTATGGTAATCATCTTTCCAATTAATGTTTCCTGCTCCGTCATTTCTAGTAATCCAAGTTGGATTTGGTGCTGGATTTCCATTTCCTGTTGATGTCTCACTTGGTTGCCAATCTTGAAAAGGTGATCTAATAAAAACATGATGACTAACATGCATTCTTTCTGCATACCATGAAATGTCTTCTTTTGCACTATCTGAATATGTTGCGCCATAACCTTCCATAAAATCTATTTCTTGAGTATCATCTGGGCTTAATAACCAAGCTCCATTTGCTAAAACAGAGTTCATTATTTTAATTTTTGCTTCAATATAAACAGGATATTGAATTGTATTATTAGAATGGATCGCACCTGCATTAACACTGCTACTTAAATATCTAGTAGCTGTTAATTTTAGTTCACCTCCATCAACTGATGAATGTTGTCTAGTCCATACTGTAGAACCTGGACCAGTCCATGCATTATGATAGAAATCATCCCATTTACTTGTAAAGGTTGTTCCTTTATTCGCAGCTGGTGCACTATAATTAAAATCATCAGAAACATTAGATTGTAACACCCATGTATCTCCACCATCTAAAGTTACAGGAATCGTAACCCCATTCCAATCTTGACTAGTTAAATTTGAAATACTAAACAAACTTATTAGTATTATTAATGCATTTTTCATCATACTTATTATATTTTCTACTAAACTAATTAATATTGTAATTAAAAGTTACTTTTTTAACTGAACTAAAACTTGACAAGCTAAATACTTCAACAAAAACTGCATAAAACTCACTAAAAATCAATACCTAAAACCTTTACAACTATTTTTAAATTTAGGGAAATTAGAGAAAAAAAAAAGAGATAACTCAATATAAAATTGAATTATCCCTTTTAAAATTATAAAATAAGCTTTACTTTTTACTCAAAACCTCTTGCAATTGGCATTTTTTGATCCGCTTCTGGAACTCCATCTTCACCACCTAAACTAGGGTAATATCTGAAATAACTTGCCCAACCAAATTTTTCCTTCGTTTCAAAAGCTTCTAAACCAATAGCTCTTAATTCTTTTCTATCTTTTTCTTTATCTGCTACTAATAACATATAGTCATTTTCAGAAATAGAATTTCCATCTGCATCAACAAGAGAAATTTCTGTATAGAATTTATCTCCTATTACTCCTGGAACTTTACAAGAAACATCAACAAATTTCCCTGAACTATCTCCTCCAATTTCAGAAATATCAAACGTTTCTACTTTGAATACAGATTTATTATTATCCAAGTATTTGATAGTAACTTTACAGTCTTTAAATGATTTATAATAATCATTTACTACCCATATTGCTCCTTTAAATTCTTCTCCTGGCAACCAACGTCTATCAAAATGCTTCATTGTGACTAAAACAGGTTGATATGCTTTTCTCACATAATCAAAAGATAATTTTTTCTCTTGATAATAATCTACAATACCCCATTTCATATCTGGAGCAAAAGTGATATAGTGACAAATACAAACAGCACTTGTTTTAGGTTTTCTCGTTCTAAAATGCTCTAATGCATATTGAAAAATAACCCCTTGTGAAATTTGAGTAGCTTCAACAAATTTTTCTAAACCATCTCTACTTTGATCTCCTAAAACTTCAAAATTTAAAGTTCTTAGTGCATCAAAATCTGTCCAATGGTGTCCCCAACTTGGTCCTGGAGGCCAAACCTCATCTGCAGGAATAAACTTCTTAATACTTTCAACATTCGGACAAGAAGAAATTGCTAATTCAGGAATTACTGCAAAATCTAGACTAGGGAAATACTCTTCCATCACAAACTCTCCTTCACCATAAAATAAATCATTCGCGTGGAAACTTTCGTTTGGTTTAAAACCTAAATTTAAACCAACCTCATCACTTAAAGGTGAAGAAGGTATAAAATGTAAAGGTGTATAAGGTTTAATAGCCTCACCAAGTGCATTTACAAATTCTAAATTGTGTTCTGGGTCTGAAGCTGTCATAAACAATTCTTCTGAACCTTCTAATAACACTAAACAAGGATGATTACGTTGAGCTTTTACAGATGAAATAGCTTCTGCAAAAACAGCTTGTTTAAATTCTTCATCTTTTGGTAAAGACAAACTTGCTAATGGTAAAACATCTTGCCAAACTGTAATACCTGCTTCATTACATAATTTGTAGAATAAAGGAATTTCTTCTGGATGCCATCCAAATATTCTTAAGTTATTAAAGTTACACTCTTTTGCTAAACGAATTAACTCTACATATTTACTTGGATGTGCACGGCCCATAAAAATATCTGGTGGTCCTCCCCAAGTTCCTGAACGCATAAAATGACGTCTGTCATTAATCATAACTGTCCAAGGATTTTCTACCTGTTCTAAAGTAAACCCAGGATTGTGTACCATTTTTACTTCACGAATTCCAAAAGAAGTATCTGTTGTATCTAATAAAGTATCTTCACCTTCAATAACAGTAACTTTAGCATTATATAAGTTTTGATCTCCTAAATCCCAAGGCCACCAAAGTTTTGCATCATCAATATCTAAACTGATTTCATAGTTATTAGTTCCTTTAGAAACTTTAACTTTTTGCTGAACTTGATACGTTTTAGATTCAAAATTTTCACCTTCAACTTCAATGTTAATAGCTACTTCTCTTTCAGCATCTTCATGATTTTTTAACTCAATTTCTACATCTAAACGAGCAGAATCTTCAGTTAATATAACCGGTTTTACATACGTATCTTCAATAGTAACCTTACCTGTTGCTTCTAAATAAACTGGTTTCCAAATTCCTGTTGGAGGTAAACTTACCCAATAATCTCCATGCCACGCAGGTTTACGTCCTGCAACTTGACTATATCTTCTTGGTGCTGGATGTAAACGAACCATTAAAACATTGGTTCCGAAACGCAAGTTTTCGAAACGAATATCTTCTGATACATCAAACTTAAATTTTGAAAACATTCCTTCATGAGAACCTAAAAATTTTCCATTCAACCAAACATCGCATCCAAAATCTACACCATCAAAAACCAATTGAATGTGTTTGTCAAACATGGTTTTAGGTACATCGAACTGACGTTTGTACCACCATTCATTTTCTGGAACCCATTTTGCTTTTACACTATTTCTTCCAAAATGCGGATCCTCTATTCTACCTGCTCTCCATAAATCTGTATACACATCTCCAGGAACTTTCGCAAAAGACCAATTAAATGAATCTCCTGTAATATCAAAGTTTAACTCATGAAAACCAACTTTAACACCTTCGTCTGGCCTTATACCTTCAAATTGCCATTTGTTTCCACTTAAATCAAAAACAACTTTTTCGTTAGACTCTTTGCCTTGTTCAGCTAAGTAGTCTCTTTCTTCTTGACTAATATTCTTCATTTATCTCTATTTTTATATTCTTATTTATCTTCTAATTTCCATGTTCTTACCCAATCAATTCTCATGGTATTAATTGTATCATCACCTAAATCTGATTTAGGAGGAAGACCACCTAGATAGTTTCCTTCATTCGTCCATAAATCAAATATTATTTCTAAATCACGCGTAAATTCACGACCTGCATATGTTTGTCCCCCTCTATCTTCACCTACTACAACACTTCCAGCAGGTTCTCCATTTAAGTAAAATTGAATGTGTTTAGCATCTTTCCACCAAACTCCGAAAGTTTGATATGCTTCATTCCATTTTACTCCTTTTAAAGGATTATTATTTGATAAATTGGTGTTTATAAAATTGTCTTCATCTCTAATTTCCACTGGAGATTTACTTGCATCAGCATGAAAATATTGCGAATTCATTCTTGTTGGAAATTCAGGTTGACAACCATTGCAAGAAGGTTTTGAGTTGTTCTCGATAATATCAATTTCATCTCTGTTATTAATATCACCATTATTTAACCAATATGTATTGTAGGCAGAAATGTGAGAAGATTTTATTCTAGCTTCTGTGTACATAGGATATTGTGTTTCAGCTATAGAATGAATTCTTGCTGTTTGAAACCATCTCCCATCAGGGTTACTTTCATTTAAAGTTGCTTTTAACCACAATTTACCGTCTGTAACTCCTGAGTTTTGTATAGACTGAGACATGTAAACGGGAGCAGGATAATTCCAAGTAGATTTAAACCATTTACTGCTATCCCAAGAATCAAATTCATCAGACATCGATTCAAACTTTACCCATTTTTTATCTGTTGGAGTTGTATCTTCAATAGAAACAAATGAAGGAAGACTTGGATCAATATTACTAAAAGCACTAGCACTTGGTGCAAATTTTGTTACAGTTATTGCAACCGATGCAGAATCTACATCACCATCAACATCTGTTATATTATATGCAAAACTGTCATCTCCAAAATAATCAGCATTAGGGATATATTCAAAAACACCATCACTTACTTCAGTTATAGTACCATTAGTTGGATCAGTTTTTATACTATAATTATCAGTACCTCCACCATCATTTCCTAAATGATCATTTGAAGCTACATTTACTTGATTTGAAGTCCCAGAGCTACTATTTTCATCAACACTTAAAGTGTCATCAACTGCTGATGGTGTATCGTTTATTTCTTGTGGTTCTTCGGGCTCTGTTGAGCTACTTCCGCAAGCAACTATAACTATCGTAGTTATCAATAAAATAATTAAATTTGTTTTTATATATCGTTTTTTTAATCTCATGGTTTTTATTTTTTTGATAATGATTGATTAGAATTCTTGTTTTCTAAATTGTTATTCTTTCTATATTCATACATAGAATAGGTAGTTTCTTTTACTTTTTCTATAAAATCTTCATGAGGATTGTCTGTAATATCAACAAAACCTACATTATAGTTTTCTCCATCAAAACGTCCAGTATTTGGTTCATCTATATATTGAAACCAATGAGCACCAACGATATTTGGGTTTCTTAATGCTCCTTGTATATAACTTTTAAACATTTCTCCTCTTTCTGTTTGGTCTTTTGCAGCTTTAATTCCTACATGTAGACTTCCTCTATCTAAAGCACCAAACTGAAACTCACCAATCATAACTGGTTTATCAACTCCTTTTGGTAACGAAAAATCTGCAATGCTATATTCGTATTTATTAAAGCTCATAATATCTAAATAATGACTCGCAGCTGTTAAAACAACATCATTATTTGCCCAAGCAAATCGGCAACCTAAATAGTTTTGATTTGGAGCAACCGATTTTAACTCTTCATTAATAGTTCTAAAATATGTTTCTGCAATTCTCTTATAAAAATTAACTAAATCTGTTTTTGCGAATTCTCTATTAGGTATTTCTGTAGATGTTAATAAATGTTCCCAAGATTTATAAGACGATTTCCAAGAGATGTTTAAAGCATTAACCATTTTGTATTTCTTTTTTAAATCATTGATGAATTCTATCTTTGCAGGTTGATTTTCTGGACTTTTTAAAGTACCAACAGCCAAAGAACCTAACTGCCCCCAAGACAATTCGTTATCAACAAAAAAACCTAAACACCAAGGATCATTAGCTCCTCCTTTTTGAGATTCTACAGAATTTCTAACAGCTATTCTAAAATTAGGATCAAACACATCATGAAACTTTCCCCAAAAACCTTCTGAACCTTTTATTTTAGGTGTATCTTTTATCCAAATAGAACCAACATATGCTGTTCTTTTTTGTTTTGTTACTCCTATATCAGACATGAAACCTATGGTATTCATCCCCCAATCTTTTATTCTTTTATGAGCAACATCTTGAAATGTTTTTAACCAATCATCACCATATTTTTTATATAAATTATTCTGATAAAAGTTAAACGTTTTATATGGTCTCTTATCTTTATAAAAACCATGGGTTGCATAATCTACTTCTTGATAAAACTGAGCAGAAGAATCGTCTTTTTTTGGTAAATATTCAAAATAATTTTCTCGGTGAGAAACACCTGTAAAAACGGACTTTGAAGCTACACAGTTTAAACCTGCTGTCCAAAACAAATACCCTTCCGGGTCTACCATCCACCATTTTCCATCTACTTTTTCTGTTCTAAAAAAACCAGATCCTTTTAATTTTGGTCCATTTGCCCAACCACCAAAAGTGGATCTTTCAGTTGGTCCTTTACTGTTATTTAAATATGCTAATTCTGCCTTAGCAAATTCTTTAATTTCTTTATCAGAATGAATTTTATTTTTCCAATCTTGATGTTTATATTGTCCATATTTATCTATGAAAGGTAAAAATCCATCAGGGCTTTTTTCTTCATATTTACCAACAGCTCTAACATTATCAATTGTAAAATTATTAGGTTCTGTATTGTATCTAGAACAGAAAGTTAGCTCAGTAACTTTCGTTAAATCTGCTTTAATCTGTCCAGGAACTCCACGTAAACCATTAATCTTTATTTGTGGTTTAAAAATCCAAGGAGTCCAAGCTAAATTAACAGTGATTGTTTTACTTTCTCCTGGTTTTAAATCGATATAATCTGAACAATACCATCTTAACAATCCATCAGGATCATTACCAACAAAAAGTTCTACTTGCATTTTTTCATCACCCACATTAGAAACATCTGCTTTTACTTGATAGTAAGAGGACAAATTCCAAGGTTTTCCGTTAGGGCTCATTAATTTTACGCCCGTTTCTCTTAATGTATTTCCGTTGTTAACTTGTAAATAATTATTTTTTTCTGATGAAATAATTTCGAAAGTTGCATCTTGAGGTTTTACTAATTGAGTTTGAGTTTCATTCTCAAAGTCAAATAAAACCATACCATCTTCATTTGTAGAATCATTTTGTGAAATATTACTTTTAGAAGAATTACAACTCATGAAGTTAAAGTTTATAATCAACCCAATTACTATAATCAGTTGCCATTTATTCTTTTGAAGAATATCCATTGAAGTTTTTATTTTAGTTAATTTCTTCATTTTTTATCGTTTTTATTAGAGCAGTTCTTTTATTTTTTAAAATACAGAAATATTTTTAATTTCCCATGTGCCACTATCTGCATTACAAGCAGGTTGCACTGCCATTTGCATTAACCTAGCATTAACTTCTTTAAAATCTAAAAGGTTAATAATGTATGTTACATATTCTGTACTATTTGACTTTATTGGGATTGTAATCCATTCTTGTTTTTCCCAATCAATTGATTTTGTACCTGAAGTCCAAAAACTGGCATCTTCATTTCTAGAATAGATAGCTACTTTCATTTCGGTTGCAGCACTATTATTTTTGATTGTATAAGAAATTTTATTACAAACTCTCGTATCTGTATATAACCAAGGCGCACTTTCTATAATTGCTTTTTTGCCTGATAAATTACCAGTAAGTATTCCTTTTTCTATTAAATTTACTGTTGTACCTTGTAATGATTTCCAACCCATTGTACTGTTTTCAAACTTCCAGTTTCTTCCAGGACCGGGATACATTCTATCATCCTTAGGGATAATTACAGTTCCATCTTCATTAAAGAACACAGGTTTTAGACTTGCTCCGCGATAAAAAGCACTGATGTCATGATTTTCTTGTAACACATACCATTGCTGGTCTTTCCATTGAAAAAAACTTGTATGCCCCCCTGCTAAGAAAGCTCCTTTAAAATTGTATGGACCATATAATTTTTTAGCCATTGCATATTTGTTCCCATAAACTAAATAATACCAATCTCCTCTTTTAAATAACGTTGGTTTATCATCTGTAGAAATTTCTTTTCCTGTTGCATCAATAACAGAAATAGAAGTTGGTTTACTTTCTAAAGACTTCATATTTTTAGATAATGTGGCCATGTAATAGGTGTTCACTCCAAAACAAATAGTGTAGACATCGTTTTCTATATATATTTCTGGGTCATATGGATTGACAGGTACAATTCCTTTTGGTAATAAAGGTTTTCCTAATAAATCTTTGTATTCTCCATCTATTTTATCTGATACCATAACACCAGTATCTATATTTCGATTTGAAAAAAACCAATAATATTTTCCATCTCGTTCACAAATATCACCTGCCCAACAATTTGGTTGATCACCAATATAAGTTTGAGTAGGTAGAATACTTTTATGGAAATTCCAATTTATTAAATCTGCGGATGACCAAATTTCCCATCTATCCATTGGAAAAGCACTTTTTGCATCCCAGGATTTATCATGACCAGCAATTATAAAAACGGTATCATTTTTAACCCAAGCATGAGGATCTGCCATACCATGTTCTGGTACAATTATATCTACTTTTAAAGCATTTGGATTAACGCCTACAAATAGTTGCTTTTCTTGTTTACAAGAAAGCAATATTATAACACAAATAAGTAAAGTTGATATATTTTTCATTTTATTAATCTTTAGCTAAATACATAATTATTTAACTAACATTTCTTCTAATTCTTCCAAAGATTTTCCTTTAGTTTCAGGTACTTTTAACCAAATAAAGACGAAACCTATCACTGCAAATATTCCGAAAAGTAAAAATGTACCTGCATTACCCAGCGACGCTAATTCCCAAGGAAATAACAATTGAACTAAAAAGCCAACACCAAGATTTATAAACCCAACAAATGCAATAGCAATACCTCTAATCTTAGTTGGAAATAACTCTGAAAATAGCACCCACATTACTGGACCTATAGACATTGCAAATGCCCCAACGAATCCTATAATTCCGATAAGAATTAAAAGCGTATTCATTTTGGCAGAAGCTGTAACAAGGGTAGACTCATGTATTCTTGCACTTTCTTCACCTAAAGTTGAAACTATTGCAGCTTTAAAGTCAAGATCGTTTTCAAATACTTTATCTTGAAGTTGCACAATTTGGTCATGATTAATTTCTTTTGGAAGATTTGCTATTGCTTCTTGTGAAAGCGTATAAGTAGCATCATTAAATCCATAACTTAATAAAAATAAACAAATAGAGATCCCTGCCATTCCAATAATTAACAAAGGTTTTCTTCCAAATTTATCAATAACTAGCATCGCTACTATTGTAAAACCTAGGTTGGTTACACCTACCAAAGCAGCCTGAATAAATGAAGCGTTTGTTCCAATACCCGTTTGTTCAAAAATCATTGGGGCATAAAACAAAACAGCATTAATACCAACTATTTGTTGAAAAACTCCAACAATTATTCCTATGATAATTACTTTACGCATTGATTTTTTAAACAAATCACTAACCTTAGATTTTGCTTTATTCTTATCTTCATGGATATTTTGTTCTACTGCATTCATTTGTAAAACTGCTTCTTCGTCAGAAACCACCTTTTTCATGATTGTTAAAGCCTCTTCTTTCTCATTTTGAGTCATTAACCACCTTGGACTTTTTGGTACCAAATTTAACCCTAAGTAATAAAAAATTGCAGGAACAGCTTCTAAACCTAACATCCATCTCCAATTCCATTTATCAAAACCTAACGTTTTAGTCCATTCTGCATCAGAGTTACCCCATTTAAGAATTAAATAGTTTGTAAAAAATGCGATAGAAATACCCAATACAATGTTTAGTTGATTGAAAGAAACTAATTGACCTCTTTTTTCTGGAGGCGCAACTTCAGCAATATACATTGGTGCTATAATTAATGCTGCACCAACAGCAAAACCACCAATCATTCTAAAAATAATTAACCAAAAGAAATTCCCTGCTAAGGCAGAACCCACAGCAGAAATTGTAAATAATATGGCTGCAAATTTTAAAATTCTTCTTCGTCCATGTTTATCACTCATTGGGCCAGCAATTAGCATTCCAACTGCTGCTGTTAAAGTAATTGAACTTACTGCCCAACCTAATTGTAGTTTTGTTAGATTGAATTCTGGTTCAATAAATTTTACGACTCCAGAAATTACTGAAGCATCAAAACCTAATAAAAACCCACCCAAAGCAACAATAGCTGCAATTTTTATTACAAAGAATTTTTTAGTTGACATATTTTTAGTTTTAGTTAATTCGTTTTTTACTATGTTATTTTTTCTCCTTTTGCAGTATGATGTGTCATTTCCCAAGTTGTAAACCTTTGGATATATTGATAATCATCATTCATATATTTATGTGTTAAACCCCAACGTAAAATATGAGTAGGATGAACTTCTTGATTTACAGATCTGTTTAAACCTATTGCATGAGGAGCTCCTTTTATAACACTTTTAATTTCAAAATTAATGCCATCTGGAGACCATTGAACTGTGTTTTTTTCTGGTCCATCTGTAGTAATTAAAGATGCAATTCCGTCATTATATTTCCAAACACAAATTTCATGTCCGCTATTTGAAATAGGATTGTATTCCGATTTCACATAAGGTCCTTTTGGGTTATCAGCAATAGCAACTCCATGTCTTATTTGTCTTCCTCCAAATGTGATAGCTTCACCCATTTGTTCTCCTTTGTAATACAAATAGAATTTACCTTTAAAAGGTATAATACAAGGGTCATGTACTTTATGACTATCAAAATCTCCTTTTTTCTCTACTGCAAATCTATTTTGAGTTTCACCTTTCCAAACACCATTATCAGCAGGTTTTAAGATTGGTTCCTCACTTTTTTGCCAAGGACCATAAGGTTTATTTGACCAAGCCAAACCAACTTCATTTTTTATACGAACTGTATAATCTCCTGTTATAGTTTGATATGATAAATAAAACATACCTTCATGCTCCATAACTTCTGGTGTAAAAACAGAACGATTATCATAAGTTCCAGATTCACCTCTTTCTACAGCTAAACCTTCTTCTTTCCAGGTAATACCATCATAAGAAGTTGCGTACCAAATATCACATCTATCCCAAGGAAAAACTTTGTCTTCAGCAATGTTCCCTCCAAATCCTTGAGTTGGCCCAATACTTCTGCTGTACCAAACAAAATATTTTCCTTCAAACTTTATAATAGCGCTAGGATCTCTTCTTACCACTCCTTCTTCATAAGCTAAATCACCTTTCAAATCTTCAATCTGATAATCAAAAAACCAATCTTTACCCAAATCTGTTGGCCATTTTAAAGCTCTTTTACTTGCTGCGCTTAACTTACCTTTATTAGTAATTCCTAAGAAATCTTGCTGCTCGTCTGTTATTTCGATACTCATATTTAAATTTTATTCTTAATATTTAAACTTATAAACAGTTGCACTTTTATATTCTTCTCCTTTTTTTGTTATCGATTTTGGTGAATTTTTAATATTTGGACCATTTGGATATCTCTGTGTTTCAAAACAAAAACCGCTATATTTTCCAAATTTCTGACCATTTTCTCTTTCTAATTTGTCTGAAGTATACGTTCCTGTATAAAATAGTACACCAGGTTCTGTTGTTGATATTTCTAACGATCTACCACTTTCTTCACATAAAAATTTAGCTACTTTTTTTAATTGAAAATCACTCTTATTAAAAATGTAATAATGAGCAAACCCATCATTCATTTTTTTATGTATTTCCTTAATTTTTTTAGGGCTTCTTAAATCATCAACTTCATTATCTAGGTGTACAATTTTATCTAGAGCTGAACCTGTTTCATCCATTGCTAACTTTTTGTTTGCCAAAATTGTAGCCTCATGATTTTCTATTGATTTATTAAAACCTGATAAATTAAAATATGTATGATTCGTTATTGCTAAGGGAGTATCTTCATCAGGAACTGCATTATATTCTATACAAAGTTCATTTGCATTTGTTAAAGTAAAAACCACTTTAATAATTACATTACCTGGAAATCCTTCTTCAAGATTTGCACTAACTAAAGACATCTCAACACCTGCTTCATTATTATTGTCTACAATTTTAGCATCCCATATTTTTTTATCAAAACCTTCAACACCTCCATGTAAATTATTGTTACCACAATTAGTCGCCAATTGATAAGTTAATCCGTTTAGATTAAATTTAGAATCTTTAATTTGTGCACAATATCTTCCAACAGTACTTCCAAAATATGGAGCGTTTGTTTTATATTCCTCTAAAAAATAACTCTCAAAGTTGTTAAAACCACAAACAATATCTTCTAGCTTACCAGACTTATCTGGGGTAATTATAGAAGTAATTGTAGCTCCGTAATTGGTTATTTTAACTTCAACACCATTAGCGTTTTTTAAACAAAATAGATTTACCTCTTGCTCTTTAAAAGTTCCAAATATTGATACTGTAGTACTCATTAATATATTTTATTTAATGCTATTAATTTTGCTTATAAGGAGCTAGTTTGTCCCAATTAAATTCTACTCCAACCCCTGGTGTATTAGGTGCTACAGCTCTATAATTCTCTACCACTAAAGGTCTCATTGTATATTCATCAATAGGAAAACTATGTACTTCTAACCAACCTGCATTGGACTGAGAAGAAACTAAACTTACGTGCAATTCTTGCATTCCATGAGAACAAGCAGGTATGTTATTTTTGTCTGCTAATTTTGCTGCAGCTAACCAACCTGTAACACCTCCACAATTGGATGCGTCTGGTTGTACAAATGCTAGTTTAGATTGCTCTATAGCATATTCAAATTCATGAATAGTATGTAAGTTTTCTCCCATTGCTAAAGGAAAACCTGTTGCATTAACGATCTCTGCATATCCTTTGTAGTTATCAGGAATTGTAGGCTCCTCAAACCAAGTAATATTATATTTTTTAAAACCTTCAATTGCTTTAATTGCTTTTTCTACACTCATAGAATAATTAGCATCTACCATAAAAGTAACATCTGGACCAATAAATTCTCTTACTGCTTTTATACGATCTAAATCTTCTTGTAAATTTTCTCTACCAATTTTAATTTTTACTGCATTAAAACCATTTGCTAAATAAGTTTTCATGTTTCCTAGTAATTTCTCTAATGGAAACATTAAATCAATTCCACCACAATATGCTTTACAAGTATTATTTGTTCCACCTGCAACTTTCCATAAAGGTTGATTAAGTTTTTTACAACGGATATCCCACAAAGCAATATCTATTGCAGAAATTGCGAAAGAAGCAATTCCGCCACGACCTACATAATGAATGTGCCATTCTAAAAAATCGTAAATACTTTCAATATCATCACCATCTTTACCAATTAGCGCTTCTGTAAAATCGTATTCTACCATTGCTTTTATAGCACGACCACCTTTACCTCCAGTATATGTATAACCAGTTCCTTCACTACCATCTTCTAAAGTAACTGTAACGGTTACTAATTCAAAATGAAAATGGTCTCCATGTTTAGCATCAGAAAGTACTTCTGCTAAAGGAACTTTAAATAATTTGGTTTCTATCTTTGCTATTTTTGTACTCATTACATTGTTTTATGGAATAAAAAATAAACGGGTTTTTACAGCATTTATAAAAACCCGTTTTATTAAATATTAAATTTCATTCTCTCCTTTTACATAACCAAAGTTTGCAAGGATTCCTCCATCAACATATAAAACTTGTCCATTAACAAAATCTGCTGCTTTAGAAGCTAAGAATAATGAAGCATTACCTACATCTTCTGGTTCTCCCCATCTGTTTGCAGGTGTACGTGTCATTACCAAATCGTTAAATGGGTGACCGTCAATACGAATCGGTTCAGTTTGAGCAGTTGCTATATAACCAGGCCCAATTCCGTTTATTTGAACGCCATATTTTGCCCATTCACAACACATATTAGCAGTCAATAATTTTAAACCACCTTTTGCTGCTGCATATGCTGATACATTTTGACGACCATAAACGCTCATCATAGAACACATGTTTATAATTTTACCTTCTCTACGCTCAATCATTCCTGGAGCAACACGCTTCGCCATAATTAATGGCGCAACTAAATCTACATTAAGTACTTGCTCAAAATCAGAAATTGGCATATCTAAAATTGGAATACGCTTGATAATCCCTGCATTATTAACAAGAATATCTATAGGACCTACTTCTGCTTCAATTTGACTAATTCCTTTATCTACACCTTCTTCACTACAAACATTGAAGTTAATTGTAAAAACATCAATACCTTCTTTAGCGTATTCTGCTTTACAAGATTCTAGTTTTTCATCATCAATATCGTTAACACACAGTTTAGCACCTGCTTTAGCCAAAGCTTTCCCACAAGCCATTCCAATTCCGTGAGTTCCTCCCGTTACAAGAGCGACTTTACCTGATAAATTAAATAATTCTTTCATTATATGTTTTCTTTTGTTTTTATTATTTCTTAAGGTTATAAACTACAATCCATTAGTACTTTCATTCCGTCAGGATTATTGTCTATGTTTTCAAAAACTTGTTGAATGTTACTTAAAGGCTGCACATCAGTAATCATATCGATGAAAGGCAACTCATTTGCAGTGATTAATTGGATCGATTTTTCATAATCTTCTTTTTCATAAACTCTTGCTCCAATTAATTTTAATTCTTTCCAGAAAAATTTAAATAAATCAATCGGTTTTTTCTCACCATGAATTGCAACCATCAAGATTCTTCCTCTAATACCTGCAACTTCAGTCATTACATCTAATGCGGGTTGAACTCCTGCAACTTCAAAAACAACATCTGCTAAACGTCCGTCAGTTTTTTCTCTTACATATTCCACTAAATCAATATCTATTGGACTTACAGCATCAAAACCTAATTCTTTTGCTTTGGCAATACGTTTTGGGTTTACTTCAGAAATAATTACGTTTGCTCCAACTTCTTTGGCAACCATAGCTACTAATAATCCTATTGGACCACCACCTAAAACAACTGCAGTTTCTCCTTTTACTAATCCGCTTAAGCGAACATCATGAGTAGCTACCGATAAAGGTTCTATTAATGCTGCTAATTTTAAATCGGTAGTATCTTTTAACTTGTGAAGTGTAAATGCAGGAACATTCCAATATTGTTGCATTGCTCCTGGGCTATCAATTCCAATAAATTTTAATTCCTCACAGATGTGATTAAAACCTTTGTCTGATGCTTTTACTTTTCTGTCATCTAACGGACGAACAACTACTTTTTCTCCAACTGAAAAACCACTTACACCTTCTCCCACTGCATCTATAACTCCAGACATTTCATGTCCAATAGTTTCTGGTGTATTTACACGTTTATCCATCATTCCATGATAGATATGTACATCTGTACCACAAACACCAACATAAGCTACTTTAATTCTTACTTCACCTTGTTCTGGAGCTGCGATTTCCTTGTCTATAACACTAAAGGTTTTATTACCTTCATATTGTGTTGCTTTCATCTTATTGAATTTTAAATTATTATCTTTTGTTAAGAGAATAATCTTCTTTAAAATGAATTTGATTTTTACAAATACGAATTCAACCCAAGAAAATTATTCTTAGGTTAAAAGTATATGAAACAGTTTGGAAATAAATGAAAAGAGACTTGACAAAAACTTTACTAAATGTAATTGTCAAGTTGTTCAGTTTGGTAAAAGCCTATATTCTATAGAGAATTAATGTATTCTTCTAAATTAACATTTCTTTCTAAGTTCATTTTTTTACGTATTCTATGTCTTACTGTATGCACTGATTCTACAGAAATACCTAGTAATCTTGCCATATCTTTACTAGAGAAGTTTAATTTAATTAAAGCGCAAATTTTTTGATCTCCTTGACTTAATTTAGGGAATTTAGCAAAAATAATATCATAGAATTCTTTATTTACATCTATAAAACGCATCTTAAAATCATCCCAATTTTTATTATTATTGACAGAGACAGACCTTAAAACTTTATTTATTTCATGAATCTTTACTTTATCTCCACCTTCCCTTACTCTAGTTTTCAATTCTTTTAAGAACTCATCTTTCTCTATCAATTGTAATGCAGAAGTAGCTAGTTCTTTATTTTTTAAGGCGAGAAGTTCTTTTGTTTTTTCTATTTCTAATTCTTTTGTTTTTCTTATTAATTCTTTTTCTGCATGATGTTTTGCTCTTAAATGTTTAAAAAAGAAGAAACCTAATACAAGTAAGAATATTAAAGAACCGATAAGAATAATTCTTTGCAGCTTAATGATTTGATCCTCTTGCTCTAACTGCTTAAGATACTGTTCTTTAATTATTTTTTCTTGTCTTTCTTTCTCTAACCTGTAATCATCTTTTATTTCTAATAAAGACTGATTTTCCTTACTTCTACTATCAAAAAAAATACGATCTAGCTCTTTAGCTTTTTTTAAGTTTTTAAAAGCTTTTTGATAATTATTTTTTAATAAATATACGTCGGATAATTTCTCATATACTAAAGGTGTAAAATCTATATGACTTTTATATTCTTCTGAAACCTTTAATGCTTTTAAATAGTATTTTTCGCTTTTATCAACGTCACCTAAACCCTTATAAGCATCTCCCCAATACTTATAAACAAGCACCATATAAGATGGTGTATTCGTATTAAACCAAGGGTAGATGTCTTCCATTATCTTAAGAGCTTCTTTTTCTTTGTGCTCTTTAGTAAGCAGAATTGCTTTTTCAAAATCTAAATAAGATTTTGGTGTCAAAGATTCTTTTGCTCTATAATAGAGATAACTTGAGTCTAAATATTTTTTTGCTAAATCTGGCTTATTCAACTCTCTGTAGGTAGCTGCAATAGAATAATAATATGAAGCTAACCTTGCTTTGTTTTTAAGACCACGAGAATCTAACATTTTTTTCTGTAGCCCTAATGCCTTTGTTAAAAACTCAATTGCTTTATCTTCTCTTTTATAATAACTATAAACCCTTCCTAACCGATGATAAATAACAGATTTTACTCCATTATTTTCAATATTATCCATTAACAATAATGCTTTCCAAAGTACATCATATGACTTGGCATATTTAGCACTCGTTTCAAAAACAAAACCTTCTTGAAATAATGCTTGTATAGCATTTAAGGTATCTTTAGATTGTAAATAAAGCGAGTAACTTTTCTCGAACAAAACAACAGAACTATCTGGATTAGAGTTCTTTAAGCTAAATGCTTTATTATATATTTTCTTAGCTATTTTTGATTCCTCTTGCGCATAAAAATCAATAGGTTTTAATAAAACAACAATACTAATTAATAGAAGAAAAAGAGGTTTTAAATTCATAAAATCAATGTAAAATGTAAAAAAGGTTTAGTCAAAAATTACTTTTATCAAGCTAAAGGTAACTTATTGTTTTAAAAAAACAATAAGTTATTACTGACTTTTTAATTTTTGTTGAAAAATGAAATAAAACTAAGTACAACACATAATGCTCAGTATGATTGTCAAGTTTTTGTCAAGTTTTTGTCAAGCTTATTATTAATCTGATTTAAAGTACACTAAGTTATTGTCAAGTTCACAACCGTAAAGATATTTCAATAAAAAAGTATTTTGCCGCATCAAAAAACTTTTTATGAAAAAATTACTACTTATAATTATTGTTGCATTTACATCAAGTCTAATCGCACAAACATCAATTTCAGATTTTGAAACTGATGATATTAATAATCCTAAACCAGATTGTGACGCTGCAGCAGAATGGCTTACAGACCCAAACGTACCTTTAATTTCTTTAGTCGTTAATCCTAAAAACACTGGCATTAATACAACAATGAACTCTGTTAAGTATACAGAAACTGCTAGTTCAAATAAAAACAACTCATTACAGCTTGCTTTTAATGGAAATACCACAAAAACAGGGTTTGCTTTATCTGCAAATAAGTTTTTTAAATTCATGGTATATTCTCAAAATCAAACAGATTTTGATATCACTTTACATTTAGGAAATGGAAATGTAAATCATTTTGAAATTACTAAAAGTTTTTCAACAACATTAAATACTTGGACAGAAGTAGAGTTTGATTTCTCTGGTAATGATACAGACGCAGTAATAAATAATGATGGAGGATGGATATCTAATATAAGAATTCATTTTAACGAAGGTACAGTTGGTGCTCACGATGTTTATTTTGTAGATGAAATAGCAATGACTCCAACATCAACAGTAACTCCTGTTGTTGCAGATATTTTAACAGTTCCTGCAACTTTGCAAACATTAACTCCTATCACAACAAATTATATAGTTTCTGGTAGCTTATATAAAAGATTAGACGTTCAATTAACCTCAGCTACTAGTTATGCAAATTTCTCTTTATATGCAGATGGTAAAATTATTGCTGATAATATAGATGTTTCAGGATCTGGCACTTTTTCTTTAAATAGTATTGTAAAATTTTCTGTAACAGGTGCAACAGAATTAAAGTTAGCAGCTACAGGAAGTGATTTAATAATAGATAGTTTTAGTTTAACAGATGTTTCTAATGTAGTAATTCCTGAATATTCAGATGAAACTGCTGCTGCAGGAATTATAGATGAACCAAGTTTAAAATACGCAGGTCCAACAATTGCAGATATGGATAATGATGGTGATTATGATTTAATCTTAAATAACCATAATGATTCACCAAGTAAATTGTATTGGAATGATGGTGACGGAACATTTACAAAAAACGCTACAGATTTATCTCTTTGGACATTAATGGATTTACATGGTTCTGCAGCTGCAGACTACGATAATGATGGAGACTTAGATTTACTGATCACCTTAGGTGGTGGAAATGGATCCGCTCCTACCCCTCCTGTGTTCTACAAAAACAATAATGGTACTTTAGAAAGAAGTGATGCAGCTGTAGGAATTACAAAAGGAGCAAGAGGTCGTTCTCCTAGATGGGCAGATTTAGATTCTGATGGAGACTTAGATTTAGTACTTATAAATGCTGAAGGAATAAATGGGGATAATGGGGAACAACACATTTTCTATAGAAACAAAGGCGATGGAACTTTTGAAACTATAAATGTTGCAGGTGTTGAAGATGCAAATGGAGAAAGAATTTTATTGACAGATTTAGATAATGATCATATAGATGATATTGTAATTTTCTCTCCACTATCAATTTGGAAAGGAAATGGAGATTTCACATTTACGGATGTTTCTACAGCATGGTTACCAGCCGATTTAGTTGGTAGTTATTCTATTACATCTATGACAGATATTGACATCGATAATGATGGAGATTTAGATTTATATTTAGCGAAAGGGCAAGGCTATTTTGGAATTGCAGATAATAATGCTACCGACTTTTTACCACAAATAAAAAGGTTAGATATGAGAGTATCTGGTAGCCAAGGAACTTTACCTTTTGAATTGAAAGCAGACAACTCAATTACACTTTCTGGTTTCGAATTTGTAACGAGAAATGCTTATGCGGACGGTTATCCTGTGTTTCTAGGAAGCGCAAAGCAAGAAAACACCATAGCGGATAAAACAACTACTTTAGAAATAACACAAGCTGCTGCAGATGGTTGGCCAACTGCAAGAACGGAAAACGGTTTCTACATTGGTCATACAGGAAATGGTGTTTGGAAAATGGAATTTGTTCGTAATGCAGATATATTTTGGTCTATTCATGCTAGAATTGATGATGTAACAGAATTTACACCAACTGGTTGGATACCAAACAACAGAAACTACCAAGATGTACTATTAATGAATAACAATCAGACTTATACCAATGTTTCTGATGCTTGGAATATCCCTAAGGGAGGAAATCATTGGGGTGTAACTAAAGGAGATTTTAATAATGATAGTTTTGAAGACTTATATGTGTATCGTTTTGGGTATTTAACAAATAGAGTTTCAGATTACATGTTACTAAATACAGGACAAGGTAAATTTGAAATTACAACTTCTCATACTGCAAATAACAGAGGTGCTTCTAGTCATGGAGATATGGGGCAAGCTTTTGATTATAATCAAGATGGAAAGTTAGACATTCTAAATGGTGATGATGAATATGGTCTTTGGCATATGTATAAAAATAATATGTCTAATAGCAACAATTATGTAACTGTAAATGTTGGTTATGCTCCAAATTCTAATGTAGATCCATTAGGTGCAGAAATTACGGTAACTACAGATAATAAAACATTTAAAAGAAGAGTTGGTTCTGCTGGTGAAGCACATTCGCAAAGTTTATTAAACATTGCGCATTTTGGCTTAGGACAAGAAAATCATATTGTTAAAGTAGAAGTAAGATGGAGAGATGGTGAAATGTTAACCATTCTTGATGAAGGCGTTAATAAAATAATAGATACTAATACTGTAGATCCAACAGATATTACAATAACACCTAACCCATTAGAAGTAAGAGTTGGTGAAGATGAAGGTTTATCATTAGCTTTCTTACCAGTAAATGCAAGTCAAGATGTTACTTGGTCTTCTAGTGATGAAACAATTGCAACTGTAGATAATGAAGGTAATGTAACAGGAGTACTGGAAGGTACAGTTACAATTACGGCAACTTCTATTCCTGCAAATACCATTTCTGGTTCTGCTACTATAAATGTAGTTGCTTGGTATGGAATTAATATTGCATCTATAACAATAACTCCAGAAACTGCGGATATAGTTGGTGGACAAAAAATAACACTTACATCAGAAATTACTCCAGCAAATGCAGACGATTTAACAATAACTTGGTCTAGTTCTGATGACGCAGTTGCAACTGTAAATTCAAACGGACAGGTTACCGGTGTTATAAGTGGTACCGTTACAATAACAGCAACTACAACAGATGGCAACAAAACCGATACCTCGGAAATTACAGTTACAGAAAGCGTAACTGCTTCTTTAACTTTTGATGATGCATCCAAATACACAACAACTGCATTTAGTACTGGAGGTGATTTAGTGATAACCACAAATTACCATGCAGGCTCTGGCCATAAAGTTATTGCTAAAGAATATGGTGGAATTAAATATTGGTTAAGACACCTAAATGCTGGTTGGGTTCCTCAAAATGATTATTTAGTAGTAGATGCTTCTGCATTAGATACTGAATCAGGAACCTCTACAGCAACTATTTCTTTAGAAAACGCAATACCAACTGCAGATTTACCAAGTGGAGATTTCTATTGGTTATGGATAACTTTTTATTCAAGTGATGGAGACAAACATATAACCCTGCAAGCACTTAATATAAATATTGTAGAAGGCTCTTTAAATGTTATTGATATTAACAAAAATGGCTTGCTTTTATATCCAAACCCTGCAAACACCCATTTATTTGTGAATCCTGATTTAAGTAATACTTTTTTTAAAATAATTGATATTCAAGGAAGAAAAGTTTTAAAATTAAAATCAGACAATTCTGGTAGAATTGATATTAATAATCTTGCTCCAGGAATATACTACTTAAAAAACAATAACAAAACAGGAAAATTTATAAAAAAATAATCAGATTTCTAGAAATCTGTTTTATAATTAACTAAAATCAATTATTAACTAAAAATGAAAAAAATGAAAAACAAATTACTATTTTTAGGATTATTCTTCTTAATAGGAATGTCTCTAACAGCACAAACAAGTGTAGCTGATATGGAAGAGAATTCTCCAGGTGTAGATGATGTGGTTTTACAAGCATCTTGGGCAGGAGATCCAAATGCGCCTACAGCAACTAAAGTTGCTAATCTAGATGCCACCGGCATTAATACCACTGCAAATGTTATACAATTTGTAGAAACCTTAAATTCTCATAGTGATAATTCATTACAAATGGCATATACTGGTTCTACTGCAACAACTGGTTTTAATGCAAATACAAATAGGTTTCTCAAGTTTAAAATGTATTCAACCATAGCCAAAACTTTTAATTTGGATGTTGAAGTTGCGGCAAATTTTAAGTTAGAAAAAAGTGTAACACTTGCAGCAAATACTTGGACAGAACTTTTATTTGATCTTACTGGAAATAATACCAATATAACTATAGGTAATGCTAACGGATGGAACTCATACTTTAGGATACGAGTAAATGCAGGAACTGTTGGGGATGGATCTACTTATTATTTTGATGAATTTACTATAGAAGCAGCAAAATATACTTCTGTTTCAGATGGAGATTGGGCTACTGCTGCAAATTGGTCGCCAGCAAACGTGCCATTGCAAACTACAGATGATATTGATATTATTAGTAATATTACCTACACAGGAGATCTTTCATTTAAGAAATTACTTGTTCGTAATAATAGATCACTAAATGTTACAGGAAACTTAACTGTAACAGATACCTCACAACTTTGGGGAGGAGCATCTTTGATAGTTTCTGGAACATCAACAGGAAGTTATGCATACTTTAGAACATTATCAACACCCGCTGTGGGTGACTTAGAAGGCTGGCATTTACTATCATCACCAGTATCTAACGAAACTTATGATGATACTTGGATTTCATCTTTTGGAATTGCTTCCGGAACATCAAACACAGACTATAGAGGTATTGCCCAATATAACAATTCGGTTGCTGCGAATAATTGGACTTATGCTGAAGCTCCTGTTGCAAGTACTGCTTTTGGAGAAGGTAAGGGGTATTCAATGAAGAGAACTGCTTCAGGAAATGTTCAATTTATTGGAAATATTAGAACAGCAAATATTACAGACATTGCACTTACAAAAAACACTAGTGGTTATAATTTAATTGGGAACCCATATTCATCATATGTTTCATTAAATGATTTATTTACAGCAAATAATTCTGGAGGGAACGATTTATTAGAGTCGTCTACAATTTGGATTTGGAATGCTACATCAAAAAGTTATGAAGCAAAACTAGTTCAGGGTACAAGTTTTCAAATAGCACCAGGACAAGGTTTCTTTGTAGAAGCTTCTGCAGGTGCAAGTACTTTTACGTTTAATACTTCAATGCTATCTAAACAAAGTACAGATACGTTCTTAAAATCTTCTAAAACAGGGATTCAATTAAATATTTATGAGGGAACAAACACTAGATATGCAAAAATTAATTATTTAGAGAACGCAACTACAAGTTTTGATAATGGTTCTGATGGTAAATTATTTGGTGGAGTTTCTCAACCTTTTGCTGTTTATACACAGTTAGTTTCAAATAATGAAGGAAAAAATTATCAAATTCAGTCACTACCAAATTCAGGTTTAGAATCTATGATTGTTCCTGTTGGAGTAAATGCAGCATCTGGAAAAGAAATTACTTTTTCTGCTGAAGCTTTAAACTTACCTTCAGATATGAAAGTATTTTTAGAAGATAGATTGACAAATACTTTTACAAGATTAGATGAGTTAAATTCTAATTACAAAATAACTTTAGATGAGACTTTAAACGGAATTGGAAGATTCTATTTACATACTAGATCTAGTGTATTAAGTACGAATGATGTTAGTTTAGAAAACATAAGTATTTATAAAACAAATAATTATACTTTAAGAATTGCAGGTTTACAACAAGGAAACTCAACTATTAAATTATTTAATATTCTTGGTAAACAAATGATGAACAAATCTTTTGATTCTAATGGAATAAAAAATATTTATTTACCAAAATTATCTGCAGGAGTATATATTGTTCAGTTAGAAACTGAATCTGGTAAATTGAACAAAAAAATAATCTTAGAATAATTACGAGAATTTTATAAACTAGACATTATGAAAAAACAAATAGAAAATAATAAAGAAGAAATTACTCGTAAGGACGCTATTAAAAAAATAGGGAATTACGGTAAATATGCAGCTTTAACTGCATTAGGAACCTATCTAATCTTAAGTCCACAAAAAGCACAAGCTGCAAGTCCTGAGGCTCCAGGAACTGGGTTTTAATGTATTAAGGATGCTAAATTTAAAAGTCTCAACTTATTCTATAAGTTGAGACTTTTTACCTTTACATAATTTAAACCTTTATTCTAACCAAAAGTCTAGTTTAGAAGTATCAGAAGAATTCTTACCAACAAAAACTTCAAACGCTCCTTCTTCAATTGTTGTTTTATAATCAAGACCTATAAACCTTAATTTATCTGAGGTAATATAAAAAGTAGCCGTTTTCGTTTCATTTGGTTTAAGTTCTAAACTTAAGAAGTCTTTTAATTCTTTTACTGGTCTTGTTACCGAACAAACTTTATCATGAATATATAATTGTACAATTTCTCTTCCGTTGTATTTTCCTTTATTAGTAACATCAACAGAAACTTTTATACTATCATTTTTATTCATTGTAGTTTTATCAAGCTTTAAATTTTTGTAAGAATAACTATTGTAACTTAATCCAAAACCAAAAGGGAATAATGGATCAGAAGTAATATCTCTATGAGTTGTTGTATATCTATTATTCTTAGGTCCTGCATTAAAAGAATGACTGGTTTTCTTATAATTATAATAAATAGGAACTTGCCCCTGATGAAAAGGAAAAGTAACCGTTAATTTCCCTGAAGGATTATAATCTCCAAACAAAATTTCAGCAACTGCTGTACCACCTGTAGTTCCTGGCATCCAAACTTGTAAAACAGCGGTAGATTTTTTTACAACATCTGTTAAAACATAAGGTCTTCCAGAAACAATTAAGGTAATAATTGGTTTTCCTGTTTTTGCAACTGCATCTAATAATTGTTGTTGCGCTCCTGGTAAAAGCAAAGATGCTGTACCTCCTCCTTCTCCACTCATCCATTCTTTTTCTCCTAAGGCTAATACTATAACATCCGCATTATTAGCAGCTCTTACAGCGTCAGCAATCATTTCTACTCCTTTTATTTCAAAATCTTCTACAATACAACCTTGAGCATAAGAAATAGTTGAGGTTTGTGGAACTCTCTTTTTAATTCCAGCAAAAATAGAAACAACATCATTTGGGTTACCTTGACTAGACCACCAACCTAATAAATCTTTTTGTGCTTTTGCAAAAGGACCAATAATTGCAATTCTTTGTTTCTTCTTTAAAAGTGGTAAAACGTTATTCTTATTTTTTAAAAGCACCATACTTTTTACAGCCATCTCTTTTGTTGCTTGTATGTTTTCTTCGGATAAAAGCTCTTTAGCTTCTCGTTCTTCATTAAAATACGCATAAGGATCTTTAAAAAGACCCGCTTTTTGTTTTAACAACAATACGTTTCTTACCGAATTATCTAAAACAGCTTCAGAAATAATTCCTTTTCTCACCATTTCTGGAAGTAAATTCACATATTTTTTAGTAGACATATCGATATCATTCCCTGCTAATAAAGACATTTTTGTAGCAATGGTATCATTTTTCGCAATTCCTGTTTTCACTAAATTACCAACCGTTTCCCAATCTGTCATTACTAAACCTTTAAATTTTAGTTCATCTCTTAAAACATCTTTCAATAAAAAATTATTTGCTACTAAAGGCACTCCATCATAAGCAGAATATGCGGTCATTACACTAGATACACCAGCATCAATTGCTGCTTTAAAAGGAGGTAAATGGGTCTCTCTTAACTCTCTTTCTGAAAAATCTAAAATATTATAATCTCTACCAGCTAAAGAAGCTCCATAACCAACAAAATGTTTTACGGTTGCTAGAATATTGCTATTTTCTTTATTAGATTCTTGAAATCCTTTTACTCTAGCTGCAGCAATTAAACTTCCTAAATAAACATCTTCTCCTGCTCCTTCTAAAATTCTTCCCCATCTAGGATCTCTTGCAATATCTACCATTGGCGCAAATGTTAAATGGATTCCTGCGGATGATGCTTCTCTTGCTGCAATCGCTGCCGATTTTCTAATTGCTGCCAAATCCCAACTAGATGCTTCTGCTAAAGGAACTGGTGCTATGGTTTTATAACCATGAATTATATCTTCTTGAAACAGCAACGGAATACCCAATCTTGAGTTTTCTACTGCAATTTTTTGCAGTTCATAATTATTTTTAACTCCTATCGATTTTTGTACATGACCAACCAATCCTTTTTTAATCCAAAGGTGAACTGAATCAGTTTTATTAAAACCTGTTGTTGGAATTAAATTTAATTGACCTGCTTTTTCTTGAAGCGTCATTTTTGAAATTAAATCTTCAATAAAATCTTTCTTTTCAACATTTCTAGAACAAGAGAACATTAAAAACAAACTACTACAAATAATAAAAATTGAATTTTTCATAAATTAATGTGTAAATAAAAACCAGTTGAAATTAATACCATTAGTACTAAATTCAACTGGCAGTAAATAAATAATTAAAGCTCTAACGTAAATTATTTTTTTAAGAATTTTGTAAAAGTTTTATTATCATAAACTAAAAAGTACATACCTCTACTTAAAGCTGAAGCATCAATACTTCCTTCAAAATTCCCTTGTTTAATAATTTTTCCAAGAGTATTTGTAATTTTATATGTTTCAGGCAAATTTTGCCCTTTTAAATTAATAGTATTTTCTACAGGATTAGGGTACATTGTTAAAGCTATTTCTTTTGTGAAATCTGTTGTAGACAAAGCAGTTATTTCTGCGGCACTTCTAATATAAACTAAAGGTGAATCACTTGCATTCTCACCTCCATAAATAGTTGTACCACCATTAGGTGTATAAGCTAAATACGCTAATATTCTATATGTTAAATTTGCGTTTGCAGAACTTAACTCTGTACTAGCGGGAATTGTATAATCTCCTGAAGCAGCGTATACAAAATCATTACCTCCATCAATAGTTTCATTAGCCCATGTGCCTGTAGCAGGATCTACGTCAGTCATTGCTTCATCTTGAACTCCAAAAAGGACAAAATTATTTACATCGTCAACTGTATCTGTAGAACCAAGGGTAAAGTTTATTGTGTAACTCACAACTTGTCCTGGTGAAAAGGTTAATGCTTGTTCTCCGTTAATTTGATAATCCGACTTATTAGAGATTGTAAAAGTAGGTTCTACTCTCTGAGCAAATACTAAAGAGCTCATAAAAAGTAACAATAAAGTAATTTTTTTCATGGTAATATATGTTTTAGTTAATAATCACTAAAATTAGAGTATTGCTGCTTTTCTTTCTGTTTTATTAACTTGACATAAACTGAACAACCCCTTAAATAATTGATATTATGACTAAAAACTACTTTCTTATAATTTTTCTAACAAACCCATTGTCCGTTTTTAAAATATAAATTCCTTTTGAAAACTCTTCTATATCTATCGTTTCATTCTTTGTAAAAGTCTTTAATTTAGAACCATTAATATCAAAAATGTATACCTTTTTATAACTTGGAAGATTTTCTATAGTAATGATTCCATCAGTAGGATTTGGATGAAGCAACACTTTTTTTGTGTAAGAATAATCTTCAGTACTTAATATTACACTTCTAATATTGTTACTAAAATTATAGACCTGCATTGTAACGGTACTAATATGTCCTTCATTATCCATAAATTCTATAGAAATTGTGTTGTTTTCTTTTAGTAAATTATAAGGTATTGGAATTTCTAAAACACCAAAGAACCTTTCTCTTCCTAATTGAGTATCTCCTCTCCAATTATTTGGTAAATCTATAATTGTATTATTAATTTTTACAATCGGTTTTAAGGATAGGTTATGAGGCCTACCTAAACCAATTCTTAAAACGGCTTCACCATAACTTGATTTATTTACATTAGTAATTGTGAAAGTTTCAATTTTATTGGCAGTTATTGGTTTTAAATATTCATTTGCATAATATTTAGTTTCTAAGCTTGTTTCATTAAGACTAATACTATCTGCAAACGTATATTCTAAAATTATGGTAGCTTCAGATTTTAAAACTAAAGACTTGGTATCAACATCAATATCTTCATCTTCATAAACTGTAGAGGTGCCATCAGTAAAAACCTGTTTTTTGTGAATGTTTGTAATTGTAGTTCCAGAAATACCAAGCATATTCAAATTAAGGGTTTCATCTGCAAAAGTCAAATTATTAACGACTAAATAAGCTTTATCCCCATTTAAAAAACCATCAACTTGAATGTCTAGGTTATCTGAATAGGTATCTATTCTTTTTCCTTTTACTTTAGACCAAAGTTCATAAAACCTTACCATATCTGTGTAAACCCACTTACCCGTATAACTGTTAGGTTCATCTACTTTTCTCATTAATCTATGATTATATGGAATTCCATCTGAATACCCCCATTCTGCTTTTGTGATGATAAAATTAAGTGCACTTGCTATTAAATTTGGTCTGTCCATAAAAGACATTAATAATGAATTTGAAGACCTAACATGCAACCAATCTCTATAAGAAGTCCATTGATCTCTACTATAATCATTTGTTTGCGCTCCATATTCTGATATAATAAAAGGTTTAGCAAATCCAAATTTCATGGTACTATATTGTTCCATCATATCAAACATGGCTTCTACATTACTACCAGATCTAAATTCTTTTCTACCACCATCAATGGATGGCCAATCATATAAATGAATAGACCAGAAATCCATTTTTTCGCCAGCAACATCCATAAATAGTTTCCAACGATTATTCCATCTTTGGAAATCTCCTTTTTCAAAATTTGGAAAAGCAGCTGTATACCCTCCTACCTTAGCATCTGGAAGATGTGCCTTTATGCCATCAGCAACATCATTATGAAATTCTGCAATTTCTTGTAAATTATTTGTAAAATCTGATGCCCCTCCATGACTTACATATGCGGGTTCATTAATTACTTCAATAAAAGCAGGTTTTGGTTGTCCATTTAAGGAATGAAATTCTTTGATATATCTTCCCATATAATCTCCAGTAGCAGTTGCATTTGCAAACTTCCATCCTTTTGCTGTTTCTTGTTGCCCTTCTCCTGTCCAAAAAGGATGTAATTGCGCTGCAATAATTAAATTATTTCTAGCTTCATATTGATGAATTTCTGTTTTATTTGCATAAATACCTCTCCAATAACTAGCTTTAGACTCTAAATCTGTAGCATCTACAAACCCAGGGTTATTGATATCTTCTTTCATTTGACTTAAATTCCAAGTGATTCCACCAGTATTTCTCCCCATATAAACATCCAAACCATTTAAAAAATCATCCCTTAAATCATTTACTTCATTATCACCATCCCATTCATTCTCATTCGGACTTGCATGAATTCCTATAAATTTTGAACGATCAAAATCATCAACACTTCCAACAACATGATTTACATTCACATTGGCAACAACAGTTGTAGTCCCTCCTATATTATTACTGTTTTTTATTATTTCTGGGCGTAAATCAATAGTTGTCCAACCACTAGAAGTCCACATTGTGAATAAAAAATAGTAATAATCCCCATTTGTTAATTCAGTACTTAAAGGAATGTTTTCTGGAACCACATAGTTTAAGTTAATTGTATCTATATCGGACACAGGATCTGTACCATTAAAATAAACACTATTAAATTGTTCTTGAACTACACCTGAAGAATTTTTACGTTCAAGTTTTAACCAGATATAATTAAAACTATTTCCATCTGTATTATAAGTTGTATTAAGAGATAAGGTTTCTCCTAACTGAAACTCTAATGGTGAAGGTTCATTATTCCAAATTAAACTTTGGGAATTTGCATCAAAATTTTTACTAAAAAAAAGCAAAACAACAACTAGTTTTAACAACAATATTAACTTATTTATATCCATAATTAACTTTTAGGTGATATTTTTTAGATAAATAATAACTAGATCGTAAAGTTAACTTTTAAGGTATTTATACACTAAAATGCGAACTTGACATAAACTGCACAAGTCAATTTCTGAGCTTTTTATCATCAACAACTCAAAAAAAAAAATACAACTCAAAAACCTCACTAACAGTAAATTACATTAAGTAAAACTAAATAAACCAACACGAAAACGATTGAAATCAAACTTTAAAAAACATCCTTTTACAGAAGTTTTTTTCTTTTTATAAAACGGAAAAAAAAACTCATAATTTCTTGTTAATTACTTTGAAATATCTATTTTTAACACTGTTCAGTTTTTGTCAAGTACTATAAATAGGTACATTGTAAGAAAAAAACAATATTTGGGTATGATAATTCAAAATTCGATAAAAAAATGAAAATTAATTTGCAAAAATGCAATTACCGAAAAATGCTTTTTACAGCATTACTTCTAGTTAGTTTTGGTTTTGTTCAAGCACAAAGTGTAACCGTAAAAGGAACAGTTAGTGCAGATGGAGATTCCTTACCAGGAGCTAGTGTAGTTGTTAAAGGATCCAGTAATGGACAAAGTACTGAAATGGATGGATCTTATCAATTAAAAGCTAATGTTGGAGAGACACTTGTTTTTAGTTATTTAGGATACAAAACAAAAGAAGTAATAATTAAAACTGGTAAAACCACTATTAATGTAACATTACTTTCTGACGCTTCTTTGTTAGATGAGATTGTTGTTGTGGGTTATGGTACTCAAAAGAAGAAAGAAGTTACAGGAGCTGTTGTTAACGTTGGGGCTGAAGAAATTAGTAGATCTCCAGTAGCCGACTTAGGTGCAGCAATACAAGGTAAGGTAGCAGGTGTAAACATACAAGCATCAAGTGGTAGACCAGGAGAAGCTGCAAACGTACAAATTAGAGGTTTAGGATCTGTTTCCTCTGGTGCAGCTGGACCATTATATGTTGTAGATGGTATTCCTTATGAAGGGAACCCAAACATTTCTCCAGATCAAATTGAATCTTTAGATATTTTAAAAGATGGAGCTGCTGCTTCAATTTATGGTACAAGAGCTTCTAACGGAGTTATTTTAATTACTACAAAAAAAGGAAAAGCAGGTAAAATGAAAATTGACCTCTCAACCTATACAGGTATCCAAAGCATTACTTCTGGAACCCCTTTAATGAATACAGCTCAACAACTGTATAGTTTAGAGATAGCTACAGAACAGTTAGGATCTCAACCACAAACTTTTTTTATTAACGCAAATGCTTTAGATTTTGATACGAATTTTGTAGAAGACGTTCAAAATGATAATGCTGTTATTCAAAATGTTAGTTTAAATATTTCTGGTGGTGTAGAGAACTTAACCTTAAACTTTAATACCAATTACTTTAAACAAGATGGTGTTCTAATTAATTCTGGTTTTAATAGGTTAGCTAATAGATTAACTGGGCAATTTACCAAGGGTAAATTTAAAGCCTTTGCAACTCTTGGTTATACTATTGAAAATAGAACACAAGAACCTTATGCTCTTTACGAATATAGTATTGGTCAATCTCCTTGGAGCAGACCTTTAAGTGATATTCCATCCATTGGAGAAAATAGTGTTACACTAGATGTGGAGAATGAAATATTTTACGGTTACCTATCTCGTCAATTAGAAAATATAGACGAAAGAGAAACAAAGTCTAGCAATATTGCACTTAATTTAGAGTATGAAATTGCAAAAGGTTTAAAGTACAAACTAAATTTAGGTTCAAATGAATATAACTATTATAGAAAATTCTTCCGTCCTCAATATTTAGCATACGCTAGAGATGGAGCACTTAATGCAACTGCTTCAACTGAACAAGCCTTGCTAAATGAGGATTATATATTTTCTAAAAGAGAATCTATTGAAAACATTCTTAATTATTCTACAAACTTCGGAAAACACAATCTTAATTTATTAGGTGTAATTTCTTACGAAAGATTTAAACAGAGAAATTTGGGAGTTGGTGTCATATATAGTAAAGATGCTAGTAACAGCCTTCAAACTTTAGGTTCTGGTGCAGAAGGAATAAAGCCTACTAGTAACAATCAAACAAGTACTTTGGCTGGGAAATTAGTAAGAGCTCAATACAATTATGATGAAAAATATTTATTATCTGCTAGTTATAGACGAGATGCGTCTTCAAAATTTTCGGAAAATAATAGATATGGTAATTTCTTCGGATTTTCTGCTGGTTGGAATGTTAGTGAAGAAAATTGGTTTAACGTAGATGCAATTAGCAATCTTAAATTAAGAGGAAGTTGGGCAGAAGTTGGTAACCAAGGTATTGCACCTTATCAGTTTACAGCAATTATTGAATCTGGTATAAATTATCCGTTTGGTCCAAACGAAGAATTAAATTATGGTTCTATTCAGCGTCGTTATGTAGATCCTAATATTAAATGGGAAACTACTATTTCTAAAAATATTGGTGTAGATTTATCTATGTTTAGGAATAAACTAAACATAACTGCAGATGTATATCAAAATGACAAAAAAGATATGCTTTTACAAGAGCGCCTTCCTGCATCTTCTGGTACTTACCATACACGAGCATCAGGAGTTTATGATGTTAAGCAAATTAACGCTGGTGACATGGTTAATAAAGGACTAGAACTTTCTTTAAGTTACAAAGATCGAATTGGAGATGACTTAAAATATAGTATTTCAGGTACTTTTACTAAAAATATAAATGAAGTAACGGATTTAAACGGTATAGATAGAGGTTATGCCAATGGTAGACCTACAACATCTTTAGGAGAAAATATAGATTACACTACTTTTTTAGCGAAAGGCTATGAAGCAGGATCATTCTTTTTATTGCAAAACGATGGTGTTATAAAAACACAAGAACAATTAGATGCCTATAATTTGCTTGACGTATCAGCTACAGGTACGCCTCAATTAGGAGATATGATGTATAAAGATACTAATAACGATGGTGCTGTTAACGATAATGACCGTGTTTACTCTGGTTCTGGACAAGCCGAATTTGAAGCCGGTTTAGGGTTAAACTTAGATTATAAAGGTTTCGATTTCTTTGTACAAACTTTTTATTCTCATGGTGCAGAAGTATATAATGGGTCTAAATTGTACGCCTATACTCAAGGAAGACATACAGATTTATATAACATGTGGTCTCCACAAAATCCAACATCAGATGTTCCAACTTTTAGACGAAGTGCATTTCATAATAATGTAAGAGCTGCTTCTAATTATTTCTTAGAAGACGGAACGTATTTAAGAATTAGAACTTTAACACTTGGATACACTATTCCTGGTATAGAAGATACTGGTATTGATAAAGCTAGAGTGTATTTAACTTCAACGAATCCATTTACGTTTACAAATTACTCAGGGTATGACCCAGAAGTTGGTGGAGATGGAATCTTTACAAGAGGTGTAGATAGAGGGAACTACCCAGTTACTCGTCAATTCATGTTAGGTGTTCAATTAAGCTTTTAAAAAATAAAAATCATGAAATTAATAAAAAATAATACATTACTATTTGTTTTTGTATGCTCGTTATTCTTCGTAGCATGTGATGAAGATAGTTTTTTAACAGAAGTTAATCCAAATGCGATTACTACAGATACTTTCTGGAAATCTGAAAGACAATACAACAGTGCATTAACCACTGTTTATGGTGCATTACAGTTTCAAAGCATTAGTGGAGGAGAACTAATATACGAAATGGTTATGGGAGATATTGGTGGTACAGAATCTTGGTACAGACCAAATCTTTTTAGAAACTTAACCTATAACGATGGTATTTATCATGTAACGGATAAATGGAACGAACTTTATGTAGGTATCTTTAGAGCAAATCAAGTTATTCAAAATATACAAGATGCAGATGCTAGTCTTTTTACAGGTAACTCAAAAGCAGAAATTGAAGCGCAAGCAAAATTTTTAAGAGCCTTCTTTTACTTTCAATTAGCACATACTTATGGTGGTGGTGTAATTCACGATAAAGTAGCAGAAACTAAAGAAGAACTTTCTAAACCTTTTTCTACTATTGCAGAAATTAATGCCGCAATAATACTTCCAGATTTAGAATTTGCAATGAATAATTTACCACAATCATGGGAAAGTAACGATATGGGAAGAGCAACTTGGGGTGCTGCAACATCACTGTTAGGAAAGGTACATTTATACAATAAAGAGTGGCCAACAGCTGCTGGTTTATTTAAACAAGTTATAGATTCTAAAGTATATAGTTTAACCAAAGATATTTCAGACAACTTTCAGCATGAAAATGAATTTAATTCAGAATCTATTTTTGAAGTAAATTATTCTTTCGACTTAGCTCCTGGTGTAAATGGAGGTGCTGTTGATGATACTCCTTGGCAAACTAGTGCTGAATCTTCTTCAATTGCATCAGAAGTTGGATCAATACAATATGGAGGTTTTAATACTTTATTAGCTTCTTATAACTTACAAGAAATGTTGGTTTATGATGAAGTGGACCCAAATAATTCTATCAATAATGGGAACATAGAATCTACAAGAATGAATGCTACGATTGCAGTTAGATTTATGGAAGGAAAATATTATGGTTTGGATTTTGCTGATGTAAAAGGTTTTGGATTTGGGCAAAGTGCTTATGTAAAAAAACACTCTAATTGGTATCATTTACCATCAGAACCTGCTAACCGCAGATCTGGTATTAATTTTAGACATATTAGATATGCAGACGTTTTATTAATGTATGCAGAAGCTGTACTTGGAGCAAGTGATGATTATGCAACAGCCATAGAGTATATAGATATGGTTAGAGCTAGAGCTGGAGTAATAACACTTCAAAAATACATGGACGATAATGGCGGTAAATTCCCACAATTACATGTTAGTAAGCAAGTACATGGAGCACACCCAATGGTACAAGCCAATGCACAAACAGTATTAACTCACCTACAACGCGTAGAACGCGCAGTAGAATTGTGTTTTGAAGGTCATAGATGGAAAGATTTAGTAAGATGGGGTATTGTAAAAGAAGTATTTACAGAGTTAAGAGCAGACGAAGTTTGGAGATTGGAAAACACTGACCTTTCATTTGATACTGCTCCATTATACATACCTGGTAGAATTAGACCCGATTTTGCGTTAAGTGCGACTAACTACAGTGCGGAAAATCATAACTATTTCCCTATTCCTATACAAGAATTACAGACAAATACGAATATAAATAACTAATTATGAAAAATTTAAAAATATATAAAATATTATGCATTGCGCTTCTTGCCTTTTATGCATGTAATGATGAACAAACGTTAAATTTACCAGAAGCAAATCATAGGGTTATTGTTACTTCAGAAGCAAATGTTGAAAACAACATAAATATTGGAGGTCATATAGATTTTGGTGATATTTCTAGTGGAGTTGCTTCACGTACCTGGACCTTTCCAGAAAACGTATCAAGCATCTTTGGTTCAGACAAAAATACTTCTGGAGAAAATACTGTAAAAGGTTTCTTTAATGAAGCTGGAGTGCATAATGTAACTTTAAATCAAGTTTTTAAAGGAGATGTTTATCGTAACGAAGACAGCTCAATGCCTAGTGGTTTAAAAGAATTAGACACTACAATTGTAGTAACTGTTTTAGCAGCTGTTAAAGCACAAATTACTGGTAATTACTTAAATGATGATGGATCTTTAGGTGCGCCAATTTCAATATCTGATGCTGCATTAAATGAAGTTACTGCAAGTAAAAAAGTAAGATTTTCTTATACTACAATTGGTGCTCCAGAAGTTTTTAATTGGACTTTTGGTACTAGTGGAGTTGATCCAACAACATTTGGTGGTACAAATACTGAAGTCGATATACAATATAAATCTTTAGGGAACTATGATTTAAAATTTATTGCCTCTAGATTAAGACCTTTTGGTGGTGATACTATTTTTATTAAGGATTTAATAAAAGTTATTCCATCAACAGAGCCTGTAACTTTAGACAAACTTGATGAAAACAACGGTAAAATTGAGTTAGAATTTAGTAGAGATATGGATCCAGATTCTTTTGATAATTCAACATTTGTATTTTCTATTGAAAATAATGGAGCAATGATCCCTGTAAATGTAGTATCTACAGAAATAAAAGCTGGAGTAAATAATGTAATTGAAATTACATTAGATGAAACTGTCTATGCAGATGATATAACAAAAGTATCTTATACTCCTGGTATTTTAAAGACATCTGATCAAGTAAATGCAACAATTTTTACAGATCAAGTTGTAAATTATGGAAAAGGAGCAGAAAACATTTTAGATACTAAGTCTGATTATGATCACAGTTTTGAAAACAGTACTAAAGCGAACTGGCAATATATGTGGTGGGGTGGAATTTGGGGAGAATTTGACCATGAAATTTCTACTGTAAGAGCACAAGATGGAAATGCAAGTTTATATGTTGAATACAGAGCTAATGGAGGTATGATCATTGGTCATCATGATGCTACTGCGACACAAGTTACTTTCCCTGCTGAAGCTGGTTTAGATTACGAAATTGGTGTTTGGGTTTATGTAGAAGACCTAGGAGCTAATGATCCGTTAAAAGCTCCGCCAGATGTTAGATTCTATTGGTGGCCAGATACTAATTGGGGTGTAGATGCTAACCCAGCTTTTACTCCAGGTTTTGAAACAGGAAAATGGGTTTACAGTTCTCAACTGGTTAAATTTACTCAAACAGGGGATAAAACCTTTCAAATTAGAGGATGGAATGAATTTAATAGTCAAAAAGTAAAATTCTACATGGATAATTTAAGTTTAAAACAAGTAAACTTAAGACCTTAAATATTATTTGAATTAGTTTAATAACTATTAAAGCCTCTGAGAAAATTCTCAGAGGCTTTTTTTATTTACTATGACTTTTTTTGTAAACAAATGGCGTTTCATTATTATACTTTTTAAACTGTTTATAAAAAAAAGTTAAAGACTCATATCCACATGCAAAACAAATTTCTCTTACAGACCAATCTGTATCAACCAACATTCTTTTAGCTGTTTGAATTCTATATTCATTTAAAAAACTAAAAAAGGGTTTCCCCATAGTTTTACTAAAAAATCTAGAAAAAGATTGTTCAGACATGCTTACTAAATCAGATACATGCTTTAAATAAATCTTCTTCTGATAATTTTGATCAATATAATCGTGAATATCGCGCATTCTTGATGAAAACTCACTTGGTAAATCATCTATAAAACTTCTTTTTGAAAGCTCTTGATATTTTAATCTAGATAATTTTACAAGTACTTTTTGTAGTTGCAAATACAAATCAGTATCCTTTAAAGAAATTGTTTTTTTTATATCAGGAAGTATTTTTTTTATATCCTTTTTATGAAAGATAATCCCTTTAGAAGCATCTTTCAACATTTTAAAAACGGCTTCTAATTCGTACACTTTCGAAAAAATTCCCTTATTCCATTGAATTACAATAGAAGTTGACATTCCTTTTGTGTTCAAATCATTTTTCCAACAATGAGGTAAATTAGACCTTATCAAAACCAATTCACCTTTCTCAAAAGGACCAACATAATCTCCAATAAACTTTGTTCCTTTATTTTTCTCAATAAAAGTAAGTTCATGTTGTGGATGAAAATGCCAAGGAGCATCAAAATTCTTCGCGGAAAAACGAAAAGCTAGTATTGATTTTTTATCTCCTAAAGGAACTTTCTCAAACTTCGGGTTCATATACTTTATTTTAACGTTAAAAATAACAAAATTCAACTAAAAACAACAGAATAGTACACTAAATTGCAAAAAAAGAAGATGTTTTACAAAACAAATCAATCAATATTTGCAACTATATAATTAACACTATAAGTACATTATGAAAGCAAGTGAATTTCCAGATGCTTTTAAAAAAGCAAGAGAAGAAAAAGGGATTGGTAAAATGGATGATCAAAATGATCCTGTAACCATGGTTTTACGCCATAAGGAAGTTCGTAAATGTGCACATCAATGGCAAAACTATCAATCTGGAGGAGAAGAAGTAGGAAGAATTGTAATTCCATCAGAAGTAAAAATTAGAGATACCAGACAAATACCTTTTGAAATTGATCCCCCAGAGCATAAATCGTTTAGAGATATCTTAAATCCGTGGTTTAAAAGACCTTTAGATGAAGATTACTCTGCTAAATTGGCAACAATCATAGAAGAAATTGTTGAAGAATCCTTAGAAAGTAATAATGTAGAAATTGTTGAAGAATTTGCTCTAAAATTACAATCTAGAGCTTTAACATTACTATTAAACATACCGTATTCTGAAGCCGATTTATGGATTTCTTGGGGAACACACGTTTTTAGAAGTGATGATTCTGATTTAGATGTAAATAAAGCCAATATTCTATATAAATACATTGACAAACAAATTGATCTTGCTATTGAAAACCCAAGTGAGAGTTTGTATTCTGTGCTTTTAAATTCTGAGGTTGATGGAAAAAAGATGACCAAAGAAGAAGTAAAAGGAGTACTAATTTTAACTTTTGCTGGAGGAAGAGATACTGTGATTAATGCAGTAACAAACTCTATAGCTTACTTTGCAGGGAATCCAAAAGCTTTGGCGGTTTTAAAAGAAAAACCAGAAATGATTAACAATGCCGTTGAAGAATTGGTTCGTTATTTCTCTCCATTAACTCAAATGGGAAGAGTAGCAACTAAAGATACTCACGTTTGTGAGCATGCTATAAAAGCAGATACAAGAATTTCTTTAAATTGGGCTTCTGCTAATAGAGATGAAAACGTTTTTGAAAACCCAAATGAAGTCGTTTTAGACCGAAAAGTAAACCCACATGTTAGTTTTGGTTTTGGAACTCATAACTGTTTAGGAGCAACACATGCTCGTCAAATTTTAAGAATACTATTGGCAAAATTATCACAAAAAGTAACTTCAATAGCAATTCTAGATTCAAAAGAAAATATAGAAAATTTAGGAGAATTTAATAGAAAAGTAGGTTTCAATTCATTGAACGTACAATTTAAAAAATAATATAAAATGGCAAAAATAACATTTATAACAGCAGACAACGAATCAATAACTGTTGAAGGTACTTCTGGTTCAGTAATGGAATTAGCAGTAAATAATAACATAAAAGGAATAGATGGAGATTGTGGTGGTGTTTGCTCCTGCGCTACATGTCATGTACATGTTGAACCCGAATTTGTAGCAAAAACAGGGCAAGCAGAAGAACTAGAAAATGATATGTTAGAATTTGATGATTTAACAAACGAATACAGTCGTCTTTCTTGTCAGCTTCAAGTAAGTAAAGATTTAGATGGAGTTGTTTTTAAAGTTGCAAAATAAATTTTGATGTTAGATACAGCGAATCAAGTTTGTCTAGTTATTGGAGCAAGTCATGCAGGTGTTAATTTTGCTTTCAATTTAAGAAAAGAAGGTTGGAAAGGAGAAGTTATATTATTTGATTCAGATCCAAATATTCCATATCACAGACCGCCTTTATCAAAATCTTATATAATTAATGGCGATTTAAATAGCAATCTTTTAAAACCGCTTGAAAGCTATAAAAAAGACAACATCACTTTAAAGTTAGGGGTGAAAATTTCTTCTATCAACAGAAATGACAAAACAATTTCTATTGAAAATGAAGGGACTCAAAAATATGATAAATTAGTAATAGCAACAGGTGCAAGACCATTTATTCCACCAATTTCTGGAATAGATTCTGCTGCTAATTTATATCCTATGAGAACAGCTAACGATGCAATAAAAATAAAAAAAGCTATTGATTCATCAGAAAAAAAGCGAGTAGTCATTATTGGTGGAGGTTATATTGGTCTTGAAACTGCAGCGTCATTAAAAAAGACAGGTGCATCAATAACAGTTTTAGAAAGAGAAGAACGTGTATTAGCCAGAGTTACCGCTCCAGTTATGTCAGATTATTTTATGGAATTACATCAACAAAATGATGTAGCAATTCTAACTAATAAGAACGTTACTTCTATAAAAACAGAAAATGGTTTAAATACTGTTTTTTGTGATGATGCAACTTTCTTTGAGGCTGACATTATAATTATTGGTGTTGGTATTCGTGTAAACACGGAGCTTGCACAAGATGCAGATTTAGAAATTGAACAAGGAATTAAAGTAAATGAATTCTCACAAACAAATGATGAAAATATTTATGCTATTGGTGATTGTACTTTTCATTACAACCCACACTACAAAAAATATCTACATTTAGAATCTGTTCAAAATGCGGTAGATCAAAGTAAAGTTGCAGCGGCATCAATTTGTGGTAAACAACTTGTTTATGACACGATTCCCTGGTTTTGGTCAGATCAATATGATGTAAAACTACAAATGGTTGGTTTATCAAATGGGTATAATGATGTGATTGTTAGAAAAGAAGAAACGGTAAACACTAGTTTTTCTGTTTGGTATTTTAAAGATGATGCATTATTAGCTGTAGATGCAATAAACAATGGAAAAGCCTTTGTTTTAGGTACAAGATTTATCAAAGGGAAACAAAAAATTAATAAAACGAAGTTGGTTGATGTTTCAATACCAATGAAACCTACAACATTTTTATAAAAAATAAATTTATGAGTATACAATCTAAATCTGCAATTGCAAAAGGGGATGGTTCTTTTATTATTGACACGATAACAATCTCAGACCCAAAAGGGGATGAGATTATTGTAAAAATAAAAGCTGCTGGTTTATGTCACACAGATCACGATTCTTTAAACTGGGGAAAACCAATTATTTTAGGTCATGAAGGTGCAGGAATTATAGAAAAAATTGGCGCCGATATTACCGATTTTAAAATAGGTGACAAAGTTATTTTAAACTGGGCAACACCTTGTATGAAATGTTTTCAATGTCAAGAAGGCAACCAACATATTTGTGAAAATAATTCACCTGTAACTGCTGGTGGAAATGGTTATACTCCTGGTCATGCACATTTAGAAGGCTCTAAGTGGAATAATCAACCTATAGAACGTTCTTTTAATATTGGTACGTTGGCAGAATATGCTTTGGTAAAAGAATCTGCTTGTGTAAAATTAGAAAGCGAAATGCCAATGCCTTCAGCAAGTATAATTAGTTGTGGAGTAATGACAGGTTACGGTTCTGCTGTAAATACAGCGAAAGTTACTGCCGGAAGTTCTGCCGTAATTTTAGGAACTGGAGGTGTTGGTTTAAACGTAATTCAAGGTGCTAGAATATCTGGAGCAGCAAAAATAATTGCCATTGATATTAATGCTGAACGTTTAGAAATGGCAAAACAATTTGGAGCAACCCATACTATTCTAGCAAATAAAAATGATATTGGATTGATGAAAGCATCAGAAGAAGTAAAGAAATTAACAGAAGGAAGAGGTGCTGATTTTGCTTTTGAGTGTACTGCTATTCCTGCTTTAGGCGCTGCTCCTTTAGCGATGATCAGAAATGCTGGAACCGCTGTTCAAGTTAGTGGAATTGAAGAAACGATTAGTATTGACATGAACCTTTTTGAATGGGATAAAATTTACATCAATCCATTATACGGGAAATGTAGACCACAAATAGATTTTCCGAAATTGGTGAATTTATATGATAAAGGCGATTTATTATTAGACGAAATGATTACCAGAACATATCCTTTAGAAGAATTACAACAGGCTTTTGATGATATGTTAGCGGGTAAAAATGCAAAAGGTGTAATTGTATTTTAATATGAAAAGTAGCTTTAAAACCGTAGAACTTTCAGATTTAAACTTTGAATCTCAAGGATTAAGATTCTTAACCGTAAAAACGCCTAATTTAAAAGGCAGAGGTGATATTTGTTTATATGTTCCTGAAGTTGATGACATAGATAATTTACCTATTTACATCTTATTACATGGTGTTTATGGAAGTGCTTGGATTTGGGCAATGAAAGGTGGTGCGCATGTAACTACAGAAAAACTAATTAAAAATAACACGATTAAACCAGCTATTATTGCAATGCCTTCAGACGGACTTTGGCAAGATGGTTCTGCTTATTTTTCTCATCATCAAAAACAATTTGATAATTGGATTGTAAATGATGTGATTACTGCAATAAAAGAAAATATTCCTGAAGCAAAAAACTCAACTTCTACTTGTATAGGTGGTTTGTCTATGGGCGGTTATGGTGCTTTATCTTTAGGCGGAAGATTTCCTGAGAAATTTAAAGCAATTTCTGGTCATAGTTCTATTACCAAACTAGAACAAATGCAGCTCTTTACAGATGATTCTGTAGACGAATATATAAAGGAAAGTAAAACGCCAAATTTAATAGATATTTTAAAGAAAAATAAAACAAGCTTACCTCCTATTCGTTTTGATTGTGGTATTAAAGACTCTTTATTTGAAGCTAATAAACTACTTCATAAAGAACTTATAAAGGAAAATATTCCCCATAAATTTGAAGAATTTAAAGGCGGGCATGAATGGTCTTATTGGATAGAGAACGTTGAGAAAACATTACGCTTTTTTGATGCTAATTCTATTAAAACTAATAAATAAATTTTATTTCTGGAATAAGTTTAAAACTCACCCACAAATCAATTTAGTTTTTAGATACAAATTATGCTATTTTATGAGCTAAACAATAAATTATATCATAAGTATTAAATTATAGAACTATGCCTTATCAAGTATAATTTTTTAAATTCTATTATTTTAGATCTTATTGTGTTTAATAATATGTTTTAAGATTATTTTACCAACCACAACAAAGTAAACTAAGGTGAAATAATTTTTCACTCTTATTTTTATCTCTCTTGTAAAACCTACCTTCGTTTATCGATACTTTCTTTTTCAAACCCAATTAAATTAAAGAGTTGACGCATTCTAGAACGAACACGATTACCATATCTTTCTTCTAATTCTTGCGCATTTAAATTGGTTGTGGCCTGAGTTTTAATATTATTTTTTAGAAATAATTCATAACGATATAAAATAATTTCCCCCATTACGTTGCAGTCCTTTCCAAAATGCCTTCCTGTTGTTTCTACGCCTAAATCATCGAAACAATAATAATTATTACTTCCATATTCTTCAATAACTTTAAAGCCAAGGTTATTGAATGAGAATGCAATATTTCTTACAGCAATAACTTTGTAGCTTTTTTGATGAGGTACTATGTATGGTAATAATTTCATTAAACTTGTTTTACCACATCCTACTGGTCCTGATAATAGAATTCCTTTGTTAAGATCTATTTCTAATTTTTTACAAGCTTCAATATCACGAATAAAATAGACACATAATTTATATAAAATTACTTCATCTTCTTTGTGAATTTTAAATTCCCCATAACCTCCTTTTTGTAATAATTTCAGTAGAATTTCAATTAAGATGTTCTATATCTTTAGCAAATCCAGGGACTTACTTTTTTCCTATAATAAGAATAGAGCTCCATCGGAATTGCTAAAAATGATTCTCTCTTTTTAAAAGGTTTTAACAACTTAAGGAAACCATTCTTGCTTTTTAAAAATCGAGAGAATTTAAGAAAGATGAACGGATTAAAATTGAATCCTAATAATTCTGTAAAATCAAAATGTTAAACTTTAAGCTTTCTTGTTTTTAAATTTACACTCACTTTATAGATAAGAATTTTTATCCTGTTACTTATAAAGTACATTATAATTCTAAGGGATAGACACCTTGTTCTCAAGCCTTTTTATTCCTTTAAAGACCTTAGGAATAAAACGAATTATCATGTCAAAATTAAGTAAGAAAACATTTTTAGAGAAGTACAGTACATTTCCAAATTTTCATAAAAAAATATTAAAGCAAGGAGGTGTTAAATGGTCTTTATTAATAGAACACCCAAAGGATTATTATGCAGCAGATAGTGGATCAGTTCCTGGAATGATTTATTATACTGATACAGTGGGTTTTGCTAGGGAAAATCATTTACAAATACTCAAAATATTAGATGATTTCGAAAATGAATGTGGACAATTAAAAGGAAGCCCCACCCCTACCGATGAAACCCAGTATTTTAATTGGCTTTCTTGGTTTGCTTGGGAATCTATGATGAGTGAAATTTCATCTTTTATAGAGAATAGAAATTAAAAAGAATGCGCAACAATTTGTTGCGCATTTTCTATGTCTCAAGATTAAAGACAATAAAGTCTTTAGATTTATATATCGTAATTTTTATGAAATAATTTACTCTACTTATCTTATTTTTAACTACAATAAGGATTATTTTGTACTTTCTTCCTTTTTCCAAATTTCAGCAAGTTGGACTCCATAATCAATAGGCTTCTTACCAATATAATCTAAAAACATTTTTTCAGTACTATGAGCCGTAATATTCATAAGAAGAGGTGTAGGGTACTTTTCTTTAGCATAAAAATTTGTAGCAAATGACCTTCTACAAATATGAGACGTAACTAATTTGTACTTAGGATAATCCCCTTCCTCTAACCTCCCCGTCTTTTTATTCCTCAATTTACCTCTTACAGAATCAATTAACCTTGCCTTTTCACAAACTAATTTTAAATACTTATTAAACAAAGCCGAATTACTATCTGCATTTTTTGTAAAAACTAAAGGAAAACTACCTTTTATAGAGTTTAAAATAACCTCAACTTTTTGATGAATTGGAATTTGAACGATTTTCTTTGTCTTTTTCTGAGTTAAAACAATAAACCTAAACTTATGATGCTCCTCAATCATATTTTTATGCATCCTCATTAAATCAGAAACTCTTTGCCCTGTATAACAACCTATAACTAACCAATCTCTTGCATCTGATAACCGCTTATCTTCAAATTTCATTCTCTTTATTTTCTCAATTTCTTCAAACGACAATACAATTTTAAATCCTTTTGTTGCAAAACCCTTAAAGTGTATTAATTGAGAACTTACTTCAATACCATTTTTTTGCGCATCGTTACATATTGTTTTAACCTCTTTAAGATACCTACCTATTGTTCCTTCAGACAATTTTTCTTGTATATCTAAAAAATCAATAAGTTTTTCTCTAAACGCGAGATTAACGTCTTTAACTTTTAATCTTTGTTTTGTCTTAACCTCAAACTTAATTAACTTATTTAAAATCGTAGTTCTTTTCTTAATTGTAGCTTCTGAAACCCCTTTTCCATCATAAGTAGTTGATTGATATTTCAGGCTATCTATATATTTTTCTGTATAAGGAATCAAATAATCAAATTCTTTCACTTCAGATTTACCTAAACACTTCGCTATTGATTCATTTAACCACAAAGAAGTAATTTCAATCCCTTCAGAATTACTCTTATTAAGTGACGACTCAATAAAAACTTCAAGCTTCTTTAAATCGACTTTTAAATTTTTACTAAAAGGATTATTTGTCTTAGGAAAACCAGTACTTGGACTCCAATCTTTAACACCAATTGAATACCCCGTTTTTCGTTTGAAAGAAACACTCTTACTTATTGATAACCTCAAATAAATTTGAGTGTTTTTAGATTTACCTTGTAAGATGAATTTAATTTTTGCCATTACAAACTTTTAGGCAAAAAAAAAAACTTAGTCAGCATTTAGTCAGCCAAACTTTTATTTCATTTTACCTTATTTTACAACAAAGAAACAAAAAACACTTTAAACACTATGAAATAAAGCTTTTTAGGTTTTTAAAAAGAAAGTAACATAAGATAATATTAAACATTATAGAGTCGGCGTCTCCACAATAAACCCTGTAAGTTATTAATTTACAGGGTTTTATTTTTATAGATGTAAATTTAGGTGTAAGTAATAGCTATTATATGCCTATTTTTAATCAATTTTATACCTCCTCTATTTTTCTTAAAAAACCTCATCTACTTATATTAAAAAACGTCTATCTGTAGTTTCTTTTTCTTAATTCTATAAATAAGAATAGTAATTTATTCCTTTTCAGCTAATAACTTATCAATTTTTTGAGTTAACAAATCTACTTTTTCTTCTAAAGTGTAATTATTATCATTTACCGTAGCATCTACAAAAATTGAGTTCACCAACCATTAATAAAAGATACCATCTGTTATTAAAATACATAGAAATCGATAAATAATAAAAAGTAAGTATCTAAAGCTAGTAAATTAGCTTCTGTAGAAAAAGACAGTTATTATAAAAATGTTATCTAAAAAGGAATAAAAATAAGTTTCTAATTGTAGTATATTAATCTATGTGAACTTCATAAATTTTACCAGCCATCATATCTGGTACAAGTAATCTTCCTTTATCTTCTTCTAAATAAAAATCTGCAGCAGACTTTAAATTTTCAATTAAAACGGTAGATTTTTCAGTTTTACCATCAATTTTCCAAACTTTACCTTGAGACCAACTACTTACGTAGTAATTACCTTTACTATCTTGCTCAACAGCATCAGCACCTCTAAAAACTCCTTTAAGTGGCGTTAACTTATTATTCTTTTTTACAAGAAAGTTACCTGTAAAAAAAGAGCCTACCATAATATTACCATTATTATCTACACCAACTCCATTGGGATTTAGCATTAAATGAGAGGTGTTTTGGGCAATCGTGATATCTCCATTTAAAGAAATATGATAAATTCTACCTAAAGCTGGTACTTTTTTTGCTTCTTCACTATCTAGAGGCCAAAGATTATTATCTCGATCTCTCATGTATTGGGTAGCTCCCATGTCTGCCACATACATACCTTTACCATCTGCGGCTACAGCCACATCGTTTAAATATAAAGCTTCTTCAGGAAAAGCATCTTTATAAACAAAAATAGTAGCGTTACCATTTTTATCAACTTTCCAAACACGATTTATATCTGAGAAATACAAATGATTGTCTATAAATACAATTCCTTTTGGTTCGTTAAAACCAGTAGCAAATGTTTTTATACCATCTGCAGAAATCTCAACCACTTCACCATCGCCACTTTCTTTATTATTCATTACGGTTACGTAATAATTGCCCTTAAAACCTTTGGTAATACTTTCTGGTTTTGTAGTAACTTCGATAGGAAATTGAAGTTTAGTTTCAGAAGTACAACTAAAGAAAAATAGCGCATAAATAAATAATAAAAATAATGGCTTTGGATTTTTCATGGTTGTATAAGTTGCTTATATTTTGCTATATGGCTCTAAAGTTTCTATAGTTCCGTCTGCATTGTGTGTAATTTCTGCAACTTTTACAGAACGTAAATGTGTAACTCCTTTAGATAAACTAGAATCATGGTAAAATAAATACCATTTTTCATCTACTTTACATACAGAGTGATGCGAAGTCCAACCAACAACTGGTTCTAAAATTCTACCAGTGTATGTAAATGGTCCATAAGGATTATCTCCTATTGCATAACAGATAAAGTGAGAATCTCCTGTTGAATAAGAGAAATAATATTTACCATTGTGCTTGTGTAACCAAGCCGCTTCGAAAAAACGTCTATCAATATCTCCTGATAATAACAAATCGCCATTTTCGTCTAAAATTTGTAATTCTTTTGCCTTTTCATCAAACTCCAATAAATTATCTGTCATTTTTGCTACGTAAGGTAACAATGCAGCTTCATTATCTTCTGGAATAAATGCGGTAGGACTGTCTGGTTCTGATGCATTAAATTCGCCATCTCTCCAGCGTTGTAATTGTCCGCCCCAAAGACCTCCAAAATACATATAATAACTTCCGTCATCATCTTTAAAAACAGCAGGATCTATAGAAAAACTACCTTTAATTGCTTCTGGTTCTGCTTTAAAAGGTCCTGTTGGAGAATTACTTGTAGCCACGCCAATTCTAAAAATATCATCATGAGCTTTTGCAGGAAAAAACAAATAGTAAGTTCCATTTTTTTCATTTGCATCTGGCGCCCACATTTGTTGTTTTGCCCAAGGAACATCTTTTACATGAAGTGCCAAACCATTATCTACGGCTTTACTATCTACACTATCCATAGATATTACATGGTAATCTTCCATCGCAAAATGGCTTCCTAAATCGTCAAAAGCTTCTCCTGCATCAATATCATGAGAAGGGTAAATATATATTTTACCATTAAAAACATGTGCAGAAGGATCTGCAGTGTAAATATGAGATACTAATGGTTGTGAAATAGCTGTTTTATTTAATTCATCAAAATTGATGTGTTCTATACTTTTTTCTGGCATTTTATAAATTTTTAACCGTTTCTTCTTTCGTTTAACTCTTTTTCAATATTTAATTCCATCTTTTTATCTATTTCATAAAAAAACAATAATCCAAATCCTATTAAAAATGGAATTGCAGGAAATATACTGATTAACATTTTTGTTCCATTAATTGCACTTTCTACTTGCGACGCTTCTTTTGGAACATAATTATACAATCCTAAAATCCATGCAACTAAAGCACTACCAATACTTAAACCTCCTTTTAAACCCACCATCATTGCAGAAAATATAATAGCTGTTGCTCTACGATTGTTTTTCCATTCAGAATAATCTGCTACATCTGCAATCATCGCCCAAAGAAGAGGTATTGTTATTCCGTAGAAAAAACCATGTAAAATTTGTGATAAAAACATCAATCCTACCGACTTTGCCGAGAAGAAATAGAAGAACATAATAAACAATGTTGAAATAAATAAAAATGTTTGAAAAACATCTCTTTTCCCATATTTATCGGCTAATTTTTTAGATAAGCCAATACCAACCATCATAAAAATAATACCACCTGCATTAAACAATCCGAAACCAGCAGAAACAGGATTTTCTCCAAAGAAATTAACACCAATACTTGATAAAAAATCTAAAATAGGACTGATAAAACTTGTTAGTTCTTTCTCGTCTACAAAATTATTGAAGTAATAAACATAAGAACCTCCTTTCATAGCCAAGGTTACAAAGACTAAAGTTGTTAAAACCAACATAATAACCCAAGGCCTATTTTTAAATAAATCTCCTAAATCTTCTTTTAAACTAGACTTCTGCTCTGGTTTGGGTATGATACGTTCTTTTGTAGTAAAGAAGGTAATTAACAACATTACTGTACCTATAACGGCCAACCAAGTCATTACCAACTCAATACCAACAGCTTTATCTCCACCTCCAGCAGTTTCTATAATTGGTAACATAAATACTTGCACAAAAAACTGAGCAAACATTACCGCTACAAATCGATATGAAGAAATACTATTTCTTTCTCCCATATCTCCTGTAATTACACCACTTAAAGCTGAATAAGGTAAATTATTTGCTGAATATAATAAGAGCAATAAAGTATAGGTTACAACTGCATAAATAACTTTTCCTTTGTATTCAAAATCTGGTGTTGTAAAAGCTAATATTGCTGTTACACCTAAAGGTATTGCAGTCCATAATATCCAAGGTCTAAACTTACCTATTTTAGTATTTGTTCTATCTGCAATAGCACCAATAATTGGGTTAAAACCAAAAGCAGCCACAAGACCAACAGTTAATATTATTGCAGATGCGTGATTTGATTCTAAACCATAAATATCTGTATAGAAATACGCCAGATAAGTCATTAGAGTTTGAAAAACTAAATTAGCTGCCAAATCTCCAAGAGCATAACCTACTTTTTCTCTAACTGATAATTTTTGTGTTTTAATTGACATGTTTTTAGTAGCTATTAGTTTGCCTTATTTTTAAGAGCAATTACATTATTATAAACTTCTTTTGGCTTATCATCTCTTCCAAAAAGTAAAGGATAATTTGTTCTACCTTTAATTGGCCAATTATTTAACCAAGACTGCCCATCATTAACTCCCCAAAAAGTTACACGACTAATTTTATCTTTGTGCTTTAAGAAAAGATTAAAAATATCTTCATAACGTTTTGCTATTTTTAATTCTACTTCTTCTGTTAATCCATTAGGATAAGGATTCATTTTAGGATCATTCTCGTAGCTTTCATAACTTTGCTCTACAGCAGCTCCATCCAATTCCCAAGGATTTGGCAGTACGGTAATATCTAACTCTGTAAACATTACTTTTACCCCTAAGTCTGAATATGCAATTATACTGTTTTCAATATCTTCTAAAGATGGCCCTTCTAAGCTCCAATGTGCTTGCATACCTACACCATCAACTTTAATACCTTTAGCTTGTAAATTTTTTACAACTCTAATTACTCCTTCTCTTTTTGCTGGTTTCCAAAGATTGTAATCGTTGTAAACTAGTTCTGCATCTGGTGCTGCTTTTTCGGCAAGTTTAAACGCTAACTCTAAGTAACTTTCATCTCCAAATAATTTATAAAAGATAGATTCTCTTGGAGATCCATCTTCATTTAAAGCTTCATTTACAACATCCCAAGAATCAATTTTACCTTTATATCTACCAGCTATTGTATTTATATGTTTTGTAATGTTATTTACTAAAGTATCTTTATTTGTAATTTCATGAACCCAAGGTGCCAATTGACTATGCCAAAGCAAAGTATGCCCTACAACATGCATGTTATTTTTGTTACCAAAAGCAACATAAGCATCTGAGACATCGAAATTATAAGTATCTTTTTTAGGGTGAATTTGCTCCCATTTTAAATCGTTCTCTGGTGTAATAGCATTAAATTCTCTAGTTATTAATGCTGTTTGTACGCTATCTACTTCTTTAATCTGACCAGTATTAAGTGCTGTACCAATTAAAAAATCTTCCTTAAAACTGTTTTGTAAAGATGTTATGTCTTGAGGTGTTTCTTTAACAGCTTCTTTTTTTGTCTCTTTACAGCTTAAAAAGCAAATTGATACTAAGAGTAAAGTTGTACTTATTTTATTAAACATATCTATATTATATTTATTTGTAAATTTCTATGGATGTTGCATACCTGCTATTAAGTGAGCTTTTTTTTATATAAACCACCAAATAGGTAGTTTAAAAAAATATCACTTGATATTGGTTTAAAATTAGCTGTAAAATGTAGATTGCTGTAAAACAAATACTGCTTTTAGTAGAACAATTCTTGCATAACAAGAATTAAATTCTATTTTAAAAGTGTTACTAAATTCTAGCAATCACTTATAAACACTAAACTTATAAATAGTTCTTGAAAAAAACTTTTCTTCTGGTAATAGTAAAGTTGATGGGAAATTGGTTTGATTAGGGCTATTTGGAAAATGTTGCGTTTCTAAACAAAAGGCTGCTCTTTTTTGATATAAAACATTGTTTTTACCTTCTAAATTATTTAGGTGATTGCCAGAATAAAATTGCACTCCTGGTTCTGTGGTATACACCTCTAAACCTCTGCCAGAATTTTCATCAAATACTTTTGCAACAAAATCTTTATTCTCTTTATCTAAAATAAAATTATGATCAAAACCACTACCTAATTCTATTTGTTGATGTTCTTTATTTATAACTTGCTCTAATGTTTTTAAATTTCTAAAATCGAAAGGAGAATTGGTAACACTTTCAAAATTACCTATAGGAACCATTTTATCATTTACAGGTAAATAATAATCTGCTTTTATTTGAAATAAATGATTTTCTATTGATTTATTAAAATTACCAGATAAATTAAAATAAGAATGGTTTGTTAAGTTTATTACGGTTTTTGCATCTGAAACTGCAGAATATTCTATTTGTAACTCATTTTTATTAGTTAATGTATACACTACTTTTACTTCTAAATTACCAGGAAAACCTTGGTCTAAATGTTTAGAAAAATGAGTTAACTCTAAAACAGAATCGGATATTTGTTTTGCTTCCCAAACAACTGCATGAAAACCTTTTTTACCTCCATGTAATTGGCTTTCTTCTTCATTTTTATCTAACAAAAACTCATTATTATCTATACTAAACTTACCATTTGCAATTCTATTACCATAACGACCAATAATTGCTCCAAAGAAATGATCTGGCTTTTCTAAATACTCTTTTGCAGTACCGTAACCTAAAACAACATCTTCAAAAACACCTTCTCTATCTGGTATAAATAAGTTTACAATTCGACCTCCGTAATTGGTTATTTGAGATACAATTCCGTTTTTATTTTTTAATGTAAATAATTTAATTCCCTGTTCTTCAAAACCTTTAGAAAACTTATTAGCATCTATTAATTTTATCCTTTTAGTTCAGTTTTGCTTATTCTTATTTAAAACCCAATATATACCTCCAAAAATATGGTTTAAGAAGTTTTTGTCTTTATAAGATTCTGGTTTATGACCTAAAGCGGTATAAAAAGATTTTCCTCCGTCATACTCTTGATACCATGAAATAGGATGTGTCTTTCCCATACCTTTTAATGGAATTTCATCATAACCAGCAGTAAAATCATAAGAATCTTCATCAACAGTTAATAGAATGTTTAGTTTCTCTAAATTCATCTTTTTAAAATTATACCATTCATCACTGCGAAGCCATTTACTTGGTAGGTGCCATGTTGCTGGGAAATCTTTATTCTTAACTTTTACTATTGCGGCTTGTAACTTTGGATGATTCACAAATTTTGCCCCAACAAGACCATCAAACCAAGAATTATTATTTTTACCATCTGCTGTTCCATGTATACCTACAAAACCTCCACCTTTCTTTATAAATACTTTTAGAGCAGTCATATGAACTGTCTTTAAAGAATCGGCATTTGCGTTCATAAATATTACTACATCATGTTTTGGTAACTTTTCTATAAGATCATTTGGTCTTTGTGTCCAATTAAACTTAAATTGGTGCTCTTCTGCCATTTCTTCAAAAGCCTGAATAGCAACAGGTATGTTATTGTAATGCCAATCATCATGTTGGGTATACAATAAAACGCTAAACTGGTCTTGCGCATTTGTATTAATCATTGTTAAAACACATATGATAAATAACAGGTTTTTAATTGTAAGAGATTTCATAGTAAAATGTTTATTTTAATAATTTAGAATACATGTTTTACATGCTAAACTTGTAATTGTTGATTAGGTGTAATCTTCTACTTTATATTAAAGGTATTTAACCTTACTTTTTATGCTAATAAAAATATTTCTTTAAAGTCTATTCAACACCTATCATCAGTTTCTTATAATCTTTTGCAGCTAATTCATACTTATCTAATCAAGCTAAAATTTCCTGATTTTTTTGTAGAAAACCCATTTGTATCTGTTAACGTTGCACGAAACCAATATGTGTTTGAAGGCATTTTTTTACCTTGATATTTTCCATCCCAACCTAAACTTAGGTTATCTATTTTAAAGAGTAATACACCAAATCTATTATAAATTGTTATATCTGAAACAGCGTAAACATCTTTATTATAACCTTTTATATGCCAAAAATCATTAATTCCATCTTCGTTAGGTGTAAAGAATTCTGTATATTTTAAGATAGAGAAAACATATTTTACAGTTCCACAACCTTTTTTATCTCTTATAAATAGGTTATGTGTTCCTGTCTCTATATTTTCAAAAAGTGATGCTGATTGATAATCTCCAAACTCATCATCTAAAGAAAATTCATAATCGCCAATACCTAAAGTATCTGTTATAATTTCAATTGTATTGTTACTCGAATTATCTTTAATTACAATAGATTCTTTAGTAACCTTTGCTATTTCAGAATTAACAACTAAAATACTTTTTTCTACAGATTCGCAACCTGCATTTGAAATTGCTTTTACGGTATAATTTCCTGTACTACTTACCATAATTGAAGCTGAATTACCTGTAATTATAGCGTTATCTCTTTTCCATTGGTATGTATAATTTCCTTGAGGATTTTCAGTTTCTAAAGTTACAGAGTTACTGTTTAAACAAAAAACAACTGTTTGCTTTACTACATTAAATTCTGGGATGTTAGTACTTGTAGAAATCTTTACAGCTGTTCTTGTATCTGAAACACAATCAGCAATTTTTGCTTCTAAATAGTATGTTTTATCAGCAGATAATATTGGTGTTGTAAAAACATTACCTTCAAACAAAGGAATTGTACTTGTTGGTGAATCATACCAAAAAAGAGTACCCGCAGAAACAGATGCATTTATACTTACAGCTGTATTTACACATATATTATGCACTAAATTAACACTAATTGTAGGTTTTTTATTTACAGTAACCGTTATTGGGGTTCTGTTAAAACTTGTACAACCATCTATAGAAATTGTTGCATAGTAAGTTGTTGTTGCATTAATTGTAGGAGTTGTAAACGAAGAACCTGTTTGTAATAAATTCCCATTATTTAATGCGTCATACCATAAAATAATTCCTTCCGTTGGTGTTGCTGTTAAAGTTGCTATTCCAGATTCACAAATAACCGCATTAGTTGTTGTATTTATTTTTGGTAAATAAATACTTGTACTTGCAGAAATTTGTAAAGTTGGGTCACCAATAGAACCACCATATTCTACAATATACCCTTTTGGTACATATTCATTAACACCTCCAATATTTGGCAAATCATTCCATGCGCCACGAATTCCAATATTTGGATCTGTAATATGTGCATAATTTTCATCTCCTAAAAAATTGTTAGGTTCATTGTTATTCCAATTTGCATAATTTGGGGTACTTCCATTTACCTTTCCGTTCCAAAATATAGTTTCTGGTTCAGGACCAGTAACCCACTTCCAAACACCTTCTTCTGTTTGATCTGTAGCCCCAATCCAACCAGTTCCAATTGCTTGTTCGCCAGCTAATATTGCCTCTTCTTCCGTAGCTAAAGTTGCCAAATATCCTTTTAAGCCATAAAAAGTTTTATTTTGTGCTGCTGTTCTTGCATTACTCCAAGTAATTCCATCTTCTGCAACATATTCGTAAAAATGATTGGTAGATGGTAAGTAATTTGCTTCACTTATAGTAAAAGAAAAAAACTTTTCATTAACTATAGAAGTGGCAGTAGTTTTAAAAACAATATTTCTAACAGCTCTTTCTAAGTTAGTTAATAAAATTTCATCAGACCCAATTCCAGATAGCGTAAGTTTCCCTTCGGAAGCATTCCAATTTGTGTTTATTGTTGGGTGAGTACCAACTAAAGATAATTCATCAAAATTAATTTGATATCCAGAAGATATTTGAACAAATAAAAGAGCTATACTAGTATTATCACTATCTGAAATAGTGAAATTTGGAGCAATTTCTATTTGAGTCTGAGGACAAAAAATTTGTCTTGAATTTGCTGTTAAAACAGGTGATTCGTTTTGAGAAAAAACTACACAACAACTAAATAAAAATATTAAAAAGTAAAATTTATTTTTTATATACAAAATGAATTATTTTTTTAATTCCTTATTTTTCTTAAATCCAAAATATTAGGTATTTCATCTAACAAAACTTGTTTACCATCTGTTCTGGCAGATTCATAAATTTTTTCGATGATGTACATATCACGCAATCCCATTTCACCAGAAACAATACTTTTAGTATCATTTAAAATATTTAAGGCAAAAGCATCAATTTGAAATGCTTGCTGATTTACATTTTCGATTTCTATTGGACCAATTGGTGTTTTACCTTTTAAACCATCATAGGTAAAAGAAGGGTTTAATTCTATTTCTCCCCTTTCTGTATTTGCAGTTATATAACAGTAAAAATCCTCTTCATAAGAAGTTTTACAAAGTGCTTTACCAGAAGGAAACGTCATTTCCCATTCTAAACTTCCTTCTATATTTTGCTTGTTAAAAAAAGCAGTGTCTTTTGTTGTATCTTTTGCCCATAAAGAGGTTGGCAATTCACCATACATATAAATTGCAGCTTGTAATGCATAAATTCCTAAATCCATTAAAGGTCCACCACCCGATAAAGATTTTTGCAATCTCCATTTTTCAGGATTCTTTAAAGTGAATGCAAAACCAGTTTCAGTATTCATCTTACCAAAAACTTTATTTTGACCAAGTTCCATTAAATAACCATTAATAGGATCAAAATGTAATCTGTAACCAATAGATAGTTTTACATTAGCATTGTTACAACTATTAATCATTTTCTGACAATCTTCTACAGAAGTTGCCATCGGTTTTTCACAAATAACATGTTTCCCTGCTTTTGCGGCTCTAATGGTAAATTCTGCATGCATACTATTTGGTAAAACAATATATACAATGTCTATGTCATCATTATTTACAATTTCATCAAAATTAGTGTAGTTGTAAATATTTTCTTTTTTGATGTTATATTTTTTTGACCAAACATCTTCTTTTTCTTTAGTACCAGTAACAATTGCAGACAAATAAGAGTGCTCTGTTTCTAATAAAGCTGGTGCTAATTGTGTTGTAGAATAAGACCCCAAACCAACTAAAGCTATTCCTAATTTTTTAGTTTTTAAAGGAGTTGTACAACCTTGTAACATCTGTATCTGTGATGCAAATAATGTTACACCAGCAGATCCCGCTAAAAGTTGTTTAATAAAAGATTTTCTTTCCATTATTTTAAAGTGTTCTATTTTTTATTATAAAAAATTTCGAAAAACGATAAGCAATTAACTTAACACATTAAACTTATCTGATTTTAAAATTAATTATAATCTTTAGAATATTGTACTACAAATAATGCTTTAAATAATAGAAATGATGCACCGTTTTATCTAATAAAGGTTTTAATGCTTACTATTTAACACAGATGATTATTTTACATAAAACCTATATGTTGTTGTTGACGTATAAACTTCTTCTGGTAATAATAATGTTGAAGGAAATTTTTTATGATTTGGGCTATTAGGGAAATGCTGGGTTTCTAAACAAAAAGCTGCTCTTTTTTGATATAAAACATTGTTTTTGCCTTCTAAATTATTTAGGTGATTGCCAGAATAAAATTGTACTCCTGGTTCTGTGGTATACACCTCTAAACTTCTGCCAGAATTTTTATCAATTACTTTTGCTACAAAACCTGTATTTTCATCATCTAAAATAAAATTATGATCAAAACCACTACCTAATTCTATTTGTTGGTGTTGTTTATTTATAACTTGCTTTAATGTTTTTAAATTTCTAAAATCGAAAGGAGAATTAGAAACCTTTTCTAAGTTTCCTGTAGGAATCATTTTATCATTTACAGGTAAATAATAATCTGATTTTATTTGAAATAAATGATTTTCTATTGATTTATTAAAATTACCAGATAAATTAAAATAAGAATGGTTTGTTAAGTTTATTACGGTTTTTGCATCTGAAACTGCAGAATATTCTATTTGTAATTCATTTTTATTAGTTAATGTATACACTACTTTTACTTCTAAATTACCAGGAAAACCTTGGTCTAAATGTTTAGAAAAATGAGTTAACTCTAAAACAGAATCGGATATTTGCTTTGCTTCCCAAACAACTGCATGAAAACCTTTTTTACCTCCATGTAATTGGCTTTCTTCTTCATTTTTATCTAACAAAAACTCATTATTATCTATACTAAACTTACCATTTGCAATTCTATTACCATAACGACCAATAATTGCTCCAAAGAAATGATCTGGCTTTTCTAAATACTCTTTTGCAGTACCATAACCTAAAACAACATCTTCAAAAACACCTTCTCTATCTGGTGTAAATAAGTTTACAATTCTACCTCCGTAATTGGTTATTTGAGATACAATTCCGTTTTTATTTTTTAATGTAAATAACTTAATTGATTTATTATCTAAAGTATATTTAAAATTTTCAGGAGTAATTAAATTCATAAATCTATTTTAAGACTATTCTATTTTAATGATTCTAAATTATTAAAAGCAAGCTGTTTATTGTACCGTTTCTAAAATAGCTTTTCTTGCAAGTTTAGGTTTTGAATTTCTATCATACAACAGAGGATAATTTGTTCTATTTGGAATTGGATAGTCGTTTTTCCATGACATGCTATCATGCACACCCCAAAAAGTTACTCTGTCTATTTTGTCTTTATTTTTCAAGAAAATCTCAAAAATTTCCTTGTATCTGTTTGCTAATTGATTTTCCACGTCTTGTGGTAAACCTTTTTTATATGGATCAAAAAAAGTTTCAAATTCTTCTAATTGGAATTGAGACTCCATCATACTTTTACCAATAATTTGCCCTTCTTTTGTTAAAGGTAATACATCAATATCTAACTCTGTAATCATTACTTTTATACCAAGAGCAGCATATGCATCAATAGCTTGCTGAATGTATTCATTTTTCGGAAAATTAAGTCCCCAATGAGCTTGTATACCAATACCATCTATACGAATACCTTCTTTTTGAAGCATTTTTACCATACGCACGATACCTTCTCTCTTTTCTGGTCTCCAAGCATTAAAATCATTATAATATAATTCTGTATTAGGTGCATATTCACTAGCATATTTAAAAGCCAATTTTACCATTTCATCTCCATCTCCAATACTATTTACCCAAGTTGTTGGTCTGTAAGATCCATCATTATCTATCACTTCATTTACAACATCCCAGGCTTGTACTTTGCCTGCATATCTTCCTGCTACTGCTTCAATATGACTTCGTAATCTCTCTTTTTGTTCTTTAGGAGTATTTGGTTCTCCTTTTTTATTAGTAAAAAACCAAGCTGGTGTTTGGTTATGCCAAATTAAAGTATGTCCCACTATAAACATATTATTTTGTTTACCAAAAGCAACAAAATCATCTGCAGCTTTAAAATCATAAACTCCAGGTGCTGGATTTACGGATTCTGCTTTCATACAATTTTCTGGCGTAATAGTATTAAACTCCTTTTTTACGATTTGGTTTAAAACTTTTTCTTTACCAGAAACAATACCATCATTAATTGCACTTCCTAATAAAAAACGTTTTTCGAAAGCGCGTTTTAATGCAATATCTTCGTTGGTTTCAGATACAGATAAATTAGTACTAGTTTTTTTTGATGTTTTATCATTATTACAAGCAGTAATTGCAAGCATTAAAACACAAATTAGCGTACTTGTAAATTTTGTTTTTTTCATGATATTTACTTTTAAAATTATATTAATTCTTATATCGAATTCCTTGAACATTCATCTGTAAAGTGTAAACTGAATTTAAAGAAGTTATAAAAAGTGTTTTAAAGTCTTTCCCTCCAAAAGTAACATTTGCTGTCCATCCTTTTGGAACTGCAATTTGTTCAATTTGTTTACCATCAGTACTAAAAACGGTAACACCATCTGTTCCTGTTAAATATATATTTCCTTTATTATCTGTAGTCATTCCGTCAGATCCCATAGCTGTAAATAATTTTCTATTCGCTAAACTTCCGTTTTTCTGAACATCAAAAACAAAGGTTTTATTGTCTACTTGATCTGCTACATATAGTTTTCTACCATCTTTAGAACCAATAATACCATTGGGTTGTACATAATTATCATTAGATACAATAATAGGTTTATCTGCATTTGGGGCTAAATAATAGACGCGGTTTTCTTTTTGTTGTGGTTTTTTATGAGACCACCAATCTCTTTGATAATAAGGATCTGTAAAATAAATACCTCCTTTACTATCCACCCAAAGATCATTTGGACCATTTAATTTTTTTCCTTGAAAATTGCGTACTAGAACCGTTTCTTTTTTATCTGAATTGATACTCCATAATTCGTTTTTTTCGTCAGCTGCAGATAGTAAATTCCCTTCATTGTCAAAATAAAGTCCGTTTGAACGACCAGAAGGTTTCATATATTCTAAAACAGAATTATCAGTAGCATTCCATTTTAAAATTCTATCATTAGGCTGATCTGTAAAATAAACATTGCCTTCTTTATCGGCTGCTGGTCCTTCTGTAAATTCGTATGCATCAGAAACTAAAACTAATTTAGCGCCTTCTGTAATTATTTTTGAAGTATCCTTTTTTATTAAAGCGTCCTTTTTACTCATTTCTTTATCAACCAGATCACTTTTATTTGTTTTATTTTTCTGACATTTAACAGTCAACATAAAAAACATACTCAATAAAAATATTTTTACAATCGATTTTAGTTCTCTTTTCATAATTAGCTAAACTTTATGTGTTAATTTTTCTCAAAAACCTTAATATAATCTACAATCAAATAAGCAGAATATTCGCTAGCAACAGGCGTAACGGGTAAGTTACCACCAACAGATAAGTTCAAAATTAAAAAGAACTCATCATTAAAAGGGTAAGGTTGCCCATTTGTATTACTTGGTGTAAATGTTTTGTATTCTTCATTATTAATGAGCCACGTAATTTTGTCTTCTTCCCAAACAATCGAAAAAACATAGAATATTTCATCAAAATTTTCTCCAGTTGTGGTGTAATAGGTAGAATTGTATTTATGATTAGACAAATCGCTTCCAAAGTGTGCAGTACCAAAAAATTTATTTTTTGATTCTCCTAAATATTCCATAATATCAATTTCACCTCCACTTGGCCACTTTTCTGCTGGGGCTGCAATAGAATAGTCTTTATTTATTAACCATAAAGCTACCCAAGAACCAGTTGCAGATGGCATATTGGCTCTAATATCTATTCTACCATATTTTACCTCAAATTTATTATCTGTATGTATTCTTGTTGATGAATATTCTGACCCAGAGATACTTTCTTTTTTAGCTTCAATTACTAAGTTTCCGTCTACAAAAGAATGATTTTTATCTGTATAATATTGCAATTCATTATTTCCCCAACCACATAAATTAGGGCAACCAGAACCTTTGTGAAAACTCCATTTTTTTGTATCTAATGTATCTGTAAATTCATCACTCCAAACAAGGTTGTAGCCACTATATGTAGTTGGAGACATGTAGCCAGAAGTAGGTATTACAGGCCCAGAACTTGTACAACTATTACAACTAGAACCTCCACAATCTACTCCTTCCTCATCTCCATTTTGAAAACCATCTCTACATGTTATAGAAGGTAGAATAATGTCTTTTTCTAATTCATTTTTTGATGATGAACAACTACTAAAAATAGTAATCAAATAAAACAGTCCTATAAAAAATCTCATAGTTATTTTTTTTGTTTATTAACCGCCCAATATATGCCTCCAAAAAGGTGATTTAAGAAACTTTTGTCTTTAAATGATTCTGGTTTATGCCCCAAAGCCGTATAAAAAGATCTTCCTCCTTCATATTCTTGATACCATGAAATAGGATGTTTCTCTCCCATACCTTTTAAAGGAATAGCATCATAACCTGCAGTAAAATCATAAGAAGCTTCATCAACAGTTAATAGAATATTTAACTTCTCTAAATTCATGTTTTTAAAGTTATACCATTCATCACTACGAAGCCATTTATTTGGTAGATGCCATGTTGCCGGAAAATCTTTATTCTCAACTTTTACAATTGCGGCTTGTAATTTTGGATGATCTACAAATCTTGCTCCAACAAGACCATCAAACCACTTATTACCATTCTCTCCATCTGCTGTACCATGTATACCAACAAAACCTCCACCTCGTTTCATAAATGCTTTTAAAGCGGTCATGTGCTTTGGTGTTAAAAAATTTGCATTGGCGTTCATAAATATTACCACATCATACTTTGGTAATTTCTTTATAAGATCATCTGGTCTTTGTGTCCAATCAAACTTAAACTGATTTTCTGATGCCATTTCTTCAAAAGCATGAACTGCAACAGGTATACTATTGTAATGCCAATCATCATGTTGGGTAAACAATAAAACACGAAATTGATCTTGTGCATTTGTTTTTATCATTGTAAGGAAACATATAGTTAATAACAGATATTTAATTGTTAAAGATTTCTTCATAAAACGTTTATTTTAATAATTTATAATACATATAATCCCATGCTAAACCAACACTTGTAATTGTTGGATACGTGTAATCTTCTACTTCTGCAATTATATATTTTAACCCTGCTTTTTCTGCTGATAAAAAAATCTTATTAAAGTCTATTTTACCACTTTGCCCCAGTTCTTTATAATCTTTTACATGCCAACTTATAAATCGTTTTGGATATTTTTCAAAATAATCTACAGGATTAACACCTGCAACATGCATCCAGTATAAATCTGATTGAAAACTTACATACTTTGAATTGGTATTCTCTAAAAAATAATCGTAAATTATTTTACCTTCTACCTCTAAAAACTCGTCTTTATGATTATGAAATAGAAATTTTAAACCTGCTTTTTCGCAAAGCTTCCCTACTAAATTATAATAATCTGTAAATACCTTTAATTCCGATAAAGATTTAATGTTTTTTAGATTGTTATTTGAAGTTGATAAATAAGCGACACCTGCTTTTTTATGATCTAAAATTGTTTTACTCCACCACTTCTCTATTTCTTTTTCACTTTTATTAACTGGGTTATAAAAAGTCATAGAACCTAAAAAACGCATGCCATTTTTTTCTACTACATCTCTAAATTCTTTTGGAGAATAACCATAAAACTTACCTTCTTTATACACAAAGGTTTCGATATAACTATAGCCCATTCTACCTAATTGTTTCAAAGTATTTTCTGGGTTTTTATCCATTAACTCTTTTACTGAAACCAACTGAATACCAATATTTTTGTTTTTCTTATTTTTCTTGATATATTTTATTTCCCAAAGTTCTTTACCTGCTGAATCTGTTCCTTTTAAAACAACTTCTGAACTGCTTAGGAAATTAAAATTTACTGTAGAAATATGTTCTCCATTTAAATTCTCGTCTTTCATAATCCAAGAATTATTTTCATAAAATTCTCCTTTACCAATAAAGCATTCGTTTTTATTATTAATGCCTTTTGCTATAATTTTATCGGTTACAACATCATAAGAAATAAGTTCTACCAAAGTAGTTTTCCATTCGTTTTTTCTACTTTCAAAAACTTCTACTTGTAAACCATTTGTAAAACCAATTGTAGGTTCTACGGTCATTTTAACCTTAGGGTTTGTTCCTAAATCATCATCATTAATATTATCTGCACCATACCAAGTACCAATATATCTTGATAATTCTTGTAACTGATTTTCTGATTTATCCTGTGCATTTATAAACAGACTTTGAGAAATAAAAATGCTTAAAAGAAGAAAATGTACTATTTTAGAATGTAACATTATTTTGAGTTTTAAAATTTTTACCAATTGCTGTAGCCTTTAATCTTAGAATAAAAAAAGGAGTCTATTTTTTCTTCCAGTTTGTTAATTCAAATATTTTATGGAAAATAGCTGTATTTTCATAGATTCCAGTAAATGCCTCAGAACCTGGACCAAAAGCAAACACCGGAATTAAAGTAGCAGAATGCCCTTTGGTTGAAAACGTTCCTGTAATTTCCTTATAATCGTCATAAGTGGTGCCATCTTCTTTTTTCTTTGGCGTAGAAGCTAACGTAAACCCTCCGGTTTCATGATCTGCAGTTACTATAACCAATGTATTGCCATCTTTCTCTGCAAAATCTAGCGCTTTACCTACAGCGTCATCAAAATCAATCAATTCAGATATCAAATAATCAGCATCATTAGAATGACCACCCCAATCTACTTGCGAACCTTCTATCATCATAAAAAAACCAGATTTAGAAGCATCTTTATTCAAAAATTCTAGACCTAATTCTGTTGCTTTAGGTAAAAAATCTCCACGTCCTTTTGCAACTGCATTCATATGCTCTTCTGCTAATAAATATGCCATTTTAGAATGCTTTTTAATTTCTGAAAAACTTCCCAAAGCAGTGGTATTTACCTCAAATCCATTCACTTCTAATTCCGTTAATAAATTTTTACCGTCTTTTCTTTTATTAAGAAACTTTATTCCTCCACCAGCTAAAAAGTCTACGTCAGAAGTAACTAAATCTAAAGTAATATCTTCATATTGGCTTCTATGTAAAACATGCGAATAAAAACTTGCCGGAGTTGCATGTTGTATTGACGAGGTAGAAATTAAGCCGGTTTTAACATTTTGAGGAGATAAAATTTCTACCAAATTTTTTAGCTTTGTAGAATCTACAGCTACACCAACTGCACCATTATATGTCTTTTCTCCTGTAGAAAAAGCAGTTGCTCCTGCAGCAGAATCTGTAACATCTTCTGTTGCAGAAGAGGTTTTAATAAGTCCTATTGACTTAAACCTTGCGTAATTTGGTTTGGTACTTTTAAAATAAAATGCGGATGATACTTGAGACAAACCTGTACCGTCGGCAATTAAAAGAATAACATTTTTAGCCTTTGGTAGCTTAACCTCTTCTTTAATAGCTATTGATTTACAAGAGATTATTGTTGTTAATAGAGTTATAAAAATAATTTTTTTATAAGTCATAATTTGTGAATTTATTATTGTTAATATTAATTTAGATTCTTATTTTCAAACCAGTTATAAACAGCTTTATTTGTACTTTTTTCTCCTGATGAAGTTGTGTACATTCCGTAAATTGTACCTACAAAACCACCTGCTTTTTTGGTGCTTAAAAAAGTAGCATCAATATTTTCATTTAGAACTTGCCAATCTTCATCGTTTATCGAGTAGAAGAAACTATAATACTTTCCTTTAGCTTCAATCTTAAAAGATATTTTTTCTGTTGTATTAATTAATTTAAATGCAATTTCTTCTGTTCCGTTTTCTGTAGATTTTAATAATTGAACTACAGGTTTATTGTCTTTTAAACTCTTACATACATAGTAATAATGTTTTTCATTTTGAAAAGCAATTAAACCCGCTTTTTCATTTTCTGAAACTGGTTTAAAAGATAATTTTGTAGTTACCTCACCAAACAAATGTTTTTGCCTGTACCCAATAAAACTTGGGTTTGAAATACCTGAAGTAGTTTCTGGACGTGTATTTATAGTTAGTTCTCCGTTTAAAAGAGAATACCATTTTTCTTTTGGCGTTCTTAAAAAAAGCCAATCAAAAACTAATGAGTTCGTATTAAAATCATCTTTAAAATTAGCATTTTTAGATTGTAACAGAGTAGGTGATTTATCTAAAGTAATTTTATAACTATCTTTTACAATATCTCCTTGTAAATCGAAAACTGGCCAACCTTTTTTCCATTTTACTGGAACCATAAATGTTTCTCTTCCTGTATTAAAATGATTTTCATTATCATAAGGTCTGCATCCAAGAAAAACTCCCCACCAATTGCCTAAATTGTCTTCAATAATATCTGCATGACCTGTAGATGTAATTGGGTTATTTCTATCGTCTTTTAAATTTCTTTGTGTTAAAATTGGGTTATCTTCATAACTTTTATAAGGTCCTAAAATATTTTCACTTCTAAATACAACCTCAGAATGATCTTCTGCAGTACCACCTTCTGCTGCCATTAAATAGTAAAATCCTTTTCTTTTATAAATATGCGGACCTTCAATCCAAATTGGTTTGTCTTCTGGTTTTGCACCTTTATCTATAATTATTTTAGTTTTACCAACTGTTTTTAAATTCTTAACATTTAATTCTATAATTTTAATAGTTCTGTGTCCATCATATTCTGGTGAATTATTAGGAGGATTACTATTATAAATAACATATGCTTTTCCGTTTTCATCAAAAAACATAGAAGGATCTATGCCTTCTACTTCTGGTAACCAAGTTGCTTTAGACCAAGGACCTGCAGGATTTTTAGCAGAAATAATAAAATTATTTTTACCACCAACAATTGTGTTAATAATATAAAACACACCATCATGATAAGAAATTGCAGGTGCAAAAACACCTTGCGAAACCCCTAAACCTTCTAAATCTAATTGTTCTGGTCTGTCTAAAGCATTTCCTATTTGTTTCCAATTTATTAAATCATTACTTTTAAAAACAGGTATTCCTGGGAAATAAGCAAAAGTTGAATTTATAAGATAATAACTACCGTCTACTTTACAAATACTTGGATCTGGATAAAACCCTTTTAAAACAGGATTTGTAAATGTAGTTTCGGTTATTTGATATATATTTTGTTTTTTACCTGAACAGTTAAAGCAAAAAATAGAAATAATTACAATTATAAAAAAATTCTTCATTACTTAATTTTCTTCTTTTAATCCTTCTAAAAAACCAAAATAAGCCGGTTTAGGTTCTAGTTTTTCATCAAAAATAGTTGGCCAATCATTTATATTAAAAAAACCTTTAATCCAAGTATCTCTATCTGTAAAATCCCAAAAAGTAATACCATATTGTTGTTTTTTTGGTACAATAGTTTTATACATTTTAACTAAATTTTTATACTTTTTAGCTTGTTCTTGTTTCATTTCTTCCGTTAGTTTTTCATAAACTTGTATACCACCTTTTCTAGTGTCATCATGTTTATTAAAAATAATATCTAACTCAGATATATGAATTTGTAAACCTGTTTTTACTGCTTTTTTTAATGAATTTGCAATTACTTCATCAGGTGTATCCATTCTAATGTGCATTTGAAAACCTAAACCAGATATAGGAACTCCTTCTGCTTGTAAATCTTTAATCATTTTTAGAGTACTATTCAATTTTAACGTATCTCTTTCAATATTAAAATCGTTATAGAATAAAATAGCTTCTGGGTCTGCTTCATGCGCATATTTAAATGCTTTTGCAATATAATCTTTACCAACTGCGTTGTACCAAATTGTTTTTCTTACTTCACCTCCATGAGACTCTAAACCTTCATTAACTACATCCCAAGCAGCAACTTTTCCTTTATATCTTGTTACATATTTTGTTATGTATTCCTTCATAAAAGTACCCAACCACAAACTATCTTTTGATGCTTTTTCCTGAACCCAATTTGGTGTAGAACTATGCCAAATTAAATTGTGGCCAAATAATCTTTGCTTATTTTTCTGCGCATAATTAACAATGCTATCTACAATTTTCCATGAATAAACACCTTCTTTAGGCATAATGCTATTCATTTTCATATCACTAGCAGAAGTAATACTATTAAAATTACGCTGTTGTAGTTTTTGTAGCTGTGTATCTTTTAATAATGTATTTATTTTAATAGCAGTTCCTACAGGAAAATCTGCATAATTTTTTAGACCTTTTAATTCTTCCTTTTTTACACCACTACTGCAAGAAAGTAATAAAGAAACTGTAGTAATTATAAATATTGAATTGAAACATTTACTGTAATTCATAGTATGATATTTTAAAAATTAACTAATTATTTATTCTAAAAAAAAAATCAGTTAAACTTTACAAGAAAGTTTAACTGATTCTAAATTCAAATTACACTTAACAAATAACTTATTTATTGTAATCCTTCTATAAAACCATCGTAAGCAGGTTTCTTACTGTAATCTTCATTAAACATTAATGGCCAGTCTATATGACCCCAAAAATCTGTTAACCAAGTTTCATTATCTCTTAAACCCCATACCGTTAAAGCATATTTATTTTCTAACGGAATTGAATTATAAATTTTTACAACTTCTGCAAATTTTGCTTTTTGAAGGTTAGCTCTTTCTGCTGTTAAACTAGTTTGATTGTTATCTGGATTTGCTCTAATATCTAATTCTGCAAAATGTAGTTTTAGTCCTCTAGAAACAGTACCATCTGCAACTGCCTGAATATTAGCCTTTGACGGGAAATTATAATTAATATGCATTTGAGCTCCAACACCATCAATTAAATCTCCTAAACTATCTACTATTTTAAACATTGCTGCTCTTTTACTAGGAGTAGACGCCATGTTATAATCATTATAAAATAACAAACAATCTGGATCTGCTTCTCTTGCCCATTGATAACATTTTTTAATATAATCATCTCCCATTTTTTGTTTAAAAATAGAATTTCTTAATGGGTTTCCACTACCATCATCAATTGCTTCATTTACAACATCCCAAGAAGCTATTTTACCTTTATACCTTGTTACTGTTGTAACAATATAATTTTTTACCATTACTTCGAACTCTGCATCAGATCCAGAAAAGTTTTTAACCCAATCTGGTGTTGCATTGTGCCATATTAAAGCATGACCATGTACATTAATTCCATTTTCTACTCCAAAATTTACAATAGCATCGGCTGCAGTAAAATCGAAGTTACCTTCAGATGGATGCATTCTATCCATTTTCATTTCATATTCTGAAGTAATACTTGAAAAATATGTTTTTAACAATTCTGTATGCTTACCACCACTATTTACTCTTGACGATCTTGTTATATTACCTACAAAAAAAGTAGCAGCTGCATCTTTTAGAATTGATGAGTTTGTAGAACCACATACTCCATTAGGGCAGATACCTCCAGATTTACTATCTACAATTACTGTTTTAGCATCTACAGTTAATCCTGCTGAATTTTCAACAATTAATCTTACAGAAAAAGTACCATCAGTATCATATCTTACTTCCTCTATTCCTGGTTGGTCTAATACAAAACTTCCTCCTTTACCAAAATCCCACTTGCTGGTAAAATCACCAGTTCCAACGGTTCTATTATCTAATAATAGTACGTTTGGGTCTGTTGAAGATATAGACATATTAAAAGCTGCCTGAACTTTTGCTACTGGTATTATTATTGGGCCATCATTTACCTCTTCACTCCCGCAAGAAATGATTAATAGAAATAACGGTAATACCTTTAAGATATTAAATAGATTTTTAAACTTCATTTATACTTTTTTAAATTTTAAAATTAATTTTTTAAAGTGGTGGTTGATTTTTGATTTTTACTTTTTACTTTGCTACAACACTAATATTATCAATATAAAAAGTACCTTTAGTTGAGCCAATATCTAACGATAATGTAGATGAAGCTATTGTAGCAGTAAATTCTTGACTATATTCTGTCCAATCAGAAGTTGCTGTCATATCACCTCCATACGTTTCGCTACCAGAACCTGGGCTTGTAGAAGCACGAACAACTGCTGCGTCACCTTTTATCCAAAAAGAAATAATATAAGTAGTATCAACAGCAGTATCAAAAGCATCACTTACAAACTGAGTTTTCCAATGATCTCCTGCATTATCTTCTGTATTTGTTACTTTTAAAGCTCTTGAACCACCTTTAACACTTGTTGTTTCCGCAGTCATTAAGTCTGCACCATTGTTTTTATTCCAACTCGTAAAATCATCTCCAGAACCGTCTTCTAAACCTCCGTTTACAATTAATCCACCATCAAATGCTGCTGAAGGATCGGGTGCAACGGTAACAGAAATTGCTTTAGAAGTTTGTAAATATCCACCTTTACCTAACATAGTTAAAGTTACAATTTTATTCCCGCTCGCTTTATAAGAATAAGCTACAGTACCTGGTCTGTCTGCCGCACCTCTATCACCAGCAATATCATACTCAAAATAACTATAGAAATCTCCTTTATTGGGAGTTGTGTTTTCAAAGATAAAAGTTCCCGTATCTTCTGGAGAAACTGTTGCTGTAAAAGTAGGTTGTATAAGTTCTAGTGACGTTTCATTTTCTTCACAAGAAATAAAAACTGTTACAAAGAATAAAAGACTTAAAATTTTAGTGATTTTCATAATTAATTATAGTTTATAATAATGTTATCTATTTAGAACTCTAAAACTATAAATAGTATCTTGTTTAAAACATAAAAAATGATGCATTTTGTAAAAAAAATACATCATTTTTGGTTTTTAACGGCATTCTTCTCCTTTAATAGTATCGTTTACCTATAATTGAAATTATTTATTGATTTTAACATATTTTACATCATCATTATTTCTTACAGCAATTATATATTCCTTTTCATCTTTACTAATTACTCCCATTCCTTTCACATCACCTGATGCAAAAAAACCTGATTCCTTTCTTGAAACGGCTTTAAAGGTTCCATCACCATTTCCTTGTAAAAAAACACCATAACTCGCATCATTTCTTGGTGTTTCTACTTCAGACATATGTAAATTACCTGCAACTAAAGCATCTAAATTACCATCATCATTAAAATCTTTAACAATAATTTCATTTATACTTGAAATTTGAACTTCTTGAGGAAGTTTATGTACAATAAATTTTCCGTTCTTATTTTCTAAATAAATACTAGCAAACGATTTTACTTGATAGTGTAAAGAAGATTCTAATGCTTTATCAGAAAAAACATCTACTAAAGTAGCTTCAGAAAAACTTTCATAATTTTTAAATTTCTTTTTAATACCAGGTATTTGTTGTGACGAACATGATCTACCTCTTACAGGATATTGTTTACCATCATTGTAATAACTTAATACAATATCTTGTTTGTTGTTTTTATCAAAATCGTTCACATAAATATCAAAAGTTTCATCTTTGTTTGCTTGATACTTATAATTAAGCCCATTATTACCTAAAATATAATCTGTGTCTCCATCATTATCAAAATCTCCTTGATTTATACTCCACCACCAACCAGTAGTATTTTTATCTAAGCCTAATTCCTTAGAAACATCAACAAAACCATTTTTATTATTTTGAAATACTTTTATCGACATCCATTCTCCAACAATAATAATATCTCTTAAGTTGTCATTATTAATATCTGTTATTGTTGCCGATGTTGCCATTCCTAAATCTTTAAAAGGTTTTACAAACTCATCTGAAAAGAATTCAAATTTTGGATTTCCTTTTAAACCCACGTTTTTTAACAAATATGTTGTTGCTGGTAATGGATATTGCCCAGGTATTTGACGACCTAAGACTAACAAATCTTCTTTACCATCATTATCTAAATCTGCATTATACACCTTAGATCCACTTGAAATAAATTTAGGTAAAGCTCCGTTTTTTGCTTTTAAAAAATTTCCTGTTCCATCATTTATATACAATCTATCTTGTAATGCTTCTGATGTTGCATCAAACTCATAACCTCCACTTACAACATACAAATCATTATCTCCATCTGCATCTGCATCAAAAATTAGAGCACCTAAATCTTCACTTAAAAGATCTTCTTGTAAAAAACTTACATTTTGTACTTCGAAACCGTTTTCAGTTTGATAAAACATTCCTCCTAATTTTCCTTTAGATCCTCCAATAAAATAGTCTTCTAAACCATCATTATTTAAATCTCCTATTGCTAAAGCTGGCCCTAAACTAGACATTTTATGAGGCAATAATACCTGAGTATCAAAATCATCATGTACGTTTTCTTGATGTTTGAACTTAGGAAATAGATTATTTTCAGCTTCAAATAAATTCTCTTTTTCTCCTTTATTATTGATGACAGCTGTTGTGGCATCATCATAATTAAAAATTAGATTTTTATTTACTGAAACATTATTTAAAATTTGAGTTTTCCCATTTTGCCAAACTACTTTTACTTCTTCAATTTTAGAAATTTTAGCTAAACCAAAATGTAATTCTGGCGCTACAGAAGATTGAAAACCTCTTGTTAACGTTAATTCTTGCATTTGGGTTTTATCTGTAGTTTTAACATAAACTCGATTTCCTAACCCGAATTTATTATTTAAACCTCCTATAAATTGAACCTTTAAAAAATTACTATTATCAGCACTTTTATTTTCAAAAACAGCCGCGTAATCATCTATATTATTGGTAATAATTTCTAAGTCGCCATCATTATCTAAATCTGCATACACTGCTCCATTAGAAAAACCTTCATATTCAATTCCCCATTTTTTGTTGGCTTTTTCAAAATTTAGATTTCCATTATTTTTAAAAATAAAATTATCTATTTTTTCTGATGGAATTTGCAAACTCATTTCTAGAGATTTGTCCATTCCTAATTTTTTTGCTTCCAATTGGTTAAAGAAATCTCTATTATTTACTTCTCTTCTTGTACCGTTTGTAATAAAAACATCTTTAAACCCATCGTTATCAAAATCTGCCATTAATGGTCCCCAACTCCAATCTGTAGAGGAAGTACCAGTAATTCTAGATATATTAGAAAAATATGGAATTCCATTATCGAAAACACCTGAATTTACCTGAAAACAATTTTGCATGTATTGATAATGAAAGCCGGCATCTACAACGCCCCAAAACAAATCTGGATTCATACTTGCCATATTTGCCTTCTGCCTACGGTTACTTTTGGCATCCATATCTACCTGAAAAATATCTAAATTTCCATCATTATTAAAATCAGCAATATCAACTCCCATACCATAGAAAGCAGTATGTGCAGTTGCTTTTTTTACAACTTCTTTAAAAGTACCGTCCTTTTGATTTATGTACATTAAATCTGGTGAACTAAAATCACTAGAAACATATAAATCTTGCCAACCATCATTATTTAAATCTCCAACGGTAGCACTTAAAGATAAACCAAAAGCTTTTAAACCAGCTTCATCGGTAACATTTGTAAAAGTTTCTCCATCATTTCTATATAAATGATCCGACTCTTTGTCTTTTACGTTTTTCATTTTCATTTGATAAACAAATGCTGGTGAATTAAATTTTAAAGGAGGATAATTAGCTACATATACATCTAAATCTCCATCATTGTCATAATCAAAAAAAGTAGCATTTACACTATTTCCTTCATCTGCTAAACCATATTTTTCTGCTTGTTCTGTAAAAGTATTATCTTTATTGTTGATAAATAACTGATTTTTTAATGTTCCAAATTTTCCAGAAACCGAACAATAGATGTCTAAAAAACCATCATTATTTACATCTGCCATTGTAACTCCTGTATGCCACTCCTTATTTCCAGAAACACCAGCTTTATCAGTAATATCTTCAAACTTTAAATTTCCTTTGTTTAAATACAATTTGTTGTCAACTTGATTTCCTGTAAAATATAAATCTGGCAATCCATCATTATTTATATCACCTACAGAAACACCACCACCCATATATATGTATGAATAGGTAAAATAATTTATAGAATCATTTTCTATAAGAGTATTTTTAAAATCAATATTAGTTTCTGCTTGATTTAATTGATTAAAAATTTTAGACGATGCTGTTTTAACCTCTTTAGAACAAGAACTTAAAGTTGTTAGAAAAAGAGAAAAGCAAATAAGTTTTATACTATTTTTCATGAGAAAATTTATTTATTTTTTTTTAAAAAAAATTGTTACTCCTGCATTATTTTATAAAACAATCAGAAGATCTTATTTTTTTTGCATTTTTTATGGAATAGTAATTAAAATTTTAAAGGACTTACTAAAATAAAACATTTAATGGTACTTGTATAATATTTAAAATAAAAAAACGGCGCTTCGTTAGAATACGCCGTTTTAATCAATCAATTCAAATTATTAATTTTTTATTACCACCCTGGGTTTTGGTCGGCACTTGTAACGTTTGGATTTGATGAAATTTCTGCAGTAGGTATTGGAAACAATTCGTTTTTACCTGCTTGAAAACCAGTCCCAGCTAAGAAAGTTGCTGCTCTGTCCCAACGAATAAGATCATCAAAACGAACTTGCTCTCCTGCTAATTCTACTTTTCTTTCTTGTACAATAGCTTCAAAAACTTGTGCCTTTGTAAGAGTAGTTGATAACAATGGAAATAATCCTCCTGTTGTTGCACCAGCTCTAGCTCTTACTCTATTAATTAAGGCAACTGCAGTTGGTTGAGAACCACCTGGTCTTTGATTTTCACATTCTGCCATCATTAACAATACATCTGCATAACGAATTACTTTCGCATTAATTCCAGATTCTTGTACTTCATTTGGTTGCTTATAATAGTTTTGGTATTTTCTCCAACCTCTTCCTACAAAAAAGTTACCTGCATCAAAAGTGCTAGTTCCATTATTATAAGTATCACCAGCAAAATAGCATGTGTAATTTAATCTTTTATCACCTGGTTCAAAAGAATTAACTAAATCATCTGAAGGAGCAGATCCAGACCAATCGATACACCCATAATCTTGTGATCTAAAAGTAGCGTGGTTTTGACCTTGACCTTGAACATTTCCACCCCATTTGTTAGCTGTTCCTAAAGTTAAATCGTATTGAACTTCCCACACAGACTCAATTCCATTTTCTGTTTCTTCTAAAAAGTTATCTAAGAAATTAGGTTCTAAATCGTAACCAGACATTTTATTGAATGAAGTTAAAGCGTCTCCGTATCTTTTTTCATATAATAACACTTTTCCTAAGAAAGCTTGTGCAGCACCTTTAGTAGCTCTACCAACATCTTTTTCTGAAGCTTTAGATAATAAATGTTTTGAACCATATTCTAAATCCTCAATAATCAATTTTATTACATCTGCTTTTGGGCTCTTTGGTTTACCTCCTCTTTCTGTAAAATCTCCGTTTCTTAAAGGAATGTCTCCAAACTTATTTACTAGCAACCAATAGTATTGTGCTCTTAAAAATCTAGCTTCTGCATAAAATTTTAACTTAGTTGCATTACTTAATTTCGACGTTGGTATTGCATCAATAATAGGCGCATTACCAATTACAAAATTTGCTTTATTGATACCTCTATAACAAGAGTCCCAATATTCACTAATCCAGTTAGTTGTTGAGTTAAAAGTAAAGTATAAGAAAACTGCTTTATTTGGTTCCATACCACCAGCTTCCATGGCTTCTTGAGACATATTGTCGTTGATAAACCACATCATTCTACCATATAACGAACTAGTTTGTAAGTTAGCGTACGCTGCATTTACAGCTGCCTGAACTTGTGCCTCGTTCGCAAAATAGGTTTCAGGAGTTATTTGATTTGGATCTGATAACTCGAGATCATCTGTACTACAAGAATTTATAGCAAAAACTCCAGTAAGAAATAGAAATAAAATTTTATATTTTTTCATGATTATTATTTTTTAAAATGAAACTTGAACTCCGAATAAGAAAGATTTTGGTTGTGGGTATCTTCCTAAATCTACACCAGCTGTTAATTCTGGATCTAACCCATTATAATCTGTTATAGTTAATAAGTTTTGTGCACTTGCATATACTCTAACTTTAGAAAGGTATCCGTTTAAAGCATTATCAGGAAGTGTAAATCCTAAACTAATATTTTTTAATCTTGTATAAGAACCATCTTCGATAAATCTATCTGATACTGCAAAGTTTTCTGTAGATCCACCAAATCTAGGCATCGTAGTAGATGTATTACTAGGAGTCCAGCTATTTAATAATTCAGTAGTTCCATTAAATACTCTACGAGAACCACCTTCTAAATCAAATCTAATTGTATTGTATACATCAGCTCCTTGTACACCAGTAATAAACAAACTAGCATCAAAATTTTTGTAATTAGCACTTAAATTTAATCCATAAGTAAAATCTGCAAGTCCATCTCCTAACACAGTTCTATCATCTGCATCAATCTTTCCATCGCCACTTATATCTTTATATCTTATATCTCCGGCTTGTACAGCAGTTTGCCCAAGATCTCCAGAAAAGACAGCATCTACTTCTGCTTGGTTTTGATAAATACCATCACTAACATAACCATAAAAATGATTTATAGCTTCTCCTTCTTGAATATTTGTAACGCTTACACCAGCATCTTGCAGTGCATACCCAGGAATTTCATCTACTCCTAAGAATAAAACTTTATTAGAACTAGAACCTATATTAAAATTAGCAGACCAAGTAAAATCTCCTTCATTATCGTTATATCCTAACATAGCTTCAAAACCTTTTGTTTCTACAGAACCTACATTTGCTGTAATGTTACCTGCATGAGAACCAGAAGACAATGCTGTTGGTAAATTCACTAATAAATCATCACTTGTGTTTTTATAATATTCTAAACTAGCAGTAAATTTATTATTAAAGAAACCTACATCAAGACCTATATTTAACATAGAAATTTCTTCCCATTTCAAATCTGGATTTGAACCTCCATTTTCTGTAAAACCAGCACCGTTTGTATCACCTAAAGGATATTGAAAATCTCCAACAAGTGTAGCAGCGTATCTATAATCTCCAATAGCATCGTTACCAGTAATACCGTAACTACCTCTTAATTTTAAATTATTAATACTACTATCATCTCCAAAAAAGTCTTCTTCAGAAAGAACCCAACCTAAAGATGCTGATGGGAATGTACCCCAACGATTGTTCGAACCAAATCTAGATGAAGCATCTCTTCTTATAGAAGCAGAGAAAATATATTTACTATCAAAGTTATAATTTAATCTAGCTAAATAACCTAATCTAGTTGTTTTGCTGTTACCACTTCCAATAGTTTGGCTATCTGAACCAAATTGTTGTAATTCATCTGTAACAAGATTTCTTGCACTACCACCAAAACCTAAACCAGTATTTTCTGTTTTTTCTGCTAAAGCTAAAAACTCAACATTATGCTTTTCTGCAAATGTTTTAACATAGTTTAAACTATTGGTAAGAACCAAAGCTTGCCCCCAATTTGCACCTGCACCATAAGAAGCAAAGTTTTGTGAGTGAGTATTACTAGGATCATCAGAAAAACTAGGTATAAACGTACTATTTCTGCTATTAAAATAATCTAAACCTATTTGAGTTCTAAATTTAAGACTTTCTAAAATATTGTATTCACCATATAAACTACCAATAATACCTAAATTATTAGTACTAAATGTTGGAAGTGTTTGAATTCTAACAGGATTTTCTGCATCTTGTTCATCACCTGCATTTGAAGGTCCTTGAAAACCACCTGGATTGTTAGGATTATATACAGGTAAAAATGGAACAGATTTTATAGCATGTGTAATTAATGTTCTACCACCACCACTTTGTTCTCCTCTAGACTTGCTTATTGCTACAGACATTGTTTGTCCAAACTTAAACTTTCCTGATGTATAAGAACTGTTTGCTCTAAAAGAATAACGATCAAAACCAGTATTAATAATTGTACCTTCTTGCTTTAAATATTCTGCTGAAAAAAATTGAGTACTATTTTCAGTTCCTTTAGAATAATCTAATTTATAATCTTGAATTAGACCAACTCTAAATATTTCATCTTGCCAATTTGTATTGTTTTGAAATAATTCTAAAGGTCTATCTGGAAAGACATTGTTATTCGCTGCAAATTGTAAATACTGAGTAGTATTCATTAGGTTATATCTATTCGTAACCATTTGAGCACCTGTATATGCAGAGAAATTTAATTTTCCTTTACCTAGTTTACCCGTTTTAGTAGTTACTAAAACTACACCATTAGAACCTCTTGCTCCATACAATGCAGTAGTAGAAGCATCTTTTAATATAGAAACGTTTTCTATATCTGAAGGGCTAATTCCAGAAAGGTTACCTACAATTACACCGTCAATAACATATAAAGGACTATTGTTACCAAATGTACCTAAACCTCTAATTAAAACTTGAGGGCTAGATCCCGGTGAACCTGAATTAACAATAGTTACACCAGCAGCTCTACCTTGTAAGGCTTGTTCTGCGTTTGTTACTGGTAATGAAGCAATTTCATCTGCATCTACAGTTGCTATTGCACCTGTAACTGTTTTTCTACTTTGTTTACCATAAGCAACAACAACTATTTCATCAAGACTTTCTAAAGACGCCATTAAAATAACATCTAACCTTGCTCTATCTCCAACTAAAACAGTTTTAGCAGTCATACCAATGTAAGAAAAGATTAACTCATCTGTAGATGAAATATTCTCAATCTTAAATAGACCATCAAAATCTGTTTGTACACCTTTTTGTGTCCCCCTAACAACTACACTAACTCCTGGTAATAATTCTCCTGTAGCATCTTTCACAGAACCACTAACAGTCTTGGTTTGCGAAAACATACTCTGAGAACATATCATAACTAATGCTATGATAGCGATTTTCATTTTTATCATTTTTAGTAATTTTAATTAATTGAATTTGTTTTTATTTATTATTGAATTTGAACTTTTGTAATTAATACGTTATCTTTTGGAGTAACCAATTTATCTGGTTGTTTACCACCAATACTAATGTTTAGAATGCCAGATTCTATTACTCTTTTTCCTTCTTCCGAAATTCTTGCATATTTTTTTGACGGGATTTTAAATGTTATTGTTTTTGTTTCATTAGAGTTTATAAATACTTTCTTAAAATCTACCAGACTTCTTATTGGATTATTTTTAATAGTACTGTTGTCATGAGAAACATAAGTCTGTACAACTTCTTCCCCTGAATATTTGCTAGTATTTTTTACATCTACAGAAATTGTAATATCCTCGTTTTTCTCTATCTTTTCTGATATTTTTAAATTTGAATATTCAAAAGTTGAATAACTTAAACCATGTCCGAAAGGGAATAAAGGCTCACCTTTAAAGTATTTATAAGTTCTGTTTTCCATATCATAACTTTTAAAATCTGGTAAATCTTTTACCGATTTATAAAAAGTGATTGGTAATTTTCCTGAAGGATTATAATCACCAAAAAGAATATCTGCAATTGCACTACCACCAAATTCTCCAGGATACCAGGCTTCTAAAATTGCTGGAATATTTTTTGCTGTCCAATTAATAGCCAACGCACTTCCATTCATTAAAACAACTACTGTTGGTTTGCCAAGTTTCTGAATCTTTTTAACTAATTCTAATTGTGTTTTTGGTAATGTAATTTTAGATCTATCACCTTTATCAAAACCTTCGATAACAACAGACATTTCTTCACCTTCAACTTCTGGAGACAATCCTAAACATAGAATTACAACTTCAGATTTTTTTGCTGCTTCTATTGCTGGCGTTAATAAATCTGTATTTAATTTTGCCCATACTAAATGTGCTTGAGGATCTGAAAGTGTATTGCTATACTCTATTCTTATTTTATAGCTTTCTTTTGCCGTAAGTTTAGCATCAAAATATTCTAATTTTGGCTCGTAATCTGCACTGTATTCAAACTTAAGAGAATCATTAACATATAGTTTTGCATAGTTACCTGCTTTTAAACCAATTCTATATTTTCCAGATTCTTTTGGTACTATTTCACCTGACCATCTTACAGAGAAATAATCTGATTTTAAATTTTCTAAAGGTCTTTTTGGAGTCCATGTAAAATCTACAGTTTCATCATTTCTAACTAGTACAGGTTCTCCTTTAAAAGTATTATTATCAAAATATTCTGCATGTAATCCTATGCTGTTTTTATTTTTTAAAACCTCTTTTGGAATCGCTTTTAATGTTGGCCATTCTTCTGCTATATATGAACCTAATGCATAATTAATAGTTGCATTTGGTAATTTTTCTTGTAATCCTTTTAGCGGAGTAATAAAGTTATGAGGAGTTCCGTGATAATTACCTAACAAAGCTTGTTTAGAATCTGCATTTGGGCCAATAACTGCTATTGATTTAATGTTTTTACTTAGCGGTAAAATATTGTTGTCGTTTTTTAACAACACCATAGATTCTCTAGCAATTTGTTCAGATAATTTATAATGCTTTTCGCTAGCAACTACTTCATATGGTATTTTAGACCATTTAACGTTTTTCTGATCATCAAACATTCCTAATTTAAAACGAGCAGAAAATAACCTTACCAAAGCAACATCTAATTCTTCTTCATTAATTAACTGCTTTAAAACAGCTTCATTTAAATTAGGATCATAAACACTACCACAATTTAAATCTGTACCACTTGTTACTGCAAGTGCTGCAGCTTCTTCTGGTGTTTTTACAACAGCGTGTTTGTCTTCTTCCCAAAAATCTGTTACTGCCCAACAATCTGAAACTACATAACCTTTAAAACCCCAATCTTCTCTTAATATTTTTTGAAGTAACAAATCGCTACCACAACAAGGCTTATCATTATATCTATTATAGGCACACATAACAGAATGTACTTTTGCTTCTTTTACAGCAGCTTCGAAAGCTGGTAAATAAGTTTCGTATAAATCTTTTTTAGTAGTTACGTAATTATCTTGATGTCTAGATTTTTCTGGACCACTATGTACTGCAAAATGTTTTGCTGTTGCAACAACTTTTAAATGTTTATCATCATCACCTTGTAAACCATTAATATAGTTCACTCCCATTCTACTTGTTAAATAAGGATCTTCTCCATAAGTTTCTTGCCCTCTTCCCCAACGTGGATCTCTAAAAATATTAATGTTAGGAGTCCAGAAAGTAAGACCTTGTCCCATTTTTCTTTGTCCTTCACTAATAAATTTATGATATTTTGCTCTTGCTTCATCAGAAACAACAGTTCCCATTTTAAAAATTAATTCTGGGTTCCAAGTTGCTCCCATTCCTATTGCTTGCGGAAAAACTGTTGCTTCACCCGCTCTTGCAACTCCGTGTAAACATTCGTTCCACCAATTATATTCTGGCACACCTAATCTTTCTATTGAAGGAGCATCATACCTCATCTGAGATATCTTCTCTCTTAATGTCATTTGACTAATTAAATCGGTAGCTCTTTCTTCAGTTGTTAAAGATTCATTTTGAAACTTAAATTCAGCCTCTTTCTTTTCACATGATAAAACAAGGAATAAAGAAACGATACACACACAAAACGTTGTATGAAATTTAAATGCGATGCTATTTTTTTTTATGGTATTCACAACTTAACTTAATTAAAGATTAGAACTAGTAATAGAATTAAAAAAACTACAATTATTACTTCTACAATTACATTATTTAAAGGGAGTTTTTTCTGCATATTTACTTCTTACTAATTCTCAAATATAGAAACTAGAAACACTTTTGAATAAAAAAATGAATGCATGAGATGTTAATTTTGGCTCTTTTTGGGGTAATTGAGCATAAACACACTATCTGAATTAGCTTTTAGTAGCTAATTTTACATTTAAGAAGGAAAATGAAAAAAATTATTGTTTTTCTTTAATTACAACATCGGTTGGAAGTTTTCCAAAATGTGCTTTAAAACATTTTGTAAAATAAGACGCAGAAGAGAAACCAACTTTAAAACCAACTTCACTTATAAATGCTGAACCTGTTTCTAATATTTGATATGCTCTTTCTAATCTAATTCTTCTTAACAGTTCGTTTGGAGTTTGCCCTGTTAAAGATTTTATTTTTCTGTATGATTGACTTTTACTTAAGTTTAATTCATTAGCTAATTCTTCTACACTTAAACTAGAATTGCTAATATTTTCTCCTATATACGCTAAAACCCTATTAATAAACTCTTTATCTATAGATGTAGCATTTGTATTCTCCTTTGCACCACTAACTTCACTAAAGTATTTATCAAAAATTAATTTTCTACTTGTAATTAGTTGAGAAAGTCTTAAAGTAAGCAAACGCATATCAAATGGTTTGGTCATATAAGCATCAGAACCTTGTTCAATTCCTTCAATACGATCATCAATTCTTGCTTTTGCAGTAAGCATTAATAACGGAATATGACTTGTTTTAATATCTGTTTTAATACGTCTACAAAACTCAAAACCATCCATTTCTGGCATAATAACGTCTGTTAGAATAACATCTGGAAAAGATTTTTCGGCAATTTTTAAACCTTCTACACCATTAATAGCTGATAAAACCTTGTATGTTTTACTTAATTCTGTTTTTAAATAATTTCTTAACTCTGTATTATCTTCAACAATTAAAATAGTATATTTTTTAGATGCTATTTTTTCGCTCTCAACTTTCTCTTCTTTTCCTAAAACTTCATTTTCAGGAATAAAGTTTATCTCCTTTTTAGGAGCATCTTCTTCTAATATAAAACTCTTAATTTCATCTGCAGAAAAATGCTCTTTGCCTTTAGGTAAAATTATTCTAAATGTTGTTCCCTCGTTTATTTTACTAGTTACTTCTATCTTACCTTTATGTAAATTAACAAAACTACTAACTACTTCCAACCCAATACCTGTTCCTCCGTAGTACGTTTTATTAAGACTTTCTACTTGATAAAATCTTTCAAATATTTTATTAACCTGATCTTTTTCTAAACCTTTACCTGTATCGGATATTATAATTTCTACTACTTTTACAGGTTTTGTTGATGAAATGAGTGGTAATATATAGTCTTCATCGTTGTCAACTAAGTTTACATTAATCACTCCATTATCTGGAGTTACTTTCATTGCATTTGACAAAATATTGAAAATAATTTTTTCAAGCATATTCTGATCTGCCCATGTTTTAATTAAGGCCATTTCTGTATCTAAAGTCAAAAATATATTCCTATTTAAAGCTTCTTCTTTAAAGAAAAGCACAATATTCTTTGTAAAATCTACCAAATTTAATTCAGAAGCTCTAACTCTTACTTTATCAAACTCTAATTTTCTTAAATCCATTAACTCATTAATAAGTCTAAATAACCTATCGGAGTTTCTATAAATTGTACTGTGTTTAGATTTTATAGATTCTGGTAAATTTAAAGAACTATCTCTCATTATATCCTTTAAGGGATTTAAAATAAGAGTTAATGGCGTTCTAAATTCGTGCGAAATATTTGTAAAAAACTGTAGTTTATTTTTATTTAATTCTTCTTGTTGAATTCTTTGGGTTCTTTCATTTTTTATAAGTTCTTTTTCTTTAATTCTACTATTTGTTATTTTATTTAAAAGTAAAACCCCTAAAATAAATAGTAAAACATATAATGTTAAAGCCCAATTGGTTTTCCACCAAGGCGGTAAAATCTTAATCTTTAATTCTAAAGGTGTTTCATTCCAAAGACCATCATTGTTTGCTGCTTTTAGCTTAAAAACATAATCACCGTAATCTAAGTTAGTATATGTTGCGCTTCTTTGATTCCCAACATAATTCCAAGATTTTTCAAACCCTTCTAAATAATAAGCATATTGATTTTTTTCTGGTCTAGTATAACTAATACCTGTGTAATCTATAGTAAATACAGACTGTTTGTAATTAAACTCTAAACTTTTTGTTTCTGTAATTGTTTTAGAAAGAGGAGAATTTTCTTCTTTAGGAATAACATCTTTATTAAAAACCTTTAAGCCTGTTAAAAACAAAGATGGTTTGCAAGAATTTGTACTTAAATCTTTAGGATTAAAGTAATCTATACCTTTATAATTACCAAAAAACAATTTTCCTTCCTCGTCTTTAAGAACTGCATTAAAATTAAAATCATCAGATAGTAAACCATCATTGGTGCTGTAATTTATAACCTCGTTAGCCTTTAAATCTAATTTTGTAATTCCAGAATTTCCACTAACCCAAATATTACCAGAATTATCTTCTATTATACTTGCAACATTCTCTTCATCTAAACCAGAAAACTTATTATACCACTTAAATTCTTTATTTCTTTTATCATACCTACAAAGACCTGCTCCTCTTGTTCCTATCCAAATATAACCGCCTTTACTTTCATATAATGATAAAATATGAATTGAACTTTTTTGGTTATTATTAGCCTTAGCCATTGGTTCTACAAACGAAGTAATATCTAATGCACCATTAAGATTTTTATCTATTGTAAAAAGACCTGCAGTTGTACCAACCCAAATAGTCTCATTAGAATCTATTAATATTTTTCTAACATCGCTTGTAACTAAACCTTTTTCTAAAAATTCTTGTGAATTATGATGCGTTAAAATATTTGTATCTAAATTAAACGAATATAAACCCGTATAAAAAGTCCCAATCCAAATTACACCATCTTTATCTTCTTTAAAACTTAAAATAGCATTAGATAATAATTTCCCTTTTGAATTCTGAATGTTAATATTTGTGAACTTTTTCTCTCCTTTTTTAAGGATATAAATACCATTATCCCAACTACCAGCCCAAATATTACCTCTACTATCTAATAAAATAGTTTGTATATAATTACTTGTTAAACCTTTATAGAAAGTGTTGTCTAAAATATTAATATGATTAACTTTAGATGTTTCCATATCTAAAACATCTATACCTCCACCATCCATTGTTATCCACAACTTATTAGATTCCCCTTTTATAATACCTGTAACAGAACCTGTTTGTAATGAATTAGGGTTATTTTCTAAACTTTCGATATTATTAAACTTATCAAATAATTGATCGTGAACTACAACACCATTATTGTAATATCCCATCCAAATTCTTTGATTGCTATCTAAAAATAAAGACCAAATAGAATTTGATCTAATACTATTTTTATCTTTTTTATTATAAAGGTAATTTTTAATTAAAACTCCATTAGCCTTTGTATGAAAAAGACCGTCATTCTCAGAACCAAATAAAAAGGTTTTATCTGCTAATTCTACTAAAGATAATATACGTTTTTTGGTTATTGAAAATTGAGAAAAACCAGCAATTTCATTATCTTTAAATTGATATTTATAGACACCGTTAGTATAGCTTCCTGCCCATAAATTATTGCTACTATCTACCAATAAAGTTTGAATAGGAATTTCAAAACTTACAACATTAGAACCTTCTAACCTTCTAGGTTTTACAATTAAAGAATTTACAGTATCTACTTTTCTTAACCCTAAACTTGTACCAAGATATATAGCTCCTTTTTTATTCTTTTGTATACTATTTATAGCTGGTTTACTACCATCTTTAAAAGCTAACCTTTGTATTTTATTAGTTTTTAGATTAAGCTTAAATAAGCCATTTAATCTTGTGCCAATATAAAGATCGCCTCTACATTCTAATATACTTAAAACAGATATATTGGCATTATCTAAAAGACCTACTTTTATTTTTTTAAATTCATCTAAATCCCTATCATAAAGATTTAAACCATCTTCAGTACCAATCCATAAATCATTATTTTTTGCTAAATAAGTAAAAAAAACAAGATTACTACTTATAGATGTAGCGTCTTGATGTTTAAATTTATAAGAAGTATAATCTATACCATCAAATTTATACAACCCAGAACCGTTTGTTCCTATCCAAATAAAACCATTATGATCTTGAGTTATATTATAAATACCAACCTTAGAAATACCCTCTTTAATACTTTCAAAATTAAAATCTTGAGCATTATTTTGCGCATTAAGGTTTAGACAGAAAAAAGCACATAAAATTATAAAAAAAGTTATACTTCTTTTAAATTGCATAAATTTTAATTTTAATTAGGGTTAAAGTTACTATTTTTTGATAAAATAAATCGATCCATTTTAAAACCATCTTCTCTCATCGAAAAAGACAAAACATATTCACCTACTTTATCAAAATTTAAATAAACAGTTTTTTCTTTACCACAATGGTTATCTGGCATTCTTTGTGCAGAAGACCAGCTCCATTTATTTTTTCCTTCACACCATTGTATTCTCGCTCCACTTTCTTGCCAATTTTCATTAAAACCAACATGTACACCATTATCTTCTGTACCTGTAGAAAGTGCATTTACCCAAATATAATATTTTCCAGGATTATTTATTTTTATTTTATATGAAATAACACCTCCTGTACCAGAAACCGGAAAGAAATTTTCACCTAAAATAAGTGTATCATCATGGGTAACTCTAGTATCTGGTAAAGCTTCAATATAACTATTTTTATTGGCAGATTTACTATAATTTGCATTAGATAAATTTTCACTTACTTTATCGTTTAAAGATCTTACAACCCAATTTCTTTTTGTGCTATTATTATTTTTATAATGATAGTTTTCTGCTTCAATTTCTAACATTCCATCTTTTTCTTCAAATGGTTTTATATCTGCTAACGTTTTTAATAGCGAATAATTTTTAGGCGTAAAAGTGATAGAATTCCATCTTCCTCTAGACCAAGCCGTTTCATTTCCTTCTGGTATTAAACCATTAGTAACCGCTTTAGATGTAATTTCTATAATGTCATTTTCATGTAAATAAACAGTATTAACTTGATGTCTAATACTTTTAAAAGACTCGGAAACTCTAGGGTTTTTAATAGTATCTAATGCAGCTCCATTAATTTTAATAACATAAGCAGATTCACCATCATTTTCTGCAGTTGTAACAAAAGTAAATTTATAGGTACCTGTAGCTCCTTTAAATTTAGAAATTGCAGTTGCAAATTTATTTCTATTATCTTTTTCTGATGCATTAATTGCTAATACATTGTTAGGATAATCTTTGTAATAAGACAACCCATTATTTTCTAATAAATCGAAATCTTGAATAGCATTTAAACTAATAATTTTTTGCTCCTTTTCTAGAGAACTTTCTTTTTTATTTTTAGTAGATTTAATAAGTGCAACCCAATCTTTATCTTTATTTGGTGGAAAACCAATTGATTTTTTGCCTCCTCCAGTAATTTTTTTAATTGAACCATTTAATAGTTTTCCACCAGTTCTTGGGTTATACCATTTAACAGAGAATTTTTTTGTAGAACCAAATAAATTTATTTTAGTTTCCTCTACTTCAGACAAATATATCGCATAAACTTCATCATTTTTAGCAAAAACGTAATCATCTGAATTTTCAGTTAAACCATCTGCTGCATACATTTTATCAAAAGGCAAGTACTTATTAAAAAAATCTAATGCATGTTTTGTTTGATCCCATACATTTCCTCTAGATCTCCAATCTTCACAATTTAAATCGTTATGTGCATATTTATAACCAAAATACCATTCTACTCCTGCTCCTCCAGCCATTAAGTTTCCCCACAGAACTTCCTTTCTTATCGCATCATGGTTTGGGTCATCTGCATCTGGTTTTGCTCCTGCATCTGCAGGCCCAATTTCATCTTGAGAAACAACCCAGTTTTTACCTGTTAATTGAGATTCATTAATCCATTTTTTTGTAATATTATGAATTAAATTAGGGTTAGCAGTTTGCATAGAAGAACCATCTAGAAACTCATATCCTAATAAAGGCTTTAAATATAAATCTTGTTCTTTTGGAACAGAATGTGTATGCAAGACAACAAAATTCTGATAAGGATCATGTGTTTTAATATACTTAGCCATTGCTTTTCTATCTGCATCACTTTGCCCTTTTGGAGACCAATGTACAGGTCCATTTTCTTCACCTAAATTCCAAGTAATTGCTAAATGATGTGAAAATCTTGCAATTAATTCTCTGTAATATAGTTTACGTTGCGTTTTTAGTTCGCCAATATCTAATAGTAATTCATTTTCTGTTTCCTGTGTAACAATATGTAACATTAAACCCAAATCATCCATATGATCAAAGACAACTTCCCACTGATCTAATTTACTTGTATCAAAACGAGTTCTATCATTTTTAGTAATCCAAGGCCACACATCTTTTCCATCTCCTTGCACGTTCATTGTTAAAAAATAAACAGAATTCATTCCTTTATACGCTAAATAATTTAGTGCTCCAATAATATTTTTTCCTTTTCCGTTTTTCCAAGTTGGGTTTCCTTCTTTCCAATCTTTAGCATGAGGCTCGTATTTATGAGTTGCTGGTGTTTCATCAAACTCGTAATATCCTAAAAAGTTTTCTGGGCTATCTGTACCTCCTTTTAAAAATGGCTTATTAGACTCAGAGTAATATAAGTAACGTTGGTCTTTATAAATTAATCTACCATCGGTTCTATTTTTACTTTTTTTTATTATAAAACTTCCTGTTTCAGTGTCAAAACCAACAGATTCACCTACTTTTTCATCATCATTTATAGCAATTTCATTTCCTTTTTTAAAGGAAGCTTTGTAGCTCCATTTACCAATTTTATTTGGCATAAAACGCACTTGCCAAACAGCACCTTTTTTAGCACTTGTTTCTGCAGCGTTTCCATCGGTAGCAAAAAAACCAGGAATCGTTATTTCTTCATCTCCATTTTTAAAAGTAACATTTAATCTATAATTTAAAAACGGATTGTCTTCATCATTCTCACTAAATTCTTCATGATTAAAACTAATTGTTACCTTGTTCCATTTCTCTAATTTTCCCTCAATTTTTCCTTGAGAAAATAAAGTAAAATTTGAAATGAACACTAAAAAACATAAAATTAAATTCCTTTTACTTACCGACATAAAGTTAAATTTTATTTTTTAAAAAATATATACCGAAGTCTTTTAAATTAATAACGCTTCAATATTTGTATGATGAATAAAAATACTTTTAAACTAAAATTATGGATAACAAAAAACGTGCATGATATGTTATAGATTCTGCAAATACTAAAGTTAACACTAACTTAACCTTAATAAAACCTAATCTTCAATTATTTATAGAACAAAAAAAAGATGAATTCTAAATTGAATTCACCTTTTTCTTTTCTTCGGAACAATACTTCTAATACTAATTCCCTTTCTTGTAATCAGCTAAAAATTGTGCCAATCCACTATCTGTTAATGGGTGTTTTAATAAACCTGTAATAGATGATAAAGGTCCAGTCATTACATCAGAACCTAATTTTGCACAGTTTATAACATGCATAGTATTTCTAACAGATGCTGCTAAAATTTGTGATTTAAACCCGTAGTTATCATAAATTAATCTCATTTCTGAAATTAGGTTTAAACCATCAGTAGAAATATCATCTAACCTCCCTAAAAACGGAGAAACATATGTTGCTCCTGCTTTAGCAGCCAATAATGCTTGACCAGCAGAAAATATTAAGGTTACATTCGTTTTAATTCCTTTATCCGAAAAATATTTACATGCTTTTACACCATCTGCAATCATAGGTAATTTCACTACAATTTGTGGATGTAAAGCTGCTAATTCTTCTCCTTGTTTTATCATTCCATCATAGTCTGTAGCAATTACTTCTGCAGAAACATCACCTTCTACAAGATCACATATTTTTTTGTAATGATTTAAAATATTTTGTGCACCTGTAATACCTTCTTTTGCCATTAAAGATGGGTTTGTTGTTACACCATCTAAAACCCCTAAAGCTTCTGCTTCTGCAATATCATTAAGATTTGCTGTGTCTATAAAAAATTTCATACTTTTATTTTTATACTGTTTTTAAATATTCTAATACTTGTTGACTTACTTTTTCTCCTGTAAATCCAAATTTATCATCTAAGATGTTTGCCGGTGCTGAATACCCAAAATGTTCCAATCCGAACACTTTACCTGCATCCCCAACCAAACCTTCTAAATTTACTGGTAAACCTGCTGTTAAACCAAATAACGGTGTATTTTTTGGAATGATACTGTTTTGGTATTCTTTAGACTGTAATCTAAATAGTCCTTCAGAAATTACAGATGCAATGTTTACTTTTAATCCGTTTTTTGCTTCTAAAATTTCTGCTGCAGCTACTAAAGTTGCTACTTCAGATCCATTAGCAACTAATACTACATCAGGGTTTTCTACTTCTTTTACTAAATACCCACCTTTTTCAGCAGCTAATGCTTCTTTATATCTAGATGATGCTCCTTTGGTTGGTAAATCTTTAATTCCTTGTCTTGATAAAATTAAACCTGTTGGCGAATTTTTATTTTCTAAAGCCATTTTCCATGCAACACTTGTTTCTGCAGAATCTGCAGGACGTAAAGCTAAGAAACTTGGGTTTCCACTATGATTTTTTAATTTTTCTAACAATCTAATTTGTGCTTCTTGTTCTACTGGTTGATGTGTTGGTCCGTCTTCTCCAACTCTAAAAGCATCATGTGTCCACACATATTTTACACCCAATTCTTGAATACCACTTAAACGAATAGCTGGTTTCATATAATCTGAAAACACAAAGAAAGTAGCTACTACAGGAATAATACCTCCATGTAATGCAATTCCGTTTGCAATACAAGACATAGTTAACTCTGCAACACCTGCTTGTAAAAAGGATCCTGAAAAATCACCTTTTTTAAGTGCGTGAGTTTTCTTTAAGAATCCGTCTGTTTTATCAGAATTTGATAAATCTGCAGAGGAAACAATCATATTTTCTACATTTTCAGCCAAATACCCTAAAACCCCAGATGAAGCTGCTCTCGAAGCTAAACCGGCTTTATGTTCAATACCTTCAAAATCTAATTCTGGTAATTCTCCTGATAAAAAGAAATCTAATTTTGCTGCTAATTCTGTGTTTGCTTCTCTCCAAATAGAAATATCTACTTTTTTCTCTTTTGCTTCAATTATTTTTCTCTCTAATAATTCTTTATAAAAGACACTAACATCTTCGTAAATATCAAAAGGACTTTCTGGATTTGCACCTAAATTTAATAAAGTTTTTGTATAATCTGCACCTGAAGCTCCAATTGGTTGTCCGTGTAATTCACATTCACCTTCAAAAGTTTTATCATCAGATGTTACACAACCTTTACCCATAATTGTTTTACCAATAATTAAGGTTGGTTTTTCAGTTTCTGCATTCGCATCTTTTAATGCTTTTCTTATTTCATCATGATTATGACCATCAATAGTAACTACTTTCCAACCCCAAGCTTTGTACTTCATAGCTGTATCTTCAGAAGTAACTTCATCAGTTGGTGTCGATAATTGAATATCATTAGAATCATAGAACATAATAAAATTGTTTAGTCCTAAATGACCTGCAATTCTACCAGCTCCTTGTGATATTTCTTCTTGAACTCCACCATCAGAAATAAAACCATAAACTTTATGATCCATCCAATTTCCAAAACGAGCTTTTAAGAATTTAGCTGCAATTGCTGCACCAACTCCCATAGTATGTCCCTGACCTAAAGGTCCTGATGTATTTTCGATTCCTCTTGCAACATCTACTTCTGGGTGACCAGGAGTAATTGAACCCCATTGTCTAAAATTAGCAACATCATCTTTTTCATAGTTTCCTAAAAGATAATATTGTGCATACATTAAAGTTGATAAATGACCTGCATCCATGAAAAAACGATCTCTAAATGCCCAAGTCATATCTGATGGATCGAAATTAAAGAATTCTGAATATAAGATGTGCATAAAATCTGCACCTCCCATTGGTCCTCCAGGATGTCCTGAATTTGCTTTTTCTACCATTGCAACAGCTAAAGCTCTAATATTATCTGCTGATTGTTGGTCTATTTTTGTATTCATTTTTTTTAATTTATAAATTAACCTAATTGAGAAATAGTGGTTTCAGTTAGGATTTTTTTTTTAATTATTTCTTTTTCCAAAGACTTTCCATCTCTTCTAATGTTTTCCCCTTTGTTTCTGGAACATATTTCATGATAAACAACATTGCTAAAACACTCATAATTCCATAAATCCAATACGCAAATCCATGGTTAAATAAGCCCGTTAAATAAGAATTATCATTCATCATAGGAAAGGTTAAAGACACTAAATAGTTAGAAATCCATTGTGCTGCAACTGCAATAGCCAAAGCTTTTCCTCTAATTTTATTTGGAAAAATCTCTGCTAATAAAACCCAAGTTACAGGACCCCAACTCATGGCAAAACTTGCAACATACAACATCATACAAAACAATGCGAAATAGCCAGTTGCGCCTAAATAAAATACGAAGCCTAAGCTAACCATTGCTACAGCCATACCTGCTGCTCCAATAATCATTAATGGTTTTCTACCGTACTTATCTACTGTTTTTACAGCGACAATAGTAAATAAGAAGTTTACAACACCTACAATAATAGTCATTAACAAGGCACTATCTGTACCAGATGAAATAGTTTTAAAAATTTCTGGAGCGTAATACAACACTACGTTTATCCCCACAAATTGTTGAAAAATAGAAAGTAAAACTCCAATGATAATTACTAACCAACCAAAAGATAAAAGGTTACCAGATGTTTTCTCATTCATAGAATCTTGTATTTCTACAAAAACTCGATTCCCTTCTTCTTTACCATTTACTTTTATTAAAACATCTAAAGCTTCTTCTTGTTTGTTTCGTAATACTAAAGATCTTGGCGTGTCTGGAACAAAGAATAAAAGTCCTAAAAATAAGCCTGCAGGTATTACTTCAGAAGCAAACATCCATCTCCAACCAACTTCATTTAACCAAGCGTCTGAACCACCACCTTTAGAAATAAAATAGTTTACAAAATAAACTACCATAAACCCTCCAACAATTGCTAACTGATTAAAAGAAACCAATTTACCTCTACTTTTTGCTGGTGAAATTTCTGCTATGTATAAAGGAGATAACATAGATGCTAAACCTACTCCAATACCTCCAATAATTCTATACACAATAAATATTGTAGAATAGGTATGATCTAGTTCACCAAAGGTTCCAATAAACATTTCTGGCATTGCAGAACCTAAAGCTGAAATTAAAAACAAAATTGCGGCCAGTACTAATCCTTTTTTTCTTCCTAATTTTTTACTAACTAACCCTCCAAAAACCCCACCAATTATACAACCAATTAGTGCACTTGACACTAAAAAACCTTTAAAAGCACTTGCTGCTGTTTCTGATAAGCCTTTGGGAATTACAAAAAAACTATCTAGAGAACCTACAGTTCCTGAAATTACACCGGTATCATACCCAAATAGTAAACCACCTAAAGTAGCTACTAATGTTAATTTAATAAGATATCCTGAATTTGTTGGTTTTCCCATGATTTTCTAGAAGTTAGTTTTTTTTAAGTGTTTTTAAAACTGAGTTTTATTAAAAAACCTTTCAAATTTAAAATCTGAAAGGTTTCTTTGTATTTATATATGTTGATTGATAATATTCTCAAACAACTCTTGTTTACCACTTTGTAATTTTAATTCCCCATTTTCTTGAGCAATGTTGTATAAATCCTTAAGATCTAATTTACCTCCTTCAAAATCTTTTCCTTTTCCTGCATCAAAAGAGCTGTATCTTTTTTCTCTTAAAGAGTTATAAGCAGAAGAAGTCATAATTTTATCTGCAGTTAATAATGCTCTAGCAAATGTATCTGCTCCACCAATATGTGCATGAAAAACATCTTCCATATCTGTTGAATTTCTTCTGATTTTTGCATCAAAATTAACTCCACCACCTTGTAAACCTCCAGCTTCAATGAATACTAACATTGCTTCTGTTGTTTCTTGTATATTGTTAGGAAACTGATCTGTATCCCAACCGTTTTGGTAATCTCCTCTGTTTGCATCGATACTTCCTAACATTCCTGCTTTGGCAGCAACAGCCATTTCGTGTTGCATTGTATGTTGTGCTAAAGTTGCATGATTTACTTCAATATTCATTTTAAAATCTTTGTCTAAACCGTATTCTTTTAAGAATCCGATTGCAGTTGCAGAATCAAAGTCATATTGATGTTTCATTGGCTCCATTGGCTTAGGCTCTATAAAGAATGTTCCTTTAAAACCTTGCGCTCTTGCGTAATCTCTTGCCATTGTTAAGAATTGTGCCATGTGATCTAACTCACGACCCATATCTGTGTTTAATAAAGACATGTAACCTTCTCGACCTCCCCAAAAAACAAAATTTTCTCCTCCTAATTTAATAGTAGCGTCAATAGCCAATTTTACTTGTGCACCAGCTCTAGCTAACACATTAAAGTCTGGGTTTGTAGAAGCACCATTCATGTAACGTGGGTTAGAAAAACAGTTTGCTGTTCCCCATAATAATTTTACACCACTTTCTTCTTGCTTAATTTTTATATAATCTGTAATTGTTGCTAATCTTTGTTCAGATTCTTCGAAAGTTGCTCCTTCTTGCACTAAATCAAAATCGTGAAAACAGAAATAATCGAAGCCCATTTTGTTAATAAATTCAAAAGCTGCATCTGCTTTATCTTTTGCTGCTTGAATTGGGTCTGAATCTTTATCCCATTCGAAACTCTGAGTTCCAGGACCAAAAGGATCTCCACCTTGACCACAGAATGTATGCCAATAAGCGATTGAGAACTTAAACCATTCTTTCATTTTTTTACCTGCAACTACTTGTTCTGGATTGTAGTATTTAAAAGCCATTGGATTGTCTGACTCTTTACCTTCGAATTGAATTTTGTTGATTCCTTTAAAATATTCTTTATTTGCCATTATAATAATTGTTTATTAGTGTAATTCTTTTATTGTATTCTATAATATTGCGTTAGGGATTGAAGCATCTGTTTGAGCTCTTTTTTACTTTTTTAAGTAAAAAAAGCGAGTGCGTAAAGCCCGACCTTTTTAGGTAACGCCCAAAAATTTATTTTTTTATTGATTTTTTAAAACGAGTTCTAATTCTTTTTTCCAATTTGCATAGGCTTCTAAGTATGGTTTTTTGTCTTTAAAGGGCATAAATGTCATAACATGATCATTGTCCATTATTACTTTTCCGAAAGCTTCAAAATCGCCTTTGTGTAAATTTGCTGCTCTTGCGGCACCAATAGCACCGGTTGTATTGTAAATTTCGATTTCTTGCTCTATTAAAGTTGCTACCGTATTTGCAAATATTTCTGAACGGAATAGATTATCGTTTCCTGCTCTAATAACGCTAGGTTTAATTCCGTCTGATTTCATGATTTCCATACCGTACACAAATGAGAATGCGATACCCTCTAAAGCAGCTCTACACATGTGCCCTTTGTGATGGTTGTTTAGGTTCATGTTAACAATTCGTGTTCCAATTTCTTTGTTATTTAGCATGCGTTCTGCTCCGTTACCAAAAGGAATTAAACAAACTCCGTCTGATCCTACAGGTATTTCTGAGGCTAAAATATTCATTTCTTCATAAGAGTCTACTGCCAAATTATTTAACAACCAACGATACTGAATTCCGGCTCCGTTGATGTTTAGCAGTTTACCTATTATTGAATTTGATTTTGTATAATTTACGTGTGCAAAATTATTTACACGTGTGCTTTCTTTTCCTGACAAGCTTTCTGTAACTGCATACACAACACCAGATGTACCACCTGTTGCGGCAACTTCGCCTGGATTAAATACATTTAATGAAAGTGCATTATTTGGTTGGTCTCCTGCTCTATAAAAAATTGGAGTTCCAGCAGCTATTCCTGTTTCTTCTTCTCCTTTTTCATCTACTAAAGATTGAATACCAAAGGTGTCTACAATATCTGGCACTAAATCTTTATTTATACCGTAATGTGTTAAAAGAAAATCTGCTATAGAGTTTTCTTTGAAGTCCCAAAAAATACCTTCTGATAAGCCAGAAATAGTTGTATTTATTTTATTCGAAAATTTAAAGGCAACATAATCTCCTGGTAACATAAATTTATGAATCTTACTGTAGATGTCTGGTTCATTTTCTTGTACCCATTTTAATTTTGATGCTGTAAAATTTGCTGGAGAGTTTAATAAATGAGAAGCACACTTTTCTTCGCCAATCTCATTAAATGCAGTATTTCCTATTGCTACGGCTCTACTATCGCACCAAATAATACTTTTACGAAGTGGATTCCCTTTTTTATCTACCAACACCAAACCGTGCATTTGATACGAAATACCAATACCTTTAATTTGTGTTCTACTTATATTGTATTCTTTTTTTAGCTTCGTAATTGCATTGCAAATATGTAGCCACCAATCGTTTGGTTTTTGTTCTGCCCAACCATTTTTCTGAGCAAACATGCCCATTTCTTCTTTAGGTTCTTGTACAACTCCTAAACTTTTTCCTGTTTCTACTTCTACTAAAGCAGCTTTTATAGAAGAACTCCCAATGTCTAATCCTAAATAATACAAACCTTCTTGTTTTAAGTTAAAAAAAAATGGCTTAACACAGTTTATAATTCTTAAGCCTTTTATCGAGTAATAAAATTACTTTTAAACATAATAAAGCAATAACAAAAAACGTGCATGATGTATTATAGAATATGCAAATTGCCCTATTAGCAAAGAGAAATTTTAAATTATCTCTTATAATAGACCTGAAGTAGATTAAAAAATCTAAAAAACTAAAAAGATTATTTGTGTAAACGGTAGACCGTTAATAATTCAATTTTTTACTAATTTTATTTTAACATAATTCCCTCTTATTGCATTCCTTTTAATAGAACTATAAAGAGGTTATTATTTTTAATATTATTGTACGTTAATTTATTATAACCAGACATTTTAAACTCTAATTAACTACTAAATAAAATTGTTTTCTTAATTGCTTGAAGCTTTTGGGTTAGTTAAATAGTATAATTAAAATAACAGCGTCTACTTATTATTAAAAAACCTCTAACTATTAATAGTTAGAGGTTTTTATTTTTTAAAATATGTTTTTTATTTACTTATTGTTATTCCCTTTTTTAATAATTATAGATGTTGGTAAAAAAGGAATTTTTAGATACTTAACTTTACATTCATTGCATTTGTAAATCTTGGCGTTAAAAAGAACTTTTAAAAAAGAACCTCTAGCTATTCTTTTTTTATGACCAGATTTACATGAGGGACATTTACTCATATGTTTTATCTATTTTGAATTAAAGCATTAAATCTGATTTACAAAAATTTAAATCTATTTTATTTTATAAATAAAAAAAAGCGAAAGACTTTATACTTTTTACACAATTCTAATTAATATACTGCGAATATAATAAATTAAACAGACTAAAAGGATGTCTTTCTTAATAATCAAATTATACGAATGTTTTTTATGCGGAAATAAGTTTAGTATCATTAATTAAAATTAATGTTTTTATATTGCACAAAAAATATTTAATTTGAAAAGAGTTATTGTTACCGTTACAAACGATTTATCTACAGACCAAAGAGTCGCTAAAGTATGTAACACATTAACAAATAATAATTTTAACGTTCTACTTATTGGGAGGAAACTTAATAATAGTAAGAAATTAAACCGCAATTATAAGACTAAAAGATTTAATTTATTTTTTAATAGTGGCTTTCTTTTCTTTGCAGAATATAACTTCCGCCTTTTTTTATATTTATTGTTTACAAAAAAAGATATCTTATTATCTAATGATTTAGATACGTTATTACCTAATTACTTGGTAGGTAAAATTCTAAACAAAAAAATTGTTTTTGATAGCCATGAGCTTTTTCCCGAAATACCAGAACTAGTAAACAGACCAAAGGTAAAAAAAGTGTGGCTTGCTCTAGAAAAGTGGATGTTACCAAAATTAAAAAACAACTACACTGTTTGCAATAGTATTGCACAATTTTATAAAGAGGAATACAATAGTTCTTTTAAAACAATAATGAATCTTCCTACTAAAAAAGAAATCGAATTAGGAAGTTTTCCTTTTGAAAAAACAACAAAAAAAGTAATATTATATCAAGGTGCTATTAATATTGGGCGTGGTTTAGAGTTAATAATAGCTGCTATGAAATTCTTAGAGAATCATATTTTAGTTATTATTGGTGATGGTGATATTTATAAGCATTTAAAAAAACAAAATACTTTAGACCAACAAAGTAAAAACGTTGTTTTCTTAGGTAAAATGGCACCTAATGAATTATATAAATTAACTCCGCTTGCAGATTTAGGAATAAGTTTAGAAGAAGATTTAGGGTTAAATTATCGATTTGCATTGCCCAATAAAATCTTTGATTATATACAGGCAGAAGTTCCTGTTTTAGTATCTGATTTACCAGAAATGAGTAAGATTATAAATAAGTATAATGTTGGTGAAATAGTTGTTGATAGAACCCCAAAAAAAATAGCTTTTCAAATTAATCAAATTTTAAACAAAGATTTTACCAAAGAATTAAAACTGGCAAAAAAAGAGTTGATCTGGGAAAAACAAGAAGATAAGTTACTTACTATCTTTAATAATTTAAAATAATTATTTTTTATATTGATGTGGGTTTTCTCTAACTCCTTTTTTAAATAATCTGCGCATATTAGATCGCAAACCATTATCTATTCTTAAGAAAATATCTTTTATTTTTTCTGAAGATCTTCCTCTAAAGGTTGTAATATGAAATGTATCTGAGTTTAGAAAAGGTGTATCAGAAAAATAATAATTAGAGACACAACACCTTACATCATCCTTTAAAACCTTACTTACAGAGTGCCAAGATTTTTGATGCGTTGTCATAACAACCAACCTATTAAACTTACTTTCTATAGTAGTTTGCTTCTTTTTTAAACCTTCTGGCCAAATTTCTAAATTACCACCATTTTCGAGTGTCCAATTAGGTGTAACGTAATATAATAAATTTAAAACACGCCATCTTTTTCTGTCTTTATCGTGAGAGTTATCTAAATGCGGATTCAGAAAATTATCTTTTCCCATTAAAGATAAACCACCAGCGTATAAATTTTCATCTCCATAAACTGCTTCTAAATTACAAATTTCTGAAATTAATTGAATTATTCTTTCATCTTGAAAAGCATAAATTACTTCCTCTAAAAGACTATTGTAATTATTCATTTGAAAAGCAGTAAACTTAAACTCTCTTATATTTTTTCTTTTTACAGCTTCTTCTGTCGTAGGAAATTTCGCATGAATTTCAAGAGCTAATTCAGTAGGTAATAAATCATCCATAAAAAAATAACCAACAGTCTCATTTGTCTTTAAAAATTGAGTTTTTATGGCGCTTCTATTTTCTATAATCTTATTATATATTAAATCTGCAATCTCTGTTCTATTGATATTCATAATTCTTTTAGAAAGTCTAAATGTATTCATTTTTTAAATTTTACATTTGTCTTTTATGAAAAAAAGCATACATCTTGTTTCTTTCGATATTCCTTATCCTCCAAATTATGGTGGTATTATAGATGTTTTCTATAAAATAAAAGAATTACATAAGTTAGGTGTTGCTATTTATTTACACACTTATATTTTTGATAAAAAGGAGAAACAACCAAATTTAGAAAAATATTGTAAAAAAGTTTATTACTACAAAAGAAAAAATAGCTTCTTATCTTTGTTTTCTATTTTACCTTTTAGAGTTAAAAGCAGAAGTTGTAATAAGTTAATTAATAACCTTAAAAACTTAGAGTTACCAATAATTTTTGAAGGTTTACATACTGCATATCCGCTTACTAAATTCAATTTTACAAACACATACGTAAGAACACACAATATAGAACATGATTACTTTTTAGGATTGTCTAAAAGTGAACCTAATTTATTTAAAAAGACGTTCTTTTATATTGAGGCTCTCAAACTAAAAAGGTTTGAGGATATTTTAAAAAAAACGACCGGTATTTTTACAATTTCACCATTTGAACAAAACTATTTCTCTAAAATTTATGGTAAAAAAGCGTCTTATATTCCGGTTTTTCATCAAACAAAAAAAATAGAAAATAATTACAAAAAAGGAACATTTATTCTATATCATGGCGATTTAAGAGTTGCAGATAATGTTAGAGTTGCATTGTTTTTAATAGATGTTTATAAAGAATCTTCTTTTAAGTTTGTAATAGCTAGTAGTTGTAAGAACAAATTAATTTTAGCTTCTGTAAATAAATATGAAAATATTTATTTCAATGACATTCCTACTCAAAGAGAGTTAGAAGAATTATTGAACGATGCACATATAAATACACTTTTCACTTATCAGAAAACGGGCATAAAATTAAAATTATTAAATGCGCTCTATCAAGGAAAACACATTATTGCAAATACTAAAATGATAGAAGATACTGGTTTAGAACACTTATGCGAGTTGGCCAATACAAAAAATGAAGTTTTAAGAATAACAGAAAAGTTATTTGCAACAAATTATACTGATTTACAAATAGAAGCACGTCAAAAAAAATTATTTAATTTTAACACTACAGAAAACGCAAAGAAAATAATTGCTATTCTTTTTAAACTGTAGCTTGTTGTGCAACTTCAAACAACTCACCACCTTCACATTTTAAGGTCTTTTGCTTAAATTTTACTATTAATTGATAATCGTGTGTAGCCATTAAAATGGTTTTTCCACTTTTATGAATATCATTTAAAAGTTCCATCACTTCCATAGATGTTTTTGGATCTAAATTACCTGTTGGCTCATCTGCTAAAATTAATTCTGGGTCATTTAAAAGAGCTCTTGCAATAGCAACTCTTTGTTGTTCTCCTCCAGAAAGTTCAAATGGTTTTTTATCAAATTCAGCCTTTAAACCTACTTTATCTAAAACTTCATGAATCTTATTTTTCATAAGCTCTTGGTCTTTCCAACCAGTTGCTTTTAATACAAATTTTAAGTTGTCGAAAACGTTTCTATCGTTTAATAACTTAAAATCTTGAAAAACAATTCCTATTTTTCTTCTTAAAAACGGAATTTCTTTTTCTTTTAATTCTTTTAAATCAAAATTAACAATACTTCCTGTACCTTTTTGCAAACGTAAATCGCCATATAAAGTCTTCATTAAACTACTTTTTCCACTTCCTGTTTTCCCTATTAAATAGTAGAAATCTCCTTTATTAATGGTTAAATTCACTTTAGAAAGCACCAAATTATCTCTTTGATAAATTTCTGCATTTTCTAACTGTAAAACAAGATTGCTCATAATATTAAGTAGTTTCTACAAACTTAAAAGTTTCTGATGATTTTTTACTATGAAATGACAACAATTCTTATTTTTGACTAAAATTGTGATATTTTTTTGTTCATCTATCAAACAAATTAAGAAATTGTTCGTTATCCATTTTGAGAATAAAATTAACTCTATGAAATATCGTTTTTTAAAAAAACTGATTCTTTCTTTATGTATCTTCTTTGTTGCAAACAATTCTTTTTCGCAACAGACAATTGCAGATGCAACAAGTTTAACTGCATATAACAATGCTTTAAAACTATACAACACAAAAGCATATGCTGCTGCTCAAAAAACTTTTAATAAAGTTAATGAAGATGCTTCTATTGGTTCTAATCTAAAAGCAAATGCAGGTTACTATGAAGCCATGTGTGCCATAAAATTAAACCAGCCAGATGCCGATAAAAAAGTACTAAATTTTGTTGAAGAGAACCCAAATAGTAGTAAAAAAAATGCTGCTTTTTACAATGTAGCAAATTATTATTTTGCTAACAAAAGAGCTTCTTATGCTTTAAAATGGTTTAAAAAAGTAAATATTGATGACCTTTCTAATGAAAATAAGAAAGAGTTAAATTTTAAAATGGGATACTGTTTTCTAGTAACCAATAACTACACTTTAGCAAAACCACGTTTTTTACCTTTAATAAACGATGCTAAATATGGAAATGACTCTAGATATTATTATGGTTTTATTTCTTATAAATTAGAAGATTATGGTATTGCAGAATCTACTTTAAAAGAAATTGCAGATAATGATTCTTATAGAGCAGAAATTTCTTACTATTTATTAGATATTAGTTTTAAAGCAGGTAAATTTAAGCGTTGTATAGATGTTGGTTTAAAGTTATTGCCAACAATGGATAGAAAATTTAAATCTGATGTTTCTAAAATTATTGGCGAAAGTTATTTTAACCTTAAAAAATATGCAGAAGCTATTCCTTACTTAAAAGGATATAAAGGTACCAAAGGAAAATGGTTTAATACAGATTTTTACCAACTAGGTTATGCATATTACAAACAAAACGATTTTGAAAATGCTGTAAATAACTTTAATAAAATTATAGACGAAAAAAACACAGTTGCCCAAAATGCCTATTATCATTTAGGGGAGTGTTATATGAATTTAGATAAAAAAGCTGAAGCATTAAATGCTTTTAAGTCTGCTTCTAAAATGGCTTTTGATAGAAATATTAAAGAAGATGCAGCTTTAAATTACGCAAAATTAAGTTATGAAGAAGGAAATCCTTTTGAGCCAGTTTCTGAAGTTTTACAGAATTACCTAAAGACTTATCCTAAATCTAGAGCGTACAAAGAAATAAATGAATTGGTGGTTTCATCTTTTTTAAATCAGCAAGATTATACAGGTGCTTTAACATTCTTATCAGAAAAAAAATCTAAAGAAAACATAGCGTTAACTTTAGAAGTTTCTCTTTACAGAGGTATTCAATTATTTAATGAAAATAAATATACAGAAGCACTTTCTTATTTTGTTGAAGGAAAAAAATCTATAAATACAGAAATAAACCAAAGAGCGCAATACTGGGAAGCTGAAACAATTTACAGGTTAGGAAAATATAAAGATGCTTTAACAAAGTTTATTGTCTTAAATAAGTTTTTAAAATCTGAAAAAATAGACGATTTCGAATTAGTAGACTACAATATTGGTTATAGTTATTTTAAGTTAAAAGAATATGAAAATGCAGCAATTTCATTTAAAGATTTCTTAAAAAAAGATACAATTTCAGATGCCTTAAAATATGATGCCTTAATTCGTTTAGGAGATAGCTACTTCGCCACAACTAATTATAAGAAAGCAATTTCTACATATAAAAAAGTTACAGACAATTTTGGTTTAGGTGCAGATTACGCAGCCTATCAAATAGGAATGAGTTATGGTTTTATTGATGAAAATAAAAACAAAATTGCTTCATTAAAAAAAGTGATAAATGATTACCAAGTTTCTAATTTAAAAGATGATGCTTTGTACCAAATTGGTAATACATATTCTAAGCTAAAAGATCATAAAAACGCACATTTGGCATATGATAGATTGTTAGAAAAACATCCTAAAAGTATCTTTTTATCTAGGGCTTTATTAAGACAAGGTTTGCTTTATTTTAATGACAATCAAAACGCACAATCTATAATAAAATATAAAGATGTTGCTGCAAAATTCCCTAATTCTCCAGATGCTATAGAAGCCGTTGCAAATGCTAGGAATGTATATATTGAAGAAGGAAATTTAGAAGATTATGTAAATTGGATTTCTACCTTAAAATTTATAAACTTTACAAATTCTGAATTAGACAATACTACTTTTGCTGTTGCCGAAAAAAAATATTTAGAGTCTAGAGTTGGTGAAGATATTATAGGAAGCCTTCAAAAATATACTATAGATTTTCCTAACGGAAATCATAAAATGAAAGCTTATTATTACTTGGCAGATATCTTTTTTAAAGTAAAAGAATATAAAAAAGCTATTACGTATTATCAATTTATTATTGATGAAAAAAATTCTGATTATACAGAAGATTCTCTTAATAAATTAGCCCAGATTTATTTAAATAAAAATGATTTTACAAGTGCACTTCCTCTTTTAGATAAATTAGAGCAAGAGGCTTATATTTTAGAGAATACCTTATTTGCACAGAGTAATCTAATGAAAGGTTATTATGAAACCGAAGCGTATGATTTGGCTATAGAATATGCTAAAAAGTTATTACAGAGAGACAAAATAGAGACTACATTAGAAAGTGATGCAAATACAATTATTGCGAGAGCTTCTATTAAAAATGAAGATTTTGTAACTGCCGAACAATATTATACTCAGATAGAAAAAACAGCAAACGGAGAGTTAAAAGCAGAAGCTTTATATTACAACGCTTATTTTAAAAGCCAGCAAAAAAAGTATGAAGAATCTAACAAAATTGTTCAGAAATTAATTGCAAAATATGCTACTTATAAATATTGGGCGGTAAAGAGTTATGTGGTAATGGGTAAAAATTATTACGGTTTAAAAGATATATATCAAGCTACTTTTGTATTAGAAAATGTAATTAAAAACTTTAAACAGTTTGATGATATTATAAAAGATGCACAATTAGAGCTTGATGCTATTAAAGAAAACGAAGCCAAAACAAACAATTCAGTAACTCCAGAAAAAAAGAACTAATGAAAAGAGGCTTTCTTATTTATGTTATTTTAATTGGTGCACTTTCTTTTGTTGCTAATGCGCAAGAAAAAAAGAAAGATACTATTGTAGAAACAGAGGTTGTAAATGTAATTACAAAATACAACCCTAAAATTGCAGACGCAAAAAAGATAAAAAACGATCCTATTATTAAATTGCTAAAAAAAAGCGACAAGAAAAAACTTAACTACACCATTTTCTCTGCTCCTGTTGCTTCTACATTTGTTCCTAAAAGCGGTGTTGTAAAAGGAATTAATGTTGGTGTAAAAGAAAGAATATATAATAATTATTTAGCTGCTGGTTTTGGTAATTATGCAAGTCCTTATGCAGAGTTATTTATTTATAAGAATACTCGTTTCGACTATGAATATGGCATACATGCAAAATATAGTGCTTCCGAAGAAAATGTTAGAAGTTCTGCTTTAAATAGTAATTTTTTAAACTTTAGTACTGCTGCTTTTTTTAAACACGAAGAAAGGTATTTTGATTGGAAGGTAAGTTTAGACGCTGAAAGAAACAATTATAATTGGTATGGCTTACCGCAAGACAAAGTGTTTACAGACGCTGTTATAAACTCAATTGATGAAGCTCAAAATTATAGTTATTTAAAGCTAACAGGAGATTTTAAATTTCATGATTCTTACATTGACTATGGTAAAGTTTTTGCTTCTTATTTTACAGATAATTTTAAAAGTACAGAAATACTAGCTAAGTTTAATGCAAAATTAAATTTACCATTAGACTTTCTAAATAGTAATTTTAATGACCTTTCTATAGATACCGGTTTAGAGTTTCTTAAAGGAAGTTTCGAAACTACTTATAATAACTCTAGTACAATCGATTACAATCAAATTACTGTAAAAATTATTCCTGAATATAAAATACAGTATAACAACTTTTCTTTAAAAGCTGGCTTAAAAACATTTGTTTCCTTAGATACCGAAAACGATATTACCAATTTATTTGTATTTCCAGATTTATTTATACAAGCTACTATTCTTAATAAATACGTTTATACTTATGGTGGTTTAACAGGTAATCTAAAAACAAATACTTATAAAGAATTTACAGAGGAAAATCCGTATATTTCTCCCACACTACTAATTACTCAAACAGCAGAAACATCAAACTTCTTTATTGGCTTAAAAGGAAATATAACCAGAGATATTAGTTACAATTTAAAAGGAAGCTTAAAAAAGGAAGAAGACAAACCTTTGTTTTTAAGAAATAACTCTAAATCTAATGGAACAACAACAGTTTCTAACGGACAAGTTTTAAAAGGTTATGAATATGGAAATTCTTACGGTATTTATTATGATGATGTAAAATCTACCTCTATTTTTGCTGAGATAGAATACATTTACAATAAAAACCTTACCCTTTCTACACAAGTACAATATGACAATTATACAACTACAAATGCTTTAGAAAATTGGAATCTACCTAGTTTACAAGGTTCTTTCTTAGCAAAATATAAAAGAAATAAATGGTATGCAACTTCAAATATTTTTTATGTAGACGAACGTAAAGATGTTTTGTATAATGCAGAATTTCCTTCTAGTATAAGTGGTGTAGAAACTTTAACATCTTTTGTAGATGTAAATTTAAATGGTGGTTATCATTTTAATGATAAGTTTTCTGCTTTTTTAAGATTAAATAATGTCTTAAATGCAAATTATGAACGTTTTGCTAATTTTAATACACAAGGTTTTCAAATTTTAGGAGGCTTTACTTATAAGTTCGATTTTTAAGAATTACCTTTATTAAGTAGCTTTTAAAATAATTATATTTACAAATGCTTTATTACTACTTTATTCTTGGCTTACAAGCCTATTGTCTATACCATGCTTACAAAAACAGAAGCAGCTACTATTGGTTTTTTATTATCTTTTTCATTCCTTTATTAGGTTGTATTGTGTACTTAATTACACAAGTTATCAATAAAAAAGATGTAAATTCTATTACAGAAGAAATTACAAATATTGTAAACCCAACCAAGAAAATTAATAATTTACAACAAGAATTAACCTTTTCTAATACTTTTCAGAATAAAATTAATCTTGCAGATGCATATCATCAAAATAAAGATTTTAACAATGCAATTCTTAATTATGAAGCTGCATTAGAAGGTAATTTTAAAGAAGAACCTTACACTTTAAATAAGCTAATTACATGCTATTTTGAAGTCCAAAATTTCGAAAAAGTTATTCAATATTCAGAAAAAATAAATTTAGAAAAAGATTTTAAAGAAACCTTTTATTTATACGGCTTAGCATTAGAGCAAAAAGGATTCGTTGAAAAAGCAGAAAATATGCTTTTAAAGATTGATAAAAGGTATTCTAATTACGAACAAAGATTAGAATTATCGAACTTCTATATTCGAAATAATAAGAAAGAAAAGGCTAAAGAATTATTACAAGAAATTGTTTCTGAATTAAAATCGATGTCAAAAGAAAACTTTAAAAAATATAGGTTGTTGTATAATGAAGCTGAAAAAAAAATAAATGAAATTTAAATAATCTAAATTCTCATTTCATTTTCGTAATTTTAGAGCGAACTAAACTCTAAATTCATGAAAAAACTACTACTTCTAACTACTATTTCTTTGTGTATACTTTCTTGTAATAAAAAAACAGAAGAAAAAATAGCTAAAGGTTTTTCTTCGGAAGAAAAAATAGATTCAACACACATTAAAACTTTATTTAATAGCGTTTTAAAAGAAGGTAAGTCTTACGAATGGTTAAGAGACTTAACTAAGAATATTGGTGGTAGATTATCTGGTTCCCCAGAAGCTGCAAAAGCAGTTATTTGGGGAGAAAAGATAATGAACGAAGTAGGTTTAGATTCTGTTTGGTTACAGCCAGTTATGGTGCCTCATTGGGTTCGAGGAGAAAAAGAAATAGCAACTTACACAACTAACGGAATTCAAAAAAATGTGCCAATTTGTGCTTTAGGCTTTTCTATTGCAACACCAAATACAGGTATTTTAGCAGAAGTTTTAGAAGTAAAATCTCTTGATGAAGCAAAAGCTTTAGGTAAAAAAATGGAAGGTAAAATTGTGTTTTTCAATAGACCTTTTGACAATACATTAATAAATACATTTAGTGCTTATGGTGGTTGTGTAGACCAACGAGTGCAAGGTGCAGCAATCTGTGGCCAATTTGGTGCAAAAGGTGTAATTGTTCGCTCTATGACAAATTCTGTAGATGATTTTCCTCATACAGGAACCATGACTTACAACGATTTACCAAAAGAACAGCACATACCTGCAGCTGCAATTAGTAGTAATGCTGCAAATATCTTAAGTACAGATTTAGAGAAAAATCCTAATTTAAAATTCTATTTTAAACAAAGTTGTAAAACTTTACCAGACGCAGCTTCCTTTAATGTTGTTGGTGAAATTAGAGGCACAGAAACTCCAGAAAATGTTTTTGTTGTTGGTGGTCATTTAGATTCTTGGGACTTGGGTGAAGGTGCACATGATGATGGTACAGGAATTGTACAATCATTAGAAGTTGCATATTTATTCAAAAAAAATAATATAAAACCAAAAAACACCATTAGAATTGTCTTCTTTATGAATGAAGAAAACGGAACTCGTGGAGCAAAAAAATATGCAGAGTTAGCTAAATTTAACAAAGAAAACCATATTGGTGGTTTAGAGTCGGATGCTGGTGGCCATACACCAAGAGGTTTTTCTATTCAAGCAAATTCTTCAAATACAAAACTTTTACAAAGCTGGAAAAAATTATTATCGCCTTATGGCCTGCATAATTTAGATAAAGGTGGTTCTGGTGCAGATATTTCTCCGTTAAAAGGAGATGGAGTTACTTTGGTTGGTTACAGACCAGATAGCCAACGTTATTTCGATTATCATCATACAAGTAGCGATACTTTTGACAAAGTAAACAAACGCGAACTAGAATTAGGTAGTGCTTCTATGGCAAGTATTGTTTATTTAATGGACAAGTATTTATATAAAAACACTCTAATAAAACAATAATTTCTATGGAAGTTCTAATACTTATTTTAAGAATTCTATTCGGAATACTTTTTTGTTTTGCAGGAATTATGCACATTATAAAACCTAAAGTTTTCAAAAACTTTATTCCAGAATTTCTTCCAAAACTAGCAATTAACTATATTTTTGGAGTTATTGAATTCCTTTTAGGTTTTGGTTTATTCCTATCTTTAACTGTAAAAAATGCAGCCTTAGGTATTTTTATATTAATGATACTTTTTCTTCCAATTCACATTTGGGATGCCAGTAAAATTAGACCAGCAATTGGCTCTAAGAAAGTTGCTTATATTAGAATTCCATTACAATTTTTATTAATGTACTGTGCATACATTATGTATATAAACTCATAAATTAAAGAATAAAAAAATGAAAAAAAGCCTTTTACTTTTAGTTACCATCTTCTCTATTTTTTCTTGCGATAAAGAAAAAGTAGATCTAATAATTATTAACTCGAACACCTATACTGTAAATAATAATTTTGACAAAGCTGCTGCTTTCGCTGTTAAAGACGGTGTGTTTATAGCGGTTGGTAAAAATGAAGAAATTACCGGTAAATATGAGTCTAAAAATATTGTAGATGCAAAAAACCAAACAATTGTTCCTGGTTTAATTGATGCACATTGCCATTTTTATAGAATGGGCTTGCAGCAACAAAAAGTATCTTTAGAAGGCACAAAAAGTTACGATGAAGTATTGCAGAAATTAGTAGATTTTCAAAAAGAAAAAAACACCACTTTTATTACAGGTCGTGGTTGGGATCAAAATGATTGGGAAGTAAAAGAATTTCCTACAAAAGAGAAACTAGACATCTTATTTCCAACAATTCCTGTTGCTGTTGGTAGAGTTGATGGACATGCATTATTGGTAAATCAGGCTGCAATTGATTTAGCCGGAATAACAAAAGACACAAAAATTTCTGGAGGAGAAATTATGTTAAAGGACGGAGAAATCTCTGGTGTTTTAATTGATGCTGCAATGGATTTTATAAAATTACCAGAAACATCAAGAGAAGCAGCTATTAAAGGTTTATTAGATGCTGAAAAAATATCTTTTTCATACGGATTAACAACTGTTGATGATGCTGGTTTAGATAGAGAAACGATAGAATTAATAGATGATTTACAAACAAATAAAATTTTAAAAATGCGAGTTTACGCTATGGTTTCTGGTGATAAACAAGCCCAAATAGATTATTATATTAAAAAAGGTATTATTAAAACAGATAGATTAAATGTACGTTCTTTTAAAGTCTATGGCGATGGTGCTTTAGGCTCTAGAGGTGCTGCAATGCGCTCATCTTACTCAGATAGAGAAAATCATTTTGGTGCGCTAATATATGCCCCAGAAAGATATAGAGAAATTGCAAAACAAATAGCAGCTTCAGAATACCAAATGAACACGCACGCAATTGGCGATTCTGCAAATACTTGGATGCTTAAAACTTACAAAGATGTTTTAAAAGATGCAAAAAACAGACGTTGGAGAATTGAACATGCACAAATAATTTCTGAAGAAGATTTTGATCATTTTGATAATATTTTACCATCTGTACAACCAACACACGCTACTTCAGATATGTATTGGGCTGCAGATAGAATAGGAAGTAAAAGAATGAAAGGAGCTTATGCTTTTAAAGATTTGTTAAATAAATACGGTAAAATTGCTTTAGGAACAGATTTTCCTGTAGAACAAGTAAATCCGTTTTTAACATTTTATGCAGCTAGTATAAGAAAAGATTTAGAGAACTATCCTAAAGATGGGTTTCAAATGGATAATGTATTAACAAGAGAAGAAACCTTAAAGGGGATGACAATTTGGGCTGCATATTCTAATTTTGAAGAAGAAGAAAAAGGTTCTATTGAAGTTGGTAAATTTGCAGATTTCGTAATTTTAAATCAAGATATGATGACGGTTTCAGGAAGTGAAATTCCTAAAACAAAAGCTGCTGCAACTTATTTAAACGGAGAGAAAGTATATTAAAAATAATCAAAGTATATTCGCTGAAACTTCAATAAAACAAAAAAATGAAATCATATTTATATTTATTATTCTCAATAATTATTTTCTCTTCTTGTAATTCAGAAAAAAATAATTTCATACCTCAAACTGAAGCAGATATTGTTAAATACATAGAAGACAACGATCTAGACGCAACTAGAACAAATTCTGGTTTATATTATGTTATTAATAGTGAAGGTAATGGTACAAGACCTACAAGTACATCTAACGTTACTGTAAAATATAAAGGCTATTTTTTAGATGGAAGTGTTTTTGACCAAAGTGGTTCTAACGGAATTTCTTTTGGATTAAACCAAGTTATTGCTGGTTGGACAGAAGGAATAACCTATTTTAAAGAAGGAGGAGAAGGTATTCTATTAATTCCATATAATTTAGGTTATGGTATAAATGGTCGTGGATCAATTCCTGGAGGTGCAGTATTGGTTTTTGATATCAATTTAATTAGTGTTAATTAATAAAAATAAGTTAAACTAAGTCTTCTAGAAATAGGTTTTAACTTTATTTTCAAAAAAAATATTATATTTATAAAAAATTTTATTATGAAAAAAATAATTCGAATTCTTTTTTTATTTTCATTCCTTTTAGGTAGTTACAATACTTTTTCACAGAAAAAAAACAAAAATACTTTACGAATTTTTGTAAAAGATACTGCAAACAAACCTATTGCTGGCGCATTTATTTTTATAGATAACATAAAGCAAAAGAAAACTACAAATATTAGTGGTTTCATTCAGGTTAAGTTAAGAAAAACACCTAAGAAAATTAGCGCTTTGTCTTCTATTTACGGTTTGCAAGATGCTGTTTATAATGGTAAACAAAACATGATTGTTAAATATAGTAAAGACGCAATAAGTGCAGATGTAGCATCTACAACAGAAGGAGTTATTGTAAGTAAAAGAACAAAAAGAAATAATAATGTACTGTATAGAAATATATATGAATACTTAAGAGGTAGAGTTGCTGGTGTAGTAGTGTCTTCAGATAATTCTATATTAATTCGTGGAGCTGGTAGCTTTCAAGGTTCTACAGCCCCGTTATTTATAGTAAATGGAGTTTCGGTTTCTAGTGTAGAAGATATTATTCCTTCAGACATAAAAAGTGTTACAGTATTAAAGGGCCCAGAAACGGCTCAGTATGGCGTAAGAGGTTCTAATGGTGTAATATTAATTAAAACATTATAAATTTATTAAATATCAAAAAAAAAGCGAAACTTAATAAGTTTCGCTTTTTTTTATGATATTATAGGCTTAATAAATTCATCAATTTTATCAACTCCATTTATACCTAAATTCTTTATAAATGCAGAACCAATTATTGTTCCGTTTGCATACTTACAGGCTGTAGTAAATGTTTCTTTATCAGAAATACCAAAGCCAATTATCAATTTACTTTGTAAATTCATTGCTTTAATTCTCTCGAAATAAGAAATTTGATTACTAGAAATATCACCTTTTGCTCCAGTAATTGATGCCGAAGCAACAACATAAATAAATGCTTTAGAATATGAGTCTATTTTTCTAATTCTTTCTTCGGATGTATGTGGTGTTATTAAAAATACATTTGTAATACCATATTTATCAAATAAAAGTTTATAATGATTTTCAAATTCAACCATTGGTAAATCTGGAAGAATAACCGTATCAATACCACAATCAACTACTTTTTGGCAGAATTTCTCTTCACCATATTTTAGCATCTGGTTTAAATATCCCATCAAAACCAAAGGTGTTTTATTGGTTTCTTTAATCGTCATTAATTGATCGAAAATAATATCTAAGTTAATACCATTTTCTAACGCTTTCTGACTACTTTCTTGTATTGTTGGTCCGTCTGCTAAAGGATCTGAATAAGGCAAACCAACCTCAATAAAATCTACTTTACTATTCTCTAGTGTAGAAATTACTTTTGCAGTATCATCTAATTTAGGGTAACCACATGTAAAATAAATAGATAATAAATTTTTATCTTTTTTCTGAAATATTTCTTGAATTGAATTCATATCAATAATTTTAATTTCTATTCATTAATTGTTGCTCAATAGAGTTCCACAAATTAATTCTTAGCTGCAATGCTTTCTTTGCCGTATCTAAAACTTCTACCCACTTCTTATTGTCTTTACCACAAAGTTCTTCTATCATTTTTAATGATAAAGGTCCGTGTTCATCTCCATCTAACTCTATATGTCTATTTAAATAATACATAAAGCTATCATACTTTTTATTATTTTCTATAGTTGCTTTCTTTATTATATTAATAAACATATCTGGTATTACATCTTCTCTACCAAATGTAAAAGCAGCAGCAATTATATGACTTTTATTTGTTTTAATGGTATCAAAAGTAAAATTTAGAAACTCTATAACCTCAATAGGTAAATTTAAGTTTTCTAATGATTGTTCTACAGAAATACCAGATTTTATACTTTTAACAAAACTATCAATTTGAGCTGTACTTGCTCCAACTTCACCCATAGCAGTTAGATACATCTCAAAATGACTTTTAATTACTCCATTTGCATCGTAATCACTCTCTTCAGCAATTGTAATTTCATTAATAAAACGTGCTAACTCTGCATTTTTAACAGGAACCCAAGGAATTGAAACACAGGTTAAGTTAATCTGTAAAGCTTTTAGAAGTGACATAAAATCCCATACAGCAAAAACATGAAGTTTCATAAAGACCTTAACATCTTCTAAAGTTTGTAGTTTTTTATATAATGAATGATTTTTCAACTCATTTCTTAAGCCAGATAACTCTTTTTCAATATTTAAAATATTGCTATTCATTAATCCTCTAAGTGTTTAATATAAATTTCTAAATCTTTATCTCCTCTACCAGATAAATTTACAACCACAACTTGGTCTTTTTTAAACTTAATTTTTGGTAAAACAGCCAAAGCGTGCGCTGTTTCTAAAGCAGGTATAATTCCTTCTATTTTAGTTAATTCATATGCAGCAGCTAAAGCTTCTTTATCTGTTGCATTCATAAACTTAGCTCTTTTAGTTTCGTATAAGAAAGCATGTAAAGGGCCAACTCCTGGGTAATCTAACCCTGCAGAAATAGAATAAGGCTCTACTATTTGGCCATATTCATCTTGCATTAAAATAGTTTTACTTCCATGAATAATACCCACTTGCCCTAATTGAGATGTAGCTGCACTTTCACCAGAATTTACACCTAATCCTGCTGCTTCTACTGCAATTAACTCAACGTCTTCATCATCTAAATAATGATAAAAAGCTCCTGCAGCATTACTACCTCCACCAACACAAGCAATTATTGTATCCGGATTTTCTTTTCCTGTTTTTTCTTTTAACTGCCATTTCATTTCTTCAGAAATTATAGCTTGTAATCTAGCAACCATATCTGGGTGTGGTGCAGGACCAACAACAGAACCTATTAAATAAAATGTTTCTGGATGCTGAATCCAATATCTTATTGCTTCATTTGTAGCGTCTTTTAATGTTTTAGAACCACTTGTAGCAGGAACTACCTTTGCTCCTAACATTTTCATTCTGGCTACATTTGGTGCTTGACGAACAATATCTTTTTCACCCATAAAAACAGTACAATCTAATCCCATTAAAGCACAAACGGTAGCTGTAGCAACACCGTGTTGTCCTGCTCCTGTTTCTGCAATAATTTTAGTTTTACCTAATTTCTTCGCAATTAAAATCTGGCCAACCGTGTTGTTTACTTTATGCGCACCTGTATGATTTAAATCTTCTCGTTTTAAATAAATAGTAGCTCCGTATTTTTCAGATAATCTTTTTGCTAAATATAAAGGTGTTGGTCTACCAACATAATCTTTTAATAAAGATTTATATTCTGTCTGAAATTCTTCTGATTCGATAATTTGAATATAATTATCTGCTAATTCCTGTACGTTTGGGTGTAACAATTCTGGAATGAACGCTCCTCCAAATTGTCCAAAATACCCATTCTTGTCTGGGTGAAATTTTGATTTCATATTATAATGTATTCTTGAAGCTTTTTACTTCATTAATATTTTTTAATCCTGGTTTACTTTCAAATTTACTATTTACATCTACAGCATAAATTGGTAAATTAGTTTTTCTTATTATTTGTAATTGTTCTAAATCTTCTAAACCTATTCCTCCGCTTAAAAAGAAAGGTTTGTCAAATGGATATTTTTCTAAAACAGACCAATCAAACTTAGTTCCATTTCCTCCTCTTTCTTTCCCTTTAGTATCAAACAAAAAGAAATCTACAACTTCTAAATAAGGCAATAAAACATCAAAATTAAATTCATCTTTAATTCCAAAAACCTTAATAACCTCTACTTCATTTTCAGAAATATAATGTTGATTTTTCTTCTTTTTTATTTGCTTATTTTCTTCAATAAATAAGGCTCTTCTTTCTGCTAACTGATTTTTTAAATCCTTTACATAATCAACAGATTCATCGCCATGTAATTGAATAGCATCTAAGCTATATTCTTCAACCAAAGAGATTAAAATCTCTGGATATTCATTTACAAAAACACCTGTTTTTTTAATAGATTTCGAAAGTTCTGGAATAATTCCTTCAAAATTCCTTTTTGATTTCTCATAAAAAATAAACCCCAAATAATCTGGTTGCAATGCTGCAACTTCTTGGATATTTTCTACATATTTCATTCCGCAGACTTTCAGTTTCATACTTATCTAATTTGACTAATAAATTCTTGACAAGCTTCTCCTGGGTTCTCTGTTTTCATGAAATTTTCTCCAATTAAAAAACCTTGAAAGCCAAATTCTTTTAATCCTGTAATAATTTTTGGATCAGAAATTCCACTTTCAGAAACCTTAACACAAGTATCTGGTATTTGACTAGATAACTTAATAGAGTTTTCTAAATCAACTTCAAAAGTGTTTAAATTTCTATTATTTATACCTATAATTTTATTGTCTAAATTATTTATTTTATCTAAATCTTGCTGTGTATGTATCTCATACAAAACCTCTAAACCTAAATCTGCTGCTAAGTTTCCGTAGTTCTTTAATTCCGCTGCCGTTAAACAAGAAGCAATTAATAAAATTACATCTGCTCCTATTGCTTTTGCTTCTACAATTTGAAAACCATCAACAATAAAATCTTTTCTTAAAATTGGTTTTTGTTGATTAATAATTCTCGCCTCCATTAAATCTGCCATAGTACCTCCAAAAAAAGAAGTATCTGTTAAAATTGACTGTGCAGCAACGTTTGCATCTAAATATCCGTTAGTAACATCTGCAATAGTTGCTTTATCGTTAATAATACCTTTAGAAGGCGATTGACGCTTAAACTCTGCAATAATACCTGTAGAACCAACTTCTAATAAAGATTTTTTAAGTGAAAAAACTTCTCTTCCAAAATTTGGACTTTCAACTAATTTTTTAATTGGAACTTCTGCTTTTATCTTAGCAATTTCCTTCTTTTTAAATGCTATTATTTTATCTAAAATTGTCATTATTAAGACTTTGTTTTATTAATATTTTTATTTCTTCGTGTCAAAAAAAAGTAAACGATAATTCCTACAATTAAACCGATAGCAGTATCCCTTAATATATCTGTAGTTTGAATACCTACCGCTGCTCCCATTAATAGAAATGCAGGAATAATTGAAATTAAATTCTTTTTCTTTTTTGCCATCTTAAATACTTACTAATTTTTCTAATGTTTGTTTTGCTTTTAACCCAAAAAGTGAGTCTTTAGCTTCATTAAATGCCGTGTCAAAAGGTTTTGTATCATCAACAATAGTTAATGCAAAAGCAGCATTTGTTAACACCACATTGTTTTGTGCCTCTGTTCCGTTTCCACCAATAATAGATTTAAAAATCTTAGCTGCATCAGCAACTGAATTTCCTCCAAATATTTCTGATTGCTGAATCCTTTTTTGTCCTAAATCTTCTGGATTTATAATTTGTTCTCCTCTCTTCGTAAAGAATTTAAATCCGCTTGTTAACGAAATTTCATCATAACCATCTAAGGCATGAATAATTCCGTAATTAATGTCTTCTTCCTGTAAAATGTAATTGTACAAACGTGCAACTTCCAAATTAAAAGTACCTAACATATGGTTTTTAGGCGAACTAGGGTTTACCAAAGGTCCTAGCATATTAAAAAACGTTTTTAATGCCAACGCCTTTCTTGTTGCACTTACAGCTTTCATTGCCGGATGAAATTTAGGCGCATGTAAAAAACAAATATTTGCCTTTTCTAAATGTTCTCTTAAAATAGCTTCATCATTGGTAAAATTGTACCCAAAACTTTCTAGCATATCTGAAGAACCAGATTGAGAAGACACTGAGTAATTACCATGTTTTGCTACTTTTTGTCCGGTTCCTGCAACGATAAAAGAGGTTAAGGTTGATATGTTAAACGTATCTTTTCCATCGCCACCAGTTCCTACAATATCGATTGTGTTATAATCTGATAAATCTACTTTTATAGCCAATTCCATTAATGCATCTCTAAAACCTGCAAGTTCGTCTGCCGTAATAGGACGCATCATAAAAACAGTCATAAACGACGCTAAATGGGCATCATTGTAATTCTCTGCAGCAATATCTTTTAAGATTTGTTTTGCTTCAGATTTAGACAATCTTTCGTGGTTATAAAGTCTGTTTAAAATTGCTTTCATTATGAATTTGCGTTGATAAAGTTAGTTACCAATTGCTCACCAACATCTGTTAAAATAGATTCTGGATGAAACTGAACCGCAGAAATAGGAAATATTTTATGCTCAATTGCTTGAATTAATCCATCTTCATCTCTTGCCGTTACTTGTATTTCTTCTGGAAAACCGTCATCTGTTGCTGCCCAAGAATGGTAACGTGCCGCCATAAATGTTTCTGGAACATCTTTAAAAATAGTCGCGTTTTTGTCTGTTACCCTCATTTCTGTTGCAACGCCGTGAAAAACATCTTCTAAATTGATAATTGTTCCTCCAAAAACTTCTGTAATTGCTTGTAAACCTAAGCAAACTCCAAATATTGGTTTTACACCTGCGTAGGTTTTTATTACGTCTTTTAAGATTCCTGCTTCATCTGGAACACCTGGTCCTGGAGATAACATAATCATGTCGTAGTTTCCTACGTCTGCAATACTGATTTCATCGTTTCTAAAAACTGCAGGGAAATTTCCTGTAATTTTTTCTACCATGTGAACCAAATTGTAGGTAAAAGAATCGTAATTATCTAAAATTAATATTTTCATTGTTATTCAAAAATTGAATGATTAAATAATTTAAAAATTGTTGAATCTTTAAATTTTCAATCTTTTAATGTTTTTTTTTGCGTTAAGGATTGAAACGGCATCCTTTTTATTTTCTTTTTAAAATAAAAAGATATAGTGGAAAGCCCGCTCGAACGCCCTAAATATTCTCTGCTAAAATCAACGCTTTCTTTAACGCTGCTAACTTATTATTTACTTCTTGTAATTCTTTTGCTTCGTCGGAATGAATTACGATTCCGGCACCGGCTTGCGAATACAAAACGTTGTTTTTACTAACAAACGAACGAATGGCAATTGCTAAATTTACGGATCCGTCTAAACCGATAATTCCGACTGCACCACCGTAAAAACCACGTGTTTGATTTTCGTATTTGTTAATCAACTCCATTGCCTTGTATTTTGGTGCGCCACTTAGCGTTCCTGCAGGAAAAGTGTCTCCAACAATCTCAATCGGATTTCCTTTAATTTTGCCTCTAACGGTAGAAACCAAATGAATTACGTGGCTAAAGTATTGTACTTCTTTAAATACCTCAACGGTAACTTTATCTGCATGTTTGCTTAAATCGTTACGTGCTAAATCTACCAACATTACGTGTTCTGCAGTTTCCTTTTTATCTTCGGATAATTTTTTACCCAATTTAATATCTTCTGCCATATCACCAGTTCTTCTAAACGTACCTGCAATTGGATTAATAGTTGCTTTACCTGCGGATATTTTAATTTGCGCTTCTGGTGAAGAGCCCATTAATTTGAAAGATCCGTAATCGAAATAAAACAAATATGGCGACGGATTGATAGAACGTAATGCTCTATACACATTGAATTCGTCTCCTTTAAATTTTTGTTGAAATTGACGTGATAACACCAATTGAAAAACGTCTCCTCTTTTACAATGCGATTTTGCTTTTCTTACATATTCTTTAAATTCTTCGCCAGTAACATTTGAAGTTTCTTCGCCTACAATTTCGAACTTTTGTGTATTAAAAGATTGTGCATCTATAATAGTTTCTACTTCATGTATGCGAGATTCAGTTCCTTCTTCTATGTTTTCTATCAGTGTCATTTCATCATTAAAATGATTGATAACAATAACAAAACGATAAAAACTGTATTGCATTTCTGGTATTGCAGAAGGTGCTTTCTTGTTTGTGAATTTTATATTCTCGAAATACTGAACAGAATCGAATGTTGTATAACCGTACAAACCATTGAATGATTTTAACTCGGCAGGACAATCTAATTCTAAAGTATTCTTGAAATTATCATATAATTCATAGAAGTTTTTATTGATAGGTTGCTCATCAATTTGTGTTCCTTTGTGAGAAACCGTAAACTGATAATCGTCTACTTTCATAGTTACAATAGGCTCTACAGCAATAAAAGAAAAACTTTCTTCTTTACTGTGATAATCTGAACCTTCTAACAAAAGCGTGTTAGCAAATTTATCTCTAAAACGTAAGTACAGCCCTACTGGAGTAACTGTATCTGCCATTTTTGTTTTATGAATTGTCTTAAATTGTAATTTTTTCATTTTACTTTTTGTCTGGTCGAGCGCAGTCGAGACTTTTCGCGAACCTCTCGACTGCGCTCGAGGGAACATTTCTCTTTATTTTTTTACTTTGAATGATTTAAAAATCATCATAAAAAAAAGGCTTATCGTGAGATAAGCCTTTTTAAATATATTATATACATATAGGTTTCTTCTCACTTATGATATAAGAGAGTTCCACCAACCTGTATTTATTGTATTGTTTTTCATTGTGAAACAAAAGTAAGATAGATTTTTAAAATAGGCAACCTTTCTTCTTAATTATTTTTTTATAAAATTTAAACCTACAGGTTTTTAAAAATCTGTAGATCAATTAAACTATTTCCTCATAATTTTCACATTCATTTCCTCAACCTTTTTATCACTCAAAATAGAAGGTGCGTTAAATAATAAATCTTCAGACGAACCTGTTTTAGGGAAAGCCATTACTTCTCTAATAGATGCTTTCTTTTCTAAAATCATCATTAATCTGTCTACACCCCAAGCAATTCCTCCGTGAGGTGGCGCTCCGTATTGGAAAGCTTTGTACATCGTCCCAACACTTTTTAACATTCCTTCTTTATCGTAACCCATATTTTTATAGGTTGCTTCTAAAATTTCTGCTTTGTGTGCACGAACAGAACCTCCACCAATTTCATAACCGTTTAAGATTAAATCGTATTGTTGCGCAATAATTGTACCTATTTCCTCTCCTTCTCCATTCATATGCTTTTCTAAATCATAAATTGCTGGCATCGAAAAAGGATTGTGTGTAAACGTCCATCTTCCTTCGTCTGTTTTTTCAAACATTGGAAAATCTACTACCCAAGCTGGTCTTAATTCTTTTGGATTTATCAACTTTAAAATGCGTCCCATTTCTTGACGAACGGCATCTAACGCTTTGTTTGCAGTTGCATAATCTGCTGCAGAAAAGAATACAATATCTCCTATTTTTGCTTCTGTAGCTTTTATAATATTAGCTGCAATATCTTCACCTAAAAACTTAATTATTGGCGATTGTAAATCATTTTCATTTACAATAATATATGCTAAACCACCTAAACCATTTTGTTGTGCAATGGCTGTTAAGTTTTCTATTTGCCCTTTAGACATACGTTTGTTTCCTTGCTCTTCAGCAGAAACCTTAATACATTTTACAATACCACCGCCTTCAATTGGTTTACTAAAAACTTGGAATGTGGTGTCTTTTACAATCTCTGTAATGTCTTGCATTTGCAAACCATAACGTAAATCTGGTCTATCACAACCGTATTTATCCATTGCGTTTTTGTAGGTAATTACTTCAAACGGATGTAAAATCCATTTTTTACCATAGATTTTACGCACAACTTCATTAAACATTTTCGTGTTTAAATCTATAATTTGCTGCATACTTGCGTATGCCATTTCAATATCTAATTGTGTAAATTCTGGTTGTCTGTCTCCACGAGAATCTTCATCTCTAAAACAACGTGCTATTTGAAAATATTTTTCGAAACCACCAACCATTAACATTTGTTTAAACTGCTGTGGCGCTTGTGGTAATGTATAAAACAAACCTGCTTGTTTTCTAGTAGGTACAATAAATTCTCTAGCTCCTTCGTCTGTTCCAGCAGTTAAAATTGGGGTTTCTATTTCTAGAAACTCTTCTTCATCTAAAATATCACGTAGTAATTTAATTACTTTATGTCTGTTTACAATTGCTCTTCGAACCTCATCATTTCTATGATCTAAAAATTTGTATTCGAAACGGACTTTCTCATTACTTTTCGCCGCTCTTTTAATTTCAAAAGGCAACGTTTTAGAAAGGTTTAATATTTCTAATTCTGATGTTTCTAACTCTAATTTACCTGTTCTTAAACCAGCATTATAATCATCTTCTTTACGTTGAACAACAATACCTGTTACAGAAATTACAGATTCTGTTTTTAATTTCACTAATTCATCTAAATTAGGAAACGACTCTCTACTTAAACGTACTTGAAAAATTTGAGTACTAGAGTCTCTTAAATCGATAAACATTAACTCACCATGATCTCTAACACTAGAAACCCAACCAGATAATGTTACTTTTTCTGAAATTGATTTCTCTGTTAATTCAGATATTTTATGAGTTCTATATTCTTCTTTGATTATTATTGGTACTAGTGGTAATTCTTCTTCTTGATTATTGGTATCTAGTTTTTGATTACTAGTTTCTAAAGCATCGCTTAATACTTCTTGTTTCTTGTTTACAGACTCTTTTCCAGAAAGCTGCGCTAAAATTCCTGTTCTAATTACTTTTCCGGAAGCTCCTTTACCAATAATTGCAATTACTTTACCTACAAGAATACCTGCTTTTCCTTGGTTTCCATTTTTAATATCCGTTGCAATTGCTTCATTTTCTGATACTACTTTTGCAATTGCATCTTGTATTTTTTCTTCGGAAATAGTATTGTCATCAAAATATTTTTTATAATCGAAATTAGCATCTTTTAAGTAAGATGTTATTCCGTTTTGAACTAAAACAGAAGTTATTTTATCTGCTTTAAATAATTGAAAAATTTCAACTAAATCGCTAATTTGATGAATGTTTTCATATTCATCTGCAGCAATATTATTTACCAATGTTTTTGCAACAAAAGACGGATCTTGAATAGCATTATTAATGGCCATAAATGTTTTAGAACGAATTGCATCTGCAGTAAAAAACTTTGCATCTTGTGGTAAAACACCGCCTTTAATTAAAACAGTTTCTACCGCGTAAGGCAACGTACTTGTATCTATTTTAATACTTTCTACAACACTTTTTATAGCAACAAAAGGTAAATCTGGCTCAGAAATAAAACGATAATCTGCTTCAAATTCCTTTTTACGCATGGTTTTGGTTTGCTTTAAATCTGCATCCCATAAAACCGTAGTTTGGTCTGGTCTAAAATCTTTGTGCTCTGTAAAGTAGTTTAATTGCTTTTCAATTTCTTCCTTTAAAGCTTCTACCATAAACTTAAAAGAATTTAAGTTTTTTATTTCTGTTCTTGGGTTTAAAACTGTGCTTCCTATTTTTCTTAAGGAAACAGAAACATCAGACTTAAACTCTCCTTTTTCTAAATTTGCTTCAGAAATACCTAAATTTTGAACAATTCTTTGAATATATTGTGCATATGTAGAAGCATCTTCAATATTTCTAATACAAGGATCTGTAACAATTTCTATTAACGGAACACCTGCTTTATTAAAATCTACCAAAGAAATTTTCTTCTCGTGCATTAATTTTGCAGCATCTTCTTCTATATGCGTTTGCGTTAAACTTACTGTAAATTCAGTTCCATCATTTCTATAACAAGAAACGTTACCATCTGGAATTACAGGATTGTGAAACTGTGTAATTTGTATGTTTTTCGGGTTGTCTGGGTATTCATAATGTTTACGATCCCAAGAAGTAACCTCGTTAGAAAATGTAGAGTTTACTGCTTTTCCAAAATAGATAGCTTTTGTAATTGCTTCTTTATTTATTGCTGGTAAAACACCCATTTGTCCTGTACAAACAGAACAAATATTTGTATTTGGTTCTTCTGTTTCTTCATTGGAACAAGAACAAAATAATTTGGACTTGGTATTTAAACGAACATGCGTTTCTAAACCGATAATCAATTCTAAATCGTGAGCTTTTAAAGCTTCATTTAATTGCGCTTGTTCCATTATAAAATATCGTTTAAGAAGTTAGCAAATTGTAAAACTTCCGCATCTTTTTTCTTGTCTGCTGTAATTTGTAATCCTGTTTCAGTTCCTTTTGGTATGGTTAACGTAGGTAATTCTCCTAAACTAAAACCAACGGTATAAGCATCTGACAAATACATTGCCAAAGGATTGTTTAAACTCTCGCCAATTTTTGGTGGATTTGCAGGTGTAACTGGAGACAAAATAATATCTACAGATTCGAAATCTTCACTAAATCTAGCCGAAATCTGGTTTCTTAAGTCTTGTGCTTTTAAGTAAATTTCATCAGAAAAACCTTGCGACAATACTTGGTTACCACCAACAATTCTTCTTTTTGTTTCTTCAGAAAACTTTTCTGATCGTGTAATCGAATACGTATCTTTTAAATTCGCTCCTTCAATTCTTGCTCCGTAATTTGTACCGTCTAATCTAGACAAGTTAGAGGCAGTTTCTGCCATCGCCAAGGTGTAATAAGTCGAAACTAAAACATCTGAATTAAAGAAGTCTAATTCTTTTACTGCAATTCCTTTGGCTTTTATTTTTTCTAAAGTAGCTAAAAAACCTTCTTTTATTTCTGATGAAATTGCTTCACTTTCAATAAAATTCTTAAAATAACCAACTGTTTTTATTGTTGAATTTACATCTTCAGAAATTACTTCAGAGTTATAAGTAGTTTGATCTCTAACATCTTTACCACTCATTATATTTAATACAATTCTAATATCTTCTATAGACTTAGCAATTGGCCCTACACAATCTGTAGAAGATGCGTACGCCATTAAACCGTAACGAGAAATTCTACCATAGGTTGGTTTAAACCCATATACTTTATTATAACCTGCTGGCTGACGAATAGAACCACCAGTGTCTCCACCAATTGAAAAAACAGTAAAATCTTTTGCAACATTTACTGCAGAACCTCCACTAGAACCTCCACCAACTAAATCTGAATTTACAGCATTTTTTACTGCGCCAAAAATGGTGTTTTCAGAAGAAGAACCATGTCCAAAAGAATCACAATTTTCTTTTACTAAAGGTATTGCCCCTGCATCTAATAATTTCTGAATAGAAGTTGCTGTGTATGCAGCTTTGTATTTCTTTAACAAGTCTGAACTTGCAGTTGTATACGTTCCTTGCATCATATAGACATCTTTTATCCCGAAAGGAATTCCTTCTAAAAGACCTATTTCTTCGCCATTTTCTATTTTAGTATCTACTTTTTTAGCCAATACCAACGCTGTTTCCTCTAATAAAGAGTTTACAGTATTATGTGTATTTTGTTTTAATAAGTCTAACTTTTCTTGCACTAAACTTGTACAAGTAATTTCTTTAGACATCAATTGTTGATGTATTTTTTTTATTTGCGACTCCATATTAATCTTCTATCACTTTAGCAACAACTAAAAATCCGTTTTTTTCTCTCGGAAAGTTTTCTCTAATAATTTCTTTTTCCAAAGAAGAACTTTCAATAACAACATCTTCTCTTAAATCTTTTAAAGACACCACATTATTATGAACCGTATTTGTAGCATTATTATTCTGATTTGCATTTTTAATTACATCAAATAATTTATTCACCGATTCCGATGGTTTCGCTCCTTTAATACTAGACAAAATGTCTACCGTCATTATTTTACTCATGTCTTTAATTTTAGATTCAAAAAAAAAGCCTTCCAAAAATTTGGAAGGCTTTATATATTTTTAAACAACAACCTTCCGTCCTATAAATTAGGATTATTGAAATTACGATTGTTATTATTAATTGCCATATTATCTATTGATATTGACAAATATATGCAGAAAATGTGGTACAAAAACCTCTTTTCTATCATTTTATACAACCATTACACAATCTATAAAATATTGATATTTAATTACTGATATCATAAAATATGTTAGTCTATTTATAAAAAAACTACTTATTAACTTTTATGTCTAAAGAAATACAAAGATAAAATTAAGGCATTTTACTCCTTTTACTTAAAAATGCTTATTTTCTTAAAGGAATTGCAATATTGGGATAATCTGTAATAATTCCGTCAACATCCATATGTAGCAAATTAACCATGTCTTCTTTTTTATTTACGGTCCAAGGAATCACTTTCATATTCTTATTGTGAATATTTTTAACCTCTTCTTTATTTAATAAAATAAAATACGGACTATAAATTTCTGGTACAAAACTTAACATTTTCAGATTCGTTTCAAAATTATTTTGATACGTTAAGAATGCCAAAGTAAATTCTGGATATGTTTTATGAATATATTCTAAAACTCTAGGATCGAAACTTTGTACGGTTATTCTTTCTAAAGGTAATTTTGAGTTTTTTAACTGCGCTATTACAAGATTAGAGAATTCAGCAACGGAAGGTTGATATCCTTTTTCTTCATCTGTAGGTGTACTTTTAATTTCTACATTATAACGAATTTCACTATTTTTAGCTTCAGCAAAAGTAATTACTTCAGACAATAACGGTTTATAAGCAATTTCTTTTCTCTGCTCTAAAAATTTAGGATTCCCAATAGAACCAACATCATAACTTTTTATTTTTCTGTAGTTATTCTTATACATATTAAAAGCCAAAGCAGTTTCTTTAGTAATCTTATTTCCTTTAGCATCTAAGGTTACTTCTTCATTTAACCAAGGTTCATGAGAAACTACCACCTTGTTGTCTTTACTAATAACCACATCTAATTCTAATGTATTTACACCTAAATCTAACGCCTTATTAAAAGCTTGAATTGTATTTTCTGGTGATAAACCTCTTGCTCCACGATGCCCTTGTAAATCAAAATCGAACTTTTGTTCTTTTTCTAAAATTACTTCATCAATAAAAGTAACCGTTTCCTTATAAACACCTTGCCAATCTTTAGATCTTAAATCGCATGCAATTACATGGTTTCCTGCTTCAGGAAAAGCAACTTTAGTTTTTTTATCTACACAAGTACCTAAACCATCATACATTTTTAAAATTGCAGGAACTGAAACTACTTGATCTTGCTCTTCTTCATTCTTATAATAATAGCCAACAAATACAGGGATTTTAACTTTCGAAAAGGTATCCGAAGTCATATTATTTACTAACATTTTTATTAAAGCCTCATAACCGTTAATATGATAAGAAGTAGACCAGTATTTAGCTTCTTCTTCTGGTCTTTTCTGCTTCATAATTTCACTACCATTACTTTTTATAAATCCGGCTTTACCTTCTGGAGTTAGAATTGCTGCAAATGCAGGATTTTTAAGCCCTATAAATGGCGAATACATAATTAAACCTGCAATAGTAGCATCTTCTGAAGCTAGCTTTAAACTTAAAGTTCCGCCTGTAGATGTACTTACTAAAATTACTTTCTCACCAATTGTTTTCCCTATTCTTAAAGCCTCTTTAGCAGAAGCTATATAATTTTCTGGCGTTAAGTTTATAAAATTATCATCTCTATCTAAACCATGCTCTTTTAAACGAGACATATAAACATTAGCATTGTATTTTTCTGAAAGTAGACTTAGTACAGGTTCTCCTTCTCTACTACTCGCCCCAAAACCATGTAAGTAAACAAAAGCTATTGGAGACTTTTTTTCTTTGTATTCTTTAGACCAAATTATTTTGGCTTCATTTCCTAATTTCATTCCAACTACATTAATTTCTTTCTGATAAATACTACTTTTAAAGGTAGCTAAATCTACAACTTCTTGCCCTTTTACAACACTAATAAATAGCATTAATAAAAGAAATATAATACTCGATTTTTTCATTATTTATAAATTTAAAAAAGAATGCTATCTAAAAAATGTTGTAAATCATATTTATAGATAGCATTTCTATTATAATTATTAAGTTTAAAATTTTACTTTTAATTGTGCTCCAAAAAATCTTGGTGCTCCAGCAATAAATGTCGGAATTCCGAAAGCACCACCAGTATTACCAGCATCAACAATGTATTGCTTATCTAAAGCATTATTCATATAAAACCCAAGTTCATATGTTTTGTTTATAGTAAGACCTACTCTATAATTTAAAATACCAAAACCTTCTTGTGAAATATTAGGTAAGTTTGTTTCTTCAAAAAATACTTTAGACTTATAGGTATATGTTGGTCTAAAAAAGAACTCTAAATTTTCATTAATTTTTGGATTGATATTAAAACCAATCGAGAATGAATGCTTAGGTGTTAATCTAAATGTATTTCCTGCCAAAGCCTGCTCATTACCATTAGTATCTTTATCATCAAAAGAAGCATCTATGTAACCATAATTAGCAAAGAAACTACTACTTTTTGTAAAAGCATATTGCGCAGCTGCTTCAAAACCAAATGAACTTGCGTTTCCACTATCTTCTGGCGTAGAAACAAGGTTTCCGTTTTCGAACTTAGTAATTGTGGTTTGAAAATTAGAATACGCATACATGTATGCATTCATATCAAACTGTAATCTATTGTTTAAAAATAACGACTTACCACCTATTTCATAAGACCAAACAATTTCGTCTGACAAAATATTTGTTTCTGTTGCAGTAACACTTATAACATTTGGTCTTCTTCCTCTAGAAGTTGTTCCAAATAATGTAATATTATCATTTATGTCATAATTTATAGCAAAACGACCAACTGCTGATAAGAAAGTTTCACTGGCTTCTATTTTTTTACCATTTGTAGATGTAAATAACACATTAGGATTGTTTCCTAATAAATAACTTAAAGCAGAAGGATTTTCTGAATCTGTTACTTGATACCCTGCATTAATGTTTTCTAAAGTAGCTCTTAAACCTAAAGTAACAGAAAGTTTATCTGTAAGATCATAAGAAGCATCTGCAAAAACATCTCCAGAATAATTTTCTCCGAAATTTGTATTAGACTCTGTATTAAATTGCTTTAAAAAAGCACCAGAAAGGGCTCCAAAAGTAGCAGGATCATCTGGTAAATTTGGCGACAAAACTGAAAATCCGTTTGAAACTAAAAAAGTAGGATTTAAAAATAACATAGCCACACTTTGCTCATTATATTCCCAAGGCACATGTTGCGAACCATCTTCATAAAAGAAATTGGTTCCAAAAAAACCTCTAAATTTATCATCAGTATCAAAATTAAATCTAAATTCTTGGCTAAATTGTTTTCCTTTTGATATTTCATGAAAAAATAAAGCCGGAGCAACCGTTCCATCGGCATCAAAAGCCTCATCCGAATTAAATTTTCGATACGCAGTTGTAGAAGTTACATCCCAAGTATCATTTAACTCATGCTTTAAAATAGCTGTAACTCCATAAACAGTTCTATCTAAACCTAATTCTTCTCCTCTTTCTAAATCTGCAAAAGTATTTGGGTTTGTATCTCCCTTTAAAGGTGCAAAAGTGCCACTTTTAAAAGAAGTTCCTGGAGGCGTATCTTTTTGCCAGTTTGCAATAAGATCTAAAGTTGTATCATCATTTATTAAATATTTAAAAGAAGTTCTAAAAGCAACAGTTTCTTTTCCGTTTAAATTTCCTCCAGAAATATTTTTAATAAAACCATCTCTTTTATTATAAATAGCAGCAGCTCTAAAAAATAATTTATCATCTACTAAAGGCGCATTATAATGACCTGTTGCTAAAAACTGATTAAAGTTACCATAACCAACTTTTACAGCACCAGATGTTTCATTTTTTGCTTTGTTCTGAATGATATGCATTGCGCCAATTTGTGCTCCTCTACCAAACAAGGTTCCTTGTGGTCCTTTTAATACTTCTACACGTTCTATATCATATAATTCTACCACAGAACCTCTAGATTTACTTATAGAAACACCATCTTGAAAAATAGATACTCTTGGTTCTACCCTAGAATCTCCACTATCACTTGTAATTCCCCTAATAACAATACCTGGGTTGTTTACACTTTGAATTTGTACTTGAAAACCAGGTACGTATTCCGACAAAGCATCATATTCAAAAGTTCCTTGGTTTTCTATAAAATCGGTTCCGTAAGAAGTTATCGCAATAGGAACATCTTTGTTCTTTTGCTCTCTTTTTTGAGATGTAATAACAACACCTTCTAACATATATGAACTTTCTTTTAATATGAAATTCATAATTGTCTGTGAATTACTAATGGTAATTTTCTTAATAATTGTGTTGTATCCTAGATAAGAAACCTCAATATTGTAAGAATTACTCGCAATTCTTTTTATAATAAACGCTCCGTCTTCATTGGAAGTTGTGCCCACAGATAAACTTTTTATATGCACATTTGCACCCATTATAGGTTCTCCTTGTTCTGTTGTTATAACTCCTTTTAATACGCCTGTATTCTGACTATTAATTATAGTAACACTAAATAATGTTAAAAAAGTAAGTAAAAATTTAAAATGCATTTTTTTCAGTTTATGATTAAATTCGACTGCAAATTTATCTCTGTATCACAAAACTATTGTTAACTTAAAATCATACAAAAGTTACCTTTCTACTACTTTAAAATAACAGTTTACATATAATTTACGAAACAATAACACCGTATCTTTAACACATGAATACTGTTTCCTTTTACTAAAAAACGATTCTATCTTTATCAATTGATTTTTATCTATTTAAACACTTAAACAAAGTAGCTGTTTATTTTTAGTCTCGTTTTTTAATTTAACCTACCATTACTAGACTATGTGCTTACAAACTAAAAAACGACTTAATACCACATTAAAAAGATAAATGATTTTGTTTTATAATTTTAAAATAAAAGTTTTAAGCTACTTTCTATATTTTCTAAATTACAGCTTCAATAAAAAAAATTAAATTTAAATTTAAAGCCATTTTAAGGCGATTTAAAGCATTTTTAAAAAATCAAGAAATTACTACAAATATGATTCAAAATCACTAAAAAGCTTTTAAATGATTTATAAAAATTGTAAATTTGAGTTTACTAAACTTGTTTAACAAAGACGAGTTTAATCAATCTAAAAACTAATAATTCACTTTATATAATGAGCGAAGAGAAAAAAAAGAATTATGATGCTTCCAGTATTCAGGCATTAGAAGGAATGGAACACGTAAGAATGCGTCCTTCAATGTATATTGGAGATGTTGGCGTACGTGGTTTACACCATTTAGTGTACGAAGTTGTAGATAACTCTATTGATGAAGCAATGGGTGGTTATTGTGATACTATTGATGTTACAATAAACGAAGATAATTCTGTTACAACAAAAGATAACGGACGTGGTATTCCTGTTGGAATGCACGAAAAAGAAGGCGTTTCTGCTTTACAAGTAGTAATGACTAAAATTGGTGCCGGTGGTAAATTCGATAAAGACTCTTATAAAGTTTCTGGTGGTTTACACGGTGTTGGTGTTTCTTGTGTAAATGCACTTTCTAACCTTTTAGTTGCTACAGTTCATAAAGAAGGTAAGGTTTGGAGACAAGAATACTCTCAAGGAAAAGCTTTATACCCAGTAAAAACAATTGGTGAAACAGATTTTACAGGTACAATTGTTACTTTTTTACCAGACGATTCTATTTTTAAACAAACTACAGTATTTAATTACGAGACTTTAGCTACTCGTATGCGTGAGTTATCGTTTTTAAATAAAGGAATTACAATTACTTTAACCGATAAACGTGAAACAGACGATGAAGGAAACTTTATTTCTGAAGTTTTTCATTCTGATGAAGGTTTACCAGAATTTATAAAATATTTAGATTCTACGCGCGAGCAATTGACTTCGCAAATAATTTCTATGGAAGGCGAAAAAAACGGTATTCCTGTTGAAGTTGCCATGGTTTACAATACTTCTTATGCAGAAAATTTACACTCTTATGTAAACAACATTAACACGCATGAAGGAGGAACACATTTATCTGGTTTTAGACGTGGTTTAACGGGTACTTTAAAAAAGTATGCTGACGAATCTGGTTTATTAAAAAATGTAAAATTCGATATTGCTGGTGATGATTTCCGTGAAGGATTAACAGCTATTGTTTCTGTAAAAGTAGCAGAACCACAGTTTGAAGGACAAACAAAAACAAAATTAGGAAACAGGGAAGTTTCTGCTGCAGTATCGCAAGCAGTTTCAGAAATGTTAACTAATTATTTAGAAGAGAATCCTAACGACGCTAAAACAATTGTTCAGAAAGTAATTTTAGCAGCAACCGCAAGACACGCAGCACGTAAAGCCAGAGAAATGGTACAACGTAAAACGGTAATGTCTATTGGTGGTTTACCTGGTAAATTATCAGATTGTTCAGAAACCGACCCAGCTCAATGTGAAATTTTCTTAGTTGAGGGAGATTCGGCAGGTGGAACAGCAAAACAAGGTAGAGATAGAAATTTTCAAGCAATTTTACCACTACGTGGGAAGATTTTGAATGTTGAGAAAGCAATGCAACATAAAGTTTTTGAAAACGAAGAAATCAAAAACATGTTTACAGCTTTAGGTGTTTCTATAGGTACTGAAGAAGACCCAAGAGCATTAAACTTAACAAAAGTAAGATATCATAAAGTAGTTATTATGTGTGATGCCGATGTAGATGGATCGCATATTGCTACCTTAATATTAACATTCTTTTTTAGATATATGAAAGAAATGGTAGAGCAAGGTTATATTTACATTGCAACACCTCCTTTATACTTAGTTAAAAAAGGTCAAAAAAGAGAATACGCCTGGGATGATGATCAACGTGATTTAATTGTTCAGCAAATGGGTGGATCTGCAACAATTCAGCGTTATAAAGGTCTTGGAGAGATGAATGCAGAACAACTTTGGGACACAACAATGAATCCTGAGTTTAGAACATTACGTAAAGTTGTAATTGATAGTCCTGCAGAAGCAGATAGAGTTTTCTCTATGCTAATGGGAGATGAAGTACCACCACGTAGAGACTTCATTGAAAGAAATGCAAAATATGCAAAAATTGATGTGTAGATTTCACAATTAATTTAATAAATAAAAAGAAACCTCAACCTATAAGTTGAGGTTTTTTTTTGATACCTATAACTAAGTATTTCCCCTATTTTTTAAGTAAAACAATACATTCATAATATTTACTTTAACATAATTTTATATATTCGCCCTATAAACCCATAATTGTTAAAGAGCATTAATTAAACTTTTTTAATATGAAAAAATCAATTTTATTTATTTTAGGCGCTTTCGCCTTAGGATTCAACACAAATGCGCAAGAAGGCTTTGAAGGATACCTTTTAGCAAACAGCAACGATAGAACCAAACTAATTGAAGCTTATATTAATCCTGCAATGAAAGGGTTAATTTATGGAATGAATAACGGTTGGTACCATACAGCAAAAGTGCACAAACCTTTTGGTTTTGATATTTCAATTGGCTTAAATGCATCTTTAGTACCAGAAGAAGATGAAATGTTTAACTTATCTGGTTTAACGTCAATAAACCAAGCAACCGGAGGTAGTATTTCTGCTGCAACTGTTGCTGGTTCAGAAGATACAACACCAATTACAACAGTAAATATAAATGAAGGAGGCGTTAATTACACTACAACATTTAATGCACCTGGTGGTGTAAAAGAGAGCTTACCACTAAATGCTGTTCCTGCTCCTGCAGTGCAATTAAGCTTAGGGTTGCCTGCTAAATTTGAAGTAAGTTTAAGATTAGTACCAAAAGTAGGTTCAGATGATGTAAAAGGAGACTTATTAGGTATTGGTATAAAGAAAGAAATTACAGATTGGTTTGGTCCTATAGGAAAAACGCCTTTACACGTTTCTTTACTTGCAGCTTATACAACAATGAATGTAGACTATAAAATAGAAAACAGTGACGAAGTTACTGTAGAAAATGGAATTGCTGAATTTAAACTTAACTCTTATACAGTTGAAGCAATTGCTTCTTTAAACTTTCCTATTATAAATATATATGGTGGTGTAGGTTATGGTTCTGGAAGCTCTACTCTTAAAATGCTAGGAGAATATAAGTTAAATTACGGACTTCAATCAAGAACAATTAATGACCCAATAAATTCTAAGTTCGATGCTAGTGGATTCAAATCAACTATAGGAGCTAGATTAAGCTTAGGTTTTTTCAAAATATTTGGAAGCTATACTTTGCAAGAATACAATACGGCTAATTTAGGTGTTGCTATAAGTATTAGATAATTATATTTTAAATTATAACAAAAAAAGACATCTAGTTTAGATGTCTTTTTTTGCTTTAAATTAACTAAAAAATCATCTAAAAATTTGTATTTTAGCGGTGTATATATTAAAAATAATTAAAATATAAAAATATGAAAGTTACAGTTGTTGGTGCAGGTGCAGTAGGTGCTAGTTGTGCAGAATATATTGCTATTAAAGATTTTGCTTCTGAAGTTGTTATTTTAGATATTAAAGAAGGTTTTGCAGAAGGTAAAGCTATGGATTTAATGCAAACTGCTTCTTTAAATGGTTTTGACACTAAAATCTCTGGAAGTACAAACGATTATTCTAAAACTGCAAATTCTGACATTTGTGTAATTACTTCTGGAATTCCTAGAAAACCAGGAATGACTCGTGAAGAGTTAATTGGAATTAATGCTGGAATTGTAAAAATGGTTTCTGCTAATTTAATAGAGCATTCTCCTAACACAATTATTATTGTTGTTTCTAATCCTATGGATACTATGACTTATTTAGTTCATAAAACTACAGGAATTCCTAAAAATAGAATTATTGGAATGGGTGGAGCTTTAGATTCTGCACGTTTTAAATACAGATTAGCAGAAGCTTTAGGTGCACCTATTTCTGACGTTGATGGAATGGTAATTGGAGGGCATTCAGATAAAGGAATGGTTCCTTTAACTAGATTAGCTACAAGAAACTCTATACCTGTTTCAGAATTTATTTCTGAAGAAAGATTAGAACAAGTTATGCAAGACACTAAAGTTGGTGGAGCTACATTAACTGGTTTATTAGGTACTTCTGCTTGGTATGCTCCTGGAGCTGCAGTTTCTGGCATGGTACAAGCAATTGCTTGTGATACTAAAAAAATATTTCCTTGTTCTACTTTATTAGAAGGTGAATATGGTTTAAACGATTTATGTATTGGAGTTCCTGTTGTTTTAGGTAAAAACGGAATTGAAAGTATTGTCGAAATTAACTTAAGTAATGCTGAAAAAGAACATTTAGCAGCATCTGCTGTTGGAGTTAAAGCTACTAACGGTTTATTAGAATTATAAAAAATGCAGCTATTTTAGAGCTACTAATACAGATTAAAATCCAACTCTTTTGAGTTGGATTTTTTTTGTTAAAAAATTTAATATTCAGAAGTAATTCTAAAGCTCAATATGTATGTTTGCCCCTTAATTGAAGAAAATTGATAAAACAAACACATACCCTTTTAAAAAACATATACGGTTATGAGAATTTTCGACCGTTACAGGAAGAAATTATCGACCGAACAATAAACGGAAAAGACAGTTTTGTATTAATGCCTACTGGTGGCGGAAAATCTATGTGCTTTCAAATTCCTGCATTGGTTTTCGACGGAATTACAATTGTAGTTTCTCCGCTTATTTCATTAATGAAAGACCAAGTACAAGCATTAAAAGCAAACGGAATAAAAGCAGATTTTTTTAATAGCTCTATTTCTACACAAGAAGAAAACAAAGTAATTAATAGTGCAATTAATGGTGAATTACAATTATTATATTTATCACCAGAAAAATTAATATCTGTTAGCAACACTTGGCTAAAACAACTAAATATAAAATTAGTAGCTATAGATGAGGCACATTGCGTAAGTATGTGGGGACATGATTTTAGACCAGAATACACCCAACTAAAAGTCTTTAGAAACTCGTTACCATTAGTACCTTTTATGGCATTAACTGCTACTGCAGACAAATCTGCTAGAAAAGATATTGAAGAACAGCTTGGTTTAACAAATTCAAAATTATTTATCTCTTCTTTTGACCGTAAAAACTTAAGTATTGAAGTTCGAGGACAAGTTCAGAAAAAGAAAAAATTACAAGAAATTGCTAATTTCATCGAACGTAGAAAAAACGAAAGCGGTATTATTTATTGTTTGAGTAGAAAAAACACAGAAGAAGTAGCAAGTTACCTTAAACAAAATGGACATTCGGTAGCATTTTATCATGCCGGAATGAATACTGAAGACAGAGAAAGCACACAAACCGATTTTATTAATGATGATACAAAGATAATTGTTGCTACAATTGCTTTTGGGATGGGAATTGATAAATCTAATGTTCGTTTTGTTATTCATTATAATCTACCTAAAAATTTAGAAGGCTATTACCAAGAAATAGGACGAGCAGGAAGAGATGGTTTACCGTCTGAAACCATACTGTATTATAATATGAGAGACTTTGTTCTATACAGTCAGTTTGCAGATAACGGTGCTAATACTGTTATGCAAAAAGAAAAACTAAACAGAATGCTTCAATTTGCAGAAGCAAAATCATGCAGAAGAAAAATATTACTATCATATTTTGGAGAACATCTTAAAGAAGATTGCGGAAATTGCGATGTTTGCGAGAATCCACCTAAAAGTTTTGAAGGAAGTATTTTAACACAAAAAGCACTTTCTGGAATTGTAAGAATGGGAGAAAAAGACGGTATTACAATGTTAATTAATGTCTTAAGAGGAAGTAATAATGCAGATATTCATACAAAACAATATTCTACCCTAAAAACATACGGAATAGGAAGAGACATTTCTTTTTTCGATTGGCGAGATTATGTCATTCAAATGGCAAACCAAGGATTAATAGAAATAATGTACAGTGAAAATTCCGCATTAAAAATAACATCAATTGGTTGGGAAGTTTTAAAAGGTGAAAAAACAGTACGTTTAACAACTCCTTTGACTTCGGATGACAAAAAACAGCAACAAAAAGTTGTTAAAAACGCTAGCAAAAGTAATACAAATACAGATCTATTTACTGCTCTTAAGAAAGTAAGATATGCTATTTCAAAAGAAGAAAAGATGCCAGCTTACATCATTTTTAATGATAAAACATTAAAGTTAATGGCAAGTGAACTTCCAGTAACAGAAAATGAATTTTTAGCAATTTCTGGAGTTGGAATAAACAAAATGGAAAAATACGGCGAAGAGTTTATGAATGTGATTCGTCAATTTAAAGAAACAAGTAAACCTAGAAAAATAAATACAATACAAGAAACTTTTAAGTTATATAAGGAAAATTTAAGTCCTGTAAAGATTGCCGAAAAAAGAAACTTATCAATTACTACTATTTACTCACATTTATCTCAATTATATTCAGAAGGAAAAGCTGTAAAATTAGAAAAGTATGTTAGAAAGGAAACTATAGATAAAGTTAGGGTTGCTTTTAATAAATTGAATCGAAAAATCGAATTGAAACCAATTTATGAACATCTAAACGAAGAAATATCTTATGGTGAAATAAGACTAAGTATTACACTTATTTTAAAAAATGAATAAGACTGTTAAAGAAAAATTATCAGAAAAAAGTATAAAATCATTTTAAATATTTAATGTATTTATATTCCTAAAATGTTTTAATGCACAAGTAATACAGCAGCTTCACAACATAAGAGTTGTTGTAATACCTTTTAACAGAACAAATAACAGCATTTTTAAGAGTTCTTATTCTCTAATTTATACCGTGAAAAAGAAATCGTAAAAAGAGCTACACAAATGTCTTAAAATAATTGCTTAGGCTACTTTGAAATACTATATTTGCTCGTTTTAAAAAAAAGAAGTCGACATAAAATAACAAACATGCAAAACAAAGGACTTATTAAAGTATTCGCTATTCTTTTTGGAATAGTGAGTTTATATCAATTATCATTCACATTTTTAGCCAACAAAGTAGAAGATGAAGCTAAAGAATATTCTGAAAGAAAGGTAACTGATAATGATGCAAGATTAAAAGCTACAATCGAAAGAAAGTACTTAGACAGTGTTGCAAACAAAGACATTATAGACTTAGGTGTAGCAAAATACACTTATAATGATGTTAGAGACAAAGAGATGAATCTTGGTCTTGACTTAAAAGGTGGTATTAATGCTATCTTACAAGTTTCTGTAAAAGAAGTTTTAAGAAATCTATCAAATGATTCTAAAAACGAAGCTTTTAACAAAGCTTTAGAAGCTGCAGATGACAAGCAAAAAAGTAGTAATGCAAATTATTTAGACTTATTTTTCGAAGAATTCGAATTGATTGCTGGAAACACTAAGTTAAGTGATCCTGCTATCTTTGGAACGAAGGCGTTAAGTGATAAAATTTCTTTTGATGAAAATAATATTTCTGTTAGAGAAACTTTACAAAAAGAAATTAACAGTTCTATAGGTACTGCTTTTGAAGTATTAAGAAGTAGAATTGATAAATTTGGAGTTGCTTCTCCAAATATTCAAAGAATAGGAAACTCTGGTAGAATTCAAATTGAATTACCAGGAGCTAAAGATATAGAACGTGTAACAACGTTAATAACAAGTAAAGCAGAATTACAGTTTTGGGAAGTATATTCTAATGCAGAGGTTTTACAATATTTATCTGTTGCTAATTCTAAGTCTATAGAATTATTAAAAGATACTTCTATTACAGAAAAAGTAAAAGATTCTGTAAAAAAAGATGATATTGATGATTTATTAGGTGCGTCTATCGATTCTACTGTTGTAAATCAAAAAATGCTTTTCTCTTACTTAAGCCCAATGCAATCTCAATTAAGTTCTACAATTGGTTATGCTAAGGTTTTAGATACTGCAACTGTAAACAACTTATTAAACAGAAAAGAAATTAGAGATTTACTTCCTAATGAATTACGTTATGTAAAATTCTTATGGGATTATAAATCTTTTTCTACGCAACCAGCAGGAACAGATAATAGCGATTTTGAAGCAAATGAATTAGTAGCTTTATATGCAATAAAATCTAATAGAAATGATATCGCTCCTTTAGAAGGTGATGTTATTTTAGATGCATCGCAAGTTTTTAGCCAGATGAATAAGCCAGAGGTTAGCATGACTATGAATAGTGGTGCTTCTAAAGCTTGGGCTAAATTAACAACAGATTTAGCTGCTCAACAAAATAAATTTATTGCTGTAGTATTAGACAATAATGTTTATACTGCACCAACAGTAAATAATGCAATTACAGGAGGTAGTACTTCTATTTCTGGTGGAAGCATGACAATTGAAGAGGCAGAAGATATTGCAACAGTATTAAAAGCAGGTAAGTTACCAGCTGCAGCAAGAATTATTCAAATTGAAGTTGTTGGGCCATCTTTAGGGCAAGAAGCTATCGATGCAAGTTTTTTATCTTTCGGATTAGCAATTTTATTAGTTTTACTTTGGATGATTTTATATTATGGTAAAGCAGGTTTGTATGCAAACATTGCACTTATTGTAAACATCTTATTCATCTTTGGTATTTTAGCATCTTTCAACGCAGTCTTAACATTACCTGGTATTGCAGGTATTATCTTAACGATTGGTATGTCTGTTGATGCAAACGTAATTATCTTCGAAAGAATTAAAGAAAGTTTATTTAGAAACAAAGGTTTAAAACAATCTGTAGATGAAGGTTTCTCTATAAAAGGAGCATTATCTGCAATTATAGATGCAAATATTACAACTCTTTTAACAGGTATTGTATTATACGTTTTTGGAACAGGACCAATTAAAGGTTTTGCTTTAACATTAATGATTGGTATCGCAACTTCATTATTTACTGCAGTATTTATTACTCGTTTATTAATTGATGGAGCAATCAATAAAAACTCTAAATTAACTTTTAATACGTCTATTTCTAAAGGATGGTTCCAGAATATTAATATGGAATTCTTAAATAAACGTAAAATTGCTTATGTAATTTCAGGAGCAATTATTATTGGTGGTCTTATTTCTATATTTTCTATAGGATTAAAACAAGGTGTAGATTTTAAAGGTGGGCGTTCTTTTGTAGTTCGTTTCGATCAAGACATGAACTCTACTAAAGTTGCAGAAACTTTAAAAGATGCATTTGGTACAGCACCAGAAGTAAAAACTTATGGTACACCAAACCAATTAAAAATAACAACTGTTTATAGAATAGATGACGAAGGTCAGGATGTAGATGAGCAGGTTCAGAACACTTTATTCACAGGTTTAAAATCTTACTTAGGTAATACTACTTATGAAAACTTTAAACCAGGTTTTGAAAAAGAAGGTTCTGGTGTAATGAGTTACATTAAAGTAGAACCAACAATTGCAGATGATATTAAAACAGATGCTTTATATGCTGTTTTTGGATCTTTACTAATTGTATTCTTATATATCTTATTACGTTTTAGAAAAATATCTTTTTCTATTGGAGCAGTAGTTGCAGTCTTTCATGATGTATTAATCGTATTAGCTGTGTTCTCTATTACATATAACTTTATGCCTTTCGATATGGAAATCGGTCAATCTTTTATTGCCGCAATATTAACGGTTGTAGGTTATTCTTTAAATGATACCGTGGTAATATTTGATAGAATTAGAGAATTTACAGGAACGCACCCAGAATGGAAATACAGCGATGTTGTAGATAAAGCATTAAGCTCTACATTAGGAAGAACAATAAATACATCTTTAACAACATTATTAGTAATGTTAGCAATCTTTGCATTTGGTGGAGATTCTATTAAAGGATTTATGTTTGCACTAATTGTAGGTGTAATAGTAGGTACATATTCTTCATTATTTGTGGCAACACCAATAATGTATGATACTTCTAAAAAAGAAGAAAAGAACAAATAGTTCTAACTTAACATAGTATAAACCGTTTTCTTTTATTGAACTTGTTTCAGTAATTCATAAGAAAACGGTTTTTTCATTTCACAAATAGCAGTTATATTTGCACTCTTATGAGTATTATAAAACTTCAAGATTTATATTTTAAACCTTATATTAATAAGGATAAAATTTCGGCAATTGTAAAACACTTAGCAAAAAGTGTAAAAGCAGATTTACCAAAAGGTGAAATTCCAATTTTTGTTGGTATTTTAAATGGTTGCTTCTTATTTGCTGCCGATTTTATAAGAGAATTCGAAGGAGACTGTGAAGTTTCTTTTGTAAAATTAGCTTCATATGAAGGTACTTCATCAACAGAAAATGTAAAACATTTAGTTGGTATTAATGAAGATCTAACTGGCAGAACTGTAATTATATTAGAAGATATTATAGATACGGGTGCAACACTTCAAGAGATTTATAATATATTTAGAGATAAAAACGTAAAACAACTAAAAGTTGCTACTTTATTTTTTAAACCAGATGTATTTAGAAAAGAATTACCAATAGATTATATCGGAGAAAGTATTGAAGATAAATTTATTGTTGGTTATGGTTTAGATTATAATGGATTGGGAAGAAACTATCCCGAGATATATCAACTATCAACACAACCAAAAATGAAAAACATCGTATTATTTGGCCCTCCAGGAGCCGGAAAAGGAACACAAGCAGAATTTTTAAAGAAAATGTACAACTTAGTGCATATTTCTACTGGAGATGTATTTCGTTTCAATATTAAAAACAAAACGGAATTAGGTTTATTAGCTAAAAAGTATATGGATGATGGTAATTTAGTACCAGATGAAGTTACAATTAGCATGCTAAAAGCAGAAGTAGAAAAAAATGCAGATGCTAATGGTTTTATCTTTGATGGTTTTCCTAGAACACAATCTCAAGCAGAAGCTTTAGATGTATTTTTAGAAGAAAAAGGAGAACAAATAAACGCAATGGTTGCTTTAGAGGTTTCAGAAGACCTTTTAGTAACACGTTTATTAGAAAGAGGAAAAACTAGCGGTAGAGCAGATGATACTGATGAAGCAAAAATTAGAAATCGCTTTAACGAGTACAATACAAAAACAGCTATTTTAAAGGATTATTTTGACGCTCAAAATAAATACTACGGAATTAATGGTGTAGGTTCTATAGAAGAGATTACACAACGAATTTCAAAAGTATTTGATACTTTATAAATCGTTTAATTATAAAATGTAGAATCTATAGATTATACGTTTTATTAATTACACAATTACACAATAATTATGACTGAAGGAAATTTTGTCGATTACATAAAAATATACGCTACCTCTGGTAAAGGAGGACAAGGATCTGTGCATTTACACAGAGAAAAATACATAACAAAAGGTGGACCAGATGGTGGTGATGGTGGTCGTGGTGGACACATTATTTTGCGTGGAGATAAAAACATGTGGACATTATTTCACTTAAAATTTAAACGTCATTTTAGAGCAGAAGGTGGTGGTGCAGGAAGTGCTAGTAGAAGTACTGGGCATGATGCAAAAGATATTTACATAGATGTACCTTTAGGTACAATAGTAAGAGATGCAGATACAGATGAAATAATTGTTGAAATTACCGAAGACCAAAAAGAAGTAGTATTACTACAAGGTGGAAAAGGTGGACTTGGAAACTGGAATTTTAAATCTTCGACAAACCAAACACCAAGATATGCACAACCTGGTATAGATGGTATCGATGGTTGGTTTAGAATCGAATTAAAATTATTAGCAGATGTTGGTTTAGTTGGTTTCCCTAATGCAGGAAAATCTACTTTATTATCTGTTTTAACTTCTGCAAAACCAAAAATTGCAGATTATGCCTTTACAACCTTAAAACCTAACTTAGGTATTGTAGAACATAGAAATCATCAAACATTTGTAATTGCAGATATTCCTGGTATTATAGAAGGTGCTGCAGAAGGAAAAGGTTTAGGACATCGTTTTTTACGTCATATAGAACGTAATTCTGCTTTGTTATTCTTAATACCTGCAGATAGTGATGATATTAATAAAGAATATGATATTCTTTTAAATGAGCTTAAAAAACACAACCCAGAGTTATTAGATAAAGACCGCTTATTGGCTATATCTAAAACGGATATGCTAGATGATGAATTACAAGCAGAAATTGCTGCAGATTTACCTAAAGGTGTTGAAGCAATATTTATATCTTCTGTAGCTCAAAAAGGTTTACAAGAATTAAAAGATAAACTTTGGAACATGCTTAACTAAGTATTTTCAATTTAAAAAATAGTAAAGGTTGTATTCTATTTCAAAACATCGAAATAGTATACAACCTTTATTTTTTTAGCCTCTTTTTTATCTCTAAAGAGATAAACAAATATTTATAATTCTATAAGTATTGGCAATCTATATTTTGTATTTACAGGTATTCCTCTCTTAATTGCTGGGTAAATACTAGGAATTAAATCTACAGAAACCTTTAAAATACTATCTAATTTAGGTAATTGTATTTTAATACTTTCTGATGATTGAATTGCTTCTAAAACAATCTTCCCTTTAGAAGAGATTAATAAATCTACATAAATAACTTCAGATATAGAGTCTCTAATAGTAAATTCATGCTTTTGTAGCTCTGCTCCTATTTTGTTATGAATTGTGTTTCTAAAACAATTAGATTTCTCTACTTTGTTTATTAAAGAATCACAAATTTTAAATGATGGTGAAGTATCTACAGATGAAAAATTAACAATTGTATCTAAAACTTGTTCTTTTTCATTACTTTTTGAAAACGAGAACTTATCACAAGAAGTGATGAAGATAAACAGTATTAAAAAAGAAAAAACACGCAAAAACATACTTTTATTTAGTGTGTGAAATTACTAAATTTTAATGACTTTTCTATTCTAACTTTTCGCCTCGCATAAAGTAGTCTTTTTTTATGTCTGAAATTCTTTTTGAAACATAAGTAGTCATTTCTTTATCCTTATCTAAAAAACGTTCTTCATAATATTTAAAATGCTTAAATGCCATTTTTTTATCCTTATAAAGGTCGTCTGTAATTTTTGCTATTTGAAATTTAGCTTTGTAATTTCTTGTATTTTCTTGAAACGCTTTTTCATAAAAAACCAATGCTCGTTTAGCATTTTTCATTTCATAATAAGCATTTGCTAAACCGTAAAACTCTTCATCTCTTTTGTGTTTATCTGTTATAGTAGCTCTATAATAATTCATCATTGCACTTGTAAAATTCTTCTGTTTCATATCAATATGTCCTAAATAAGTAAACATTTTAAAATCTTCTGAATCTATTTTTAGTGCATTTTTAAAACGTTCTTTTGCCTTATCAAAAATCTCTAAATTATAATACACCTTGCCTAACATTGTATTATTATAAAGTTCCATTTTTTCTATGCTATCTAATTTTAAAAGAATTGGTATTGTTTCTTCATACTTTTTCTCTCTATACAATTGGTTTACTTTTATTCTGTTTATACTAACATGATTGGGTTGTAATACTAAACCTCTATCAATAAAAAGATAGGTAGAATCTTTATCTCTCAATTTAAAAAAACTAAGCGCCAATTTAGAGATTGCTTTTATGTGTGTACTGTCTTTTTTGTAGGTAGAAATAAAACTATTTATCATTTTATTTCTTTTACTTAAATAAGAATAAGCCAACCCTAATTGGTAAGAATAGTATGCATTTGTACTATCTTTTTTTATTAAATCTTTAAAAATTAAAGTTGCTTTCTTAATTTTTTTATTTGTTAAATACAGCTTACCTAATTGATATTCTAAAACCAAGTTTAAAGTATCTTTAGCCAACAAGTTTTCATAAATAGCAATAGACTTATCAGATTTTTTTATTTTCTGATATACTTTGGCTAATTTTAAACTCGCTTTTTTATCTTCTTTAAAACTTAATGCTTGTTCTAGAAAATATGCTGTTCGTTTATAATTATCTATAGATTCGTAAATAACAGCCGTTTTATAATTCGATAAAAAAGAAGGTGTCTTTATCTCTTTTAACTTTATTAAAGCTATTTGGTATCTTCCGTTTTCAAACAAACTATCTATCGCAGAAAAAGCTGAGGATTGCGCCCCAGCTTTTACAACTACAAATAATAATACAATTAAAATCCTCTTTTTCATTTCTATTTTTAATTTACTTATTTATAGCTTTTTCTACCATAATATTTACAGGAATAAAAAACTGAACACTTACTTTCTCTTCATTTTTTTCTCCAGGTATCATTTTAGGTAAAGTACTCATAACTCTTTCTACTTCTTCCTTTATTTTTACATGTGGTGCTCTTACAATAACACTTTCTACATCTCCAATCTTATTTACTTTTAAAGAAATAAAAATTCTTTTCTTACCAGTTGATAAACCTAAGTTTTTTGATACTTCTGTATTAAAGTTTTTAGAAAAATGCTTTTGAATCATTTTTGAAAAACAATCTTTATTCCCAGAACTACAACCAGGAAATGTTGGAGCTTTATCTATTTCTTTAAAAGAAACTGCATCTTTTTTAGTTAAATTATTATTCTCAGATTCATTATTATTAACACCTTTCTCTAAATTACCTACAAGTAATGTAAACGGAATAGTATAGTTTACTGCAACGTTATTACCATTATGTTTTCCTGGTTTCATTTTTGGTAAAGATTTCATTACTCTAATAACTTCTTCCTTAATCATAGGATGTGGCGCTCTAACTTTTAAATCGTTAATAAAACCTTTATCATTTACTGTAAATGCAATAAAAACTCTTTTCTTCCCTTCAGATAAACCTAAATTATTAAGCATATTAGAGTCAAAATTTCTTGCAAAGTGCATTTGAACTTTCTTTGAAAAACAATCCTTATCTCCAGAATCACAACCAGGAAAAGTAGGTGAATCTTCAACTACAAGAAAAGAAACTACTTTGTCTTTATTATTAAGTTTTTTTGTCATTAATTCCATTTCGCTAATTCTTTCTTCTTTTTGAACTACATTTCTCTTTGAAGAACACGAAGTATAAAAAAGCATACTTGTTAATAAGGGAATCAGTACTAAATATTTTAACTGATTCATTTTTTTAGATTTGTTTTTCTTCATCATAATAATTCTTTTTTTAATTAATGTTTGTTTGTAAAACTGATTGATAAACGCAATGTTTTCAACCTGAAAAAAACTGGATAGCAATTGATTTATGTAATTTTCTTTTGTATTATTTTTAGTAGCAACTTCATCAGAAATATATTCGTGCACTAATGTTATTCTTTTCTGATAAATAAAAATCATAGGATTAAACCACATTATAATTTTTAAGAACTCGAACAATAATAAGTCTAAAGAGTGCTTTTGTTTACTATGTACTAACTCATGTGCAATAACTTGTTCTTTTTGTGATTCTGGTATTTCACCGCCTAAAAAAATATAATTAAAAAATGAAAATGCTTTAGTTTGCTTCGGAATTAAAACTAATGTATAACCGTCTTTCTTAGTAAGTTTATAAGATCTAATTAAACTGATAATTTGCAACAGTTTTACAAAAAACAACACACTAAAAACTACAACTCCAATACCAAATAAAACATCTATATAATTTATAGATTGATACCAAGAAGCTTCTTGAATTACTTTTTCTGGCGATAAAATAATTTCTGGTAAAAACACAATATATTCTTCCGGAACTGCTTTTTGAAAACTCGGTATTTTAACCAACGGCAATAAAAAAGATAAAATTGGCGTACTTAATAAATACCATCTATTCTTAGTAAAAAAAGTTTCTTTACTTAAAAAGAAATCATAAATAGCCAAGAATAGCACTTGAAATAAGATTACTTGAATTATATAATTAATCATAGCTTTTAGATTTTTTATGCTTTCTTATTTACTTCCTTTAAAATAGATTCTAATTCAGAAACATCCATCTTATTCTCTTTTACAAAAAAGGAAACCATACTTTTAAATGAACCATCGAAATAACCATTCATTAATTTATGTAAACTTTGGTTGCTGTACGTTTCTTTTTCTATGATTGGGTAATACAGAAAACCTCTACCTAGAGGTTTATGCCCAACAAATTCTTTGTTTTCTAAAATTCTTATAATTGTAGAAACAGTATTATATGCTGGTTTGGGTTCTGGTAATTTTTCTATAACTTCTTTTACAGATGCTTCCTGCAAATCCCATAAGACTTGCATTATTTGCTCTTCTGCCTTTGTTAATTGTTTACTCATATCTTTAACTAATCTTTTAGTTGAACAATACAAATATAACTAAATATTTAGTTTGAACTAATTTTTTAGTTATAAATTTATGTAACAAAGGTTTTATACTTTCGTCTTATAATAAAACAACTATGGATATTTTCTTGCTTATTATTGGCTTTCTATTGGTAATTCTAGGAATTGTAGGTTCTTTCTTACCTGTTTTACCAGGACCTTTAACAGGTTGGTTTGGTTTATTGGTTTTACATTTTACTACTATTATCCCTATGAATTTAACTTTCTTAGGGATAACTTTAGCAATAGCGATAGTAATATGGGTGCTAGATTATATAATACCTGCAATTGGTACAAAACGTTTTGGCGGAAGTAAATACGGTGTGTATGGCACAACCATAGGTTTATTTGTAGGCTTATTCTTTATTCCTGTGCCGTTTGGTATTTTAATTGGCGCCTTTTTTGGTGCATTAATTGGCGAGTTATTGTTTGATAGTAAAGATACTAACAGAGCAATTAAAGCTTCCTTTGGTTCTTTTGTGGGTTTATTAGCTTCTGCAACTATTAAATTTTCTGTTTCTTTTGTATTTGTTATTTTATTTTTGATAAAATTTTGGGACTATAAAGAAGCTTTCTTTTCTTAATTTGTGTCTTTTTAATAAAATAATACTCTAAAAAATATTTTATTTTTCTTCTTTATAACTAATAGTAAAGCGTTTGTACTTTTTTAGTAGAATACTGTTTTTACAAAAAAAATAGGTTTGCAAACAAGTTTAGCCCTGATTGAAGCAACTGTTTGAGCTCTTTTTTATTCTTTTTCTGAATAAAAAAAGCGAGTGCAAAAAGCAGGAAACAGCTTCTAATAAAGAGATTTTAGGTAAATAAAGAGCAAAAAAAAAGCGTCCCATTTAAGGGAAGCTTTCCATTGGTTAACAAAACCACGACACTTTTTATAAAGTGCCAAACAACACAACTAAATGCTACTTCAACAAAAAGTAGCGGGCAAATATACAACGTTTTATGATTTCTACAACAATTTATTGATATTTTATCGAAATCTGCAATTGCTACATAATTGAAAGATTGTATCTTTGCAGTCTTTAAAAATTTATCACTAATATATTAAGAAATGCAATTATCAGAACAAGAAGTTGTACGTAGAGAAAAGCTAGCAAAATTAAGAGATTTGGGTATAAACCCTTATCCTGCAGATTTATTTCCAGTAGATTCTAACTCGAAAGAAATAAAAGAAAGCTATGCAGAAAATAAACCGGTGGTTATTGCAGGCCGTTTAATGGTTATAAATATACAAGGAAAAGCTTCTTTTGCACAGTTGCAAGATGGTGAAGGTAGAATTCAACTTTATTTTAATAGAGATGAAATTTGTGCCGGAGAAGATAAAACTTTGTACAACGATGTCTTTAAAAAATTACTAGATTTAGGTGATTTTATTGGGGTTGAAGGTGAATTATTTACAACTAAAGTAGGTGAGAAAACTGTTAAAGTAAAGTCTTTTAAATTGTTAAGTAAAGCGTTAAAACCTTTACCAATGCCAAAGGTTAAAGATGGTGTTACTTTTGATGCTTTTACAGATCCTGAGATGCGTTACAGACAACGTTATGCAGATTTAGTAGTAAACCCTCATGTAAAAGAAGTATTTATTAAAAGAACAAAATTGTTTAATGCAATGCGTTCTTTCTTTAACGAATCTGGTTATTTCGAAGTTGAAACACCTGTGCTACAACCAATTCCTGGTGGTGCAGCAGCAAGACCTTTTATTACACATCATAATTCATTAGACATTCCATTATACATGAGAATTGCGAATGAATTGTATCTTAAAAGATTAATTGTTGGTGGTTTTGATGGTGTTTATGAATTCTCTAAAAACTTTAGAAATGAAGGAATGGACAGAACTCATAATCCGGAATTTACGGCCATGGAAATCTATGTTTCTTACAAAGATTACAATTGGATGATGGATTTTTGTGAGCAACTTTTAGAGCATTGTGCAATTGCTGTTAATGGTACTTCTGAAGCTACTTTTGGAGAACACCAAATTAACTTTAAAGCACCTTATGCAAGAGTTACAATGGCAGATTCTATTAAACATTTTACAGGTTTTGACATAACTGGAAAAACAGAAGATGAAATTAGAGAGGCTGCAAAAGGCATGAATATTCCGGTTGATGAAACAATGGGGAAAGGAAAATTAATTGATGAAATTTTTGGTGAAAAATGTGAAGCAAATTACATTCAACCTACTTTTATTACAGATTATCCTAAAGAAATGTCTCCTCTTTGTAAAGAACACAGAGACAACCCAGAATTAACAGAGCGTTTCGAATTAATGGTTTGTGGTAAAGAAGTTGCAAATGCATATTCTGAATTGAATGACCCAATTGACCAACGCGAACGTTTTGAACACCAATTAAAATTAGCGCAGAAAGGTGATGATGAAGCTACAGAATTTATTGATGAAGACTTCTTAAGAGCCTTAGAATACGGTATGCCTCCTACTTCTGGTATGGGAATTGGAATGGACCGTTTAATTATGTTCTTAACCAACAACCAATCGATACAAGAAGTTTTATTTTTCCCTCAAATGAGACCAGAAAAGAAAGCGCCTTCTATAGAATTAAACGACGAAGAAAAAGCTGTTTTAGCTATTATTGAAAAAGCTGAAAAAATTGATTTAAACGACTTAAAAACACAATCTGGTTTGTCTAATAAGAAATGGGACAAGACAATTAAAGGTTTAACTAAAAAAGATGTTGCTAAAGTTTCTAAAACAGACGAAGGTTTGTTTGTAGAAGTTATATAACAACTTTCTTATTTTAATAATATCCTGCAATTACAGGATATAAAAAAGGAACTACATTTTTGTAGTTCCTTTTTTTATTGAATTATTTAAATAAATTGAAAGCTGAAAAACAACTAATTTTACTGCATTTCTTTACAACAAGCATAAAATTAAATAAGCTTGTAACAAATCTTTTAAATAAAAAAACTACTTCTTATCTGGGTAATTTTCTTTTTTACTTTTCTGGCTAGAGTCGTAAATATTCCATAAAGTAAAGCCCATGTAGGTTGTAAATATAACTCCACCTACTATAAAGAAACTTATACTCATGTTGTTCTTCTTTGTCTTATTGCTATTGCAAACAATAATATTGTACCAGGCCAGTGTGCAGAATATTGCGCTTCTTCTGTCATTCCTAAAATACCATATGTTACAGAGTATAGCAAACATAGAAATGCTAAAATAATTGGGTACCATTTTAAAATAAAACTTTTCATATCTTAATATATTATATAATTACATACCTAATATACTGATTATGTTTACGATATTTAAAGCACAACAAGAATAAAGCTCCTTTAAAATACAATTTAAACCGAGTCCAATTAAAAGCAATTTGTTTTTAATTGCTATAATTGTTAATAAATATAACTACGCAATATTGCTATTCTTCTTTTGAAATCTACTGAAGTATTTCTGTTTTTTTTATGTTGTTCTTACAAAATTTTCGAATAAGTTTGTATCTATTAATTGTATGACTTGTAATGGAAAACTATAAAAAAATTATTGAAGACATTTATTTAGATGTAAAAAATGTAAATGATATTGGTAAAGTGGCCAACTATATTCCTGAATTAGCATTTGTAGATTCTAATAGTTTTGGTATTAATATTACAACCATAAACAAAGAGTCTTTTGGTATAGGAGATTTTAATACGAAATTTTCTATACAGAGTGTTTCTAAAGTACTATCATTAACCTTAGCTTATAAGTTTGAAGGTGCTAAATTATGGGAAAGAGTAGATGTAGAACCATCTGGAAACCCTTTTAATTCTTTACTGCAGCTAGAAGCAGATTTAGGAAAACCTAGAAATCCGTTTATAAACTCTGGCGCCATTGTAATTTGTGATGTTTTATTGTCTCATTTAGAAAACCCAAAGGAAGATTTTTTAGAGTTTTGTAGAGAAGTTTCGAATATTCCTACTTTAGAATATAATGAAAAAGTAGCTCAATCAGAAAAAAGCTCTGGTTTTAGAAATACAGCACTTTGTAATTTTATAAAATCTTTTGGCAATATTAAAAATGATGTAGATGCCGTTTTAGATTTTTACTTTCATATGTGTTCTTTAGAAATGACTTGTAAAGAGCTTTCTGAAATAGTTCTTTATTTAGCTGACGATAATTTTACAACGCACAAAGGAAAAAGAATTCTTACAATGAGTCAAGCTAAAAGGGTAAATGCAATTTTACTTACTTGTGGTTTTTATGATGAATCTGGCGAATTTGCTTTTCGTGTTGGTTTACCAGGAAAAAGTGGTGTTGGTGGCGGTATCGTTGCTATTCACCCAGACAAATATTGTATTGCAGTCTGGAGTCCTAAATTAAATGTAAAAGGTAATTCTTATAAAGGAATGTTATTTTTAGAGAAATTTACTTCAAAAACAGCTTCTTCAATTTTTTAAAAAAATAAATAATCTATTCTTTTTTGAGATAAAAACAGTTGCTTAATGGGTAATAAAACTCATTTTATAACTATACTTAATTTCTAATTTCGTAATTCTAAAGACGTCTTATGAAATTCAACATTTTATCACTTATAATTATTATAACTTTCTCTTACCACAGTAAAGCACAAACACCTGTAAAATTAAGTACTGGTCAGTTTGGTTTTATAGAAGGTCCTGTTTGGGATCGAACAGATAATATCTACTTTTCAGATATTACTGGTAGAATCGTAGAAAAATACTCTGTAAGTAATAACACTTTTACAACAGCCTTTAACATACCTAAGCCAGCGAGAACAAATGGCTTAATGTTAGACAAAGATTTAAATTTAATTGTTTGTGATTTTAGAGATGGTAATGTTACTAAAAGAAATGTATCTGGTACTATTTTAGAAACCTATGCTACTGGTATTTTAAATGCAAATGATTTATGTATCGATAAGAAAGAAGGTGTTTATGTAACATCTCCTAACTCTAGTAAAGTATATTATATTAGTTCTTCTCCAACAAGAACACTTACTGTTATTGATGATACATTAAGCTCTCCTAATGGTGTAATTATTTCTTCTGATGGTAAATCTTTATTGGTAAGTGATACAGATACCTATAGTATTTATAAATTTGATATTGACCCTACAACCGGTTTTATAACTAATAAAATTGTTTTTGCAACTTTAGAAGACACAGAAACAAACCCAAGTGATAGTAATGCCAAAAGATCGCTTGCAGATGGTATGGCATTAGATACAAATGATAATTTATATGTAGCTAATAAAAAATCTATTCAGATATTTAATTCAGTTGGAGTGCGCACAAATACCATCGCTTTTGCAGAAAACCCAACCAACTGCACTTTTGGAGGCACAACTTTAAGTACACTTTATGTAACAACTCCTAAAGATTTATATCGCATAGAATTCCCTGGAGTAACTGGTTTTCAACATCCTTTTAATTTACCTGAAGTAAGTTTATCGATTCCTGAAAATTTAAAAAACAAACCTATTTTCAATGTTTTTCCAAACCCAATTAACAACCATAAAGTAACCGTTTCTGTTGGCAATAAAAGTATTACTGAAGTATTAATATACAATGAATTGGGTAAAAAATTAGGTATTTGTAACTTTATAAAAACAAGTAATACCATTGAGGTTACTTTAAATAAAAAACTAAAAAACAGTACTTACTTTTTAGCTATTAAAACAGATAAAGGAAAAACGTACAACAATAAAATTATATTACAATAAGTATAATTTTAACCAAGTTTAAATACTTAAAAGGTGCTGTTATATTAGTTTGTTAAAGCTATAAAATTATTTTTCAGCCTTTCATTAAGCCTAAATTAATAAGTTTTAAATCTAAAAAAATGCATAATATTATTATTGATTGTACCTTTGATACGATCAATTGATAGTATCATTATGGCAAATTTATCTCATATTGAGAATCAAATTAAAAGTGTAATTAATTTCCAAGAACTTATTGCGTCACCTTTTCAAGGAGAAATTAATGCAATGTGTTGGAAACGTAATCTAATTGGTGATTTTTCTGAAATTATTAAAAAAGTTGCATCAAACGAAAATATAGTAGCACTTCATCTAGAAGAACTTTACGAACTTCAATTAAGTGAGCAAGGTAAACTTGCACGCAATATTCTTATAAACGACTTTAAGTTATTAAAAAATCAAGGAGCATCGCCAACATTAAACATCATAAAAAACTATGAAAGAGATGACGCTTTTCCTTTTTTCCCTACAGATGTATACTCTTTTCATGTAGATCGCTCACCAATACCTACCGATACCTTTTTATGCACATATCATGGTGAAGCCAGTGATATATTACCAAATTCTGAAGGGATACAAAAAATTCTAATTCCAGAAATACGTGTAGAACTTAAAAAATTATATGGAGAAGGTTCTAACGATGGTTTTGAATCTTTCTTAAGTGAATTTTTCTTTGATTTACATTACCAAGCAAAACCCACAGCAAAACCCATAAGTTTAGGCATTGGTCATTTATGGAAATTAGCTATTGACCACCCAGAAAGCAAAGTACTTCCTTGTCTGCATAGAGCCCCAAAAGAAAAAACAGGAGAACATCGGTTGATGATGATTTGTTAATTTTAAAACAGTTGTATGAAAATAAAGATTGATAAGTTTGTAGTATCTATAATAATTACAATACTAATAGCTTATATTTTTCCACAATGGGGAACACAAGAAAGCAAGGTTCCTATTAATACCATTAGTACAATAGGTATCTCACTTATCTTCTTTTTTTATGGTTTAAAATTAAGTCCGAGTAAGTTAAAAGCAGGACTCAAAAACTGGAAATTACATATTTTGGTACAATTATCTACCTTTCTAATTTTTCCTCTACTCGTTTTATTACTGCGCCCTTTTATTCAAAATTCTGCACAAGAAACTATTTGGTTGGCTTTCTTTTTCTTAGCGGCTTTACCTTCTACAGTCTCTTCTTCTGTTGTAATGGTTTCTTTGGCAAAAGGAAATATACCAGCAGCCATTTTTAACGCTAGCATTTCTGGAATTATAGGTATTGTTATCACACCATTATGGATGGGATTATTTGTAAATGAGATGCAAACAGATTTTAATTTTACAGAAATATACCTCAAATTAATTCTTCAAATTATAGTTCCGGTTATAATAGGACTTCTTTTACAGCGTTTTTTAGGTAATTTTATACAGAAGCATAACAGTAAGCTTACTTTTTTCGATAAATCTATTATCCTATTAATTATTTACAAAAGTTTTGCAGAATCTTTCGAAGGAAACATATTTAGCACTGTTTCTTTTTTAGATTTAAGTCTCATTTTAGTTGGAGTTGTTATCTTGTTTTCTATCGCTTTTTATCTCACTGGGTTTTTATCAAAAAAATTGCAACTAAATACAGAAGATCAAATTACAGCACAATTTTGTGGTACCAAAAAATCTTTAGTTCACGGTACTGTCTTTTCAAAAATAATATTTGGTAATATGGCGAGTATTGGTATTTTGTTATTACCGCTTATGTTATTTCATGCCACACAAATATTAATAATTAGTATTGTAGCAACAAAAAAGGTTGCTAAAAATAGCAACCTATAAAATCTAAATAATTAATATTTTTTTTTATTTTTTAAAGAGATTTACCCTTTAAACTTCATTCCTAAGTGAACTACTTTCTTAGTTTCATAGAAATCTTCTTCGAAATAATCAGTTAAATCATAAATTGTAGCAGACGTATATAATTTTAATTCTTCAGATAAATCGCCACCTTTTAAATATAAAATTCCGTTTTTTAAATCGTGATTCTGTTTTTTAGAAATTCTACCTTTTGTCCAACCAACAAAAGTTTCCATTTGTGCTACTGCCCTACTTACAATAAAATCATAGGTATCTTTTACCTCTTCTACTCTACCATTTGTAGTTTTTACGTTTTCTAAGCCCAAACCTTCTACAACTTCATTAACAACTTTTATCTTTTTCCCTATAGAATCAACTAAATGAAACTGTGTTTCTGGAAATAAAATAGCTAAAGGAATACCAGGAAAACCTCCACCTGTACCAACATCCATTACTTTAGAACCTGGTTTAAACTGCACAACTTTAGCGATTGCTAAAGAGTGTAAAACGTGGCGTAGATATAATTCGTCTATATCTTTTCTAGAAACAACATTAATTTTTAAATTCCAATCTTGGTATAACTCTTGTAGTTTACTAAATTGTTCAATTTGTGTTTCTGATAAATTTTTAAAATATTTGTGAATAATATCCATTATAAAAGGTTTAGGCTGCAAAAATAGTTATACTTAACAAACAATTAGCAACAAAACCTGACGTTTATCATAAAAAGCAGATACAAAAAGATTATTTTTGCAAATCAATATTAAAATACTGAATGAAAACAATAAATTTCTCAAGAGTAGATAAAGCGAAATTCTTTAGAACTCTAAATAAAAGAGTAAATACATATTTTAAAGAAAACGAATTAAGAAAAACAGGAAACTGGAAATTGTACACAAAAGCATTTATAATGTTTTCTCTTTTCTTAGTTCCTTTTATTTTAATCTTAACCGTTTCTATGCCACAATGGGTAATGGCACTTTTAATGGTAGTTACCGGAATTGGTATGGCAGGTGTTGGTATGAATGTAATGCACGATGCCAACCACGATTCTTTTTCTAAAAGAAAATGGGTAAACAAATTAATGGGAAGTAGTATTTATATTCTTGCCGGAAACGTGTATAATTGGAAGGTACAACACAATGTTTTACACCACACTTTTACAAACGTAGAAGGCCATGATGAAGATATAGATGCTGGTAGAATTATTCGTTTTTCTCAACATTCTAAATGGTTGCCAATTCATAAAATTCAAAAATTTTATTCCATCTTTTTGTATGGTTTATTAACAATAAACTGGGCAATTACAACAGATATTAAGCAAATGCACCGTTATTTAAAACGTAAATTATCTTATGGTAAATTTCCTAACCCTACAACAGAATGGACAAAGCTAGTTATTTCTAAAGTTGCCTATTATGCACTTTGGATTGCTTTACCTCTTTTGGTTTTAGACGTTGCTTGGTGGAAAGTAATTATTGGCTTTTTTGTAATGCATTATACAGCAGGTATGATTTTAAGTTTGGTTTTTCAATTGGCGCACATTGTACCAAATACAGAAATGCCACTTCCAGATAAAGAAGGGAATTTAGAACACACTTGGGCAGTCCACCAATTATATACAACTTCTAACTTTGCTCCTAGCAATTGGTTGGTAAACTTCTATACAGGTGGTTTAAATCATCAGGTTGAACATCATATTTTTCCGCACATTTCTCATGTACATTATGATAAATTAGCTAAAATTGTAAAAGAAACTGCCATCGAATTTAATTTGCCATATAACGAATACGATACCATGCGTAAAGCAGTTATAGAGCATTTTAGACATTTAGGAGTTTTAGGGCAAAACCCAGAATTAGCATAAAAACAACACACAACTAACAATAGAATGAAACATCCATTATCAGACAGAATTAACAGTTTACCTGTCTCTCAAACTCTAGCAATGGCTGCTAAAGCAAGAGAACTAAGAGCAGAAGGAAAAGATATTATTGGTTTAAGTTTGGGAGAACCAGACTTTAATACACCAGATTTTATTAAAGACGCTGCCATAGAAGCTATCAACCAAAATTACAATTCGTACTCTCCAGTAGATGGTTATGCAGAATTAAAAGAAGCTATTTGCGTAAAATTTAAGCGTGATAACAATTTAGTTTATAAACCAAGTCAAGTTGTAGTTTCTACAGGTGCAAAACAATCTATTGCAAATATTGCACAAGTATTATTAAACCCAGGAGACGAAGTTTTATTACCTGCACCTTATTGGGTAAGTTACTCTGCAATTGCAATTTTATGTGAAGCAACGTATGTAGAAATTCCTTCTTCTATAGAGAATGATTTTAAAATCACTCCAGAGCAGTTAGAAGCTTCTATTACGCCTAAAACAAAAATGATTTTCTTTAACTCGCCTAATAACCCAAGCGGAACTATTTATAGCGAAGCAGAATACAGAGCGTTAGCAGCAGTATTAGAAAAACACCCACGTATTTTTATCTTATCAGATGAAATCTACGAACATATTAATTACGAAACAAAACCATTTAGTTTTGCTGCAATAGAAAGCATGTACGACAGAACAATTACTGTAAACGGTTTAGCAAAAGCATTTGCTATGACTGGTTGGAGAATTGGTTACATTGGTGCACCAGAATGGATTGCTAAAGCATGTACTAAAATGCAAGGTCAAATTACTTCTGGTACAAACTGTATTGCACAAAGAGCAGCAATTACAGCAGTTTTAGCACCTGTTTCTAAAATTCAATATATGGTAGACGAGTTTAAAACTCGTCGAGACATTATTATTGGTTTATTAAGAGAAATAGAGGGCTTTAAAGTAAATGTACCCGAAGGTGCTTTTTACGTTTTTCCAGATGTTTCAGCATTTTTTGGTAAAACTATAAACGGCTATAAAATAGAAAACGCAAGCGACTTTTCTTTATTCATTTTAGAAAGAGCAAATGTAGCAACAGTAACTGGTGATGCTTTTGGTACACCAAACTGTATAAGAATGTCTTATGCGGCTTCAGAATTACAAATTAGAGAAGCAATTAAAAGAATTAAAGAAGCATTAAGCTAAACTTTAAAACATACTTATTATAAAAATCCATCTTTTCTAAGGTGGATTTTTTTTTGCTTTGGCGTGTCCTTTCAGGTCAGGCTTTTCGCACTCGCTTTTTGTTCATTCTTCACAAAAGAGCTCAAACAAACGCTACAATCCTTCACGCGCTTGTTTATATACTAATTACAAAACTAGAATTAGAGCGCTATTCTTAAAAAGAAATCATAACAATTGTAATTATAAAAAGAGAAACCTGTAAAATAACTGCAGCTTTACTTTCAACATTATTTTGATGATTTAAAATCAACCCTTTTATTTTAGAAATAGACTTGCATTTCTCTGTTAAAATAGCTCTTTTAATTTCTTGTTTATAAGTAGATGTTAAAATTCCTCTTTCTAATACGGTAGTAGTTTGTAAATATTTCATGGTATCTGGTTTTATTGATTTATACAAAGAAGACGACACCTAACAACCTTTGTTACAGACTAAAAGTTTCTAAAAATTAAAATAAATTCGTTTTTCTAGCGTTTATGGTTTACGACAATCAGAAAAAAATATTAAAAAATTATCTTTTCTCTCCAAAAAAAAAAGAAACCATGCTTAAAAAATTCTTTATTACTTGTTCCGGAATCGATAAAAACATTATTAATAATTGTTCTAATGGAGAACAAAACAAATATGTTGGTATTGGAGCAACCGTTTTTTTTACAGCAGTTATGGCAACAATTGCCGGTAGTTATGCTTTATTTACAGTTTTCGATAGTATTTATATAGCTGTTTTATTTGGTAGCATTTGGGGTTTATTAATCTTTAATCTAGATCGTTTTATTGTTTCTACCATAAAAAAAAGAGATGCTAAATGGAAAGAGTTTTTACAAGCTTCACCCAGAATTTTATTGGCTGTAATTATTGCTATTGTAATTTCTAAACCTTTAGAATTAAAGCTATTTGAAAAAGAAATTAATCAGGTTTTACTAACAGAGAAAAACCAAATGACGCTAAATAATAAAACACAAATTGCACAGCAATTTACACCAGAAATAACGCGCATAAATTCTGAAATAGCAGTTCTAAAAACAGAAATAACAACAGAAGAAACAAAGACAAATACTTTATATGAAACTTATATTTCTGAAGCTGAAGGTAGAAAAGGGACCAAGCTATTAGGTAAAGGCCCCGTTTACAAAGAAAAAAGACAAAAACACGATACTTCTTTAACCTCATTAAACACGCTTAAAAAAAACAACTTAGAAAAAATTAAAACAAAAGAATTGGCAATTGCTTCTTTAATAGAAAAGCAGAAATTGTTAGAAACCAAAACGCAACATATTATTACAAATTTCGACGGATTAATGGCTAGAATAAATGCTTTAGGTAAATTACCTTGGTTGCCTTCTTTCTTTATTTTCTTGTTGTTCTTAGCCATAGAAACCTCACCAATATTTGCAAAATTAATTTCACCAAAAGGTGAATATGATTTTAAATTAGAAGATGAAGAAACAGCTGTAAAAACTTGGGTACAGCAGCAAGTACAACAAAGAGAAAAGATGTTGCAAGCAGATATTATAATTAGTAAAAAAGTATATGAAAATATTTCTGAAGAAGACGAAATCTATGAATATAAAGAAAAAATGGCTCGTAATTTAATGAAACTACAAGCAGATTCTTTTTATAAGAAACAACAAAATATGTTGTAATGCTATATGCTAGCAAACGCACGCGTTAGCGATTGAAGCATTTGTTTGAGCTCTTTTTAAGGCACGAAAAAAAGCGAGTGCGTAAAGCGCGACCTGCAAGGAAACGCCCATAGAAATGGTATAAAAACAGAAAAGCAATCTTTATATAAAATAGAGATTGCTTTTGTAATTTATTTTTAAAAAAAGAAACTTAACTTATTCTTTTTCTGCCATTTTCTTTACGTAATCTGTAATAATTACAATTTGTGTTGGTCCTACTTTTCCTTCAATAAAGTTAGCATTCTCATGATCTAAAGAAATTCTTCTTACAGCTGTTCCTTGTTTAGCAACCATGCTAGATCCTTTTACTTTTAAATCTTTTATTAAAACTACAGAATCTCCTGCTTGTAAAATTACACCGTTTGCATCTCTGTGAATAATTTTTTCGCTTTCGTCTAAGTGATCTCCAGATTCTTTAGCAAAACGTAAATCGTCGTCTTCTAAATACATCATATCTAGTAAGTCTTTTGGCCAACCTTCATTTCTTAAACGAGATAACATTCTCCAAGCAACAACTTTTACAGCTCTGTGCTCACTCCACATAGAATCGTTTAAACAACGCCAATGATTTGCTTCTGTTTCTTCTGCATTGTCTATTTGCGTAATACATGTTGCACAAGCTAGTAAACTTCCATCAACTCCACTACCTCCAACAGTTACAGTTGGTTTTACTTCGTAAATAGACAAATTATCTGTTGCTGTACATAATTCGCATTTATTTCCACTTCTACTTTCTAAATCTTGTTGTAAACTCATGTTCTATTTTTAGTTGTACAAAAGTACATTTTTTAATCAGTTTGCTTCTTATTTTTCAGCTTTCAAAACTAAGACATTTTTACTTTGCTTAATCTCTACTGCATTCAATTTCATTTTAAAGAAATTTCCATTTAAATATTTTTTTCTTTGATCTTTATAGTGTTTACTAAAAACACGCCCAGATTGTCCTGTAGGTATAACTGCTATGCTATTTTCTACATCAGAAAAATCTACAATTCTTCTTGTTGAAGGACCTGCTTTTACTTTATAATAACCTGTAGAATCAATGTCGTAAATTTGGTTATTTATTACTTGGTCGCCACCAGAAGGCACAAAAGGCCCAACATTAAAATATTTTCTTAAGACAGCAATCTCACCAATTGCATGTTTGTGTTCTACAGAAATAACGCGTTCCCATTTCCAACCAGCTACATTTGCACCTAATTGATTTTCTAAAAAAGAAAATGCATTTTTAAAAGAAGTGGTTATAATATCTTGTTTGGTTTCTACTTTGTCTTTTGTAGAAACATTGTCCCACCAAACAGATTTTTCTTTAGCTGCTTGCATTGGTAAAACCTTTTCTATAAAAGGTGTACTTGCAAACTGATGAAAACTTTTTCCCATTTCATCTGCAAAGGTGTTCTTTTGAAACTCATAAATAAATCTGTTATAAATAACTGGTGCAACTTCCTCTTTATCATAATTTCCTGTCCAGTTTTCTAAAATATGAATTGCTGTTTTTGCACTTGGCGAAAACTCCCTTTTATCTAAATATTTTATTAGGTCTTTAGCAACTTTTGGTGCTGAAGGAGATGTAACATCCATTATCATTTTTGCAACATCTTCTTTAGTCCAATCGTTTTTTGGAGCAACCAAATCTACAATTCTCTTCGCTCTATCTTCAGACAAATAATAACCAGGATACAAACTATTTTTAATAGAATCTGGCTGATTGTTCGCTGAATAAACGTAGTTATTTGTTGGGTTAATTGCTTGCGGATTTTCTTCAAAATCTAAATACTCTACAATCTCATCTTTTCCAGAGCTACCATTTAAAAATGTTTTTGTGTATAAAGAATCTCTGTATTTATATAATTTACCTGTAGCAAACCAAGCAATATTATTTTTTGCGTCTCCATACATCATATTTAAACCTGGTGCATGTAACTTACTTGCTCCTTTTTTAAATTCTGTTAAGTTTGTTGCGTGAGACATTTCGTAAGCAACATCTAAAATTCGATTGTTTAACTTCGTATAAATCCATTGCATTGCAATTGGCTTTTCTGTTTCTAAGTGCTCTACAATACCGTTCATTAAAGGTCCGTGTTTACTTACTTTAATTGTATAAAGAGAATCTTTAGCATCTTTAATTTTTAAACGTTTTTGAATTAATTTATAATCGAAATAATCTTCTTTAAATTTATATTGATTGGTGTTTTTTGGGTTATTTTCTTCAACATAAAAATCGATATCATCGTTTTCGAACATTGTTAAACCATAAGCGAAGTCTTTATTATGACCTAATAAAGGAAATGGAACAAGTGCCAAATGGAAACCATACATTTCATAATCTGGTGTTTTTATATGTGCTTGGTACCAAACTGATGGCTGTGAATACCCTATATGAGGATCGTTTGCGAAAATTACTTTTCCGTTTTTAGTTTTATCTGCTCCAATTACCCAAGAATTACTTCCTATAAATGGCGAAATTGGTAAAACATCTATTAGACTATTCATTGCTAGAGAAAATGCACCTGTTATTTCTGGGTTTTTCTCATTTTTAATTAATGTTAAGTTTTGGTTTTCTGCACCAATTAATTCATTAAAATAAGCGGTTCCTAGTTTCTCTTTTACTTCATTTAACATTGGGTCTGTCTTATGAGCAACTGCAAAACTAAAAGCCATATAACCAAAAACATTATACATATCTTTTAATGTATATTGTTCTTTTTCTACACCTACTAAGTTAAATTCTATAGGTGTTTTTCCGTTTTCTATATATTGATTAATACCTTCTAAATAAGCAATTGCCATTTTATATGCAGCAGAATTCTTATCTAAATTTTTAATTGTTTCTGCAGATGCTTCTTCAATACCTAAACCAGAAAATAACTTATCTGCTCTTATTAATTTTTCTCCAAAAATCTCAGACAATCTTCCTGCAGCAATTCTTCTAATTAATTCCATTTGCCACAATCTATCTTGTGCATGCACATAACCTAAAGCAACATAGGCATCTTTTTGATTTTTTGCATTTATATGAGGAACACCAATTTCATCAAAATAAATGGTTACGTCTTCTGTAGTATTTTTAATGACAATTTCACCTTTATAATTAGGTTTAAGTGTTTTAGAGTACAACCAACCAGCAGCAATTGTTAATATTATAATAACAATTAAAAATATGATGATTTTTTTAATAATTTTCATGTAAATCTATTTGATAAATTCAAAGGTAATAGATTTATATCGTATTTTTGGTACAGTTATTAAAGCACACTTTTATGAAAAAAATTCAAATGGTAGACCTTCAAGGTCAATATGCAAAAATTAAAGAATCTGTTAACTCTTCTATAGAGCAAGTTCTAAACACATCTGCATATATAAATGGACCTTTGGTTCATGAGTTCCAAGCAGATTTACAAAAATATTTAGATGTAAAACACGTAATTCCTTGTGCTAATGGTACAGATGCTTTGCAAATTGCAATGATGGGATTAGGCTTAGAACAAGGCGATGAAGTTATTACAGCAGATTTTACATTTGCAGCAACGGTAGAAGTTATTGCATTATTAAAATTAACACCAGTTTTAGTTGATGTTGATGCTAAAACGTACAACATAGATATTGAAGCTTTAAAAAGAGCAATTACACCAAAAACAAAAGCAATTGTGCCTGTTCATTTATTCGGACAAGTAGCAAATATGGATGCTGTTATGGAAATTGCAAAGGAGCATAATTTATTTGTTATAGAAGACAATGCACAAGCAATTGGCGCTACTTATACTTTTAAAGATGGTACAAAAAAGAAAGCAGGAACCATTGGAAACGTTGGTACAACTTCATTTTTTCCGTCTAAAAACTTAGGTTGTTATGGTGATGGTGGTGCAATTTTTACAAATGATGATGAATTAGCACATACAATTAGAGGAATTGTAAATCATGGAATGTACACTCGTTATTACCACGATGTTGTTGGTGTAAATTCTAGATTAGATTCTATACAAGCAGGTGTTTTATTAGCAAAATTACCTTTATTAGATAGTTATTGTAATGCTCGTAGAAATGCAGCTCGTTTTTATAATAATGCATTTTCTAGCAACACAAACATTATAACACCAACTACAAAATCGAACGCAACAAATAGTTGTGGCCAAATTTGTGATGTTTGCGATTGTCATGTTTTTCACCAATATACATTACAGATAACAAATGGAAAAAGAGATGATTTACACAAACATTTGTTAGATTTAGGAATACCAAATGCTATTTATTACCCAGTTTCTTTACACGCACAAAAAGCATATAAAGATACTCGTTATAAAGAAAGCGATTTCCCTGTAACTAATGAATTGATTAAGACAGTAATTTCTTTACCAATGCATACTGAACTAGATACAGAACAGTTAGAATTTATTACAACTACAATTAACAATTTCATCAACTAGAAAAAATGAAAAGAATACTTGTAACAGGAGGATTAGGCTTTATTGGTTCTCACACCGTTGTCGAATTACAAAACGAAGGTTTTGAAGTTGTTATTATTGATGATTTATCGAATACAACAATTAACGTTCTAGATAGCATTACAGAAATTACAGGTATAAAACCATCTTTTCATCAAATAGATTTGCGTGTTAAAAGCGATGTAAAAACCTTTTTTGAGACCAATAAAATCGACGGAATAATTCATTTTGCAGCCTTTAAAGCTGTAGGAGAAAGTATGCACAAGCCTTTAGATTATTACGAAAATAATTTAGGCACTTTGGTCTATTTACTTCAAGAAATGAGAGATAGAAAATTAGACAATTTTATTTTCTCTTCTTCTTGTACGGTTTATGGGCAAGCAGATGAATTACCAATTACAGAAAAAGCACCTGTTAAAACCGCAGAATCTGTTTATGGTAATACAAAACAAATTGGCGAAGAAATTATAAAAGATGCTAGTAAAGCGCATGGAATTAATGCCATCGCTTTGCGTTATTTTAATCCTATTGGCGCGCATGAAAGTATTAAAATTGGCGAATTACCTTTAGGCGTTCCTCAAAACTTAATTCCTTTTGTTACACAAACTGCTGCAGGAATGCGCAAAGAACTATCTGTTTTTGGCGATGATTATGATACTGTAGATGGAACAGCTGTTCGAGATTATATTCATGTTGTAGATTTAGCAAAAGCACATATTGCAGCTTTAAAGCGTTTAATAAATAAGAAAAATAAAGAAAAATTTGAATTCTTTAATGTAGGTTCTGGTACAGGTAGTTCTGTTTTAGAAGTTATAAAAGCATTTGAAAAAGCCTCTGGAAAACCACTAAATTATAAAATAGTTGGTAGAAGAGAAGGCGATATTACCGCAGCTTATGCAGACACTACAATAGCAAATAAAGAATTAAACTGGAAAACAGAAAAAACTTTAGACGAAGCGTTGGCTTCTGCTTGGAAATGGCAACAGCAACAGCAGCAACAACAATAATTAATATGATTCTCTAATTTACAGAAAATCTATTTTTAAGCAGAAATCACTCAAAAAAGACATATTTTATGTTAATTTTGAGTGATTTCTCTGTTTTTACATCAATTTTAATCATTTTTAGGTTTTTATATGACAAGAAAAACCTACTATAATTAGTATATTGTTAATCTTAGTAGCACATCATTTGCAGATTTGTATTTCTAGTGTCATTAAAGTCGTTTTAACTTTTAGAAGTTGTTATCAAATTATAGCACCCTTAACTTTGTTGCATAATTATTAATGATAAATGAAACCAATGAAACTGATAAAAATTAGAAGAAAAACCCGTTTAGAAAAACGTTATACATCAAAAATGGGAAAATTACACACCAATGTTACGTACATAAAGAAAACATTACTAAATGTAATTCCTCTTAAAACAATTCACAAATACAGAGAAACGTATTATGGTGAAATAAAAGATTGCGAAGACTGCGTTTTAGCTAAATAATATTTATAAAATCTCAAACAAATTAAAGTTTGAGGTTTTTTTTTGCTTATAATTTAACAATACTTAAACATTTGTTAAATTTAGTTTTAGTAATTTTCGAAGTTCAAAAACCAACTCAAATGAAAAAAATATGTATCGCTTTTTTAGCAATTACAAGTTTTATTGCTTGTAATAAACCTTCCGAAGAGAAAACACCGGAATTAAGTATAAACTACAAAAAAATAGAACTAAAAAACGGACTAGATGTTGTTTTTCATGTTGATAAATCTGACCCAGTTGTTGCTGTAGAATTAATGGTACATGTAGGTTCTGCTAGAGAAATTGAAGGTAGAACTGGTTTTGCACATTTATTTGAACATTTATTATTCTTAGAATCTGAAAACTTAGGAAAAGGTGGTTTAGATAAAATGAGTGCAAGAATTGGTGGTTCTGGTGCAAATGGTTCTACTTCTAGAGATAGAACAAATTACCTACAAACAGTACCTAATGATGCTACAGAAAAGATGATTTGGGCAGAAGCAGATAAATTAGGTTATTTTATAAATACAGTAACAGATCCTGTTTTAGCAAAAGAAAAACAAGTTGTTAAAAACGAAAAAAGACAAAGTGTAGATAATAGACCTTATGGGCATAATCAATATGTAATTGGTAAAAACCTCTACCCAAAAGACCATCCTTATAACTGGCAAGTAATTGGTTCTTTAGAAGATTTACAAAATGCTACTTTACAAGATGTAAAAACTTTTTATAAAAAATGGTATGTTCCTAACAATGCTACTCTAGTATTATCTGGAGATATCGATATCGAACAAGCTACAAAATGGGTTCATAAATATTTCGATGAAATTCCTAAAGGAACAGAAGAGATTCCTACATTAGAAAAAAGACCTGGTGTTGTTAAAGAAACAAAATCTTTATATTACGAAGATAACTTTGCAAGAGTACCTCAATTAACTATGGTTTGGCCAACAGTAGAATCTTATCACCCAGATTCTTATGCATTAGATGTTTTATCTCAATATTTAACAGACGGTAAATCTGCTCCTTTAAACCAAGTTTTAGTTGATGATTTAAAATTGACTTCTAACACAACAATGTTTAGTAGAAATTCTGAATTAGCTGGAGAAGCACAAATTATTGTAAGAGCTTTTAATGGTAAAAAATTAGATGACGTTAAAACAGGAATCGAAAAAGGATTTGCAAAATTTGAAGCAGAAGGAATTTCTGATAAAGATTTAAATAGAATAAAAGCAGGACAAGAAACTCAGTTTTATGGAAGCTTGTCTAGTGTTTTAGGTAAAGGAACCAACTTAGCTTCTTACAATACATATTTAGGAAATCCTGGTTTTGCTACAGAAGATATTAAAAATACTTTAACAGTTACAGCAGAAGATGTAATGCGTGTTTACAATACATACATTAAAAACAAAAACTACATTGCTACAAGTTTTGTGCCTAGAAATAGTGCAGAATTAGCTTTAGAAGGTGCTGAATTGGCAAATGTTGTAGAAGAGAAAATTGTGAACGGTGCAGAAGAAAAATTCGATTCTAAAATTGCAGCAACTTATAATAAAACTCCTTCTTCTTTTGACAGAAATATAGAACCTCCTTATGGCAAAACTCCCTCTTTAGCAGTACCTAATGTTTATGAAAGTAATTTAAACAATGGTTTAAAGATATTCGGAATAGAAAATGATGAAGTACCTTTAGTTCGTTTTAATATTACTATTGATGGTGGTCAATTATTAGAATCTATGGATAAATTAGGCGTTGCTAATTTAACTGCAGATTTATTAAACAAAGGAACAAAGAACAAAACAGTAAAAGAACTAGAAGAAGCTATTCAAGAATTAGGTGCTTACATTTACATTTCTTCAAGTAAAGAAAGTATAACATTAAGCGGAACAACTTTGGCTAAAAACTATACTAAAACATTAGCTTTAGCACAAGAAATGTTATTAGAACCAAGGTTCGACCAAAAAGAATTCGATCTACTAAAACAAGCAACAATTGCTAGTTTACGTCAGCAAGAGGCAAACCCTAACGCAGTAGCAAATAATGCTTATAATGGTTTAATTTATGGTAAAGATAATATTCGTTCTAAAAACACTTTAGGTACAATAGCTTCTGTAGAAGCAATAAATGTAGAAGATATTAAAGCGTATTACAATAATTACATTTCTCCTTCTGTTGCTAAAATTTTAGTTGTAGGAGATATCTCTGAAGATAAATTAATATCTTCATTATCTAACTTAAATACAAATTGGAAAGCAAAAGAAGTAACAATACCAGAATATAAAACTCCTGAAAGGCCAACCAAACCAACTGTATATTTTTATGATATTCCAAATGCAAAACAATCTGTTTTACAATTTGGTGCGCCTGCATTGGCTGCAACAGATAAAGATTATTATGCAGCATCTGTAATGAATTACATTCTTGGTGGTGGTGGTTTTGCTTCTCGTTTAACACAAGAATTAAGAGAAGGAAAAGGTTATACTTACGGTATTCGATCGGGGTTTTCTGGTACAAAAGCAAAAGGAACATTTACAATTTCTAGTGGTGTTCGTTCTAATGTTACTTTAGAATCTGCACAAGCAGTTAAAAAAATATTAGAAGAATACCCAACTACTTTTTCAGATAAAGATTTAGAAACTACAAAAGGTTTCTTAATTAAAAGTAATGCTAGAGCATTTGAAACTGCAGGCGCAAAACTTAGAATGTTATCTAATATTAGTAACTACGGTTTAAAAGCAGATTATGTAAACGACAGAGAAAAAACTGTAAATAACATGACCAAAGAACGTATTAAAGAATTAGCAAACACATATGTTAATCCTAATAAAATGATTTGGTTGGTTGTTGGTGATGCAGAAACGCAGTTAGAAAGAATGAAAGAATTAGGTTACGGAGAACCTATTTTATTAAACGAAAGACAAAAGCAAATTAAGAATTAAAACCTCTAACTAGCTACTATTAAAAAGTCTCAATTTCTAATTAGAAATTGAGACTTTTTTTTGTTTTATACAACTACTCCGCCAAAACATTAAACTAGCAGTATAGTACTAAATAGTTGCCACCAATAGTAGTTAAAAACAACTACAAAAGATTTAATTTAGTTTGTTTGTAAGTTTTTAAAAAACTAACTTCGTTAACTTCTGATATAAAACATTGAAACGATTTCATATCATTAGAGTTGGCAACAAGCTAAAAAAACATCCGAACTAAATTTCAAAATGACAGAAAAAGATAAAAAAAAAGAATATTATATTAATTTCTTTCTAAATAAAATTCCTACCTCAAATATGGAATTAAAAAAATTTAGTAGCTCTTTTTTGACAGTAGAAGAATATAACAAAAAAGAATTTTTATATAAAAGTGGTGAAATACAAAAGGAAGTTGGTTTTGTCTGTCAAGGACTTTTGAGAAAGTATTACATCAATGAAAAGGGAAGTGAAATAATTACAGGCTTCATCAATGAAAATGGTTTCGCTACCGACTATCCTTCTTTTTTAAGACAAAAACCTTCCAAATACCATATACAATGTCTCGAACCAACAATTATTGTAAAAATACCCTATGAGAAATTACAGGAAGCTTACCAGAAGTATAGAGACAATGAAATGTTTGGCAGATTAGTAGCTGAAAATGTTCTAACAAGAGAAACAGACAGAGTTGAAAGCCTCTTATTTGAAAGTGCAGAAGAAAGGTACCTGAATTTTTTAGACGAAAACAAAGAAATTAGTAATAGAATCAGTTTAACTCATTTAGCATCCTATTTAGGAATGGAACGACAATCTTTAAGTAGAATTAGAAGTAATCTAACTAAACAATAATTTTGTCACATAGGTGTCAGATAAAAAATAAGTTTATGTTGCACTTTTGCAGTATCAAACTTAAACATTCTAAAAATGAAAACTAATATTATAAAAAAAATCCTATTCTCTCTAGTTCTAGTTATATTGTCTATTTTTTCCAATGGACAATATGTTGTCTTTTTTGCCATTTGGATTTTTACAACGATGCTACTTTTTGCAGTTAGAAAATTACCGAGATGGAAAGGTTTTTTAATAGCGTTTTTGTTTATAAGTATAAGCTACTATATTGGTTTTGATTTCGTTCCTTTTTTACCTACAATAGCTCCTATTATTATTACCCTAATTTTTAGTCTGCTTGCTTCATTACCCTATTTGGTCGACTCATTTTTTTCAAAAAAGCGTAAATCCTTTTTAAGTACCTTAATATTTCCTTGTTCTGTTGTATTAATTGAATATGTTTATCATCAATTTAATCAGTTCGGTACTTTTGGGCATTTTGCTTACACCCAACAATCTCAACTTATTTTTTTACAATCCATTTCCATTTTTGGATTAGGCTACATCACATTTTTAATTGCTTGGTTTGCTTCTGTCAGTAATTGGATTTACGAATACAAAAATGAATGGAAAAATTTAAAAAAAGGAATACTTATTTATAGCCTTGTTTTTGGTCTTACATTAATATTTGGAAGTTATCGTGTGCAAATTCAAAAACATAATTCTGAAACTGTTCGTATAGCTTCTATTTCTGCTATAGATAGTCTTAAAGTTATGGTTGATATTCAAGGAATAAATAAAAAAGAAACTGAAAATGAGGTTAAAATTGAAACTAGACGAAATACATCGATATTAAATCAAAATTTATTCGATAGAAGTATTAAAGAAGCAGAAGCTGGAGCAAAAATAGTTTTTTGGGCAGAAGGCAATGCTGTAATATTAAAAGAAGATGAAAAGGAGCTTTACAAAAAAGCAAGTCAAGTAGCGTTAGAAAAAAACATCTATTTAGGCATAGGCGTTGCAGTAATTGACCCTTCAAATAGTAAATTTCTTGAAAATAAGTTTATTTTATTCAACAACGAAGGAAAAAAAGTTATTGATTATTGGAAAGGTATTTCAGTACCTGGTGGCGAAGTTGAAATTAGCAATAATAAAACAACTGGAATCCAAAAAATAGAAACTGATTATGGAACTATCGCAGGTGTAATTTGCTTTGATTTAGATTTTCCAAATTATTTGAAAGATGCCAGTGGTTCTGACATTTTGTTAGCACCTAGTAATGATTGGAAAGAAGTTGCAAAACTTCACACCGATATGTCAAAATTTAGAGCGATAGAGCAAGGCTTTAATTTTATTCGTCAAACCAGTCTTGGAATATCAATTGGTACAGATTATACAGGAGAAGTAATTAGTGAAATGGATGATTTTACAGATAATAATAAAGTTATGATAACCCGATTACCAACTAAAGGAACGAAAACAATATATTCTATGATTGGAGATACATTTATTGCTTTATGCTTGTTATTATTAATTTTGACAATCATAATTCTTAAAAATAAGAATCAGAAAAAGGAAGCAACTAATTGAAATAAACCAAGCGGAAAAGCCAGTTGCCAACACCGTATATAATTTATTGCTGGCTTCTCGCCTATTTACGAAATTAGTTGCTTGAAAGACGCAACTTTCCACAAAAAAAAATGAACTCTCACAAGTCCGTTTTTTTTTATATAAAATATTTAGTAAAAATCTATTCAGTCAAAGCAGCTCCAGAAGCAACAATTAGCCTATCCAATTTATAATAGAACTATTATAACATTATAATTTGTTTTATCAATCTAACTACTATAGAATTATTAATTGCAACAAGGTTAAACAGTCGTTAAAACGGATAAGAAAATGAAGATTATGAATACATCACAAGAAAGAATTATAGAACTGTAAAGCGAATTGAGAAAACACGCTAACAGCAACTTAAAAACAACTACAAAAGATCTAATTTAGTTTGTTTCTAAGTTTTTAAAAAGCTAACTTCGTTAACTTCTGATATAAAACATTGAAACGATTTCATATCATTAGAGTTACCTACAAGCTGAAAAAAAAATCTAAATGCCAATAGAAAATATACCTGAAATTTATTTTCAGAATAAGAATACTGCTCTAGACATATTTGTATATGATTTTAAGATGACTAGCGATGTCGTAAAAAGCAAAGTCAATTTAAGCATGAATATGTTTAGCTTTTTACAAGTTGGAAAAAAGCAAGTACACTTTGCTGGCACCTCGGTTGCAGTAAATAAAGCGCAATCGTTGTTGCTTAAAAAAGGAAATTGGCTTTGGACTGAACTATTAGATACTGAAGCTATTTATTATTGCAAGCTTTTCTTCTTTTCTGAAAAAAAACTAACCGACTTCTTAAGTAAGTACACTAACGATGTTAAACCTTATAAAGAAGATGCACCCTATTTTGTAATTGAAAATGATGATTATATTGCTGCTTTTATTAATTCTTTATCATCTAACACCTTTATAGATCAAAGTTATAGTAGTGCCTTATTATCTTTAAAATTTGAAGAGATAATGCTATATATGCTAAATAAATATGGTGATAAATTCGAGATTTATTTACATTCTTTAATTTCTAAAGAAGTTTCGCCATTCAAAAACACAGTAGAAAGCAATGTGCATTCTAATTTAAAATTGGAAGAAATTGCCTTTCTCTGTAACATGAGCTTATCGACTTTTAAACGTCATTTTACAAACGAATATAAAGTACCACCTGGAAAATGGCTTCAAGATAAACGCTTACAAAAAGCAAAAGAATTACTGCAAGGAGGCGAATTAAAAGCTTCGGATATTTATTTGGACATCGGTTATAACAACCTATCTAACTTTAGTACAGCCTTTAAAAACAAGTTTGGAGTTAGTCCAGCAGATATTTATAATTAAAATACAATCACGTAAATCACTGTTTATTAGGAATTTAGTAAGCACAGTAAAGTTTATATTTTCACAAACCATCACATTGACCTTTTTTCATAAGTTATTGAACCATATCAATAAATAAGAAAGTAACAATCCACCATACATTTGTACCATAATTACAAACGCTTGTTTTAGCAAGCATAAATTAATAATCAAATTTAAAATAAATAATTATGGCAAATGTAACTAAACCTGTATTCAAAGAAAGGTACGGGAACTTTATTGGAGGGAAATTCGTAGCACCTGTTAAAGGTCAGTATTTCGACAATGTCTCTCCTGTAGATGGGAAAGTATTTACTCAAGCAGCACGTTCAACTCAAGAAGATATTGATCTTGCTTTAGATGCAGCACACGAAGCGTTTCCATCTTGGAGTACATCTTCAGTAACAGAACGTAGTAATGCGTTATTAAAAATTGCGCAAGTAATGGAAGATAACTTCGAATACTTAGCAACTTTAGAGACTATCGATAATGGGAAACCAATTCGTGAATCTCGTGCAGCAGATATCCCTTACTGTATTGATCACTTCCGTTATTTCGCCGGTATTATCCGTGCAGATGAAGGTTCTATTTCAGAACACGACAAAAACACAGTTAGTATCGTATTAAACGAACCTATTGGTGTTGTTGGTGAAATTATCCCTTGGAACTTCCCAATGTTAATGTTAGCTTGGAAAATAGCTCCAGCTTTAGCAGCAGGTTGTACAGCGGTTGTAAAACCAGCAGAACAAACTCCTACTAGTGTTATTGCATTAATGGAACTTATAGGTGATATTTTACCTGCAGGTGTATTAAACATAGTAACAGGTTTTGGTGCAGAAGCTGGTGCAGCTTTAGCAACATCTAAGCGTATCGCTAAACTTTCTTTCACTGGTTCTACAGAAACAGGTCGTAAAGTTTTACACAATGCAGCAGAAAACATTATTCCAGTAACAATGGAATTAGGTGGTAAATCTCCAAACGTATTTTTTCCTTCTGTAGCAGATCACGATGATGAATTCTTTAGTAAAGCTATTGAAGGCGCATTAATGTTTGCTCTAAATCAAGGAGAAATTTGTACTGCTCCTTCTCGTATTTTAGTTCACGAAGATATTGCTGATCAATTTATCGAAAAAATGAAAGTGCGTTTAAAAGCAATCAAAACAGGGAATCCATTAGATCCTGAAACAATGATTGGTTCTCAAGTTTCTAAACCACAATACGATAAAATTCTTAGCTATATTAAAATTGGTAAAGAAGAAGGTGCAGAAGTTGTAGCTGGTGGAGATGCTGGTAACTATGAAGGGGAGCTTTCTGAAGGATACTACATCCAACCAACCGTATTAAAAGGTAAGAACAACATGCGTGTCTTCCAAGAAGAAATTTTTGGCCCAGTTGTAGCTTTAACAACTTTCAGTTCTACTGAAGAAGCTATTGCAATCGCAAATGATACACCTTATGGTTTAGGTGCTGGTGTTTGGTCTCGTGATGCTCACGAATTATTCCAAGTTCCTCGTGCTATCCAAGCTGGTAGGGTTTGGGTAAACCAATACCATACATATCCTGCTCACGCACCTTTTGGTGGAGTTAAAGAATCAGGATTTGGTCGTGAAAACCACAAAATGGCATTAGATCATTACCGTGTTGTAAAAAACATGTTGATCTCTTACGACAAAAAACCAATGGGATTCTTTTAATCGAGTAATAACCTTTAAATTTTCAAGTAAAATCCCAGACTATTCTGGGGTTTTATTTTTTAAGCCTTATAATTATAACTTTTAACGCTTAAAATTATGAAAAAAACCTTCTATCTATTCCGATACATAAGTTGGGTTGCCATTATTTGTTCCCTTCTTGGCTCGTTTCTACTGTTTATTGTTGGTGCTTTAAAAACCATTAACGCCTTTAGAGTTGTCATCTTTAATTATATTCCAGAAGACAAAGCACATTTGCATACAGCAGATATAGCGACAACATATCTTATAAAATCTTTAGATACATTTTTAATAGCTTTTGGTCCTTTTTATATTTGCACACGGTGTTTATACTTTATTTATTTCTAATAAAAAATATGATGATGGAAAAAACGTCTTAAAATGGATTAGAACTCCCAACATTGGTCATTTAAAAAATGTGCTTGCTGAAGTTATTGTTATAATCCTTTTCGTGAAATTTCTTGAAGTAGTTTTTGTGAATATTGACAACCTTAAATGGGAAATTATAATACTTCCTATTTCAATTGTTCTTTTAGCTCTTGGTTTAAAGTTTCTGAAACTGAATAAAGAAGAAATAGAAAAATAACTATTACTTAAAAGTGGAATAAAGCCTGGAGGTAACACCGTGTAAAATTAATTGCTATTTATGGCATAAATAGGAAAATACTCGTAGGTTTTTACTTCAATTTTTTTTACTAAATTCATTGCTGAAATCACGCAACTAATCATACACAACAACGTTTACGAAACAAAAAAAATCAATCACAAAAAAAAACGAACTCTCACAAGTCCGTTTTTTTTTATATAAAATATTTAGTAAAAATCTATTCCGCTAAAGCAGCTCCACTAGCAGCAACAGATCTATCAATCTTACGCATTAAACCCTGTAACACTTTACCAGGTCCAACCTCAACAAATTCAGTTCCACCATCAGCAATCATTGCTTGTATACATTGCGTCCATTTTACAGGCGCAGTTAATTGTGCAATTAAATTTTGTTTAATCTCATCTGGACTCGTAACAGCCTTTGCAACCACATTCTGATAAATTGCACACGTAGGCTCACTAAATTCCGTTGCCTCAATTGCAGCTGCTAATTCAGCTCTTGCAGGCTCCATCATTGGCGAATGAAACGCACCACCAACAGGCAATAACAACGCTCTTCTTGCTCCTTTTTCGGTTAAAACTTCACACGCTTTTTCAACCGCAGCAATTTCCCCAGAAATAACCAATTGCCCAGGACAATTATAATTTGCAGCAACCACTACTCCATCAATTTCTTTACATGTATTCTCAACAATATCATCAGCCAAACCTAAAACGGCTGCCATTGTAGAAGGCGCAGCTTCACACGCTTTTTGCATTGCCAAAGCACGTTTAGAAACCAATTTTAAACCATCATCAAAAGTTAAAACTCCGTTTGCAACCAAAGCAGATAATTCTCCTAAAGAATGTCCTGCAACCATTTCTGGCTGAAAAGAATCTCCTAAAACTTTCGCTAAAATTACCGAATGTAAAAAGATTGCAGGCTGCGTAACTTTCGTTTCTTTTAATTGCTCTGCAGTTCCTTCAAACATAATATCTGTAATAGAGAATCCTAAAATTTTGTTTGCTTTTTCAAAGTATTCTTGCGCCAATGCAGATTTTTCGTATAAATCCAATCCCATTCCTGTAAATTGTGCTCCTTGACCAGGAAAAATATATGCTTTCATAAAATATGTATTTCTGTAGTTGTTTATGCTTCTTATTAAACGCAAAAATAATCATTTTTATTTGAAGCTAATCCCGCTTTACGCACTCGCTTTTTTGTAAAAACAAAAAGAGCTCAAACAATTGCTTCAATCGGGGCTAAACCAATTAAAGGACCTATTCTAAAACTAAAAAATCTATTATTTTTTTAATAACTTCACCTCTTTAAATTATAAGAATAAAAAGCATTAACCTTAATTTAACAAGAATCGGAATCATTTTTGTAATCAACTTAAAAACGTTTCGTCTACATTAATAGAAATTATATAAAAATGAAAAAAATACTTTTAATATTAGTTGCTATTTTTACTTTATCACAAGTAAATGCACAGACATCAATTTTTAACAGCTTATTACAAAAACACGTTACAAAAAGCGGAATTGTAGATTACAAATCTTTAAAAAATGACGAAGCGAAGTTAGATAGCTACATTTCTTATTTAGAAAAAACAACACCTGCTAGTTCTTGGTCTACCAACAAACAAAAAGCATTTTGGATTAACGCCTACAATGCATATACCATTAAAAAAATCTTAGAAAACTACCCTCTAAAAAGTATTATGGACATTAAAGAAGGTGGTAAAACTGCTTGGAAAATTCCTTTTGCTAAAGTTGGCGGACAAACATATACTTTAGATCATATAGAACACAATATTTTACGTAAAAACTTATTTGATGCTAGAATTCATGTAGGCGTAAATTGTGCTTCAGGTTCTTGTCCTAAATTAGGAAACGAAGCTTTTACAGAAAAAAATGTAGATGTTAATTTAGAAAAACTAATGATTGCTTTTGTAAACGATACTTCTAGAAATAAAATTTCAACCAAAAAGGTTCAAATCTCTTCAATTTTCGACTGGTTTAAAGATGATTTTACAAAAAATGGTACTGTAATAGATTATTTAAATAAATACTCTAAAACAGAAATCAATAAAAATGCTAAAATTGGTTATTTAAAATATGACTGGAGTTTAAACGGAAAATAAATTATTATCTTTCCCTCTTAATTATTCAAAAGATAAAAAATGTCTAAAACATATTACGACGCTGCAGATTTAAGAAAATTTGGAAAAATAACTGAATGGAGCGAAGAACTTGGTAACAAATTTTTCGACTATTATGGTAAAGTTTTTGAAGAAGGCGCATTAACTGCTCGCGAAAAATCTTTAATCGCTTTGGCAGTTGCACACACAGAACAATGCCCATATTGTATAGATGCTTACACAAAAGACAGCTTACAACGCGGTATTACAAAAGAACAAATGATGGAAGCAATTCATGTTGGTGCTGCAATTAAAAGTGGTGCAACATTAGTTCACGGAGTTCAAATGATGAATAAAGTGAATAAATTAGAAATGTAAGCGAAGTTTATTTATTTCAATAAGAAAAAAGAAATTGCTTATTTCTAAGAATGCAAAGCTAAAACCAAACCATCAATTTTTTCGTATATAAAATCACAAAGAATACAACAATTTAATGGCTACAAAATCACTAAAAGCAAGAAATAACGACATTGCAAATACGGCTCGTCAAATGGAAATACTTTCTAGCGGAATTTTCGCAAACGGAGAATTACCAACATTTGCAGCAAAAATAAAAGAAACAGGTCATTTTCCTTTACGTCCTAAAAAATTAGAAATTCTACAAATAAACTTAGGCTACATGTGTAACCAGGTTTGTTCTCATTGCCATGTAGATGCTGGTCCAGATCGTAAAGAAATTATGACTAAAGAAACCATGCAACAATGTTTAGATGTTATTAAAAAAACAGAAGCACATACGTTAGATTTAACTGGTGGAGCGCCAGAGATGAATCCTAATTTTAGATGGTTTGTAGAAGAAGCATCTAAAGCAGGTATTAAAGATTTTATTGTACGTTCTAATTTAACAATTATTAGAGCGAATAAAAAATATTACGATTTACCAGAATTCTTTAAAAAACACGGGGTGCATGTGGTTTCTTCTATGCCGCATTGGACGCGTGGAAAAACCGACAAACAACGTGGAGATGGTGTTTTCGATAAATCTATAAAAGCATTGCAAGAATTAAATGCTATTGGTTATGGTTTAGAAGGTTCTGGCTTAAAATTAGATTTGGTATATAATCCTTCCGGAGCATTTTTACCTGGAGATCAAATGGCTTTGCAAAATGATTTTAAAAAGGCATTAAAAACTGAATTTGGTATCGATTTTCATGAACTTTTTGCAATTACAAACTTACCAATTAGTCGTTTTTTAGATTATTTAATCGCATCAGATAATTATGAAGATTATATGCATTCTTTATTAGATGCCTACAATCCTACGGCAGTAGAAAATGTAATGTGTACAAATACAATTTCTATTAGTTGGGATGGTTGGTTGTATGATTGCGACTTTAATCAAATGTTAAATCTAAAAGTTGCTAGTAAAGTAAAACACATCGCAGACTATAACGAAGAGTTGTTACAAGACAGAAACATTATTATAAATCAGCATTGTTACGGTTGTACTGCTGGTGCAGGAAGTAGCTGTCAAGGAGTTGTTGCTTAATTTATGAACCAGAAAACTGCCATATTAATTTTTGCGAATTCTGCTGAAAAAGAAGTAGAAAGAAAATCGTTTCTTTCTACGGAAGTTTTTGCGGCATTAAATTCACACACCTTAAAAACGGTAGAAAAATCTGGAATTGATTATTTTCATATTTCAGAAAAACAACAAATAGGAACTTCTTTTGGAGAACGTTTTTCGAATGCTATTAACGCTATTTTTAATAAAGGTTTTAATAACGTAATTACCATTGGTAATGATACACCGCATTTAAAAACACATCATTTGGTGGATACTTTACATCAACTAGAAACAAAAGATGTAGTTTTAGGACCTTCTAAAGATGGTGGTTTTTATTTAATGGGAATTAAAAAAGCCCAGTTTAATAAAGAAACCTTTATAGAATTACCTTGGCAAACGAATCGTTTGCACAAAAGTATTGCAACAATAGCAGCTACTAAAAATTTAGAGGTTCAGTTTCTAGAATTGTTAAATGATATCGATTCAAAGGAAGATATTCGATTTATCTTAAATAGCTTTAAAGCAATTCCTGAGTTTATATTAAAACTTTTACAAAAATTATTCTTCACTTTTAAAAGTACTTTTTTTTTAGAAAATTTCTCTACATTAAAAACCTCATTTTCAAAGAACTATAATAAAGGTTCTCCTCTTATTTTTGCGTAACTCTTTATTCATATTGATTCTTTCAATATAGATCAACTTCTATTTTACACAAAAATAATTACTAAATGAAACACATTTATATGTGGATTTTGTTGCTTTTAACGAGCATCAGTTTTTCACAAACAACAATTACAGGTACTATTACAGATAAAAATACCGGAGAAAAAATACCTTACGTAAGTATTACCGCAGCTACAAATAACGGAACAACCTCTAATTTAGACGGGTTTTATTCGATTGCTATTTTAGATAAAAATCAGTTTATAACTTTTAGTTATTTAGGCTATCAAACTCAAAAAATAAAAGTTGACAATCTAACAGAAATTAACGTACAACTTATAGAACAACAAACAAGTTTAAATGAAATTGTTGTTACTGCTTTGGGTGTAAATAGACAAACCAAAGAATTAGGTTATGTGGTTCAAGAAATAAAAGCAAAAGAACTTACAGAAGTAAAAACACCTAACTTTTTAGATAACTTATCTGGTAAACTAGCAGGTGTAACTATTTCTCAAGGTGCAACAGGTGTTGGTTCATCATCTAAAATAACCATTCGTGGTGAAGCTTCTTTCTCTAACAACAATCCGCTTTTTGTGGTAGATGGAACGCCAATTAACAACAACACCGTTTTTAATTTCACAAACGAAGCTGCTGCTGGTTTTCAAGAAATAGATTTTGGAAATGGTGCAATGGAAGTGAATCCTGACGATATTGAATCTGTAACGGTTTTAAAAGGACCAAGTGCCGCTGCTTTGTATGGTACAAGAGCTTCTAACGGAGTAATTGTAATTAAAACAAAAGACGGTAGCAAGAAAAAAGGATTGGGAATTAGTATTAATTCTTCCGTTACTTTTGACAGTGCTTTTCGTTTGCCAGAATTCCAAAATGAATACGGACAAGGACAAGGTGGTGCTTTTGAATATGTTGATGGTTTAGGTGGTGGAACAAGTGATAATATTACCTATTCTTGGGGACCAAAATTAGACTCTGGAAACCTAATTGCTCAATTTGATTCTCCTGTAACTTTACCAGACGGAACGGTTGTTCGTGGTGGAGATACTTCTTTATATAATGGGCTATCGATTACACCAACTTTATTTAAATCGAACCCAGATAATTTAAAAGATTTTTATCAAACAGGAGTTACTACAATAAATAATATTTCTATTACAGATAATTTTGAAGGAGGTTCTTATCGTTTATCATTAACAGATTTAGATAGCGAATCTATAATTCCGGGTGTAAATCTAGATAGAAAAACAGCGGCTTTAAAAATGAATTTTAATCCGACAGAGAAAACAAGAATTACAACTTCTTTAAACTACGTAAATTCTAGTAGCGATAATAGACCTGCAAATGGCTACGGAAGTGAAAACGCTAATTATTCTTTGGTTGCTTGGGGACCAAGATCTTTAGATATTAACAACTTAAAAAATTATTGGCAACCAGGTTTAGAAGGTGTACAACAGTATTCTTTTAACTATACTTTTTTCGACAATCCGTATTTTATCTTGAATGAAAATACCAATTCATTTAATAGAGATCGTGTATTTGGTAACATTGCTATCAATCATAAATTTACAGATAACCTAAGTGTTTCTTTGCGCTCTGGAATGGATTATTCATCAGAAAAAAGAATATTTAAACGTAATTTTAGCTCTAATCGTTTTAAAAACGGAGCGTATGCAGAACATGATGTTTTTTACAGAGAAATTAACACAGATTTCTTAATTAACTATACAAACAATTTTGGTGATTTTTCTTTTGATGCTTCTTTTGGAGGAAATAGATTAGACCAAACGGCCTCAACAAAACAATTACAAACTACCAATTTAGCACAACCAGGAATTTTTAGTTTAAACAATGCAGCTTCTCCTATAGAAGCTTTTCAGTTCGATTCTAAAAAGAGAATTAATTCTTTATACGGAATTGCAAAGTTTGGTTATAAAAATTATTTATATGTAGACATTACAGGAAGAAATGATTGGTCTAGCGCACTAGCAACTCCTTTTTCTGTAGACGGAACTTCTTTCTTTTATCCGTCTATATCTTCTAGTTTTATTTTATCAAATTATACAAAATTACCAGCAATTATTTCTTTTGCAAAATTAAGAGCGAGTGTTGCTCAGGTTGGTAATGACACAAATCCGTATCAAACATCAGGTGCTTTTGTATCGCAAACAACTTTTAATGGGCAACCAACTTTTAGCAATCAAGATTTTATTCCGAATGCAAATTTAAAACCAGAATTAACTACTTCGTATGAGTTTGGTACAGATATTCGTTTCTTTAAAGACCGTTTAAATATCGATTTCACCTATTATAATGCCACTACTAAAGATCAAATTATTTCGTTACCAATACCTATTTCATCTGGTTACAACCAACAAGTTGTAAACGGCGGAGAAGTAAATACTTCTGGTGTAGAAATTATTTTAAGCGGAACACCAATTAAAACAGCAAATTTTAAATGGAATACAACATTTAATTTTGCAACAAATAAATCTGTTATTAAAAACTTACCACAAGAAGATGGTCGTTTAACTTTAGCGTACAGTAGAATTTATGATAGCGCAAACCAAACCGTTTGGTTTCAGGTTGAAGAAGGAGGACAAATTGGAGACTTATACGGAACAGGATATCAAAAAAATGAAGAAGGACAATTTTTATTAGATGATAATGGCCGTTTTATTGCTGATAATAACTTGATTAAAATTGGAAATTACAATCCTGATTTCACTTTAGGTTGGAACAACTCTTTTAGATATAAAGATTGGAATGCTAGTTTCTTATTCGATTGGAGACAAGGAGGAGAAATTGTTTCTAGAACACGTGCTTTAGGTAATGTTGGTGGGCAATTAGCAGAAACTGCAAACAGACCAACAGCAGGTATTGTTGCGCAAGGTGTAAATGTAAATACTGGCCAACCAAACACAATTGCTGTTTCTGCAGAAAGTTATTACAGACAATTTTACGACAGAAACCATGAAGAAAACAATGTGTATGATGCTTCTTATTTAAAATTACGCCAGTTTTCTATTGGCTACACTTTAAACCTTAACGAAGGTTTTTTAGGATTAAAAAACACTTCTACAATGAACTTTTCTTTTATAGGAAACAACTTATTTGTAATTACAGAAAATCCGCATTTCGATCCAGAGCAATTAGCCGTTCAAGGAAATGGTTTTGTTAGTGGAGTTGAAGATTTAAGTTATGCTTCTAGCAGAAGTTTAGGTTTTAAAGTAGGTTTCGATTTTTAAAAAAAAGACAATGAAAAAAATTATATATACAATTGCAATTTTTGTTTTTACATTAACAAGCTGCACAAAAGATTTTGAAGAATTAAACACCAACCCAAACGCACCTGTTTCTGTGCAACCAAGTTTATTGTTAAGACAAGTTATTTATAACTTTGGCGAAAACATGAGTTATGAAGGTTTTGTTGCTGGAGATTTATTAGCACAACATAGAACTGCTTTAGATTTTAATTTATTTGACAGACACGATTTAAAAAGTCCGCAATTAGGTGGAAACCCTTGGCCAGTATTTTACACAAATTTACGTGATAATGAAATCATTTTAAAACAAGCCAAAGAAACGCCTGCTTTTGCAGTTTATGAAGGACCAGCGTTAATTTTAAAAGCACATATGGCTGCAGGATTAACCGATTTATTTGGCGATGTACCTTATTTTGAAGCCTTTAATGGAATTGAAGGAACCGTTAAACCTACATACGATTTACAGTCTGCTATTTATCAAAATGAAAACGGTATTCTAGATAATTTAGACAAAGGAATTGCTGCAATAAATGCATATGCAGGTTCAATTCCTTTGGAAGGAGATATTTTATACAATGGAGATTTAACGGCTTGGGTACAATTTGCAAACTCTTTAAAAATTAAATACTTAGTTCGTATTTCTGGTAAAGTCGATGTTTCTACTCAATTACAGACAGTATTTACAGAAGGAAACTATATTAAAAATAATAGCGAAAATGCCGTTTTCGATTTTACAAACTCAGAACCAAACAGTTTTAGATTGGCGCAGTTAAGAGTTGGTGATTTTAATAACTTTGTACTGTCTGAAACTATGGAAGAAATTTTAACTGATTTAAATGACAATAGAATTGAAACTTTTTTCAGACCTTATTCTAATTCAACTTTAGATGAATTTAATGGTTTATTAAACGGAATTGATGCTTCTTCTACTTCTGTTGCATTGTCTGATTATTCTTTAGCCGGAACTATTTTTAGAGAAGACACATCTACCTTAGATGCTAATTTTATAACTGCTTGGGAAACTAATTTCTTGTTAGCTGAGGCTGCAGAAAAAGGATTTATTACGACCAATGCAGAAACCTTATATAATACTGCGGTTGCACAAGCTTTTGAATACTGGAACACCAATTTACCAGCAACATATTTAACTACAAATGCAAATTATAATACCGTAGGAAAATCTCCTTTAGAGCAAATTATTACTCAAAAATGGATTGCTTCTATAATTAATGGTTATGAAGGATGGATTGAATACAGAAGAACAGGTTTTCCTGCTTTAAAAACAATTTCTGCAAGTTTAAATAACGATTTAATTCCTGTAAGAATGCCATATCCTGCGGAAGCAGCATCCTTAAATTCAGAAAATTATAAGGCAGCAGAAACGGCTACAAATGGAAATAGTCTAGACGTAAAAGTTTGGTGGAACGAATAGAAAAATATGGATGTAATTAATTGGCAATGGATTTTAATAATTTGTTCGAGTTTAACCTTGTACTTTTTATCTCCGCTTGCAAAAACCACAGATCAGTTTTTTAAAGCTGTACATAAGAAGAAAGCACCCAATACGTTGGTATTAACGGGTAGCTTAATTATCTCTTGGATTTTTGCAAAAAGCATTACCAATGCAGCAAATTTAGGGTTGTCTTTTGGGTTGGTTGGTGGTGTAGCTTATGCAGGTTATTACTTGTCTTTTGCGGTTGCAGGAATTATTATTTATCAATTAAGAACCAAAGGAAATTTTAAAAGTATTCACGAATTTCTAATATCTAAATTCGGTAAAAATGCGATGGCAGTTTTTTCTGTACTCATTGCTTTTCGTCTTTTTAATGAGGTTTGGAGTAATACCATGGTTATTGGAAGTTACTTTGGCGCGCAAGGAAGTAGCGGTTATTATTGGGCAATAATTATTTTTACTTTGCTTACGTTGTCTTACGCCCTAAAAGGCGGATTAAGTAGTTCTATTTTTACAGATGTTATACAAATGGTCTTGTTTTCTGTTTTGTTACTCATTATTTTAGGTACTATTTTTACTACAGATGATTTTTCTACGAAACAAATAGTAACGTCAGGAACTTGGAGTTTCGAACTAGGTTTAAACCTTTTTTTCGCAGCAATTATACAATCTTTTAGCTACCCTTTTCACGATCCTGTTTTAACCGACAGAGGGTTTATATCCTCACCAAAAGTAACTAGAAAAAGCTTTTTGTGGGCAAGTGTTTTAGGTGCAATTTGTATTGTATTATTCAGCTTAATTGGTGTGTATGCGCAAACAAAAGGAATGTCTGGGCAAGCAGCCGTAGAAGTTGGTAAAGCCTTTGGAGTGGTTATTTTATTAGTAATTAACTTTATTATGATTACCTCTGCAGCTTCTACTTTAGATTCTACTTTTTCTTCTTTCTCAAAGTTAATTGCCATCGATTTAAACATTAAAAAAACAGTTTCCTTCGGAAGAATTACCATGATAATCGTGGCTGTTTTAGGTACGATTCCGGTATTTTTAAATGCTGAAATTTTATCTGCAACCACCATTTCTGGAACTATGGTTATTGGCCTCACTCCTATTTTTATATTTTGGAAAGTAAAAGTGCCAAAAATTAGTTTTTATTTAAGTGTTTTCTGCGGATTAGTTTTCGGGTTTTTCCTCATTTTTGATATTTTTCCGGAAGCATTAATTTTTACAACAGGAAAATACGCCTCTTTATTGTGGGTAAATATTTGGGGAATTTTAAGTTGCATCATTTTATATTTTATTCCAACATGGATCAAAAAACAGTAGATTTAGGCAAAATATCAGGAAAAACTTTACTTTTTGGTGGAGTTTATAGCAATTTACAAGCTTTAGAAGCTTTAAAACAAATTGCCGAAAAAGAAAACATTGCTCCAGAAAATTGTTTTTGTACTGGAGATATTGTTGGCTATTGTGCGCAACCAGAAGAAACCGTGCAGTTGTTTAAATTGTGGGGTGCAAAAAGTATTGTTGGTAATGTAGAAATTCAATTAAGAGAAAATGCAGACGATTGCGGTTGCGATTTTAGAGAAGGTTCTCGTTGCGATGGGTTTTCTCAACTTTGGTATCCGTATGCACAAAGTAAATTGTCTGAAAACTCTTTAGATTTTCTAAAAACATTACCTAATAATATCCATTTTAAATATGCTAAAAAAAGCGTAACTGTTGTTCATGGTTCTTATTTTAATGTTTCAGAATTTATTTTTAAATCTACAAATTGGAACGTAAAAAAACCAAATTTTGAAGCTACAAATTCTGATGTTATTATTGCTGGTCATTGTGGTTTGCCATTTCATCATCAAGAAAAAGAACAACTTTGGTTAAATCCTGGTGTTATAGGAATGCCTGCTAACAACGGAATTCCGTCTGTTTGGTACGCAATCTTAGACGATTCAAAAGAAAACTTTAACTTTACACATCACACATTAAATTATAATTATAAATTAACAAGTAAATTAATGCAAAATGGTTTACTTCCCGAAGAATACTCTCGAACTATTGTTACCGGAATTTGGGACAATACAGAAATTTTACCACCCATAGAAAGTGGTTTACAAGGATTCGGAATTCAATTATAACATCAAAATAAATAATAAATCTATGAGTTATTTAGAAACTACACACAACGTTTACAAAGAAGCGGCTTTAACACCAGATGTTGGTTTGTGCTGCACAACAAACCCTATTTGGGAATTACCAGGGTTAAAAATTCCAAGAATTATGCAAGAGATGAACTACGGTTGTGGTTCTACAGTGCATGCGAGAGATTTAACAAACAACCCTAAAATGTTGTATGTTGGTGTTGGTGGCGGAATGGAATTATTACAATTTTCCTATTTTAACAGAAATAAAGGTGGTGTAATTGGTTTGGATGTTGTTGATGAAATGTTAGAAGCGTCTCGTAAAAACTTTAAAATTGCTGAAGAACAAAACGACTGGTTCAAATCTGATTTTGTTGATTTAAGAAAAGGGGACGCGATGGATTTGCCTGTAGAAGATAACTCGATTGATGTTGCTGCACAAAACTGTTTATTCAATATTTTTAAGTCAGACGATTTAAAAAAAGCAATAGCAGAAATGTACCGCGTATTAAAACCTCATGGAAAATTGGTTATGAGCGATCCTACTTGCGAACAACCTATGAACGACGAATTACGAAATGACGAACGTTTACGAGCGCTATGTTTAAGTGGAAGTTTATCTATTGCAGATTATGTAAAAGCGTTAACAGATGCTGGTTTTGGTACGATTGAAATTAGAGCAAGAAAACCATACAGAATTTTAGATCCAAAAAATTACCCAACAGACGAACTAATTTATATTGAATCGATTGAAGTTGCGGCAATTAAAGACCCAATGCCTGCAGACGGACCTTGTATTTTTACAGGAAGAGCTGCTATTTATTATGGTGATGAAGACTTTTTTGATGATGGCTTAGGACATACGTTGTTAAAAAACCAACCTTTAGCAATTTGCGATAAAACAACCGCTACTTTACAAGCTTTAGGAAGAGATGATATTTTCTTTTCAGAATCTACGTTTCATTATGATGGTGGTGGATGTTGTTAGTCTTTGCAATTGATTATGGTAAACAACTAATAAAAACATTAAGTTATGAAAAAAATTTTCATCCTTTTTTTACTGATAACATCAACATTATCTGCACAAAAAAAGCTAGATAAGTTATTAAATAAATGGAACAAAAGAAATGTGCCTTACATGTCTGTAGAAACATTGGCTTTACCAAAAACGAAAGCTATTTTATTAGATGCTAGGGAAGAAAAAGAATTTAATGTAAGCCATTTAAAAGATGCCGTTTATGTTGGTTATGACCATTTTAAACTAAAAGAAACTGTTGCAAAATTACCAAAAGATAAAGACGTAAAAATTGTAGTTTACTGTTCTTTAGGTATTCGTTCTGAAACTGTTGCACACAAATTAATACAAGAAGGTTACACCAATGTTTACAATTTATATGGAGGAATTTTTGAATGGAAAAATAATAACTTTCAAGTTTTAGATACACTAGGTAATGAAACAGAAAAAGTACACACCTTTAGTAAAAACTGGAGTAAATGGTTAAAAAAAGGAACAAAGATTTATGAGTAAAAATTTACTATTAATATTTACAAGAAACCCAGAATTAGGAAAAGCAAAAACACGTTTAGCTAAGACTGTGGGCGATGAAACAGCACTTGATATTTACAAGTTTTTACTAAAAAGAACAAGAGCTATAGCAAGCAAAGTTTCTTCTGATAAAGCAGTTTATTATTCCGTAAAAATAAGAGAGAATGACATTTGGGATGCTGCTATTTTTCAAAAACACCAACAAGTTGGCGAAGACTTAGGTATTAGAATGTTAAATGCTTTTAAAAACGGATTTAGTGCTGGTTATGAAAAGGTACTAATTATTGGTAGTGATTTGTATGATTTAACCCCAGAAACGGTAGACCATGCTTTTGCCTCTTTAGATACAAATGATGTTGTTTTAGGACCTGCAGAAGATGGTGGTTACTATCTTTTAGGCATGAACTCTCTACATGAAAATGTTTTTAAAAATAAAGATTGGGGCACAGAAACGGTTAGAGCATCAACTTTAACAGATTTAAAAGATAAAAAAGTACTTTTGTTATCTGAGTTAAACGATGTAGACGTTTTTGAAGACATCGAACATCATCCCGCATTTCAACAATTTATATACAGATGAAAAAACAACAATTACAAGAAACCATCGATTTTTTAAAATCAGCAGGAATTACAAACCCAACAATAGGAATTGTTTTAGGAACAGGACTAGGAAAATTAGTCGATGAAATTTCAATTGAAAAAGAAATTCCGTATTCAAAAATTCCAAATTTCCCTGTTGCAACAGTAGAATTTCATTCTGGTAAATTAATTTATGGAGAATTATCTGGAAAAAAAGTAATTGTAATGGCAGGCCGTTTTCATTTATATGAAGGTTACAATGCTTGGGAAGTTACTTACGGAATTAGAACAATGCATGGTTTAGGTATTAAGAACTTATTAGTTTCTAATGCTGCAGGAGCAATAAATCTAACTTATAAAAAAGGTGATTTAATGTTAATTGACGATCATATTAATTTACAAGGAAGTTCTCCTTTGGCTTTTCAAGGAGCAAATAATTTTGGTAATATTTTTGCAGATATGTTAGCACCTTACTCTTTAGAAATGAATTCTAAAATTAGTGCTATTGCAAAAGAACAAAACATCTTACTACACAAAGGTATTTATACAAGTGTTTTAGGACCGCAATTAGAAACAAGAGCAGAATATAGAATGTTACAAATACTAGAAACAGATGCTGTTGGTATGAGTACTGTACCAGAAGTTATTGTAGCGAAACAACTTAATCTACCTTGTGCTGCTATTTCTGTATTAACAGATGAATGCGATCCTAAGAACTTACAACCTGTAGATATTGCAGAAATTATTGCTATTGCTGGTAAAGCAGAACCTAAAATGATTACTTTGTTTAAAGAAGTTATTAAGGTTTTGTAAAATTCAACTATTCTTAACATATCATTTATAAAATAAAAAGAGCCTTTTTTAGAGGCTCTTTTTATTTTAGTTATAATGAAACTAATTATTTAGATTCATATCCATTTCATGATCGTATTTACAACAAGCTGGTAAACCTTTGTAAGCCTCTTCGCTTCCTGTTACTTTTTCTGTATCATAACCAGAAGCTGCAATTGCATTATGAATTGCCATTGCATCCGTTTTTGCCTCATCAAAAGAAACCTTTATTTTCTTTTCATCTACATTCCAAATTGCACTTGAAACACCATCTACAGCATTAGCTGCTTTTTCAATAGTACTTTTACACATACCACAGTTTCCTCTTACTCCAAAAGTAGTATCTGCTTTCGCTATTTTACCAGGTATTTCGGTAGTATCTGTTATTTGTTTCCCATCATTTTTACAAGCTGTAAAACCTATCGCTGCTATAATAGCTAGACTTAGAATTATTTTTTTCATTTATTTTGATTTAATTATTAATATTTAATTTCTATTTATTCTATTATTTGTTTTACTTCTCCGCAAGTTTCCATAGCACCTCCAAAGTAAGGGTTTACTACTTTTTCATTCTTACTTAACCAATAAGCGCCTTTGTTATTATCTGCCATTGGGCAAAATTGATGATACACTTTTTCATTGATTCCAAATACTTCTATTGCATTTGCCATGTTAGCTGATAAATGCTTAAAATAGATTCTTTGCATTTTAATAGCATCTGTATTTAAAATCAAATTTGTAGTTGCTTTTATTTCTTTGTGTAAAGGCATCCAATGTTCATGCTCATTTTTACTTTTTAATAGCTTCATATCAACTTTCGTTAAATTATTTAATAACAGTTGAGACTGCACTTTAAGTGTATTCGTATCATCTTTTGCTAATGCATCTTTTAGTTTAATATAATCATTAAAAACCACTCTTAATTGATTTTGAAATTCCTTAGAAACTGTTATTCTTTCATTTTTATTTATAGTTTTTCCTTCAACAGAAGCACTCATTTCCATACCAAGATGTCCTTCGTGACCTGTCATTGTTTTACCGCCTTTTTTATTCATCATCGATTTCTTGCCTTGTAATTGGGCAGCTGCATCAACTGTAAAAGTTCCGTTAGTTACAATTTCATCATTATTACTTAAACCCTCTAAAACTTGATAATTACTATTTATTTTATTACCTAAAGTAATTTCGCGCATTTCGAAAATAGGTTCTTTCTGATTCGTTTTTACATACACAACAGAGCGTTTTCCTGTCCATAAAACTGCAGAAGCAGGTATTGTAATTACTTGTTTTTTACTTGCAGAAATAATGCCTTTTATTTTACCTTCCACAAACATCCCAGGTTTAAAAATCTCTTTTTTATTATTTAAAACCACCCTTAATTTTACTGTTCTTGTTTGTGTATTTAAAATAGGATCTATAAAATTGACCTTTCCTTTAAAGATTTTATTTGGATATGCATTTGTGGTTACCACAACATCCTGACCTTTTTTAAATTGACTAATTTGATTTTCATACACATCAAAATTAGCCCAAACTGTATTTAGATTAGAAACCTTAAAAATTGGTTTTCCGTCCATAATATGCGAACCTACATTTATCGAAATTTCTGTAACAACACCAGAGACATGCGAGTAAATGGTAAAACTATTTTTTACTTTACCCGTTTGTTCTACTTCATTTAATTGTGGCCCATGAATCATCCAATTTTTAAACTTATTTTTAACCGCAGTATACAATTGTGGTTGAGATGCTTTTAATTTATAGGCTGTAATTAATTCTTGCTGTGCAGCAATCAATGTTGGCGAATATATTTGAGCAACGGCTTGTCCTTTTCTAACACGTTCTCCCAACGAGTTAACATACAGTTTTTCAACCCTACCGTCAAAATGTGCAGGCATGGTTGCTGTTTCATCTTCATTCTCTGTAATTTTTCCTGATAAAACAAAACCTGTATCAGCATCAGAACTATTTTCTCCTACGATTGTGGTTTGTATGTTGGCTAATGCCATCGCATTTTCAGAAAGCTTAAATTGATCAGCAGACAATCCTTCTGCGCTGCTTGCAGCAGGAATTAAATCCATTCCACAAATAGGACAATCACCTGCTTCTGGTTGCATAATTTGTGGATGCATGGAACACGTCCACATTTGATTTGTTTCTGCTACAGCATCGTGCTTGTGCATTTCTTCTGTATTCGAATTCCCTCCAAAAAGCACCCAGCCTAAAAGTAGTCCAACAGCTATTAAACCTATATAAACACTATATTTTTTCATAAGTTTCTTTGTTTTTAAAACCTACAAGGAAGCTTCCTTTGTCAGCAATACCTTGCAGGTTAATTTATCTTATTATTTATATTTTAACTCTTCTTAATCGCAACGCATTAGAAATTACTGTAACCGAACTAAAACTCATTGCCAAAGCAGCAATCATAGGAGATAACAAAATCCCGAAAAAAGGAAACAAAACTCCTGCTGCAACTGGTATGCCTAATGTGTTATAAAACAGCGCGAAAAATAAGTTTTGTTTAATATTTTTCATAACAGCTTCACTTAAATGTTGTGCTTTTACAATACCATGTAAATCTCCTTTTACCAAAGTAATCATCGCACTTTCAATTGCTACATCTGTACCCGTTCCCATGGCAATACCAACATCACTTTTTGCGAGTGCAGGTGCGTCATTAATTCCGTCTCCAGCCATTGCAACTACTTTTCCTTGCTCTTGTAATTTGGTTACTTCTTGCAATTTGTTTTCTGGTAACATACTTGCTTTAAAATCGGCAAGATTCAATTCGGTAGCCACAGCTTGTGCGGTATCATAATTATCTCCTGTCAACATTATTACCGAAACGCCTCTATCTTGAAGTGCTTTTATTGCTTTTGCACTTGTTGTTTTAATTTTATCACCAATAACCACATAACCAACAACTTTTTTATCTACGGATAAAAAGGAAACCGTTTTCCCTTGTTTCTGATACGTTTTAGCTTCTTCCTCCATTTTAGGAGTGATTTCAGCATTTACATAATTCATCATTTTAGGATTTCCTAAAGCTACTTTTTTACTGTTGATAGTCGTTTCCACACCTTTTCCTGTAACAGCACTAAATTCTTCCGATTTTAAAACTTCAGTGTTTTGCTCTTTCCCATATTTTACAGTAGCTTCAGCTAAAGGATGTTCACTATTTTTATTTAAAGACACAATGTATTGCAACACTTCTGCATCACTTAAAATAGCATTAAACGCAGCCGCTTTTTCTACGGTTGGTTTTCCTTCGGTAATGGTTCCAGTTTTATCAATAATTAAAGTATCTACTTTAGCCATTCTTTCTAAAGCTTCTGCATTTTTAACCAAGACACCATTTTGAGCTCCTTTACCAACACCAACCATTATAGACATTGGCGTTGCTAAACCTAATGCACAAGGACACGCAATAATTAATACGGCAATGGCATTTACAAAAGCATATACATAAACAGGTTCTGGTCCATAAATAGCCCAAACAGCAAATGTTATTAAAGAAATAAGCACCACCACAGGCACAAAATAACCAGAAACTTTGTCTGCTAAATTCTGAATTGGAGCCCGACTTCTACTTGCATCATTCACCATTTTAATAATTTGAGAGAGTAGGGTATCGCTACCAATTTTCTCTGCTTTCATTAAAAAAACTTGATTCCCATTAATAGTACCGCCACTTACTTTATCGCCTTTAGATCTGTCTACCGGAAGTGGTTCTCCAGAAATCATAGATTCATCAATTGTTGTATTTCCTTCAGTTATAACACCATCAACAGGAATTTTATCACCCGGTTTTACTTTTAAAATATCATGCAATTCAATTTTATCAATAGTAACTTCTACATCTTCTCCGTCTACTATTTTTATCGCTTTATTAGGTGCTAATTTTAAGAGTTCTTTTACGGCTGAATTCGTTTTTCCATGTGCACGCGCTTCTAATAATTGACCTAAAAGTACCAATGTTAAAATAACGGTTGCTGCTTCAAAATAAACATGTACAGCACCTGATTCCGTTTTAAATTGAGCAGGAAAAACATCTGGAAAAAATAGTCCGAACACCGAAAATAACCAAGAGACACCTGCACCAATCCCGATAAGTGTAAACATATTTAAATTCCATGTTTTTATACTTCTATACGCACGCTCAAAGAACATCCAAGTGGCATAAAAAACAACCGGAATAGACAGTGCTAACTGAACCCAATTCCAATGTTTTTGTTCCAAAATTGTATATAATGGATTGTTTGGAATCATTTCACTCATGGCAATTAAAAATATTGGCAAGGTAAAAGCGACTGCAATCCAAAACTTTTTTACGATCTTTTTATAGGTTTTTTCTTCTGATGAAAGATCTGGTTTCATAGGCACTAAATCCATTCCACAAATAGGGCAGTCGCCAGCTTCATCTTTTACAACCTCAGGATGCATTGGGCAAGTCCACTGTTCTACGGTGTTAATAGAGATGTTTTGTTCTTCTACTAAATCCATTCCGCAGACAGGGCAATCTCCGGCTTTGTCATACGTTTTATCGTCTTCACAATGCATCGGACAATAAAATGTACCTGTGCCTTTTCCTTTCGGAAGTTCTTTTTTTACTTCTTTAATATGATGCTTTTCTCCCGGTTTGTGAATGCTATATCGGCCACCATCATTTTTTAAGGCTTCTTGGAAGGTTTCTAATGAAATATGAGATTCCATTTCTATAGTAGCTTCTGCTTTTTCTAAATTAACTGTAGCTTTAGAAACACCTTTAACTTTAGAAAGTGTTTCTTCAACATGTCCACGACAACCGTTACAAGTCATTCCGTGTATGTGATATGTATGTTTCATTATTGCTGTGTTAAATAATTAATATTTGTTGTTTGTAAATAATATGTTTTAATCGATTCAATCTGATTCATTTGAAACTTTAATTGTAGTTCCTGAATATCCAAAACATCATTAAAATCAATTGTTCCTGTTTCATAGCTTTTTACTAAAATAGTTTCTGCGTCTTTAGCTTGTTGTAAATTTTTAACCTGTGTATTATAACTAATTCTTGCAGAAATCCGGTCGTTTACAGCCTTGTCTAAAAGCGTTTCTAAGCTATTGAAGCGTTCTTGTTTTTGAGACTCAATCTCTTGTTGTTTCAACTCGTTTTGCTTGGTTTGTGATTTGTGTTTTTTATTGAATATTGGAATAGAAACCGACACCATTGGCATAACTATATCTTTTCCATTATCGCTAAAACTCATGTTTGGTCTTTTTTCAATATTAACATAATCTAGACCAAAACCAATCAGCGGACTGCTTTCTTTCTGATTCAATAACTCCGATTTTTCAACCGATTGATACAGTTTATCATATTTCAATAATTCTGGATGTAATGTTAAATTTTTAGTAGTGATTTCAAAATCTTCCGAAGGTATTTTTAGTTCATTTACAACCTTTACAGCAATAGCTTTCTCACGATTTAAGAGCTTATTAAATTTTGTTTGCTCAGCAAGAAATTGCTGCCTTAATACTTCCAATAATTGCTGCATTTCATTCTGTCTCATTTGTAAACGCAATACATCTACCGCTGATGCTTTGCCAACTTCTACAGAGGTTAATGCTAATGTTTCATAGGTGTCCAGTAGTTTTATGTTTTCAACTAAAACAGTTTGTTTTGCAGTATTAGCATACAAATTGTAATACGATTGAGAAACCGAAGCCATTAATTTTCGTTTAGCAATAACAATGTCTTCATATTTTGCATCTGCCAAGGCATTTACATAATTTTCTCTTGCCGAAATAGTATTAAACCAAGGTAACATTTGTTTTGCAGACACCTTAAAACGTTGCGCTCCTGTTCGGGTTTCTGGTTCACTTACAAAATAACCAACAGCAAATTCTATGTTAGGCAACGTGTTTACTTCATTCACTTTTTCTGAAGCAATGCTATATTGCAATTCGAATTTCTGAATTTCAGGACTATTTTTTACAGCTTCCTTAATATAAGTCTCTAATTCTTGACCTTGAACATTTAGAACAAAGAAAAAAGAACCTAGAAGCAAGGCTACTTTCTGCACGATATGTTTATTATTTTTTTTCATGGTATCTTTTTTAGTCTATTTTCTAAGCTCTTTTCTCTCTTTTCTCTCCATTCTCTTCAGTTTCATCTCTTCTCTCCAGCTATATAAAACGGGAACAATAAAGTAAGAAGTGATGTCAATCACCATTCCTCCAAAAATTGGAATTGCCATCGGAATCATAATATCGCTTCCTTTTCCTGTGGATGTTAAAACAGGTAATAAAGCTAGAATGGTAGTAACTGTCGTCATTAAACACGGACGAATACGTTTTTTAGCAGCTTCTAATGCTGAAGCTCTAATGCTCATTTTATCAGCAGGTTTTTCACGATCAAAAGTTTGTGTAAGATAGGTTGCCATTACAACTCCGTCATCTGTTGCAATACCAAATAAGGCAATAAAACCAACCCAAACAGCCACACTTAAATTGATGGTTTTCATATTGAAAAGATCTCGCATATTCTCGCCAAAGAAACTAAAATTGAAGAACCAATCTTGTCCGTATAACCAAATCATAATAAAACCACCAGCAAATGCCACTGCAATTCCGGTAAATACCATTAATGATGTAGTCACTGATTTAAATTGAAAGTACAAGATTAAAAAGATGATAGCCAGCGCCAAAGGCACCACAACAGCCAATGTTTTTTCTGCTCGTAATTGATTTTCATACGTTCCTGTAAACTTATAACTGATTCCTTTAGGAACAATTAATGCTCCTGAATCTATTTTCTGCTGAAATAACGCTTGTGCATTTTCTACCACCGCTACTTCTGCAAAACCGTCAATTTTATCAAACAAAACATATCCAACTAAAAAGGTGTCTTCACTTTTAATTACCTGCGGACCTTGTTCATAACGAATCGTTGCCAATTCACTTAAAGGCACAGGACTCCCTTTTTCTACAGGAATATAAATATCTTTAATGTCTTCTGGATTGCCACGTAATTCTCTTGGGTAACGTACACGAACTCCATATCGTTCTCGCCCTTCCACAGTTTGTGTTAAGGACATACCACCAATTGCAACTTTTAGCACACTCTGTACATCTTCGATTGAAATTCCATATCGTGCTATTTTTTCTCTATCAATATCAATCAATAAATACGGTTTACCAACAATTCTATCGGCAAAAACAGCTTCTACTTTAACGCCTTCCGCTTGTTTTAAAAGACTTTCGAGTTCTAGTCCAAAAGCTTCAATTTGTTTTAAATCTTGTCCTTTTACTTTAATTCCCATAGGTGCACGCATACCTGTTTGTAGCATGACTAAGCGGGTTTCTATAGGCTGTAATTTAGGTGCAGATGTAACGCCTGGTAATTTGGTGACTTTTATAATTTCTTTCCAAATATCATCTGGATTCTTAATTTCTGGTCGCCAGTTGCGGTAAAATTCTCCATCGCTGTCTTCGATAAGTTGGTTTGCTTTAATTGATGTGCCTGAAGTAACAAAACGTTTTGCGTTGTTATTATGGTCTATATGAGATTCCTCGTCGCTCGTAACTCGCTCTGTCAGAATGACATTCGTTTTCAATTCAAACAAACCATCAGCATTTACTTTGTATCGTTGTCTTTTCCCTTCGGAATTACGCATGTACTCCGATTTATACTGAATCATGTTTTCGTACATCGATAAAGGTGCAGGATCTAAAGCAGATTCTGTTCTACCAGCTTTTCCAACCACAGTTTCAATTTCTGGAATTGTAGCAACTGCCATATCTAATTGCTGTAACACACGTTTGTTTTCTTCAACTCCAGAATGTGGTAACGATGTTGGCATGAGTAGAAAAGATCCTTCATTTAAAGAAGGCATAAATTCTTTACCAGTATTGTTCATAATCCAAAATCCCGAAACAAGAACTGTAATTGGAACCATTAAAAACAATATCTTATTCGCTAAAGCCCATTGTAAAATTTGTCCGTAATATTTTCTAAAAATAGAGAACAGTCCTAAAATTCCGAAGCAAATAATAGCCACAAAAATTAAGTTGATAAAAATACTGCGATTAAAACCTAAAGGTCTCCAATATTCCGCCAATAGAAATACAATAGCTACGGAAGAAATAATAATATTTACAAGGTTTACTTTTTTACTATCTAGTTTTCCTAAAATGCCTAATAACCCTGAAATTCCGAATGCAACTATTATAAGACCTAACCAAAATCCACTTATTACAACTGCAATTCCGGCAAGAATTAAAGCACCACTTACAATGTATTTAAATGAATTTTTTAGCGTTGTTTTACGAAATAAGAAAGCTGCTAAAGGCGGAATTATAAACAAAGCAATCACTAAAGAGGCAGATAATGCCATTGTTTTTGTAAAAGCCAAAGGTCTAAACAACTTCCCTTCAGCACCAACCATCGTAAATACAGGAACAAAACTAATAATGGTTGTTAAAACGGCTGTTAATATGGCTCCGGAAACTTCCGCGGTAGCGTTATAAATAATTTCGTTTATGGAAAGTTTGTTATTTTGATGAGATCCCTCATCGCTCGTGCCTTGCTCTGTCGGAATGACATTTTCATTATTCACTTTTAACTTTTCACTCTTCACTTTCTCCTCATCAAGATGGCGAATCATATTTTCGGCAAGTATAACACCAACATCTACCATGGTTCCAATAGCAATTGCAATACCCGAAAGTGCCACAATATTTGCATCCACATTAAATAGTTTCATCACCACAAAAACCATTAAAATAGCAACCGGTAACAATCCTGAAATTAAAATAGAAGCTCTTAAATTAAAAACCATTATAATAATTACTAAAATGGTAATTAAAATCTCTAAAGTTAATGCCTCCGTAAGTGTGTCTAAAGTTTCTACAATAAGTTCAGAACGATCGTAAAAAGGAACCACTGTTAGTTGAGATGTTCGTCCGTCTGCTAATACCTTCGTTGGTAAACCACCTTTTAATTCGGCTATTTTTTCTTTTACGTTGTTAATTACTTCCATAGGATTTGCTCCATACCTAGCAACTACAACACCACCAACAACTTCTGCGCCTTCTTTATCTAATAATCCACGTCGTGCTGCAGGACCTAAAGAAACTTTACCAATATCTTTAATTTTAATGGCTGTAAAATCTTTAGAAGTTACCACTGCGTTTTCAATATCTTCTACCGATTTTATATACCCTAAACCACGTACTAGATACTCTGCTTGATTTATTTCTAAGGTTTGTGCACCAATATCTTGATTGCTACTTTTAACCGCTTTTACAACTTGATTTAAACCAATATTATACTGACGCATTAATTCTGGATTCACATCTACTTGATATTCCTGAACATAACCACCAATAGAAGCTACTTCTGAAACGCCACTTGCAGACGATAATGCATACTTTACATAGTAATCTTGTATGCTTCGTAATTCTTGTAAATCCCATCCACCAGTAACGTTTCCGTCTTTATCTCTACCTTCTAAGGTGTACCAATAAATCTGACCTAATCCTGTTGCATCTGGTCCTAAAGCAGGATTAACGCTTTCTGGTAACAAGCCGCTTGGTAGTGAATTTAATTTTTCTAAAATTCGACTTCGGCTCCAGTAAAACTCAATGTCTTCTTCAAAAATGATATAAATACTAGAGAAGCCAAACACAGAAGAACTACGGATGGTTTTTACTCCAGGAATACCGAGTAGGGAAGTGGTTAATGGATAGGTAATTTGGTCTTCTATATCTTGTGGCGAACGACCATCCCACTTTGTGAATACAATTTGTTGATTTTCACCAATATCTGGTATGGCATCTACAGCCACAGGATCACTTGGTAAAAAACCAGTATTCCAATTAAAAGGTGCGTTTACAGTTCCCCATCCTACAAAAAGGACAAGTAATAAAACGGCTACGATTTTATTCTCTATTAAGAATTTGATGCTTCTATTTAGCATGAAGTTTAATTATTAAACAGTTAGAAAGTAGTGGTAACCTATAATAGGAAAACACTGAATACAAGAAATCATTCTAATGAAATAAATCATAGAATAATACAGTCTATTGTTTAAAAATTAAATTAAATAGGTCTCATCAAGCTTAAATATTTGCTTGTCTATGAGTGGTGATCGGTATGCTTGGTAAGAAGGTTTATTTGTATTTAAAGTATCAAAAAGAGTTGAAAACGTGTATACAAATGAAGCTATAAATAATTGTTGTTCAAAAGAAATGGTATCTACCTGAAGCTGTAATTCATCTTGACCATCAACCACTAACTGTTCATCATTACAGCAATTCTTTTTGATTACTTTACAATCCTCAGTAGAAGGTTTGTCCATTTCCATTCCGCATCCTTTTGCTTTCTGAAACATGGCTGTTTCAACTAAATTATCGCCACAATAATGCATACTTACAGTAAACGACATTGTAGAGAATAACACTACAATAGCCATTACAAAAGACATTATTTTATGAGATATTTGTTTCATACTTAATACAAAGGTATAAAAAATATAAGTAAAGGTTAATTCATTCGAAATGAAAAAAACTATTATTTCTAATAAATTAAGAAAAACATACTTAAATAATATTTTATTCTTTTTTTAAAAGATTAATTTAGCAAATAATTGTAAGTTTAAAAAGCAAAATCAGACTTAAGTAGTATTACTTTATAGAAAATAATTGAATGAATAAATACTTTGAAATAATAAAAAACTCATATTCAGATTACTTGAACTACGTAAAACAATCTGTTTTAATGGAGTTGAATTGGGAAAATTATTTCTATGGGCTTATTTTAATTTCATTAGTTGTTTGGGCTTTAGAAGCTATTTTTCCTTGGCGTAAAAATCAGTCTTTGTTTAGAAAAGATTTTTGGTTAGATACTTTTTACATGTTTTTTAATTTCTTTTTATTAAACTTACTTGTACTCATTGCCCTTTCTAATGCAGCTGCCGAAGTTTTTAATGATGTATTAGGTTTGGTTGGTTTGTCTGTTGCTAATTTTCAGTTGGTAGAAATTAATGCATTGCCTTTTGCTGCAAGAATTTTTATCTTTTTTATAGTGGTAGATTTTGTGCAATGGTGGACGCACAGATTATTGCACCAATTTGAGTTTCTATGGAATTTTCATAAAGTACACCATTCTGCAAAAGAAATGGGCTTTGCTGCACACCTGCGTTATCATTGGATGGAACCCGTAGTATATAACTCTTTAAGATACATTCCATTAGCCATTATTGGTGGCTTTTCTGCACAAGATGTAGCGTTTGTCCATTTTTTTAATATTACTATTGGGCACTTAAATCATGCTAATATTAATTGGGATTATGGTTGGTTAAAGTATGTTTTAAACAACCCGAAAATGCATATTTGGCACCATGTTAAAGTATTGCCAGAGGACAGAAAAAATGGGGTTAATTTTGGAATTACTTTAAGCATTTGGGATTATGTTTTTAAAACAAATTATATTCCGTATTCTGGTAGAGATATAGAAATTGGTTTTGAGGGTGATGAAAAATTTCCTAAAAGTTTTGTTCAGCAAGAATTGTATCCTTTAGTTAAAAAATAATTTATTTATTTCTTCCTTTTTCATCAGGATATAAATCTGGTAGATTATCACTTTGAAAATATGCTTTTGTATCGATATTCATACCAGTAACTTTTCCTTTAAAGGCAGCTCCTGTATCAACATTCCATATATTCATAGCATTCATTGGTGCAGTTTCATTAAAATTTGTTGTTGGCGTGTGGCCTATGTATATTTCGTTATAATGTTGTAATCTTTTAGGATACGTAGCATGTTCTTTATCTATATCTTTATCCATGGCCAAAGCTAATTCCCATAAAGTTCTATCTAAGTAAAACTTCTCTTTAAAAGTTTCTTTTTCTACACCGTTTAAAGATGTAAAACCTGCATGTAAAAACAATCTATTTTCGTCATCTAAATAGTACAAAGGCATATTTTCGAAAAAAACTGCATGTTGTTTTTTTTCTTCGGAAGAAAAACCGTTATAACTATCGATTGTCTCTTTACCACCATGCATATACCAAATTGGGTTTACATTTTCTGTTTTTAGCCAATCTTCACACCAAACATCATGGTTTCCTTTGATAAAAATACAATTTACTTTTTCTGCTAAATTAATTAACAGCTCTATTACTTGTGCAGACTCGCTCCACCCATCTACATAATCTCCCATAAAAATTACAGTATCTTCTTCTGTAACTTCTAAATTATTTAATACTTGAAGCAAGGCTCTTAAACCTCCATGAATATCTCCAATTGCAAAAGTTCTTTTCATCATAATTTATTACTAAAAATATTGTCCTAGACCAAAAACTAAACCTCCATTAGAGTTATTTTTTCCATCGTAAACTTTAAAACCATAATCGATTCTAAAAGTTGCATTGTAAATTTTCTTACTTATAAAACGCAAACCAATACCAGAGAAAACTCTAATTTTTTCACTTTCAAAAAAATCATTTAATTTACCTCCTGGATCTCTCCAAGAACCAATATCTGTAAAAACATTAGTTTGTATTGCTAACCATTTTTTGTCGTAAATAGTATGTCTGTATTCAGAATTTAAAACAGCAACACCTGTACCTCTATCAACTAAAATACCAACACCTCTAATGTTCACATTATTATCTAACGCAAAAGGTGCAAAAGGCGATTTTTCGTTAGAAGAAAAACCAATGCGTAATTTATTAGCCCAATTACCCTTTGCTCCTACTCTCTTAAAGTAGAAAAAATCGTTCCAGGCAATTAAAAAATCATTCTGAAAAGCATTCTTTGAAGTAACATATTGTGCATATAAAACACTTTTAAAACCGCTTACATATTGGTAATAATAATCTAAATTATTGTATTTGTAAACAAACTTTATTAGCTTTTTATCTAAATCTAAATTTAGTGGAATAGATACATCTGTTGCACCAGATAGGTACGTGTATTTTTCAGAAAAAATATTCAAACCAAAATCGATACTGTTTTTAAGGTTAAATTGATACAAGCCTAAAACTTCAAAAGAAATATTATTGTATAAATAATTTGCAGATTTATCATCAAAATATAAGGGTTCTTCACTTTTCCAATTTTGATGCGTTACTGCTAAACCTAATTTCTTAGAAAACAAATTAGGTGCTCTAAAATTAATTCCATAAGAATTAAAACCATTGTTTTGATAAAAGCCACCAAATGTAATATTCTCTCCTAAAAAATTATAATCATACAAACCTAATTTATATGCAAATCGCTTGTTTGTAGTTGTCCAAAAATTAAGTTCTGGTATAATTGTAAAGTTTTCTTCAATACCAATTTTTACTTGGTATTTATTTTTACCTACTTTTTTAACTTGATAATAAGCATGACTTACAGCTGGTAGTCTTTTTAGAAAAACAACATCTTTTTCTATGGCTACAGAATCTAAAACAAGACCTATTTCTGTTGCTATTATTTTTTTTAAATATGTAGTTTTTGTTTTCTTATTACCAATAATTTCTAAAGATGTAATTCTATTTTGTTGTGCATACAATTGCAACATCAAAAATGAAAAAAAAAGTAAAAAAAAGGTTTTCTTCTGATGCATTTATTGAACTATAAATGTATTTTGAATGATTAAATTAATCCAATTATCATTACTTAATCCGAATAAATAAAACTTATTGCTATCATCTAAAATTAAATCTGCTGGTGTAGTTGTATGTATATTCTTTGCTACAATTACATTCGATTCATTGTAGTACTGAAACATTTTTTCTGTTGTATAAGTTCCAGATAGAAAAGTATTATCATTTTGTGTAAAGACTTGAAAATAAACTTCATTTTCTAAATAAGTACCATCAGACCAAGTAAATATTGGCTTTAAAGTTTCTGGATACGTAATTGTTACTTCAGTTGTCCATTCTGTAGCTTTGGTTTTATTTTTTGTTCTTATTGGCTCTGAAATATGCAATTTATTATCTACAATATAAGTTACTAAACACCAAACTTCATCGGAAGAACTATTAGTAAACCTTCTAAATTTACCACCAAATTGAGTTGTTTCTGTTAAATTTCTTCTTTTGTACTTAGAAAAATCTGTTTGCTCTACTGTTGTGTCTTCCGTTTCATAATATCTAAATTCATAAGCACCTACAATAGGATAAAAATAAATGTAAGTATCTTCTATGTTACCGTTTGCAGAACCACCAAAAGCAACTAAAGTATCTAATGTTTTATCTGTATTGCCTGCTATATATTCTTCTAAATTTCTTGGTATAAATTGCTCTTCTATAATAATGTTTACCCAATTATCTTCACTTACTCCCATCATTGTAAAATTGTAAATCTCATCTTCTACTAGATTTACTGGTGCAGTTGTATTAATTTTTGGGGTTTCTAAAACATTAGATTCATCATAATATTGAAAAAAAGTTTCTTCTGTATAAGTACCAGAAATAAAGTCTTCCTCTTCATCTGTAATTACTTCGAAATAAATAACACTTTCTTTTGTAGCACTATCTTGCCAAGTAAAATTAGGTTCTAATGTTGTTTTATAATTTATTGTTACCTCATCTGAATAAGTTGTAGGTTTAGATATATTATTCAATTTAATTGGTTCTGAAACACGAAGAATTCCGTCTTTTTTATAGGTTACTAAACACCAAGACTCTGTATCTCCAGATCTTGAAAAACGTGCTAATTTACCACCAAAAACAGCTTCACTTTCTAGGCTTTGCCTTCTATAATTTACAAAAATAGTTTCATCTAAAGTATTGTCTGACAATTCGTAATACCTAATATCTGAAGCACCTTCTTCTGGGTAATAAAAAATGTAAGTTAAACTTGTATTTGCTTCTGCATTTGCAGCACAAGCAACAACAGAACTTTCTGTTACATTTAATGTCTCGTCTATGTATTCTTGAAGGTTTCTAGGAACAGAAATATCTGTATCTTCGGAACAAGAAAAAATAGAAATACATAGAAAAAGGAATATTATTTTTTTAAAGACCATATAATTTTCTTAATAATTTTTCTGCAGGTTTATTTTGTGGTGTAAATCTATTGTTTTTTTCGCCACCAACCTTGTCATGTCTATGAAACCATTTCCAAATAAAACCACCTGCAAACCATTCTTCTTTCCAAAACTGATTATATATTGCTTGTAAAGCATCTGTTTGTGCCTGTAAGTTTATTGCACCCTCTATTCTATTAGAATCCCAAGGCTCTTTACCATTAAAATCTACACTTCGATAACCAAATTCTGTAAAAAGAATAGGTCTATTCGCTTCTTTTTGTACTTTTATAATCTCTTCTTTATGTGTTTTCCAACCTAATTCATACTCTGCAATTGTTGGCGATTTTTTATCACTTAAAGGAAAATAAGCATCAATACCAATAAAATCTAGGTCTTTCCAAAAAGGAACACGTTTAAATTCGTCCCAATTTGCAGCATACGTTAATTTACCTTTATAGACTTCTCTAATTTCTTTAATTAGTTTTTGCCAATATGCTGGTCTATTAATTACAAACTGCTCTAATTCTGTACCAATACAAAAAATTTCTGCATTTAAATCTTCCGCAGCTTTTGCATATATTAAAATAAAATCTCTGTAAGAATCTTCTAAAATCTTCCAATTTTCTTCAGAATCCATTTTTACACTTCCAGTAAATTGACCACGACCAATCCAAATATGTGGTTTTACCATAAGGTGAACCTTCTCTTTCTGAAAGCGTTTTGCATATTGTAACAAACCATTTTTAGTTTCACCAAACCATTGTCTGCTAGTATTATGGTTTACTTCTGGCGAAGACAATTGTCTTATAAAACCAAAAGGCATCAAAGCAACGTAGTTGCTTTGTGCCTTTAATACTGGGTTTATATGTTGGTCGCTTATAGAATCTCTAGATGCTACAAAACTTACTCCATTAATTTTTTTATTTTGACTTTTACAAGAAAAATTTAAAACAATTAAAAGTAGAAATAGTATTTTTTTTGTTTTCATATATTACCATAAAAATACTTCTTTTTACTAAAATAATGCTCTTAAACCAATATTAAAACTTTGTCCTAATCCAGAATTATTACCTCTTACAAATTTATTATATAAAACTTCTAAGTTTAATACATCTGTTAATTGATATTTACCTCCAAAACCTAAAGCAGTGAAATCTTGTGTAAAATCTCCAAAACGTTGAGAATGTTGTACAAAACCTAAAACAGTAGATTTTTGTGATGGGAAATAACTCATAAAAATACCTGGTGCAAGTACAAATGTGTTATTTGCAAAACTTTCATCTGAACCAAAATTATATTCGGTTGCTAATTCTGTAAATAATTGCCAATCTCCACTTGGTAAAGTGTAATCGAAAAAGAATCTATTTTGAAACATATAAGCTGTTTGATCTAAAAAAACGCCATTTCCATCAAATTCACTTTTGTTAATTGGAATATGAAATGCACTTTGTAAAGAGAAATTACCTACACTTTCTATTGGTTGCCATTTAATAGCTGGTGCAAAAGAAGACAATCCTTTTCTAGAATTAGCGTCGTTACCTAAACTAAAAACAGAAGTAGCATTTTTTCCATTAATTGTATTTGATCTGTACTCTAACAATAGACCAACATTTAAACGATTATTATCTGAAACTCCAGTAAAAACATCTAACGTAGTTGTAAAGAAATTAGACCTTCCGCTTCCATCTAAAGAACTTGTTCCGCTAGAATTTGCAGAACGTGTTTGTGTATACAAACCATTAAAAAACTTAACATCCCATTGCCCTTTATCTAATAATTTAGAAGGTGTATAGGTTTGAACATTACTTTTAGATGTATCTTCTTCTTGCGCAAATGCATTTAAACTAACAACTAGTACTGCTGCTAAAATAGTTTTTGAGATATTTTTTTTCATTCTTGGTTGATTATGTTAATTATAAAATTTTTAGATAAGTCTAATCAATAGATAGATACTTACTTTACTTTTATTATTTATAATGATTCTAAATTCAATTAAATTAAAGATTAATAATTAAGTTCTTAACTTTAGCTTCGACATAAAGGCAACAATCAATCAACTATGGAACATATTGTAATTATAGGTAATGGAATCTCTGGAGTTACTGCTGCAAGACACATTAGAAAAAACTCTGACAAAAAAATAACTATTGTATCTACAGAAACAAAATACTTTTTTTCGAGAACAGCACTTATGTATGTATACATGGGACATATGAAGTTTGAACACACACAACCTTATGAAAATTGGTTTTGGAAAAAGAACAGCATCGATCTAAAACAAGGTTTAGTAAACAATATTAATACCACTAAGAAAGAATTAAACTTTACAAACGGAGAAACACTTTCTTACGATAAACTAATAATTGCAACAGGTTCTAAACCTAATAAGTTTGGTTGGCCAGGGCAAGATTTAGACGGTGTTATGGGAATGTACCATAAACAAGATTTAGAAAAACTAGAAAAATTTGCACCAGATAATAAAGCGTGTAATAGAGCAGTAATTGTTGGTGGTGGTTTAATAGGAATTGAGCTTGCAGAAATGTTAAGAAGCAGAAAAATACCTGTTACTTTTTTAGTACGTGAAGATAGTTTCTGGAACGGTGTTTTACCAGCACAAGAATCTGCAATGATTAATAACCATATTAAAGAACATCATATAGATTTGCGCTTAAGTACAAATTTAAAAGAAATTAAATCGGATGAAAACGGACGCGTAAAATCTATTATCATTGAAGAAACCGGAGAAGAAATTGCTTGTAACATTGTTGGTTTAACAGCCGGTGTTACACCTAATATAGATTTTATAAAAGATTCTGGTATAGAATTAGGTCGTGGTGTAAAAGTAAATCGTTTTTTAGAAACAAATATTCCTAATATTTACTCGATTGGTGATTGTGCAGAACAACACGAAGCAATTGGCCAACGTAGAAATATTGAAGCAGTTTGGTATACTGGTAGAATGATGGGAGAAACTTTAGCACAAACTATTTGTGGTAATAAAACTGCATATAAACCAGGACACTGGTTTAACTCTGCAAAATTTTTAGACATAGAATACCAAACTTATGGTTGGGTTTTTAGCGAAAGAGGTAAACAAGAAAATGAAGCTTATTTTCAATGGAAACACCCAAAAGAGCATAAATGTATTACGATTTCTTTTGATAAAAAAAACAATCAATTTTTAGGAATAAATACCTTCGGAATTAGAATGCGCCATGAAATTTTTGATAAATGGCTAACAGAAAAAAAATCTATAGAACACATACTAGAATATCTTGCAGATGCTAATTTCGATCCTGAGTTTTACAAACTACATGAACATGAAATTGTAGCAAAATTTAACCAAGAAAACAATACTAACATTCAACCAAAAAAGAAAAGTTGGAAACGAATTTTTAGTAAATCAATCTAAAAAAAAATTAGATATTAAAAACGAATCCAATCAACTACAATAAAAAAAGATATATTTTGAAACTCATAAAACAATCAGGTTTAGTTATTTTTCTATTAGGATTAGCCTTCTTTATAGGAACTATATTTACAGGTTCTTTCAGCTTAAACCAAACAGAACTAGATACTTTTCTTAAAGAAAAACAATATAAGAATACTATTATAAAAGACGAATTACAAAAAGCAGTAGTAACTTCAGAGGATTTAAATATTTTCGAATTTTCAAGTAGAGTTACAAAAGCTTATGCAAATTCTAATAATTATTACGATAATCTTATTAAAAAATACGACGAAGAAAAAAATTGGGACAAAAAAGGAGAACAGTTTCAATATAAAATTGGCGGTAAACCTCATAGTTTAAGTTTTACAATTGCTAAAAAAGCAGGAAAAGGACTTGCTGCAGACAATACTGGTTTGGCTTGGTTTTTAACTTTTGGTTTAGGTATTATTGGTGCATTATTATTTATAGTACCAGATGTTGTTTTATTAGGGAAACCTGGAATAAAAAATGATGGAATTTTTCTAAGTGCAGCAACAAATCGTGGTTGGATTGGTTGGTTCACTTTTATCTTTTTAGTTACTTTTTATATTCTATTATATTTTTATCCAGATTTAATAGTAAACTGGGTGTATTTAGTAGATCCTATTAGTAAATCTATAAGTGGTAATCCTGCAAGTCAGTGGTTTTTATACGGTTTTCTTTACTGTACAGTTATGTCTGTAATGGCCGTTAGAATGTATATAAAATACCGTCATAATAAGTATCAAATTTTAAGAACTACATCTGTTTTGTTCTTTCAAATAGTATTTGCTTTTTTAATTCCAGAAATTTTAGTTCGTTTCGAGAAGCCTTGGTACGATTTTAAAAATGCGTTTCCTTTAGATTATGATTTTTTCTTTAGATGGAATTTAGACGAGCTACTTGCAAGTGGTGGTTTTGGGTTATTTATATTAGTTTGGGGAGTTGTTTTAACAATTGTTGTTGTACCAGTAATGGTTTATTTCTTCGGAAAAAGATGGTATTGTTCTTGGGTTTGTGGTTGTGGTGGTTTGGCAGAAACATTAGGAGATCCTTACAGACAAAACTCTAGTAAAACGTTACTCTCTTGGAGAGCAGAACGTATTATAATTCATACTGTATTAGTTTTTGTATTAGTAATGACAGGTTTTGCTTTGTACACCTTCTTTTCTGGTGCAGACCAAGTTATTGGTATTAAGACACAAACAATACAAGATATATATGGGTTTTTAATTGGTTCTATTTTTGCAGGTGTAATTGGTACAGGATTTTACCCAATATTTGGTAACAGAGTTTGGTGTCGTTTTGGTTGTCCTTTAGCTGCTTACTTAGGTTTTATTCAACGTTTTAAATCAAGATTTAGAATTACTACTAATGGTGGGCAATGTATTTCTTGCGGAAACTGCTCTACCTATTGTGAACAAGGAATTGATGTAAGATCTTATGCTCAAAAAGGAGAAAACATTGTACGTTCTAGTTGTGTTGGTTGTGGTGTTTGTTCTGCAGTGTGCCCAAGAGGTGTTTTAAAATTAGAAAACGGACCAGAAAAAGGTAGAATAAACCCAACGGATGTTTTACTAGGAAACGATGTTGATTTAATGGATTTAGTAAACAAAAAATAATGTTTAAAAAAACATTGCTATTTTCTCTTTTACTATTTGTTAGTTTCGCCTCATTTAGTCAGAAAGAATACCATAAAGAGTATTACAATAACGGACAAATAAAAGAGGAAGGTTGGCTTAAAAATCATAAAAAAAGTTCTTATTGGAAATATTACTATGCAAATGGTACTCTTAAAAAAGAAGGGCGCTTCAAAGACAATTTAGAAGTAAAATATTGGTATTTTTACGCCCCAAATTCAATCATAGAAAAAGAAGGTCATTATAGTGAAGGTAAGAAAAGTAACTGGTGGTTGTTCTATGATAAAATGGGAAACATAAACCATAAATGTCAATTAAAAAACAATCGAAAAAATGGTTATTGCCTATTGTACGAAATGAAGAAACTTGTAAAAGCTTCAAAATATAAAAACGGTAAAAAAATAAAAGAATGGACAGACTTTTCATCCTTTAAAAGTGAAAATAGTCTAAATGATTTAAGACAATGATACCAATAATAAACGTTATTATTCCCGCTTATAATGAACAAGACTCTATTGCAAATGTTATAAAAGACATACCTAATATAGTTAATGAAGTTATTGTAATAAGCAACAACTCTACAGATAAAACTGAAGAAAATGCTAAAAATGCTGGTGCAACTGTACTTTCTGAAAACAGAAAAGGATATGGTTATGCTTGCTTAAAAGGGATGGAATATATTGCCAATAAAGAAAACAAGCCAGAAATAGTTGTTTTTTTAGATGGAGACTATTCCGATTACCCAGAACAATTAACAGAACTAGTTGCCCCAATATTAAAAGATAATTTAGATTTTGTAGTAGGTGCACGTGTAAAAGAACTTAGAGAACAAGGTTCTATGACGCCACAACAAATTTTTGGTAATTGGCTAGCTACTTTTTTAATGAAGCTATTTTTTAATGCTAAATTTACAGACTTAGGTCCTTTTAGAGCAATAAAATACAATAAATTAATCGACCTTAAAATGGAAGATAAAACATATGGTTGGACCGTTGAAATGCAATTAAAAGCATTAAAACAAAAATTATCATACAAAGAAATACCAATGAAATATAGAAATAGAATAGGTGTTTCAAAAGTTTCAGGAACCGTAAAAGGTAGTATCTTTGCAGGCATAAAAATTTTAGGTTGGATCTTCAAATACAGTTTTAAGTAATGGTTTTAGAGTACATCGTTATTATAATTTATTCTATATCTCTTTTGCTTATTTTCATGTATGCATTAGCGCAGTTAAACTTGCTTTTTAATTATTTAAAAGCAAAAAAGAAAGTAGACACATCTGCAAAGTTCGATTTCTCAAATCCAGAAGAAATTCCTTTTGTAACTATACAATTACCAGTTTATAATGAGCTGTATGTAATGGAGCGTTTGCTTAAAAATATTGCAAAGCTAGCGTACCCAATAGACAAGTTAGAAATTCAGGTTTTAGATGATTCTACAGATGAATCTATCGAAACTACGGCAAAACATATCAAAGAGATTCAAGAAATTGGTATCGACATACAACACATTAGAAGAGATAATAGAAAAGGTTTTAAAGCAGGTGCTTTAAAAGAAGGTTTAAAAACTGCAAAAGGTGAGTTTATAGTTATTTTTGATGCCGATTTTTTACCTCAAAAAGAATGGTTGTTAGAAACAGTTCCTTATTTTAAAGATCCAGAAATTGGTGTAGTTCAAACTCGTTGGGGACACATAAACAGAAATTACTCTACACTAACTAAAATACAAGCTTTTGCTTTAGATGCTCATTTTACATTAGAACAAGTTGGTAGAAATAGCCAAGGTCATTTTATAAATTTTAATGGAACCGCTGGTGTTTGGCGTAAAGAATGTATTTATGACGCTGGTAACTGGGAAGGAGATACACTTACAGAAGATTTAGATTTAAGCTACAGGGCACAATTAAAAAATTGGAAATTCAAATATTTAGAGCACGTAGAAACGCCTGCAGAATTGCCAGTAATTATTAGTGCTGCTAGGTCGCAACAATTTAGATGGAATAAAGGTGGTGCAGAGAATTTTCAAAAAATGATGAAACGCGTTATTAAAAGTAAAAACGTTTCTACTAAAACTAAAATACATAGTTTACTGCATTTATTAAACAGCTCTATGTTTACATGTATCTTTTTAGTAGCTGTATTAAGCGTACCAATGCTATACATAAAAAACGAATATGACCATTTAAAGATCTATTTTTATGTAATGAGTTTCTTTGTTATAAGTTCTCTTATATTCTTTATTTGCTATTGGTATATGTACAAAAACACATATGGTGGTGGTTTAAAAAATTTCTTTAAATATATTGGTGCATTTTTTACATTTTTCTCCATTGCAATGGGCTTTTCGCTACACAATACAATTGCAGTTTTAGAAGGTCATTTAGGTAAAAAAAGTGAATTTGTAAGAACACCAAAATTTAATATTAAAACCATAAAAGACGGTTGGAAAAACAATAAATACATTAAAAAGAAACCTTCTGTGCATGTTATTTTAGAAGGCATTTTAGCTATTTATTTTGTTTTTGGAATGTACAGCGCATTTATAGTTGGAAATCAAGGTGGAGATTTTGGTCTTTTCCCTTTTCACTTTATGCTATTTATTGGTTTTAGTTATGTGTTTTTTAAATCTGTATTTTCTAAAGCATAATGTCTTTCTTAAATAAATATAGCAGTATTTTCACAGTTACATTTAGTATAATCTGCTATTTTTTCTTTGCCTATTTCTTAGAAAGAACAGCATTTTATACCGTTTCTTTATTATGGTTTTCTTTATTTATCGGTTTTTATATATTGATAAAAAACAAAAATATTTCATTTTCTACATTAGTAGGAATTGCCCTATTATTTAGACTCATTTTCCTATTCTCTATCCCTAATTTATCACAAGATTTTTATCGATTTATTTGGGATGGACGCATGCTATTAAATGGTTTTAATCCTTATTTATCATTACCAGAAACTTTTATTCAACAAAACTTACAGCCAGTAGCAGAAGCTTCTAGTTTGTATGAAGGCATGGGAGAATTAAACGGTAGTCATTATACTAATTATCCGCCTTTAAATCAATTATGTTTTTTTATTGCAGCTATTTTTTCTAGTAAAAGTATTTTTGGTTCTGTAATTATACTTAGAGTGCTTATTATTTTAGCAGATTTAGGTATTTTGTACTTCGGAAAAAAACTGTTAGAAAAACTGAATTTACCTATAAATAATATCTTTTTCTATATTTTAAATCCGTTTATTATTATAGAAATGACAGGTAACTTACATTTTGAACCTGTTATGCTATTTTTCTTAGTTTGGGCACTTTACAAGTTGCAACAACAAAAATGGATTTGGGCAGCAACTCTAATAGCTTGCTCAGTTTCTGTAAAATTAATTCCATTACTTTTTTTGCCTTTGTTTTTTCAATGGTTTGTGAAAATCCCTTTAAAATCTAGCTTAAAAGAAACCTCTAAATTTTTAAAAGGCTTCGTAAAATTAATTACTTTTTACACAATAATTTTAGGTGTTACAATTTTATTATTCCTTCCTTTTTACTCATCAGAATTAATTGAAAATTATTCAAATTCTGTTGGTTTATGGTTTCGTAATTTTGAATTTAATGCAAGTTTTTATTACATATTTAGAGAAATAGGCTATTTATTTAGAGGTTATAATGAAATTGCTATTATTGGTAAAATAACACCTTTATTAACTATTCTATTTTTATTTATTCTTACTTTCTTCAGAAAAAATAAAACTGAAATTCAATTAATTACAGCCTTACTATTTGGCCTGTGTTTTTATTATTTTACAGCAACAACTGTACATCCTTGGTATTTAGCAACACCTTTAATTTTGTCCGTTTTCACAAAATATAGATTCCCAATTATTTGGTCTTTAGTTATTATTTTAACCTACCAAGCTTATGCAAACAATCCATGGAAAGAAAATTTGTGGTTCGTTTTTATTGAGTATTTAGTGTTGTTTTCATTTCTAATCTATGAGCTTAATAAGCACTCTAAAATGAAGAAGTTGTAAAATAACAATGTTATCTCTTATTACTGATGAGTTTTTTGTATTTTAGTGACTTATTTTTTACCATATATGAAAAGACTTACCATAAAAGACATAGCTAAAGAATTTAGTGTTTCCATTTCAACGGTTTCTAAAGCGCTGAACGACAGTTATGAAATTAGCGTAAGTACCAAAGAAAAAATTCAGAAATACGCGAAAGAGAACAATTATAAACCTAATTTTAATGCATTAAGCTTAAAGAATAGGTCTACAAAAACTATAGGAATTATTATTCCTAACATGTTAAACTATTTTTTCGCTCAGGTTTTTAATGGCATCGAAAAAGTAGCAAATGAGAAAGGATACAAAATAATTTCTTGCATTTCTAATGAATCTTATACAAAAGAAGTAGAAACTATGGAGATGCTTTCGAACGGAAGTATTGATGGTTTTATACTTTCTTTGGCAGAAGAAACAATTTTAAAAAATGATTTTAAACATTGTGATGAAATACTAGAAAATGGAACGCCAATAGTAATGTTCGATAGAGTTGCAGAACCTATAAATTGCGATAAAGTAATTACAGATGATTTTAAAGGAGCTTCTAAAACTGTAAAATACTTAGCAAAATCTGGTAGTAAGAACATTGCATTTGTTTCTACTATTAGTAATTTAGAAATTGGTAAAAAAAGACATCAAGGGTATTTAAAAGGATTAGAAAAAGCAGGTTTCCCTGTAAATAACAATCTTATTATAAATATTAAAGAAGATGATTATAAAAAATACGAAAGTATCTTAACTCCTATTTTTGCTGCAAATGAAATTGATGCTGTAATTGCAACAGATGAGTCTTCTGCAATAGCGGCAATGAAAGTAGCTCAGAAAAAAGGTTTAAAAGTACCAGAAAATTTTGCTGTTGTTAGTTTTTCTAACGGAATTTTAGCAAGACACTCTCAACCAAAAATGACAACTGTTAGTCAACATGGAGAAAAAATGGGAGCAACTGCTGCTAAATTATTAATTGATAGATTAGAGAATAAAGCAGAAGTAAAAGAAGCACCAAAAACTGTAATTATAAAAACAGATTTAGTAGAACGTAATTCTACCAAGAGATCTTAATTTATGGATTTAAATAAAGTAAAACTAGTTGTTTCTGATATGGATGGAACGCTATTAAACTCTAAAAACGAAGTAAGCCCGCTTTTTTTCGAACTTTTTAAAAAACTACAGAAAAAAAACATTCTTTTTTGTGCTGCAAGTGGTAGACAATATAATAGCATTGTAGACAAATTATCATTAATAAAAGATGAGATTTTTATAATTGCAGAAAACGGAGCAATAGCTAAAAAAGGAAAAGAAATTTTACTTTTAGAATCTTTAGACACAAAAAAAGTAACCGCAATAATACCAATATTAAGAAATATAGAAAGCACTAATATTGTCTTATGCACCAAAGACACTGCTTATATTGATAGTAATGATGATCGTTTTATTGGTTTATTTCAAGAATACTATCATAGCTATAAAATAGTAAACGATTTAATGGAAGTTGCCAAGACAATACCAATTCTTAAGATAGCGGTATATCATTTTTCATCTTCAGAAGAATTTATTTATCCTAAATTAAAACATTTAAAAGAAGACTATTTATTAAAAGTATCTGGTAAAAATTGGTTAGATATTTCTACAGAAAAAGCAAATAAAGGGAATGCTTTAAGAGAAGTACAGCAACTTTTAAACATATCTAAAGAAGAAACGATGGCTTTTGGAGATTACCATAACGACATTGAAATGTTAAAAGAAGCTAACTTTAGTTTTTCTATGAAAAATGCTCACAAAGACATTACAGAAATTGCAAATTACGCAACAAAAAGTAATGATGATTTTGGTGTTGAATCTATCTTAGAAAAACTAATAGCAACTACTTCTTAATCTTCATAAGAAACCGTACTTTGTCTTTCTCTATTTACATGAAGTTTAGTTACATCTGGTCTAGAATAATGCCCAACAACATCAAAGTTTTGTCTTTCCTCTAAAACTCTATTAAAGTCTAAGGTTTCGATAATTAAACCTTCTTTGTGTAAGACAGGTGCAACCAACCATTCTCCGTCTGGAGAGGCAATACAAGAACCTCCGTTTGCCAAAACATCTGGAGCTTTTTCTAATATTTTATCTAAATGCGGTGTGTCTTCTGGAAAATCTGTTTTTGCCATTAAACTAGAAACAGAAATTACAAAAGAACGAGATTCTCTTGCTATAAAACGAGTAATATCTTTTGTATTATAATCGCTCCCAGGCCAAACTGCAATATGTAAATTTTCTCCAAGACCATACAACGCAGTTCTTGGTAAAGGCATCCAATTTTCCCAACAATTTAAACCACCAACTGTAAATTCTTTTAAAGAATGAACTTGTAAACCATTTCCGTCTCCAGGAGCCCAAGTTAAACGTTCATCATAAGTAGGTTGCAGTTTTCTATGAACAGATTTTATTTCTCCTGATTCGTTTATATAAACTAAGGTTGCGTAAATACTATGTCCGCCTCTATTTTGAGCACGCTCCATAATACCTAAATAGACAGCAATCTTATTATCTTTTGCTAATTTACAAACAGTATCTAATTCGCCTTTTTCTATCGTAATAGAATTACGAACATAATGCGCATGAATTTCTTTTTGAGTTTTAGAATCCCATTCTGCACCATTTGTTAAAGAAACCCAAAACGGATAACCAGGTAACAATGCCTCACCGAAAACAATCAATTCACAATTTTCTTTAGCAGCATCTACAATAGATTTCTCTATCTTTTTAATTGTCTTTTCTTTGTTTAACCAAACAGGTGAAATTTGTGCTAAAGCTACTTTTAGTAAATTGTTTTTCATATTTTTTTGTGCTTATATACGTGAACTTTGCTTTTTAATCTCTTTATAAATTAAACCTCTACAGAAACAACCAAACCTTCATTAGATCTTACGTTAAATACTGTTTCGTCTTCGAAAATTAAATACTGGCCCTTAACCCCTACTAACTTTCCTTTGTAAGTTGGTGTTTTTATTAAATTTAAACTTTTTGGTTTTACTGGATATTTTAAAACTGGAAACTTTAAGTTTGTTTCAGAATTATTTTCAATAAAATACTGTTTTGCTTCTTCGGGTATAAATTCTTTTAGTTTTTCTCTCCACTCTACCAAGTTTACATCTTCAATATCATTTTTTAGCATTTTACGCCAATTCGTTTTATCGCCAACATGGTCTTTTAAAGCAACCTCTGTAATTCCTGCTAAATATCTATTTGGTACTTCTACAATTTCTATTGCTTCATGTGCTCCTTGATCTATCCAACGTGTTGGTACTTGTGTTTTTCTTGTTACGCCTACTTTTACATTTCCCGAATTAGCTAAATAAACAATGTGAGGTTGTAATTGCACTGCTTTTTCATAAGTTAAATCTCTATCTTCTTCATCTAAGTGCGCCTTACTTAATTCTGGTCTCATAATCCAATCACCCGCATTAGGTGTATCAAAAAAACAAGATTTACAAAAACCTTGTCTGTAAATTTGTTTTTCTAAATGGCAGTTTAAGCATTCATAAGAAACAAAACTTAAAGAAATTTCTTTATTTATTAGCTGATTCATGTTTAAAAAATCAGTTTTCATATCTAAATAATACTGAATTTCATCTGCATTCTCTGTCATCATTTTTTTTAAAACTCCTTGGTAAATCATCGCACAAATTTTAGTATTTTTAAACTTCGGTTATAAAACAAGAATTGTTCTATAATCGCCTAAAACAAACTTACGAATTTCTATGGCTTTTCAGATTATCAATTCTATAATTTCTTGGTTTTTGAAGAAACGAAAACATCAAATTGAGTTATTTTTAAAATACCCAATTGATGTTCAAAACGAGCTATTATTAAAACTAGTTAATACTGCAAAAAACACAGAATTCGGAAAAGAAAAAAAATTTACAAGTATAAAAAATCATGAAGATTTTTGTATAAATGTTCCCATTCAAAAATATGAAACTTTCGAACCATTAATAGAACGTTGCAGAAGAGGCGAACAGAATTTATTTTGGCCTTCAGAAATAAAATGGTTTGCAAAATCTAGCGGAACAACAAACGCAAAAAGTAAATTTATTCCTGTTTCTGATGATGCTTTAGAATATTGCCACATGAAGGCTGGTAAAGATATGTTGTGTAATTACATAAACAATAACCCAAAAACACAATTATTTACTGGTAAAGGCTTGCGATTAGGTGGTAGTTCTGAAGTCTACCAAGACAATGGCTCTCACTTTGGCGATTTGTCTGCTATTATTATTGAAAACATGCCTTTTTGGGCAGATTTTAGCTCTGCTCCCAGTCAAGAAGTTGCTTTAATGAGCGATTGGGAAACTAAAATGGATGCAATAATAGATGAAACTATCAACGAAAACATTACAAGTTTAGCAGGCGTACCTAGCTGGATGCTGGTTTTACTTAATAGAGTTTTAGAACGTTCTGGAAAAGAAAATATCTTAGAGGTCTGGCCAAATTTAGAGGTATATTTTCACGGAGGTGTAAATTTTAATCCATATAGAGAGCAATACAAGAAAATAATACCAAAAGTAGATTTTAAATATTACGAAATATACAATGCTTCTGAAGGTTTTTTTGCAATACAAGACATAAATAATTCTAAAGAATTGTTGTTAATGTTAGATTACGGAATTTTTTATGAGTTTATTCCTATGAGTGAATATAACGGAGAAAACTCTAAAACAATAACACTTGCCGATGTAAAAAAGGATGTAGATTATGCTTTAATTATAACTACAAATGCGGGTTTATGGCGCTATTTAATTGGAGACACTATCCGTTTTACTTCTATAGAACCTTACCGAATTAAAATTACTGGTAGAACAAAACATTACATAAATGTTTTTGGTGAAGAATTAAATATAGAAAATGTTGAAGATGCTTTAAAACTTGCTTGTGACAAAACAAATGCTGCAATTTCTGATTATACTGTTGGTCCTATTTTTATGCAAGGAAAAGAAAAAGGCGGACATGAATGGATAATAGAGTTTAGTACAAAACCAGATTGTATTGGCTATTTTTCTGAAGTTTTAGACAATGCTTTAAAATCTATAAATTCTGATTATGAAGCAAAACGCTATTTAAATATTACTTTAATGGCGCCAAAAGTACACCAAGCAAAAGACGGATTATTTTATAGCTGGTTAAAGAAAAAAGATAAATTAGGCGGGCAACACAAAGTACCAAGATTGTCTAATTCTAGAGAATTTATAGAAGAATTATTAAAACTTTAAGCTTTGTTCTCATAGAAACCTAAAACAAAATCTGATGAATTTGATTCTAGAAATTTATCTTCTATTTTAAAAAGGTTTTCTAAAACTTGTTCTTTTTCTGCATCTAAGTCTAAAAAGTGATGAGAGATATCTCTTAAAACATTTGCTAAAAGATTACCACCAATCGCTTTTTCTTCTATTACAGTAAAGTGTTTGTGAACTGACGGAATTATACTGCTAGAGTCTATACACTCAGACGGGTCTGAAACTATCATACGAAGTAAACCAACACCTCTAAATTGATTTTTATAAAGATTGGTTTTAAATCTTCTTCTGTATTTTTTAGGAATAATGTTTAAAGTACTGTTAATCTCTAATAATTGCTCTTTGGAAAACTGATGCCTTGTAGCTCCAACAAATTCATTAATTATTAAGTTCCCTTTTGGTTTTAAAGTATGTTTAATTTTCTCTGATAACAATACATCTATATTATCAAAATGATGTAAAGAAGAATTAAACAGAACAACATCGTATTCATTTTCTTTTAAATCAAACTCATAAATGCTTTTACAAATAAACTTAATATTATTTAAATGATTAGATTTTGCTTTTTCAATTGCAATATCTAATAAGTTACTTGCAATATCTACACATGTAATTTCTTTAAAAACCTCTTTGTATTCTGCTAATTCTAACTCATGACTGCATACACCAGAACCTAAAGATAAAAGTTTTAAATTTTTCTGATTTTTTAAATATTTAGAAACTAGATACTGTTTGTAGTTAATATTTTTATCGCCAGAAATAAGAAAGTTCCAACGCTGTCTTACTTTAGGAATAATCCACCAATTAGAGGCACTTACAGCAGTATTATCAAACGCACTTTTTGTTCTACTTAGATTATTAAACGTAAACTTAGAAAATATAAAACCCTTACCTCGTTGAATTAATTTGCAGTAAGTATCTATAAAGTCGTCTAATGTTATAAGTTTTGCCATTTTTAAATCTTACGTTCTACAACGTAATCTATCATTGTAATTAAAGAATTTTTATATTCAGACTCTGGAAAATCTCCTAGAATAGCCAAAGCTTTATTTTTGTAATCATTCATTTGATTAGTTGTATATTCTATACCTCCATTATCTTTTACAAAAGCAATTACTTCTTTTACTCTTTTTTTATTTTTATTGTGTTTTTTAACAGAATTAATTAACCAAGATTTTTCCTTTTTAGAACAGTTATTTAGAGTGTAAATTAAAGGCAATGTCATTTTTTGCTCTTTAATATCTATTCCTGTAGGTTTTCCAATATTAGTTTCTGTATAATCAAATAAATCATCTTTAATCTGAAAAGCAATACCTATGTACTCGCCAAATTTTCGCATTTTTCTAACACAATCTTGGTTTGCACCAACAGAAGCTGCCCCAATACCGCAACAAGCTGCAATTAAAGTTGCTGTTTTTTTTCTAATAATATCGAAATAAACATCTTCTGTAATATCTAATTTTCTAGCTTTTTCTATTTGAAGTAATTCACCTTCACTCATTTCGCGAACAGCAATAGAAATTAATTTTAATAAGTCAAAATCTTCATTATCTATAGATAACAATAAACCTTTAGATAATAAAAAATCACCAACTAGAACCGCAATTTTATTTTTCCAAAGTGCATTTACAGAGAAAAAACCTCTGCGCCTATTACTGTCGTCTACTACATCATCATGTACAAGAGTTGCCGTATGAATTAATTCGACCACAGAAGCTCCTCTATAAGTTCTTTCGTCGAAACCGCCATTAGAAACCATTTTTGCTACTAAGAAAACAAACATTGGTCGCATTTGTTTTCCTTTTCTACGAATAATATAATAGGTTATTCTATTTAAAAGAGGAACTTTAGAAAGCATCGATTCTTTGAACTTCTCTTCAAAGAGTTCCATTTCATTTTTAATAGGAAGTTTTATAAGTTCTACTGGTTTCATAAATTATAACTTATCATCTTTAACTTAAAGTAAAGCCTCACATGTTTTAAATACATATGAGGCTATTTTTTTAAGCTTTGTTTGCTAATTGCCCACAAGCTGCGTCTATATCTTTACCTCTACTTCTTCTTACGTTTACAGTAATATCATGCATTTCTAAATTAGAAATATAATTATTTATTGCAGAAGAATGTGCTTGTTGAAACTCACCATCATCAATAGGATTGTATTCTATTAAATTAACCTTACAAGGCACTGCTTTACAAAAAGCAACTAATGCCTTTATATCTTCTTTTTTATCGTTAATACCGTCCCAAACAATATACTCGTAAGTAATTGCTCTACCCGTTTTCTCATACCAATACTCTAAAGATTCTCTTAAATCTACTAAAGGAAAAGTAGCATTAAACGGCATAATAGAGGTTCTAACTTCATCTATTGCAGAGTGTAAAGAAACCGCTAAATTAAACTTCACTTCTTCATCTGCCATCATTTTTATCATTTTTGGCACACCAGAAGTAGAAACTGTAATTCTTTTAGACGACATTCCTAAACCTTCAGGTGAAGTAATCATCTCTATAGATTTCATTACATTTTTATAGTTCATTAATGGTTCTCCCATTCCCATAAAAACAATGTTTGTTAATTTACGATTGTGATATAACCTACTTTGCTTATCGATAACTACAACTTGATCATAAATCTCATCTGGATTTAGGTTACGCATTCTTTTTAAACGCGAAGTTGCACAGAATTTACAATCTAAACTACAACCAACTTGACTAGAAACACATGCTGTAGTTCTTTTTTCAGTTGGAATTAATACAGATTCGACAACTAAACCATCGTGTAGTTTAATTCCGTTTTTTATAGTGCCATCATTACTTTTCTGCATGGAATCTACCTTAATATGGTTGATTACAAAATTTGCTTCTAACATTTCTCTAGTTTCCTTAGAAATGTTTGTCATATCTTCAAATGTATGTAAAGACTTGCTCCAAAGCCATTCATAAACCTGATTACCACGAAAAGCTTTATCGTTATTTTCAACAAAAAAGAATCTTAATTCTTCTTTTGTTAATGCTCTTATGTCTCTTTTTTTTACTTCCATTAGATTGCAAAAATACAAAACCTCGCATTAAAAATGCGAGGTTTTAGTGTTTCAATAAAAAATTGAATTATATAATTAGCATAGCATCTCCGTAAGTAGAGAATTTATAACCTTCTTTAATAGCTACTTTGTATGCCTCCATTACAAAATCATACCCACCAAAAGCTGCTGCTTGCATTAGCAACGTAGATTTTGGTTCATGAAAATTAGTAATCATAGCAGTTGCAATACTAAACTCATGAGGAGGAAAAATAAATTTATTTGTCCAACCTTCAAATGCTTTTAATTCTTGCTTAGAAGAAACAGACGATTCTACTGTTCTCATAACAGTTGTACCAACGGCACAAATTCTTCTTTTTTCTTTCTTAGCCTTGTTAATCATTGTAGCAGTTGCTTCAGGAATAACAATTTGTTCAGAATCCATTTTATGCTTCGATAAATCTTCTACCTCAACAGCACTAAAAGTTCCTAAACCAACATGTAACGTCATTTCTGCGAAATCTACTCCTTTAATTTCTAAACGTTTTAATAAATGTTTAGAAAAGTGTAAACCTGCAGTTGGTGCAGCTACAGCACCTTCATGCTTTGCAAAAATAGTTTGGTATCTTTCTTTATCAGAAGCTTCTACTTCTCTATTAATAGCTTTAGGTAATGGTGTTTGACCAAGTTCTAATAATTTAGCTCTAAACTCTTCGTAAGAACCGTCAAATAAGAAACGTAATGTTCTACCTCTAGAAGTTGTATTGTCTATTACCTCTGCAACTAAACTGTCATCTTCACCAAAAAATAATTTGTTTCCAATTCTAATTTTTCTTGCTGGATCTACCAATACATCCCATAATCTATTTTCAGCATTTAATTCTCTTAATAAGAAAACTTCAATTCTAGCACCCGTTTTTTCTTTGTTTCCAAACATTCTTGCAGGAAAAACCTTGGTGTTATTCAACATCATAACATCACCTTCATCGAAGTAATTTATAACATCTTTAAATTGTTTGTGCTCGATAGTTCCATCAGCTTTATTCAAAACCATTAAACGAGATTCATCTCTATGTTCAGCAGGGTACGTTGCTAACAATTCTTCTGGTAACTCAAATTCAAAATGCGATAATTTCATATATGTATATCTTCTAAAAGCTGCAAATATACGATATCGGAATAGGCGTTGTCAAGTGTTTTGCCTTTTAATTTAAAGTTCTACTACCTTAATACCAATTTGTTGCATATCTTTCCAAAATTTCTGGAATGATTTTGTTACTACTTCAGCATTTAAAATTTTTATAGGAACTCTTAATGCCAAAGGTGCAAAGGCCATTGCCATTCTATGATCGTTGTAAGTTTTAATAGAAATATTCTTGTTTATTACAGATGATTTCTCTAAGTGTAAACTTTCATTTGTTACAGAAATTGAAGCTCCTAAGTTTGTTAATTCTTCTTTTAAAGCCTCTAATCTATCTGTTTCTTTAATTTTTAAAGTGTGTAAACCTGTTAGATTGCAAGAAATTCCTTCAGAAAAACACGTTACAACAATTGTTTGTGCAATATCTGGCGCATTTTTAAGATTAATTTCTAACGTTTCTAATTTAGTTTTTCTTTCTTTTTTTAGAGTGATAAAATTCTCTCCGAAAACAGTTTCTACACCAAAATGTTGGTAAATTTCTGCCAAACTAGAATCTCCTTGTAAACTTTCTTTTTTATAAGCTGACAACTTAATCGAAGAACCAATTTCTGATGAAGCTACAATTGAGTAAAAATAGCTAGCCGAAGACCAATCTGACTCTACAACAACCGTTTGTTTTTCTATTGTTTTCTTTGGATGTACTTTTATGATATTCTCTTCGAAACTCGTTTCAATTTCTAATTGATTTAATAAACTTAACGTCATATTAATATACGGTATCGAAGTAATTTTACCTAACAACTCTATTTCTAAACCATTTTTTAGTTTAGACGCTATTAATAATAAAGAAGAAATATATTGGCTACTAACATTACCGTTAATTGCAACTTTACTTTTAGTAATATTTTTTCCTTTAATTCTAATTGGAGGATACCCAACTTTATCTTCGTAAATAATTTCTGCCCCTAAATCTCTTAAAGCATTTACTAAAATTTCTATAGGTCTATTTTGCATTCTATGAGAACCCGTTAAAACAACTTCTCTCTCACTTTTTACAGCAAAATAAGATGTTAAAAAACGCATTGCAGTACCTGCATGACCAATATCTACAGTTTCTTCGCTTGTAGAAAGTGCATGCTGCATGTGAATAGAATCATCTGAATCTGACAAGTTTTCGATAGAAATCTCTGGAAACAAGTTCTGTAAAATCAATAATCTATTCGATTCACTTTTAGAACCAGATATTGTAATTTCTTCCTTTATTTTCTTATCCGCTAAAACATTTAACAATATATCCATTCTAAAAACTGCTTTTAATTTTATTTTAAACCTCAAATTATAACTAGTAAATAGCTAAATCTGTAAATGTCAAAGTTAATGCACAAAAAAATGCTAACAAAGTTTCTTGCCAGTATTTTATATGTAATAAAACAGCTTAAAAAATGTCAAATTTCTAAAAAAAGTACTTTTAACTTAAAAAATAGCACCCACAAATGATAATTAATTTCTATTTTGCGCACAAAACCCCCAATAATGAAAAGAAAAGTTATTCTAACATTTATATGTTTTATAATTCTAGTTGTATCTAACCAAGTTATTTTTCACTTTGATATAAAAAGGCAATATTATGATGCCGAAATTATTAACAAAGCAGGAAAACAAAGAATGTTTAGTCAGAAATTAATAAAACTAGCTCTATATGCAGACGAAGCGAGAAATACATCTAATTTCGAAAGTAAATTAGAAGATTATATAACTACTTTTAATGATTTTAATAGCGGGAATTACTACATTAATCATATCGATTTAGATTTTTACGAAAACCCGTATTTAGAAGAACTATATAAAACGAACCAGCTATATTTTAGCAAAATAGAAAAAGCATCGTTAGAGATTATAAACGATGCTAATAACGAACAGTTATTTAATAATTTTCTTACTACTGTTAAAAGTAATGAAGGTACTTTTTTAGTTTCTATGGATAAAATTGTGCAAGAATACCAAAGAATTTCTGAACACAAGATTGATAACTTTGAAAAGATGCAATTGATCTTTAATGCAACAACACTTCTTTTATTAATTTACGCACTATTTTTTATTATTGTTCCTCTTTTTAAAACGAAGGCAAAGAAAATAGCAGATATAGCGTAAATTATTTCATTTTCTTGTTAGTTACATACAAACCGTAAAAGGCACTTAAAAAAACTTTTAATCCCCAAAAACTCATCCATTTTCCATCCGCAAAATTAACTTGATTTACTTTTGCAAAATCACCTGCAAAAATATCTCTCCAACTATTCATTAATAATGAAATTAAAGTTACCATAATAAAGAATGGAATTGCTACTTTGGCAACATTACTCCAAAAAAGTGGTTGTTTCGTTTTTTCTATAAAAGTCATTCTATTTTAATTTTTTATTATTGTGATGACGATCGTGATCGCGTTCTGTTTTAATATCTAATTTCTTCTCAAAAGCATCTTGTAAATCGATACCTGTTTGATTTGCCAAACATAATACAACAAACATTACATCTGCCAATTCTTCGCCTAAATCTTTATTCTTATCAGATTCTTTTTCACTCTGTTCACCATAACGCCTTGCAATAATTCTTGCAACTTCACCAACTTCTTCTGTTAATTGCGCCATATTTGTTAATTCGTTAAAATAACGAACACCATGGTTTTTAATCCAATCGTCTACTTGTTTTTGTGCGTTTTCTATATTCATTTTTCTTGTCAAAAAATTATTTCCATTTTATACCACAACCTACACTAGGTTTTTGATTTTCTACAACTGCTTTATTGTGTACTAAATTATCTAAAGAAGTCCTTATGTCTTGCCCTGTTAATGGCTTACCATTTCCTGGTCTAGAATTATCTAATTGCCCATGATAAACTGCTTTTAAATCTGCATTAAAAACATAAAAATCTGGTGTACAAGCTGCATCATAAGCTTTTGCTACTTCTTGTGTTTCGTCAAACAAATAAGGAAAAGTATATTTTTCTTCTTCTGCAACTTGTTTCATAAACTCTGGTGCATCTTGAGGATAATTTTCTATTTCATTAGAACTAATTGCTATAAATTTAATTCCTTTTTCTTTATAATCATTTGCCATTTTTACCAATTCACTATTTACATGAATTACAAACGGACAATGGTTACAGATAAACATAATTACAGTTCCTTTATCACCTTTTGCTTCGGTTAAAGAAACCATTTTATTATCTATAGCATTTATCAACCTAAAATCTGGTGCTTTTTTTCCTGTTAAAAATTCGTTAGATTCTGCTCTAGCCATATTATTATTCTTTTAAAATTATTCTGCTAATGCTTTTGCACAAATAAAACCACCTGTCCAAGCATTCTGAAAGTTAAAACCACCAGTTACAGCATCAATATTTAAAACTTCTCCTACAAAAAACAAGTTATTATGCTTCTTGCTCTCAAAACGTTTGAAATTAATTTCTTTTAAATCGATTCCTCCTGCAGTTACAAACTCATCTTTAAAAGTAGTTCTACCATTTGCATTGTAAATACCTTTTGTTAACTGATTTGCTAACTTTTCTAATTGTGCACTGTTTAAATCTGCCCAATTCTGGGTTTTATCAATATCTGAAAACAACACAAAACGTTCCCATAATCTTCTAGAAACTTCGGTAAATGGAGATTTTAAAATAACAGTTTTTCTAGGTTCTTTCTTTTTTAAATTTAATAAAACATTTAAAACTTTATCTGTTGGTCTAGACAACCAATTTACCTCTACATTGTATTGGTAATTTTTGTCTGCTAAGATTCTAGCACCAAAAGCAGATAGTTTTAAAATTGCAGGTCCACTCATTCCCCAATGCGTAATTAATAAAGGTCCAGATGCTTCTAATTTTGTTCCAGATATATTTACAGTTGCATTAGGCACAGAGGTTCCTAATAAATCTACTAATCTTTTATCATTAATATTAAAAGTGAATAAAGAAGGCACAGGTTCTATCACAGAGTGATCTAATGTTTCACACAATTCCCATACTTTTTTAGAACTTCCTGCAGCAATTACTAATTGGTCTGCCTCGAAAACTTGTTCTTTAGTATTAACGAGCCATATATTATCTTTTTGAGTTACCGAGTTTACACCACAGTTAGTTAAGACTTTTATGCCTAAATTATCTACTGCTTTTTGAAAACAATCTATTATTGCCTGACTAGTATTTGCTTCCGGAAAAACGCGATTATCGTTTTCAATTTTCAAAGGAACACCTCTATCATCAAACCATTCGAAAGTATCGCCTGTCATAAATTGATGAAAAGGGCCTAGTAATTCTTTTTCTCCTCTTGGATAAAACTTAACCAACTCTTTTGGCTCGAAACATGCGTGTGTAACATTACATCTTCCTCCACCAGAAATCTTTACTTTTTGTAAGACATCTTTTCCTTTTTCAAGAATAGTAATATCTAAATCAGAATTATTTTCTTTCGCATTAATTGCTGTAAAATATCCTGCTGCTCCACCTCCAATAATTACTATTTTCTTCATTTGTTACTTTTATAAAATCATTTCTGAATACGAAAGAATTGTTTCGTACCCTTTATTTTTAAAATACTTTGGTGTTTCTTCATTTCCTGTTACCATAACAAAATCGCCACCCCAAGCACCTAAACTTTTTATTTCTCCAAAATAATTAGAGAATAACTTTTCTTTTACTGGTTTTAATTTAATAATAGAACTAATAATTTGTTCGTGTTCTACAATTAACTTATTAAAATCTATAATTGAACTAGCTTCTAAAAATGCATCAGAAATACTAGAAATTGTTGCTATTTCATTGTTAAAATTAAGTCCGCTTTCTCTAAACTTAGCAATACCTTCTTTAGAATCTTGTTTCTCATTCAAATGCACAAAAAATAAATTTTCTTTAAAAACAGGATTGAATTCTACTTGTGTTACCACAGGTTTTTTATTTTCTATTTGATAAAATATTGGCTCATTATTTTGTGCGCAAGCAATATCATAACCACTTCCTTTAAAAGAGTTCCATAATAATTGAAAAGCGTCTACATTTGCCCAACTTGCAATAGAGTTTACTAAAGTAGAAGACGTACCTAAACCCCAATTTCTTGGAAACGTAAGGTTTGTTTTTACTACAAAACCATTTTCTGAGCTTAAAAAAGCTGGATTAACTTTTTTTGCTTCCTGTAAAATATCTAGCAACGTTTCTGCAATAAACTCTGCATTTCCTTCTTTATTTGAACTAAATGTACAACTTACCAAGCGTAATTTTGGCAAGTCGAATACTGCTTCAAACCAACATTTGCCTGTATGTGTAAAACTACCCCAAATTAATTGCTTCTCTTTTATTTTTTCTACAACTAAATCTTGTCCAAATTTTGTTGGTAAGGCTAACGATTTTGCGCCGTCTAACACCAAGTATTCTCCTGTTAATAAAAGCTTTCCGTTTGAATAATAATTCATTAGATTAAACCAAATTGTTTAAAGTGATGTGTAAAATGTTTTACATGGAATTTTTTCCAATAATTAGAATCTAACTCACCAAAAAACGGATGATTTTCAGATGTAACTATTTTAAAATGCGCTTCGAAATTATCTATTTGTAAAACTAAATCGTCTACAGATTCTTTAATTGTTGTAAATTTTACTGGGTAAGGCTCTTCAGATAACATAGACGATTTAAAACCAACTTGTAACTCTGCTTCTGTATTTAAAAATAATTTTCTTCTTTGAGATTTATCTTCGTCTACAAAAGAATCTGCTGCTACTTTACCATTAGAAATTTTTACTAAAAGACTTAAATGTTCTACCATTTGTTGTCCATTCATTTTACCAAAAAGTGGTTTCGAATCTGTTTTTAAATTCGAAAGTAAATTTATTACATGTTGTTTATTTGTAAAATCTACCCAACTTACTTGTTCTTTTCTTAACTCTTCAAACTTAGAAACAACTGCTGCATGAGAAACTGTTTTTCCATCGAAATAAGTAGTTATTTTTTCTTTCTCTACTTTGTTTGCTTCTAACTGATTTAAGATATTTTGCAAATGCATTTTCATATGCCCATGCTGAATTCCTTTTGTTGTTAAAGCTCTTAATGCAGCAAAATTTTGTGCTAAACCTGCCGTTGCAATAATTTGCATTAACTCTTTAGCAGACGGTTTTTGTAACATTTCTAAAGACAACTTAGCTAAAGGATGTAAAGCTGTAATGCCACCAACAGTTCCTAAAGCTAAAGGCATATCTACCCAAAACTTAAAAACGCCATTGTTAATTGTACAATGAGATAAACTTGTATAATTGCCAGAACGTGCTGCATATGCATGTACGCCTGCTTCTACGGCTCTAAAATCGTTACCAGTTGCTATTACTACAGCATCAACACCATTCATAATTCCTTTGTTATGGGTAACTGCTCTGTAAGGTTCTATTTCTGCAATTTTTACTGCTTGGTAAAATTTCTCTGCAAATTTCTGCGGATTTGCTCCACCTAAATCCTCAATCTTACAACTTACCTCTGCTCTTACCAAACATTCTGGCACGTAATTAGATAAAATACTCATTACAATTTCAATTTCATCATTTCTAAATTTAGACGCAATAGCTTCTAAACAAGAGTTTATAAAATTTGCACCCATAGAATCTTTCGTTTCAAAGGTGATATGCAATTGATAGTAATTTTCTAACTTATCTGTTTTGTCAACTAATTTTATATCTAAAATTCCGCCACCACGTTTTTCCATATTTCTTGTAATGGAAGCTGTTGCAGCATATAATTCTGTTTTATTTTTATTAAAATAGTTTTCTAAATGTTCTTTATTGCCTGCAAACATAAAATGCACTTGCCCAATTTTAGTTGTTCCTAAAACAGTTGTTTTAAAACCACCTTTAGTACTCCAAAACTTAGCAACAAGAGAAGCTGCAGCAACTACAGAACTTTCTTCTGTAACCATTGGTATTACATATTCTTCGCCATTTATTAAAAAATTTGGCGCAACACCCATTGGTAAATAGAAATTAGAAATGGTGTTTTCTATAAAATCGTCATGTAATTGTTGCAATTTCTCGTCGTCATTCCAATATTGCTTTATAGTCTTAATTACAGCTGAATTATCATTAAAATAATTCTCTGCTAACCAACTTATTTTTTCCTCTTTCGTAAACTTAGAAAAACCAGATATTTTCTTACTCATTTCTTATTCTATAATCTATCAAGAACAAATATAATTCAATCTGTTAAAACATTACAGGATATTCAAGATTTCTCTTTTTTTAAAACATTTTTTGCGGATTTTTACGTAAACTTGACAAACTTTTATTAAAACGATGTCTATAATGAAACAAACCTTCATTTTAGCAACTATTATTTTATTTGCTAGTTGCAAAAAAACCACTACAGTGACAAATTATACAAGCGGACTTAAAGAAATTACCTTAACAGAGATTTGGGACGGCACATTTTCTGCAAAAGGAATGAACGCATTAAATTCTATGAATGGAGATTTCTATTCTTTATTAAATACTGATGATGCAGGAAATACAACTGTAGATAAATACAGTTACAAAACATTAGAGAAAATTGAAACTATAGTAAGCAGTAACGATTTAAAAGATTTAGAGGGTTTTTCTTCTTATAGTTTTAATGATGATGAAACCAAAATTATCTTAGGAACTAATTTTAAAAAGATATTTAGACGTTCTTTTACCGGTAATTTTTATGGGTATGATATTGCTTCTAAAAAACTAACCTTATTAGGTAAAGATATACAAGAACCTGTTTTTTCTCCTGATAATAAAAAAGTTGCTTATGCCAAAGACAACAATCTTTTTATTAAAAATTTAGTAGCTAACAAAGTAACTCAAATTACAAAAGACGGTAAAAAAAATAGTATTATAAATGGTATTACAGATTGGGTTTATGAAGAAGAATTTGCTTTTGTAAGAGCTTTCGAATGGAGTAAAAACAGTAAGTATTTAGCTTTTTTACGTTTCGACGAATCTAATGTACCTACATTTTCTATGGATATTGTTGGTAATGGAAATTACCCTAATCAACAAGTTTTTAAATATCCTAAAGCAGGAGAAAAAAATGCAGAAGTAACTTTACACATGTATACACTTTCTTCTAAAAACACCAAGAAAGTTGCGTTAGGAGATTATGAGTACATTCCAAGAATTAAATGGTCTAACGATGCAGACATTTTAATTGCAACAACCTTAAACCGTCATCAAGATAATTTAAAATTACATAAAGTAAATGCATTAAGAAATAATGCTAGTATATTATTAGAAGAAACAGATAAAGCATACGTAGACGTTACAGATAACCTTACTTTTTTAAACGATAATAGCTTTATTTGGACAAGTGAAAAAGACGGATTTAATCACATTTATCATTATGATTTTTCTGGAAAGTTAATCAATCAAATAACAAAAGGAAGTTGGGAAGTAACCAACTACTACGGTTATAATAAAGACAAAAAAACTATTTATTACCAATCTGTAGAAAATGGTTCTACAAATAGAGGCGTTTATTCTATTGGTTTAGATGGTAATGATAAAAAAGCATTAAGCAATAAAGAAGGTACAAATACAGCGTCATTTAGTAAAAACTTAAACTACTTTATCAATACTTTTTCTTCTTCAGAAATACCACCAATCTATTCTTTATTTACTGCGGAAGGAGAAATGCTAAAGGTTATAAAAGATAATGAAGGTTTAAAGAAAAACTTATCAGACTACAAGATGAGTAAAAAAGAATTTTCTACGATTTCTATAAATGGAAATGAGTTAAATATGTGGATGATTAAACCTTTAGATTTTGATGAGAATAAGAAATACCCATTATTGATGTTTCAATATTCAGGTCCGGGATCTCAACAAGTAGGAAATAAATGGAATGCTGGTAATGATTACTGGCATAATATGTTGGCACAAAAAGGAATGATTATTGTCTGTATTGATGGACGTGGAACTGGTTTAAAAGGTAGAGACTTTAAAAAAGTGACTCAAAAAGAATTAGGTAAATATGAAGTTGAAGATCAAATTTCATCAGCAAAAAAATTAGCAGAACTTTCTTATATAGATAAAGACAATATTGGTATTTGGGGTTGGTCTTTTGGTGGTTTTATGAGCTCTAACTGTTTATTAAAAGGAAGTGATATCTTTTCTACAGCTATTGCAGTTGCACCTGTAACTTCATGGCGCTTTTATGATTCTGTTTATACAGAACGCTACATGCAAACTCCGCAAGAGAACGCGAGCGGTTATGACGATAATTCTCCTATAAACTATGCAGATAAATTAGAAGGAAATTACTTATTGGTTCATGGAACTGGTGATGATAATGTTCATGTACAGAATAGTTACAGAATGATAAATGCCTTGGTAGAAGCGAATAAACAATTCGATATGTTTATTGTACCAGACAGAACTCACGGAATTTACAAAGGAAAAAATATGCGTTTAAATTTATATACAAAAATGACTAATTTTGTAGAAACGCATTTAATTAATAAATCAACAAAATAAACAATTATATATGTTAGACAAGGGAGTTAGTACAACTACAGAAGACCCGCAATTGTTCGGTCATCCTAAGGGATTATTTTACTTATTTTTTGCAGAAATGTGGGAACGTTTTAGTTTCTATGGAATGAGAGCGTTATTAACGCTTTATATGGTTGAAGAAATATTTAAATCTTTATCAAATAGAGATTACGCTACCGCAGCAGTATATGCTTCTTATGGTTCTTTAGTATACGCATCTACAGTTATTGGAGGTCAAATCTCTGATAAAATATTAGGAATGCGAAGTTCAATATTTTTAGGTGGAATTCTAATGGCTATTGGTCATTTTGTTTTAGCCGTTGAAAATGACATTGCTTTTTTCTTAGCTCTGGCATTTATTATTGTAGGAAACGGATTCTTTAAACCAAACATTTCTACTTTTGTTGGCGCTTTATATAAAGACGGTGACGTAAGAAAAGATTCTGGTTTTACTATTTTTTATATGGGTATTAATATTGGTGGTTGGATTGCGCCTTTACTTTGTGGCTGGTTAGCTGTAAAATATGGTTACCATTATGGTTTTGGTTTGGCTGGAATTGGAATGATGGCTGGTTTAATTTTCTTTTGGAGCGGAATTAAAAAGAATGTTTTTGGAGACAAAGGTATGCCACCAAGTAAAGAACTTTATGAAAAGAAAATGGTAGGAATACCTCAAAAAACTTTTATTCCAATAGTTGCTACACTTTGTGTTCCTTTAATCGCTTTTATTTTAGCTTCATACAAATCTATTACATCAGAAGATACTTTCTTAATAGGTGAAAAAAACTTAGTAGGTTTAATCTTTCTTGCTATTGGAATTGCAATTGCAATTTATTTAATTAAAATCTTAGCAGGTGTAGATTTAGAACAAAGAAAGAAATTGTTTATGGCAATTTTAATTACTTTTTTCATGACTTTATTTTGGGGTTTTCATGAATTATCTGGAAGTGTAATTACTTTATTTGCCTCTAGAAATGTTGCTTTAGATGGTATTATGACTGCTAGTCAGACGAATTCATTAAACTCTATGTTTATAATTATTCTAGCAATACCAATTTCTTTATTATGGGCTTATTTATCTAAGAAAAACATAAACCCAAGAACACCATATAAATTTGGTTTTGGTTTAATATTAGCTGGTATTAGTTTCTACATCTTAGCAATGAGTAAAGGAAATGCAGATGAAAACGGAATGGTACCTTTCGCTTATTTATTAGTTATGTACTTAATACTTTCTATAGGAGAACTTTTTATGTCTCCTGTGGGTTTATCTAAAATAACAGATTTATCGCCTAAAAAAATTATTGCGTTTATGATGGGAATTTGGTTCTTATCTTCTGCATATGCTTTTCAAATTGTAGGTTTTATTTCTAAACAATTAGCAGTAGAAAGTACAGATGCTAATGTTGGTGGCTTAGATACCTTAGCTATATATACAGACGGATTCGAGTTAATTGCAATGTATGCTTTAGGAGCTGGAGCTATTGTTATTGTTCTATCTCCTTTAATGAAAAAATTAATGGGTAACGTACATTAACTAAATTCTATAAAAATTTAAAAACCTCATACACTAAAATTTATGAGGTTTTTTTATGCCTTAAAACTAATAACTTAGATACAATTAAAGAACTTTATTTGTAAATTTGAAACAACATTTGCGACAATACATATTATGAGGAAATTACTATTTATCTTAACAGTAACATTATTTACTATAAATACAAAAGCACAAGACACCATTAAGTGGTTATCGTTTGAAGAAGCAATTGCATTAAATAAAAAGAACCCAAAACCTATTTTAATAGATGTGTATACTGATTGGTGTGGATATTGTAAAAAAATGGATATTGAAACTTACAGCAACAAAACAATTATAAAAGCAATAAACGATAATTTTTACGCCGTTAAGTTAGATGGTGAAGAAAAAAAAGATATTATTTATAAAGGACAAACCTTTAAATTTCAAAAAAACGGAAGAAGAGGTTTTCATCAACTACCAGCAACTTTATTATCTGGAAAATTATCTTATCCTACAACAACTTTTCTTACAGAAACAGAAGAATTGATTCAGAATATTCCTGGGTATTTAGATAAAAAAATGTTTGAAAAAATATTAGGGTATTACTCTTTAGACAACTATAAAACTAATAAGTGGAAAGATTTCGAAAACAACTTTAAAAGTAATTTATAAGCTTATTCGTTTAGAATAAAAGCTCCTTTTTGCCCTGTGTAATGAAAAGATATTTTTTGTTTTTCTGAAGTAATTTCCCATTTGGTAACATAACTTTTATAATTAGAACCATCTGCAATTATTAAACTTGGTTCAATTGTTTTTATTAACCTTTCTAAGTTTATTTTTGGCGAAAATTGTAAAATTACAATTGGTTTCTTTAAATTATTTAGTTGATAAATGCCTAAACTGTCAACAAATAAAATATCTTGTTTATTAAAATTGATGAAATTATTAAAATCAACTTTTTGTGTTCTTTTAATATACTCTGCAACTCTATAAGATTTTACTACTTTAATATCTTTCGCTTTTACAGTATCTAAATCATACTGAACATTCATGTTTTCTCCTTCTCTAACAGCAATTACAGAAAATCTACTTTTATGAAAAACTATAAAATCACCTTTCTCAATTGCTTTTTTATCTTCAATATAATAAAGACTTTGAACTACTAGAATAGAAACTAAAAAATAAATAAATCTAATTGATTTTTTCTTTATTAAAAATAGAATTCCAGAAAACATAAAGAAGTAACAAGCCAGCATCATTAAAAAAGAAATAGCAATTTCTTTAAATAAAAATTGTTCTTGATGAGAAATAAAACTAACAAAATCGTTCATCAAAGAAATTATAAAACCATAAGTATCTGCTAAAAACTGTGGTATTATATTTAATAAAGACATGCAAATTATTATAATTCCTCCAATTAAAATAGCCCCTAAAAAAGGAATAATAACAAGATTCGACAAAACAAATAAACCAGGAAATTGTTGAAAATAATAAATACTTAAAGGTAAAATACCTACTTGAGCAGCAATAGAAACTGTAAAAAGTTGCCATATTTTTTTATCTACAATAAATTTTGGTTTGTAAATTGGCTCTAATTTGGGTTGTATCCAAATAATTCCAAAAACAGCTAAATAACTCAACTGAAAGCCAACATCGAACAGAAACATTGGTTTTAATATTAACAAAAATAACATCGAAGAAATTAGAGAAAACTCAACGACTTTTTTACGCTTAAAAGATTGACCAATTGCTAAAAAAGTAAACATGGTTACAGCTCTTACAACAGATGCAGACAAACCTGCTATAAAAGCGAACATCCAAAGTAATAAAACAATACAGAAAGCTTTTAAATAAGTACCATTTTGTAATTGTTCTAAAGGTTTAAAAAGAAAGGATAGTATTAATAAAATAATACCTACATGCAACCCAGAAACAGCTAAAATATGAATTGCACCTGCATTTGCGTAATCTGTAAGCAGTTCTTTAGAAATATCTTGTCGTTGCCCTAATAATAAAGCACTAATTACCGCAAATTCATCATTCTTAAAGTTATATTTTAATAATGATTCTTGAATTTTATCTCTAAAATTTTCAGAAAGGCCAACTAAGGTTGTTGAAGTACTAGGTAGTTTTAAAACTTGAGAGTTATCTAAAAAGAATTGATGATGAATACCTTGCTTTGCTAAATAAGATTTATAGTTAAATTGATTAGGGTTTAAAGGTGGAATTAAAATTTTAAAAACAGGTTTTACTAATAATTTGTCATCAATTTTAAACCTAGTTTTTAGACTGTCTTTTTGAATGTTTATTAAAACTTCTCCTCTTGTTTTTTCTTCGTTTAACTGCACAACCTCTGCTATGTATTTCTCATAATAAAAGCCTGGTTTTAAAACCTTAGTTATTCTTAAAACTACTTTAGAATCTTGCTTAGAGAAGTTATTATAATAATTTTTAAAGTTTCTAGCATCTTGAATAAAAACTGAAGAAACACCAATAAAAAAGTATAAAATAAATGCTATTAAAGTGATGCCTTTTTTCTTTCGAAAGATAAAAACAGATATTAATAAAATAAATATAAGAGAGCATAATTTCAAGAAATTGAAAGTCCAAATTTGCAAATAAAATTGAATTCCGATTCCTAAAATTAGAAACACCAAAAAGTGTAAAGGCACGTATTTTAATAACCTTTTCATAGCAACGTGAAGTTACTAAAAATAAATTACAGTATTCTATTTACTTTAACGAAGGCATTTTTCCAATATTTTTCTGACAAGGAAGAAGTAATTACACCTCTAGAAGTTGTAGAATGTATAAAACGAATTTGACTTTTTGTTACCGAAACAATTAATCCAACATGATTAATTCCTCGTCCTTTCTTTGAAGTTTTAAAGAAAAGTAAGTCTCCTTTTTCGGCATTTCTTATCGAAATTTTCTTCCCTCTTTTTGCCATATCTCTAGAAACTCTGGGTAATTGTACGTTTTCTTGTAAATAAGAAACGTAAATAATACCAGAACAATCCATTCCTCTTGTTGTAGTGCCACCAAATTTATATTTAACGCCTTTGTATTTTAATGCGTTAGAAACTATTCTATCTACTTTGGTTAAAGGTTTATTAGTGGTTTTTCTAACACTTTTTGTTGATGAGCAAGAAGACAATACTAAAGAAATTAAAACTATTAAAAAGAACCACTTTTTCATCTTACTTATTCGGTTTTAAAGCAGCTACAATTTCTGTTGCTACATTTTTGGAAGCACCTTTACCTCCTAGTTTTTTCTCTAAATCGAAATAATGTAAAAACATTTTCTCTCGATAAGAAGCATCTAGAATATGTGTTAATTCAGTTTTTAGATTTTTCTTGTTAAAATCATCCTGAATTAGCTCTTTTACAACTTCTTTGTCCATTATTAAATTCACTAAAGAAATAAACTTTAACGTAATTATTCTTTTTGCTATTTGATATGAAATATAACCGCCTTTATAACAAACAACTTGTGGCACTTTAAATAATGCTGTTTCTAAAGTTGCTGTACCAGAAGCCACTAAAGCTGCATAAGAAATACTTAATAAATCGTATGTTTTATTATTTATAAAAGCCACTTCTCTTTTTCCTGTAATTTGTTGGTAAAAAGAAAAATCTTGACTTGGTGCACCTGCTATTACAAATTGGTATTCAGAAAAATCATCTACTAAAGACAACATTACAGACAACATTTTTGTAATTTCTTGTTTTCTACTACCCGGTAAAAGTGCAATTATTTTCTTATTACTAAGTTTATATTCCTTTCTAAAACCCGCTTCAGAAACCTGCGTTCTATCTGCAATTGCATCAATTAAAGGATGCCCAACAAAAGTTACCTCGTAATTATATTTTTTATAGAAATCTTTCTCAAAAGGAAGAATTACAAATAATTTATCTACGTCTCTTTTAATATCCTTTACCCTACTTGCTCTACTTGCCCAAACTTGAGGCGAAATATAATAATTCGTTTTAAATCCGTTTTCTTTTGCCCATTTGGCAACACGTAAATTAAAACCAGAATTATCTATAAAAATAATTACATCTGGGTTAAAATCTGCAATGTCTTTTTTACAAAACTTTATAAAACCTAAAACTTTTGTTAGATTTTTTAAAACTTCAAAAAAGCCCATAAAAGCTCTTTCTTTGTAATGGCTTACTAATTTGCCTCCAACAGCTTGCATTAAATCTCCTCCCCAAAAACGAATATCTGCTGTTTTATCTTGCGCATATAATTCTTTCATTAAGTTAGAAGCATGTAAATCTCCAGAAGCTTCACCAGCAATTATGTAATATTTCATCTTAGAAAAACTTTAAGATTAATGTTGTTAAGGCAATTACAATAGTAGCTAACAAAACTCCTTTTGCTCTACTATCTTGTTTCTTTTTAATAAAAATAAAGAAAACAAATAAATTGGGTATTGCTGCTAAAGCAAGCACTTTACCATACAAACTGCCTTCTTTAATCATTTCTAGGGTATCATCGAAACTGAACTTAGAAAAATATTCTAAATACAAAAAGATACCACCAAATGTTGCAAACAGAGCAACCAAAACACCTACTAATATATCTTTTTTTACAGTTCCCAAGAATTTAGTTTTTGAATCATATGATGTGCAGTCATATCAAATTGAACAGGAACTACAGAAACATACCCATTTTCTAAAGCATATACATCTGTATCTTGTCCTTTATCTTTATTTACAAATTTACCAGAAAGCCAATAATATTCTTTTCCTAACGGGTTTTTACGTTTGTCGAAATCTTCTTTCCAATAACCATTTGCTTGTCTACAAATTTTCACTCCTTTTATCTCTTCCTTTTTTAACTTAGGTATATTTACATTTAATACAATACCTTCTGGTATTCCGTTTAGTAATGCGTTTAAAGTAATATTTTTTACATATTCTTCACAAGGTAAAAAATCTGCATGCCATTTAAAATCTAATAAAGAAAAGCCAATTGCAGGCACACCTTCTATTCCTGCTTCTACTGCAGCACTCATTGTACCAGAATAAATTACACTTATCGAAGAATTTGCACCGTGGTTTATTCCAGAAACACACAAATCTGGTTTTCTATTTAAAATTTCATTTACAGCCATCTTTACACAATCTGCAGGTGTACCAGAACAAGTGTATTCTAATTGCGGACCATCATCTATTGTTATAGGATTACAAGTTAAAACATTATCTACCGTAATCGCATGCCCCATTCCGCTTTGCGGGCTATCTGGCGCAACAACCACAACGTCTCCTATTTTATTCATTATCTTTATTAAAGCTCTAATTCCTGGAGCTGTAATTCCATCATCATTTGTAACTAAGATTAACGGTTTTTCTTGCATGTTTTTTATTTAAGAGATTAAAGATTTAAAGGTTGAAAAACAATAGAATTGAAACACGATCTTGTAATGGTTTCTATATTTAATCTTTCAATAATACCTACAAATATAATTCATTTAAACTATTTTCTTTTTAACAATTTGTAAAGAATATAATAGTTCAATTTTCTGTAATATTGTACAACAAGTCTAACTAATTTAAGAAAAAACAGCTAAGTAAGTAGTATTTAAAAAAATTTGGCATTATTTTAGTAGTTCTGTAAGTACAAGAAAGTAATTTTACAATACAAATCACGACATAAGATTTATGAAAATCACAAATAAAATAAGTATCACCCTAGTAGCATTTTTAATGCTATTTACTTCTATTCAAGCGAATAATGATATAGAAAACTCAGACCCAGAAAAAGATAAAATTTTAGTTTATGTTTTAAAAAACATTTTAACTAGAGGTCATTTTCTTGTTAAGGATATGAATGATGATTTCTCTGAACAAGTTTATAAAAGTTTTATAGATGGTTTAGATCCTAATAAACGTTACTTCACCCAGAAAGACCTTAAAGAATTTTCTAAGTTTAAATACGAAATAGACAATCAATTATTACAAGATGATGTTTCATTTTACACGCTTGTTTATGGAAACTTTACTAAAAAGATTAAAAATGCAAGATCTTATTATGGCGAATTACTTGCGCAACCTTTCAATTTTAAGAAAAATGAAACGATAGATATCGATTATGATAAAGTATCGTTTGCTAAAAATGAGAATGAATTAATAGATTACTGGCGTAAACAATTAAAATTAAATGCGTTAAGTAGAATTCAAGACAAACTAGACAAGCAAGAAGCCAATCTAAAAAAGGATAAAAAATTCAAGAAAAAATCTTTTAAAGATTTAGAAATAGAAGCAAGAGCAGAAATTCTAAAAAATATGGATGAACTATATTTAAGAATTGAAGAGCTAGAACATGAAGACTGGTTTTCTACTTTTTTAAATAGTGTTGTTGGTGCTTTCGATCCTCATACAACATACATGGCACCAAGAATAAAAGAACGTTTCGACCAAGATATGTCTGGTAAATTAGAAGGAATTGGAGCACGTTTATTAAAGAAAGGTATTTATACAGAAATTTTTGAGTTAGTGTCTGGAGGTCCTGCATGGAAACAAGGAGATTTAGAAGCTGGTGATATTATTTTAGAAGTTGCGCAAGGAGACAAAGAACCTTTAGATATTGTAGGTATGCGTTTAGACGATGCTATTAAATTTATAAAAGGTAAAAAAGGAACCGAAGTAAGACTTACAGTAAAGAAAAAATTAGACGGGTCTACTAAAGTAATTTCTATAACTAGAGATGTTGTCGAATTAGAAGAAACATTTGTAAAATCTACTATTGTAGAAAAAGATGGTAAAAAGTATGGTTTAATAGATTTACCAAGGTTTTATATTGATTTTTCTGATAGTAATTCTAGAGATTCTGCAAAAGATATGGAGAAAGAAATTGCTCGTCTAAAAAGCGAAAATGTTTCTGGTTTATTAATCGATTTAAGAAATAATGGTGGTGGTTCTTTAAAAACTGCTATTGAAATTGCTGGTTTATTTATTACAAAAGGACCAATAGTACAAGTAAAATATAGAGGACAAGAACCTGTTGTAAAAAACGATGTAGATCCTAAAATGCAATGGGATGGTTCTGTTGTTGTTTTAGTAAATGAATTATCTGCATCAGCATCAGAAATTTTTGCTGCTGCTATGCAAGATTATGGACGTGCTGTAATTATTGGTGGAAACCAAACCTATGGTAAAGGAACTGTACAAAGTGTAATTCCTATCAATAATTTTTATCCGAAGTACGAAAAAGATTTAGGTGCTATAAAAATGACTATTCAGAAATTCTATAGAGTAAATGGTGGGTCTACTCAAATTGAAGGTGTATATTCTGATATTGCTATGCCAGACAGATATAGTTATATGAAATTTGGAGAAAGAGACTTAGACGGTGCTTTAATTTGGGACAAAGTTCCGCAAGCAAATTATACAAAAACAAATTCTTATGAGAACTTCTCTGACGTTGTAAATAATAGCAAGGAAAGAATAGCATCTGACACAAAGTTTAAATTGATAAATGAATATGCTAAATGGCTAAAAGAAAACCAAGAAGACACCTCGTATTCGCTTAATTTTAAAGATTTTTCTAAAGAAAGTAAATTATTAGAAAATGCTTCTAAAAAATATACTGATGCTTTTAAATATAGATCTAACCTTAGTTTTAAATCACCTAAATATGAATTTTCTTTAATTAAAAAGGATAGCGTTTTAGGAGGTAAAAGAGATGCATGGCATAAAAACTTAGCAAGAGATATATATGTCGCAGAAGCTTTAAATGTTCTAAAAGAGTTAAAACTAAAGAATACAGCAGAAATAGTAAAACACTAATAAATAATCTTTAATGCCTGATGAAGTTAAAATTTTATCAGGTATTTTTATATACTAAAATATGAGTTTCGAAGTAACCTTTGCCACAAAATGGTCTGATTTTGATCCTAACAGACACATGCGTCATACTGCTTATAACGATTATGCAGCAGAAGTAAGAGTTCGTTATTTTGCTAAATACAACTTTTCTATAGATGAATTTACCAAGCATAACCTTGGCCCTATTTTATTTACAGAAGAAACTTCTTTTCGAAAAGAAATACATTTAGGAGAGAATATTACTGTAAATTTAAAATTACAAGGATTGTCTGAAAACAATGAACGTTGGAAAATAGTTCATGAAGTTTTTAATGAAGCAGGCAAGCTATCTGCAATTATAAAAGTTTACGGTGCTTGGATAGATCTTACTAAGAGAAAACTAAGAACTCCGCCAGAAGAAACAAAAGAAATGTTTGATTTTGCTGAAAGAGCTCAAGATTTTGAAGAAATATCTTTAAGTAAATAAAGTTTTAAATGTAAACTTCTAATAGTTTGCTTTTTTCTGATACAGATTTTAACTCAACAACATCTATTGCTGCTGGTAACAAAATAGTTTCTCCTTTTTTAAGTGAGAAGCTTTTTTTGTTATGAGTTAATTCTAAAACACCATCAACACAAATATAGATTACAAAAGAATCTAAACTAGCGTAGTCTTTTTTAAGAGTTCCTTCAACAATTAAAAAGTTTGAGGTAAAATATGGCGAATGTACTAAGCTATTAGAAGTATTCGTTTTAGTTTCATATGAAGTTTTATATTCTTCATGACACTTAAAATCGATAACATCTATTGCTAAATCATTGTGTAAATCTCTTAATTTGCCTGTTTTAGCATCTACTCTCTTATAATCATAAATTCGATATGTAATATCTGATGTTTGTTGTATTTCAGCTAATAAAACACCAGAACCAATAGCATGTACTCTACCTGTTGGTATATAAAAAGTATCTCCTTCTGCAACATTTTCATGATGCATTACTTCTAAAATAGAACCATCTACAACATATTTATTATAATCTTTTTTATCTAGCTCTTTATCGAAACCTACAATTAATTCTGCATTATTATCAGCTTCCATTACATACCACATCTCATTCTTTCCAAAAGAATTATGACGTTCTTTTGCTATTTCATTACCAGGATGCACTTGAATAGATAAAGGTGTTTTGGCATCTATAAATTTAATTAACAACGGAAATTCACTTCCAAATTGTTCATAAACAGCTTTTCCTAAGAAATCTCCTCTATATTCGTTCGTTAAATCACTTAAACTTTTTCCTTTAAAATAACCACTTGCAACTACAGTTTCGTCATTTTTTACATCAGAAATCTCCCAAGATTCCCCTACGTTAGATTCAGAATACTCTTTATTTAAAACGGATTTTAATTTATCTCCTCCCCAAAGTCTGTATTTAAAAAGAGGTGTAAATTTTAAGGGATGTAGTTTCATAATGATTTTTAAAATTGGTTTAACGAAGAGATTATCTAACTATAAATCTACTAATCAACTATATAAAACCTAAATAAATAAAAGATTTGAACAGTAATAACATTAATAGGTATGTAAGATATAAAAAAAAATGTAATTAAAAATAAACCCTTTCAACATTATTAACGTTGAAAGGGTTCTTAATTTGTACAGGCGGAGAGACTCGAACTCTCACACCTCGCGGCACTAGATCCTAAGTCTAGCGTGTCTACCAATTCCACCACGCCTGCAACTTATCCCGAAGTTTCGGGATGCAAATATAAACAATACTTCGAAACTACAAACTTGTTCATTATAATTTTTCTACTTTTGGTAAAGAAATAAAAAAACAAATAAAATGAGTACAATTCAAACGTATATAGAAAAGAATAAAAAACGCTTTTTAGATGAACTTATTAGTTTATTAAAAATACCCTCTGTAAGTGCTGATAAAGCCTACAAAGCAGACGTTTTAAATACTGCCGATTTTGTTTTAGAAAGCCTTAAAAAAGCAGGTTGTGACCATGTAGAAATCTGTGAAACCCCAGGTTATCCTATTATTTACGGAGAAAAAATTATTGATAAAAAATTACCAACAGTTTTAGTTTATGGCCATTATGACGTTCAACCAGCAGATCCTATCGAATTATGGACCTCTCCGCCGTTTGAACCTGTAATTAAAAAAACAGCAATTCACCCAGAAGGTGCAATTTTTGCAAGAGGTGCCTGTGATGATAAAGGACAAATGTACATGCATGTAAAAGCATTAGAATACATGACTTCTACAGGAAACCTACCTTGCAACGTAAAATTTATGATTGAAGGTGAGGAAGAGGTTGGCTCTGAAAGTTTGGCTTGGTTTGTTCCAAAAAATATAGAAAAATTAGCTAATGATGTTATTTTAATATCTGATACAGGAATGATTGCCAATGACATTCCTTCTATTACTACAGGTTTACGAGGTTTAAGTTATGTTGAAGTTGAAGTTACAGGACCTAATAGAGACTTACATTCTGGTTTATATGGTGGTGCAGTTGCAAATCCCATCAATATTTTAACAAAAATGATTGCTTCTTTACACGATGAAAATAATCATATTACTATTCCTGGTTTTTATGATAATGTAGAGGAATTATCTAAAGAAGAAAGAGCTGAAATGGCAAAAGCACCTTTTTCTTTAGAAAATTATAAAAAAGCATTAGATATTGATGCTGTTTATGGTGAAGAAGGCTATTCTACGAATGAAAGAAATGCCATTAGACCAACTTTAGACGTAAATGGTATTTGGGGAGGTTATATTGGTGAAGGAGCAAAAACTGTAATTGCAAGTAAAGCTTTTGCTAAAATATCTATGCGTTTAGTTCCTAATCAAGATTGGAAAGAGATTACAGCATTGTTTAAAAAGCATTTCGAGAGTATTGCACCTGCTTCTGTAACAGTCGTTGTAAAACCTCATCATGGTGGGCAAGGTTATGTTACTCCTATCGATAACATTGCATATAAAGCTGCTAGCAAAGCATACGAAACAACATTTAACAAAACTCCTATTCCGCAAAGAAGTGGTGGTAGCATACCTATTGTAGCTTTGTTTGAACAATACTTAAAGAGCAAAACTATTTTAATGGGCTTTGGTTTAAATTCTGATGCAATTCACTCACCAGATGAACATTTTGGAGTTTGGAATTATTTAAAAGGAATCGAAACTATTCCTTATTTTTATAAATATTTCACAGAATTATCAAAAGAAAAATAATTATACGCACTATGAAATCAATTTTAACTAAAATCTTAAGTTGTGGTATTTTATCAATAGTACTTTTAAGTTGTTCTAACCCAAAAGAACAAAAACAATTTACAGTTGCAGAATATGAAGCTGCAGCAAAACATATGGACAGAAGTTTATATAGCATGGTTTACAACCAAGTTTCTGAAAGTTCTTTTATAAACGGAAATAATTTTCTCTATTCTACAACCACTAAAGATGGAGAAAAATTTATTTTAGTTAACACTAATTCTAAAGTTAAAGAAGCTGCTTTTAATCATGAAAAGTTGGCAGAAGTTTTATCTAAAGAAATAAACAAAGAGATAAAGGCAAATGCTTTACCAATTTATGGAGTTTCTTTATCTGATGATTTAAAAACATTAAATTTCACTGCTTCTAGGCAAAAGTATTCTTATAACTTAGAAAGTTTTTTATTGTCTAAAAACGTATCAAAAAGAAAAAATACAAGTAGAAATGAACACGTTTCACCCAACGGTAAACTTGCTGCATATATAGATAATTTTAACCTTTGGATTCGTCATTTAGATACGAATAAGAAAACGCAAATAACTTTTGACGGTGCTGAAGATTACGGTTATGCTACAAACAATGCTGGTTGGACAAAAAGTGACGGAGCGGTTCTAAAATGGTCTCCAAATTCTGATAAAATTGCAACATTTCAACAAAACGCAAAAGGTGTTGGTATGATGTATTTAACGTCTACAAATGTTGGTCATCCAAAATTAGAAGCTTGGAAACATCCTTTACCAGGAGATGAGAAAATATTTACAATAGAACGTGTAATTATTCATTTAGAAAACAAACCAAAAACGGTACGTTTAAAAATGAAACCAGATTTTCAAAGAGGAACAACAACAGATCATATTGCAGATTGGAATAACGAGTTGTTAGATGCACAATGGAACAAAGAAGGTACAAAATTTGCTTTTGTTTCTGGTTCTAGAGATCATAAAATTGCGCATTTACAAATTGCAGATGCAGAAACGGGTAAAGTAGCATCTATTCATAAAGAAGAAGTTGCTACCTATTACGAATCTGGTGTAAATGTAGAAAACTGGAAAGTTTTATTCGATTCTAATGAATTTATCTGGTATACAGAAAAATCAGATTGGGGGCACATCTATTTGTATGATTTAGAAACTAAAAAATTAAAAAACCAGATTACTTCTGGTAATTTCTTAGTGAAACAAGTTAAAAATATTGATGAGAAAAACAGACAAATTTATTTTTCTGCTGGTGGAAAAGAAGAAGGAAATCCGTATCACAATTACTTTTATAAAGTAAATTTCGATGGTTCTAACTTCATCAACCTAACTCCTTCTAAAGGCACACATTCTGTAACTTTCTCTGCAGATTACTCTATGTTAGTAGATACTTATTCTACAACTACAAACCCACCAATTTCTGTTTTAAGAAACGGTACTGGTGAAAAAATAATAGATTTAGAAACTGCAGATATTTCAGAATTAAAAGCAAACAACTGGCAAGAACCTGTTGAATTTACTGTAAAAGCAAGAGATGAAAAAACAGATATTTATGGTATTATGTGCTTGCCTAGTAATTATGACGAGTCTAAAAAGTATCCTGTTTTAAATTATATTTATCCCGGTCCACAATCTGGTTCTGTTGGTACTTATAATTTTAGACCGGTTTGGAGAGATTTTCAAGCAGTTGCAGAATTAGGTTTTGTAGTTGTTGCTGTAGATGCAATGGGAACACCAATGCGCTCTAAATCTTTTCATGACGCGTATTATGGTAATATGGGAGATAATGGTTTGCCAGATAACATTACTGCTATAAAACAATTAGCTAAGAAATATAAAGGTATGGACATTGAAAGAGTTGGTATTTGGGGACATTCTGGTGGTGGTTTTGCTTCTACAAGAGCTGTTTTTGCATATCCAGAATTTTATGATGTTGCGGTTTCTGGTGCTGGAAATCACGATAACAGAAATTACGAAGCAGATTGGGGAGAAAAATGGCAAGGTCTTTTAGTTGATCGAAATATCGAAGGAAAATCTGACGGAACAACTAATTATGACAATCAAGCAAACCAATTAATAGCAAAAGATTTAAAAGGGAAACTATTAATTACACATGGTTCTATGGATAATAATGTACCTCCTTCAAATACAATGTTAGTTGTTGAAGCTTTAATTAATGCCAATAAAGATTTCGACATGATTTTATATCCGAATAAAAGACATGGTTATGGAAACATGACAAACTACATGACAAGAAAACGTTGGGATTATTTTGTAACTCACCTATTAAACGCAAAACCAGCTGAAGGTTTTAAATTGAAATAACAAAACGAATGAAATATCCATTTTACCTATTTATACTTTTAATTATAAGTTTTTCTTGTAAAGATAAACCACAAGGTTTACTGCAAGAAAAAAGTGAATTCACAAAACAAGATACACTTAGAGGTTCTATTACACCAGAAAGAATTTGGTGGGATTTAACGTATTATCATTTAGAAGTGAAGGTAAATCCTGATAAAAAATTTATTTCTGGTAAAAACACTATAAAATATAAAGTTTTAAGTGTTTATAATACAATGCAAATAGATTTACAAGCCCCATTAAATATCACTAAAGTTACTCAAGACGGTAAAGATTTAGAAGTTATTCATAAAGGAAATGCTCATTTTGTAAAACTGATGAAAGAGCAAGTAGTTGGTAATACAGAAAGTATTGTTGTTTATTATGAAGGGAATCCTAAAGAAGCAGTTAGAGCTCCTTGGGATGGAGGTTTTTCTTGGAAAAAAGATAAAAACGACAATCACTTTGTAGCTACATCTTGCCAAGGTTTGGGTGCAAGTGTTTGGTGGCCTTGTAAAGATCATATGTATGATGAAGTAGAATCTATGCGAATTAGTATAACCGTTCCTAGTAATCTAATGGATGTTTCTAATGGAAGATTAGAAAGTGTAGAAAAAAAAGGAGCGTATACTACTTACAATTGGTTTGTAGAAAACCCTATTAATAATTACGGTATTAACGTAAATATTGGCGATTATGCTCATTTTTCTGAAGTTTTTAATGGAGAAAAAGGAGCTTTAGATATGGATTACTACGTTTTAAAGGACAATCTAGAAAAGGCGAAAAAACATTTTACAGATGCACCAAAAATGATGAAAGCTTTTGAACATTGGTTTGGTCCTTATCCTTTTTATGAAGATGGTTTTAAATTAGTAGAAGTACCCTATTTAGGTATGGAGCACCAAAGTTCTGTTACCTACGGAAATGAGTACAAACAAGGTTACTTGGGTAGAGATTTATCTGGAACTGGTTGGGGTTTAAAATTCGATTTTATTATTGTTCATGAAGCTGGCCACGAATGGTTTGCTAACAACATTACCAATAAAGACATCGCAGATATGTGGATTCACGAAAGTTTTACAAACTATTCTGAAAGTTTATTTTTAGACTATTATTATGGTAAAAAAGCTGCTTCTGAATATGTTATTGGCTTAAGAGAATCTATTACTAATAAAGAAACAATTATTGGTACATACAATGTAAATAAAGAAGGTTCTGGAGACATGTATAACAAAGGTGGTAACATGTTGCACACTTTAAGGCAATTGGTTAATAATGATGAGAAATGGCGTTTAATTCTTAGAAAAATGAATAAAGAATTTTATCATCAAACAGTAAATACTAAACAAATTGAAGATTTTTTAAGTAGAGAAACTAAGATTGATTTGAATCCGTTTTTTAATCAATACTTAAGAACAATTAAAATCCCAACGTTAGAATACACTATTAAAAAAAATGTATTAACTTATAAATGGACAAATATTGTTAAGGATTTTAAAATGCCTTTAAAGATTTTTATTAATGATAAAGAAGAGTGGATTTATCCTACTTCAGAAAGCCAAAAAATAAATTTTAAAGAAGAAAATTCTATTTTTAAAATAGATCCTAATTTTTATATTTTCACAAAAAACTAAAATAAAAAAAGCCGCTAAAAGCGGCTTTCTTTATTTTATAAAATATGCTTTAATAATGTAATCTACCTTTGGGTAATTTTCCCTTAAAAAAGCATTTCCAAGTCTATTAATTTTGCCTTGTTGCCTTCCTAATTTATCTCCATAACCATCGTAGAATTTTAGTACATTTTCTTTACCAGAAATAACTTTTGCAACCACAGGAAAACCTTTAACGCCAGAATATTCTAAAGTATTTAAACGATCATTCTTTTTTAAATTGATAAAAATTTGATTTGTTCTTGTTCTCTTACCTCCTCTTGCAAATGAAATTGTCATCGAATCATTTTCTATCACAACAGGTTCATCTTCGAGACCTTTATTAGACCAACTTTTGTTTATTAAAGAATCGTTATGAATACCAAACTGAGCAACAAAATTAGGTACTACTCTAAAAATAGCAACATCATTATAATACTCATATTTAATTAATTGATATAGTCTATCTACACCTTCAGGAGACCATTCTCTTTTTGCTTCAATATCAAAATTACCTTGGGTAGTTTCAAACCTTGCTTTAAAAGTTAGCGGAGCTTCTTTTTCTAACCACTTTTCTTTAAACTTTTTGGTTGCACAAGATGTAAAAAGCACAATACTAAGCAGTAACACAAATTTATTTTTCATTTAATTTCTTTTAATTTCCCTATATAATTCAACAAATATAGCAAAAACAACAATGCAGTTTTACCTCTACATTTGTAGAATACATTTTTTTATTCTATGTTTGTAGAGTAAAAAGAACTTAATTATGCAATTATCTAAAACCGAAGAACAATTAATGCAATATTTATGGAAACGTAAAAAAGCATTTTTAAAAGATTTATTAGACGATTTCCCAGAACCAAAACCTGCAACTACAACTGTTGCTACTTTGTTGAAAAGGATACACGATAAAGGTTTTATTGATTATAAATTGTTTGGAAAATCGAGAGAATATTTTCCGATTATTAAGAAAACAGATTATTTTTCTAATCACGTAAACGGATTGATTAAAAATTTTTTTAACGATTCTGCAAGTCAGTTTGCATCTTTCTTTACAAAGGAAACCAACCTTTCAACCGAAGAATTAGAAGATTTAAAAAAGGTAATAGACAGTCAAATTAAAAAGCAACAAAGATGATAAGCTACTTCGTAAAATCTGCAAGTTGTTTGGCGTTATTACTATTTTTCTATCACTTTATTTTAGAGAAAGAAAAAATGCACAGTTTTAATAGATTTTACCTGTTAATAGGTGTTATAATTTCGATATTAATACCTTTTACTACTATAACAATTAATACGATTCCAGAAACAATTGCGGCAGTTACGATATTAAATAAACCGCAATTTAGCCCTGAAACTATGGCAACTATAGAAGTTGAAGAAGTAATAGATTATACCAAATACTTTGTAGGCTTTTACTTATTGATATCATCGTTACTACTAATTCGTTTTGGAAGAAATTTATTTAAAATAATTCAGAAAATAAGATTGAATGAAAAGATAAATCATGTAAATGCAACCTTAGTTTTAGTAGATGATAAAATTCTACCACATACTTTTTGGAAAGCGATTTTCATTAATAAAAACGAATATGAAAATGGCAATATCGAAGAAGAACTTTTTACACACGAATTAACACACGTAACGCAAAAACACACGATTGATGTGTTGTTAATTGAACTTTTACAGATTATTTTTTGGATCAATCCGCTTTTTATATTTCTAAAAAAAGCAATACAATTAAATCATGAATTTTTAGCTGATGATACAGTTATAAATCAACATAAAAACACTTTCCAATACCAGTATTTATTACTGAATAAAGCTGCTTGGAACAACGAATATTACTTGGCCAGTAATTTGAATTATTCACTTACTAAAAAACGATTAAAAATGATGACAACACAAAGTTCTAAAACCATAATTTGGTTAAAAAAGCTGGCTGTAATGCCACTTTTAGCAAGTTTTATTTTTCTGTTTGCAGAAAGAATTGAAGCGCAAGAAAAACAAGAAATTATAGAAGTAGTTGAAGAGCTACCTAGAAAAGGAATTATAACGGAAAATGAAGTTTATAAAAATTATATAAATAGAAACGCATACGTAACGTATAAAAATAAGGAAGGAAAAAAAGTTTCTAAGTTATATACTGAATTGACAAATGAAGAAAAGAAAAGGCTTGTACTTCCTCCACCACCACCGTTAAAACTAAAAAAAGTTACACCTACTAAAGCACAATTTGAAGCTTTAAAAGATAATAGCAAATTTGCTGTTTGGTTGAATGGAAAAGTGGTTAAAAATGAAATACTTAACAAGTATCAATACTCAGACTTTGCTGGATATACAAACAGTTTTGTGCATAAAAATGCACGAAGTAAGCGTTTTCCTCAAAAAAACCAAGCAAGTTTAGAAACTACAAAATATTTTAAAGCTCAAAATGCAAAAAGAGTTAAAGAATTTGAAGATTATAAAAAAAATTACAGAGAAGAGATTATTGAAATAGTAGAGGATAAAGGGATCTCAATCAGTGAAATGAAAGAATATCAAAAATTAACAACAAAATATAAAAGTAAAAAGACAGCAAACAAACCAACAATATTTTTAGAAAAAGACGTTGAAAGAATGAAATATTTGTATGGAAGAATGAATTCAAATCAACAAAAAAAATCATTACAAATTAAAAATTTAACTCCATCTCTGCCAACAATAAATAAAAAGAATACATCATCTAAGCAAAGTGTTAGTACAATTCAACTAAAGTTAGAAGATGTAGATCAACTACGTAAAAAAATAAATTCACCTTTAAAAGTTTACAGTAGAAAAAATAGTTTATACGAAGAAATTAGAAATACAAAACCTCACTTTGTAAAAAGAACAAATACCCAACAAGAACAATTACAAAAAACATTTGCAGAATTAGGAAGTTTATATTTTAAACTTTCAAAAGAAGAGAAGAGCAAAGTAAAAAGACCAATTCACCCCTACAAACCCTACATAAAACTAAAGAAGAACAACAATGTATTTTATAAATTAAAAAGTGAATTAACCAAAGAAGATCAATTATTGTTTCCACCGCCTTTGGCTCCTAAAAATGCTACAAAAAAGCAAGTAGAAAAATCAGAAAAGGCATTAGAGGCTTGGAAAAAAAGAACCGGAAATGATTTTAGAACTAACCCAAACTTAGTCGCAATTCCATCAGGATTTACTTTTAAAATAAACGAGGAAACGAATATTATACTTACAAATTTAAATGACGTAAAAAAAAATAAAAGTCATTTATTAAAGTTAAATGAAAATGAAAAAAAGCAGTTAGCTATTAGAAACACAATAGTATATGCATCAAAAACAGTTAAAAATAAAAAATTTAATTATATGATAGAAGGTAAAGAGGTTTCTGTTTATGAGGTAGATTCTTTTATAAAACTAAACCCTGAATCATCTGTTAAAGTATCTGAAACTTCTAAAAACGTCTTAACTTTAAATTTCTATACTTCTAATAAAAAAATGACCTATGACGAATTAGAAAAAGTATATTCAAAATTATTCAATAAAAAAAGATGACAATATTCAAAATTCTTATAAAAAAAGATAAATTTTAAAAACACTAATATCTCAGAAAACAATATCATAGAAGAATCATCAGAAGATCAAGAACAAATATTGAAAATGAAGTTACCAAACGGAAAGACCGTTGAAGTAATTGAAGAAGAAAATATTCCTACTTTTATTTAAAATACAAAAAACCAAATTCAAATTGATCCAGGTTTAAATAAAGGTTGGTTTATAACTATTGATGGACAAAACTACTACTACACTTTTGATAAAAAAGAAAGAGTAGTTAGATATTGTAAAAGAATACAACAAAAAACATAAAATATTTGAAAAGCTTAAAAAAGAAGGAAAACATTATGTTTTTAAAACTGAAACTGAGCAGAAAGTAATTAAAAGAGAATGGTCTGATTTAGGAGGAATGTATTTTAGAATGCCTAGAGCAGATAAAAACAAAGTTCCATTTCCAGTAAATCCAATAAAACCCTATGTAAAGTTAAGAAAAGAAGTAAATTAACAGAAGAAGATAAATTACTACTGCCACCTGCGCCACCAAAACCTAATGCTTCTAAAGAAGAAATTTTAAAAGATAAGAAAGCATATAAAGATTGGAAAAAGAGAACAGGTAACGATGTTCCACCTCCACCACCTCCAATAAAAAAGAACTAAATTTAAAAATAAAACCGCATTTAAGAAATCTTAAATGCGGTTTTTAAATTTAAAAAAATCGTCTTATACTTTAATATATAATAAGTTTCTTGGTTTTATATGTTCTATTGTCATTAGAAAGCTTCACAAAATAGAAACCAGCACTTAATTTATCTTTATCTATAGAGATTTTATTGTTTCCAAATTTTGCATCAAAATCAATTCTCTTTAACAAAGCACCTGTTATATTGTAAACTTCTAATTTTGTTTTTGCTTCTACTTCAGAATAAAAACTTAATTCTGTACTTAATTTCATTGGGTTTGGATATAACTTAGTTTCTCCTTCTTCAATAACATTATTATCTACACTTAATGTTTTCTGTGTAAAAACTAAATCTTTAATAGATAATTCTTTCTCTACTGTTGTAACACCGTCTGAAGACATTGTAAAGGTTATACTTACCACATCAGACAAATCGAAACTAGTTTCTGTTAAAGATTTAAAATGCTCTAGCGCGATAACAAAATTACCCTCTGTTTCTGTTAATTTAATTGTCTTTTTAAATTGATTTTCCCACTTATCTATACTTTCTTTTACGATTGTAATTTCTACGTCACTATTTCCTTTTGCAGCAAACTCTAATGCGTTAAACTCAGATAAATTTATAGCTTTAAATGTTGGTGTAAAGCTTCTGTATGCAGAAACATATTTATTTGTAGTTGCGTTTAAAACAATATCTCTTTCAACTTTATAACCAGAACCTACATATAAATTTTCATTTTGTGTAATCTCAAAAGTGTTTATAATTGTTCCATCAGATGAATCATCTTTACCCCAAACTCCATCAGACATAAAAATATCATCTGGTGTTCTATTACCATCGTTTTCTATTCTAAAACCAATATCAAAAATATTACCTGTCTCAATTCTTAAATTTGTAATATATCCTTCTTCTAACTGAATTGTTTCAGTAAAGTATTCTGTATCTGAAGTTTCTGTTCTTTTAAAACCAGCATCTATTACAATACTTTTACTTCTACTAACGTTAATTAACTCTAATTCTAATGCTCCGTTTTTGTAAATTCCTTTTTTAACAAAAACTGGTGGAGGTGTAGAGTTATTATAGTCTGAGATTGGTTTTTGAACATTGAATAAATCTAATGTTTCTTCACCTAGCGTAAATAAATCATCAATTTTGTTTGTCCATATTTGAAAATTATAAAAAGTAGCTCCTGCTTCATATTTATCTATATTCCAATGACTTTCTATTCCAAAATTCTCGTCGTTATTTTTTAACTTCCCAGAAAAACTTAAAACAAACTCTTTCGTTCCATCTCTGTTTTTTATGATAGATTTTATAAAAGCATGTTCTTTAATTTCTATAGTAGAAACAGATAAAAGTTCTGCGCCTAATAATCTATCGCAAATAAATTTAGTGTGTTCATAAACACCATTTTCTGTTTTAGTTGCCAAAACAACAGCAACAGTTTCATTATTCTTCACATAATCTACAGAAATTAGTTCTGTTGCATTTGTTATAGCAATTAAATCTGATGGTGAAGATTCTATTGCTTCTGCTCCTGCTATTACATCCATAGGAATTAAATCTCCTAAACCAAAGCCAGCATTTTTAGCAGCTGTTTTTTTATAGTTTGTAGACTTCTTAACTTTCTTCGCTTTAAATTTATCAAATTTATAGTTTGATTTACTTCTTAAGTAATTTCTCTGATTTACTTTTTGTGATAAGCGATCGTTACTTTCCAATCCTCCTTCATTTCCACTAGAAAGTTTAGGTACAAGAACAGGACAAGCTGCAACACCAGAACACGCAGGGTCATCACAATCTACTAAACCATCTCCATCATCATCTAAACCATTTGCACAATCTTCTTGTGGTACAGGAGCTGTTGGGCACCTTGCCCCATCATTAGAACTACTAGAAGGCCCGTAAGCAAACAGATTAGATTCTAAAGTGCTGCCTACCTCTAAGTCTTGTACATTTTTAATTACATAAACAGTACCTGTTTGATTTGCTGAAACATAGAAACGACCAGATAAATCGAAATAAACTGCGCCATAAGTATATTTTAAACCTGCTAAAATTGGTACTTCTCCTAAATCTGTAACTTCACTTGTAGCTGCATTAATTCTGTATAAATGATTTGTGGTTTTTTCTACAGTATATAAATGACCATCTACTGAATTAAATGCCCAATCATGTACACTTATATTTTTAGTAAGTACCTCTGTACTTATATACTTTGTGTAATTTTCTGAATCTGGATTTAAATCTATTTTATAATAACTAGTTCCTCCACCTTTTAAATAATAAATTCCGTCTGAACTTACATCTCCTACATATCTTCCAGATGTTGGTAATTCATCTATTACAAAAGTTTCTATATTAAAGTTTTTACCAATTCTAACAATTGTTTTTTCTGGTGTACTTAAAGAACCCCAGATATATCCATCTGCAGGATTATAACCTACTGCATTTACATTTCCTGGTGTAACATCTTCTTTAACTAGGTAAGAACTACCAGAAGCTAAGTCTAAAGCATAAATATCATTTCTTTGAAACAAGTATGCATTAAAATCGCAATTAAATGGTTCGTTTTGAGCCATAACTTGGTAAGTTGACAAGCACATTAAAAGTAATGCTAGAATAAAATTCTGAGGGAGTAATTTTTGATTCATGGTTTTTTTATTTAATACAAATATCAGGTAAATAGAACTTTATAAAATATAAAATAGACTAATTACCAAAAAGTGTAGACTAAAGGTACAAAAAAAAAAGATGAATTGTAAATAGAAAAATCCGCATCTAAAATTATTTAGATGCGGATTTTATTTTAATATATAACGTTGCTTAATCTACATTATCGTGTAAAAACGAGTTATTAGATTTAAAATCCACAGAATTATCATCTGTATTTATTGCTGTTTTAGATCTACTAATTGGTGCATTTACATTTAAATCTAAACCTTGTCTTTTATATGCTGGTTGACGTTCTATTTCATCTATATTCTTATTCAATTGATCATTGAATTTATAGTTGAAACCTTTCATTTTCTGACGTCTTTCTTCTGCTCTTTTTTGTAACTCAGAAATTGTTAAATCTAAAGGAGAAACTTCTTCGTTAGAAGTTACCGTTCTATTTTGTGTTTCTGGTGTTGCCGTTTTTAATTCGAATTTAATTTCTTCTTCTTCTACAGCAGTTTCCTTAGCTATAATATGAGAACTTTTGCCAATTGTTGGTTTTGCATCAAAATCTTCTAAAACGTAACGCGTTTCTTTAACTTTTGTTTCGAAAACAATTTCTTCTGCTTCAAAAACTTCAATTTCATTTACAGCAACTTCTTCGTTTAAGCTAAATTTAATTTCTTCTTCTTTAGCTTCTGTAGCAGTATTTAAAGGTAAATCAAATAATAAGTCTGCTTGTATTTGTTGTGGCTCTTCTTTCTTAACTTCCTCTACAACTGGTGTAGCATCTGTAATAATAAAATCTTCATCAGAAAGAATATCTAAAGAAATTTCATCATATGCAACAGGCATATTAGCTATAATTTCTGAAGTAGGTATTAAATCCATAGCCATTTTAGGCGTAGAAGGTTTAATAACTTCTACAATTACGTCTTCTTCTAAAGTATGTACTATCTTTTGATTTGATGTATTAGAAATTGGCTGATCTAAAGTTGGTGATTTAGATATTGTTTTCTCACCAAAATTATATGTTGCTTTTTGTTCATCTTCTAATGTATGAACAATTTTCTTAACTTCTGTATTTGTAATTGTACTTTGTTGATCTTTTGCAAAACCTGTAGCTACAATAGTTACAGCTATAGAATCTCCTAATTCTTCATCTTCACCAACACCCATTATAATATTGGCGTCATAACCAGCTTCATCTTGTATATAATCGTTAATCTCACCTATTTCATCTAAAGTAACTTCATTAGTACCAGAAACAATTAACAATAATACGTTCTTTGCTCCAGTAATCTTATTATCGTTTAATAATGGAGAATCTAATGCTTTTACAATTGCTGTTTTAGCTCTGTCTTTACCTTCTTCTTTTGCAGAACCCATAATTGCTGTTCCACTATTAGAAAGTACTGTTTTAGCATCATGTAAATCAATATTTTGTTTATAATGATGCGTAATTACCTCTGCAATACCACGAGAAGCTGTAGATAAAACCTCATCTGCTTTAGAGAAACCAGCTTTAAAACCAAGGTTTCCATAAACTTCACGAAGTTTATTGTTATTAATTACAATTAAAGAATCTACATTCTGACGTAATTGATCAATTCCTAATTGTGCTTGTGATGCACGTCTTCTCCCTTCAAAAGCAAATGGCATTGTTACAATACCAACAGTAAGAACGTCCATATCTTTAGCAATTTTTGCTATAATTGGCGCTGCTCCTGTTCCTGTTCCTCCACCCATTCCTGCAGTTATAAATACCATTTTTGTCTGGGTATTTAACATTTGCTGAATTTCTTGCATGCTTTCTTTAGCTGCTTGCGCTCCTACTTCTGGGTTTGCACCTGCACCCAAACCAGATGTTAAGCTAACTCCTAATTGTATTTTATTAGGAACTGGGCTATTTTCTAATGCTTGCGCATCTGTATTACAAATTACGAAGTCTACACCTCTAATTTGTTGCGTGTACATGTGATTTACTGCATTGCTTCCTCCACCACCAACACCAATTACTTTTATGGTATTAGATTGTGTTTTTGGCATGTCAAATGAAATGTTATCAAATTCTGTGCTCATAATAACGTGCTATTATATTTTAATATTTTATTTTTTTCTTTACTCTTTAGCTCCTTAACTAAAAACTATCAATTTATTTTATTCTGCGTTGTCTAAAAAATCTTTTAGACTTTCTGTAAACTTTTCGAAAAAAGATCTTTTCTTTTTAGGCTTTGGTTTTGGTTTCTCTTCTTCAATTGGAGCAACTTCTTCTATTTCCTGTTCTATAGGATTTATAGTTTCTTCGATAATTTCTTCAATAACTTCTTCCTCCTTAAAATCTTTATTTAAACCTTCCATTAACAAACCAACTGCTGTTGCATAAGACGGGCTAGATAAAGCATCATCTGAATCGCCGGCTAAATGTTCATTAGGAAAACCAATTCTAGCATCCATACCAGTTATATATTCTACCAACTGTCTTAAATGCTTTAATTGTGCACCACCACCTGTTAATACAATTCCTGCAATTAATTTACCCTTTGCAGTTTCGTGTCCATAATTTTTTATCTCTAAATACACATGTTCTATAATTTCCTGAACTCTTGCATGTATAATTTTAGATAAATTCTTTAATGTAATTTCCTTTGGTTCTCTTCCTCTTAAACCAGGAATCGAAACAATTTCTGTTTCTTTATTCTCACCAGGCCACGCAGAACCGAATTTAATCTTTAATAATTCTGCTTGCTTTTCTATAATAGAACAGCCTTCTTTTATATCATCTGTAATAACATTTCCTCCAAAAGGAATTACAGCTGTGTGTCTAATAATTCCGTCTTTAAAAATAGCTAAATCGGTTGTTCCACCTCCAATATCAATTAAAGCAACACCTGCTTCTTTTTCTTCTAAACTTAAAACTGCAGATGCAGAAGCTAAAGGCTCTAAAGTAATATCACTTAAATCTAAACCTGCACTTTTAACACAACGTCCTATATTTCTAATAGATGAAACTTGCCCAACAACAACATGAAAATTCGCTTCTAAACGACCACCATACATTCCTATTGGTTCTTTAATATCAGACTGAGAATCTACTTTATATTCTTGTGGTAAAACATGAATAATCTCTTCTCCTGGTAACATTACCAATTTATGAACTTGGTTTACTAAATTCTCTATATCCGTATCGTCTATAACTTCGTCTGCATTATTTCTTGTAATATAATCTGAATGATGTAAACTTCTAATATGCTGACCAGCAATACCAACAACAACTTCTTCTATCTTAAGACCAGAAACACTTTCTGCCTCATCTACCGCTTGTTGAATCGACTGTATTGTTTGTGTAATATTACTTACAACACCACGTTTTACGCCTAAACTTTTCGCTTTACCAATACCAACAACTTCTATTTTGTCATATTCGTTTTTACGACCAATCATGGCAACAATTTTGGTTGTACCAATATCTAAACCAACAGCTATTTTATTGTTTTCCATTTTGATTTATTTTGTGCACACAACTTGGTTGTGATATTTTAATGTAATCGTTTTATACTCTTGTATTGTCTTATCTTTATACGTGGTATTATAAAACGCTTTTAACTTATTAAATTTCATTTCCATCGCACTTAATTTTCCGAAGTCTATTTTATAATCTCCACTTCTTACGGAAAACTCATACGCATTAACATCAGATTTCATTATTCCAACAATTTCTTTCTGTAAAAAATCATCATTTAAAATATAAGATATTAAAGGTAAAATTACCTGAATATCTTTATCTGTATCAACCCCAGAAACCAACAATACTCTTGCAGAATAATTAGTTGATAAGGGTATAACTATACCTTGCTTATCTACATAATAAGAATCTTTACTAGAAATAATTCTTGCAACAGGTGTACGCTGTTTTATGGTAGATTTTAACACACCTCCAATGGTTAAAAAAACAGCTGCTTTTTCAACATAAGGGTTTTTAGATACGTTATTCTCTAATTTGTATAAATCTATTACAGATTTTGCTTGGTTTCTAACTGTTTTGTTATTTTGTATTAACAATTTATTAACCATAGAATGTGTTAAGAAATTATTGTTTCCTTCTTCGAATTTTACTTCAATTTTAGATACTTTTTTTTGTTCATTTCTAACTGAAGTAAAGCTATATAAAAAGCCTAAAAACCCAACCAGAACAACAAACAACAGATATTTTAAAATTCTTTTAAACTTCATCTAACAGTTCTTTTAAAAGTTCTTTTGTTACCTCATTTATTGTTACTCCAATGTCTCCTGCACCTAACATAACCACCACTTTTGCAGACGAATTTTTAATATCTTTTACTAAATTATTTTTTTTAGACAATTTTTTCTGCGTATTTTCTATTTTACTCAGTAACCAATTAGAATCTACCCCAGAAATTGGCACTTCTCTTGCCGGATAAATATCTAATAAGATAACCTCATTAAACTTAGTTAACGCAGCGGCAAAATCACCTACAAAATCTCTTGTTCTCGAGAATAAATGAGGTTGAAAAACAACCAAAATCTCTTGATTTGGGTACATTTCTCTAACCGACTTTTCTACAGCATTTATTTCTGTTGGATGATGTGCATAATCATCAATTAAAACAAAATTTTCTGTTTTAATTTTATACGTAAATCTACGTTTTACACCTTTAAAAGTTGCCAAACTTTCTTTAATGTTTTCTAATGATATTCCATAAACATCTGCCATCGCCAAAGCAGCTAAAGCATTCATAACATTGTGTTGCCCTGGTAAATGAAATGTAATATTTTTTATTTCTGATGAAGGTGTTTTAACATCAAAAATATAGGTTCCGTTTGCTATTTTTATATTAAAAGCTTTATAATCTGACGCTTCATTAATTGAATACGTTAGTCCTTTTAAAGGCAATCCTTTCGCAACAATTAAAGTATCTGTCACTTTATTAGAAAATTCTATAAAAGATTCTGTTAATGCTTCTGGGTTTTCATAAATATCTAAATGATCTGCATCCATAGACGTTACACAAGCAATATTAGGACTTAACTGTAAAAAAGAACGATCGAATTCATCTGCTTCTACAACACTTATTTTATCTTCTCCTAAAATTAAATTAGAATTGTAATTCTCTGCAATTCCACCTAAAAAAGAAGTTGCTTTTACTTCTGCCATAATATGGCCTAAAATAGAAGAAGTAGTAGTTTTACCATGTGTTCCTGCTACACCTAAACAGAATGTTGTTTCCGTAATTTTACCTAAAATTTCAGCTCTTTTTAAAACCGTAAATTTATTATCTATAAAATAATTATATTCTGTATGGTTTTTTGGTATTGCTGGCGTAAAAACCACCAATGTTTTTTCTTTGTTCAAAAATGAGATAGGAATATTCTTTATCTCATCCTCAAAATGAACCCCTACACCTAAGTCAATTAAATCTGTTGTAATTTGTGATGGTGTTTTATCATAACCAGACACATTTTTTCCATTCGCAGCAAAGTAACGAGCTATTGCACTCATTCCTATGCCACCAATTCCGACAAAATAAACGTTATGTATTTTTTTTAAATTCACTTTTTTAATAATTTTTCAACTTCGTCAACAATATCTTTTGTTGCACTTGGTAAAGCTAATTTTTTTATGTTTTCTGATAAAATACGTTGCTTTTCAACATCTTTTAACAACGATTTAAACACCATAGAAAAGCGATCTAAATCACTTTCTTTTATCATTAAAGCGGCATCTTTATCTACCACAGATTTTGCATTTTTTGTTTGATGATCTTCTGCAACGTTTGGCGAAGGCACAAACACAACTGGCTTACCAACAATACACAATTCTGAAACCGAACTTGCGCCTGCTCTAGAAATAATTATATCTGCAGCAGCATAACCAAAATCCATTCTATTAATAAATTGATGCACTTGTACATGTGCTAATTCATTGTATTTTTTATATTCTTCAAAATATAATTTTCCACATTGCCAAACAACCTGAATTCCTTGATTTTTAAAGAAGTCTAAATTACTTTCTACTAATTCATTTATTTTTCTCGCACCTAAACTTCCGCCTAAAACAAAAACAGTTTTTTGGGCATTATCTAACTTAAAAAAAGATTGCCCTTCGTCTCTTTTAGAATCTATAGACAATAAATCTTGACGAACAGGGTTTCCTGTTTTAATAATTTTATCTAAAGGAAAAAAGCGTTCTAAATTATCGTACGCAACACAAATCTTTTTCGCCTTTTTACTTAATAACTTATTTGTAATTCCTGGGTAAGAATTTTGCTCTTGAATTAATGTAGGAATTCCTTTTCTACCTGCCATTATTAAAGTTGGCCCGCTTGCGAAACCTCCTGTACCAATAGCAACATCTGGCTTAAAATTTTTAATAATTTTTGATGCTCCCCATAAACTACTCATCATTTTAAAAGGAAACGACAAATTGTCTACCGTTAACTTTCTTTGAATTCCAGAAATCCACAATCCTTTAATTTTATAACCTGCTTGTGGTACCTTCTCCATTTCCATTTTATCTTTTGCACCAATAAAAAGGAATTTAGCATCAGGAAAACGCGACTTTAATTCATTTGCAATTGCTATTGCAGGATAAATATGTCCGCCAGTTCCGCCACCAGAAATTAATATGTTAATCGATTGTTTCATGTAAAATATCTAAAGGATTATCATCTAAAATATCTTCTTCTGTTTCTTCTTTTGATGCACTTACACTTAAAATCATTCCAAGCGCAAAACACGTCATCCAAATAGAAGTACCACCACTACTTATTAATGGTAAAGTTTGCCCTGTAACAGGAAACAAATTAGTAGCAACTGCCATGTTTATAGTTGCCTGAAAAATAATAGGCAAGCCAACACCAATTACTAACAATGTTCCAAAAATTGTTGTCGTTTTTTTTAATACAACAAACACTCTAAAAAGCAATAAAAAATATACAAACACAATTGCAATTGCACCTAAAAGACCATACTCTTCTACAATAATTGCGTAGATAAAATCGGATGATGATTGTGGTAAAAAGTTCTTCTGAACACTTTTCCCAGGACCAACTCCTAGAGGTCCTCCTGTTGCTATTGCTATTTTTGCTTTTTCTACTTGATATGCTTCTTTACCTTCTTCACTAGAAAAACTCTCTATTCTACTTTGCCAAGTCTGCACTCTATTTGGCATTGCATCTGGAAAAGCTTTTGCTATTAAAACAAAGAATGATAATAAAAGAATTCCTGCTCCTAGTATAAAACCAATATATTTTAACGGATAACCTCCAACAAAAGCAACAACTAAAATCATTACAAAAATGATTGCTGTTGTAGAAAAATTTGCTGGTAGAATTAAAATTAAAACCAAGCTTACTGGTAACCAAAGCTGCAATAAACTTTCTTTAAATTTAATTTCTTTTTCCTTATTTCTAGCTAAATACCTAGCAACAAAAACCATTAAAACCAAACCAGCCAATGTAGATGTCTGAAAACCAATACCAACAAACGGAATACGAATCCACCTACTTGCATTTGCCCCACCAATAGTAGTTCCTTGAGCTAACGTAAATACCAACAAAATAATTACAATTGGTAGCATTAAAACAGAACCTCCAGAAAAATATCTATACGGTATTTTATGAACACCATAAATAATTGCAAAACCCATAATTAACAAAACCATGTGTTTTACTAAATACCCAAATGTAGAACCAGAACCTACAACATACACCAAGTTTGTACTCGCGCTGTACACAGGCATAAATGAGAATATTGCCAATGCAGCAACAATTGCCCAAATGGTTTTATCTCCTTTTATATGTTCAAAAATGGTTTTCATTATTTGTATTATTGCTATCTAAATTATTTTATAAGTCTCTTACCGCTGCTTTAAATTGACGACCTCTATCTTCATAGTTTTCGAACAAATCGAAACTTGCACAAGCTGGCGACAATAATACTGAGTCTCCAGATTCTGCTAACTTATGAGCAACTTTAACAGCTTCTTCTGCTCCTGCAGTTTCAACAACAATATCAACTACGTTACCAAACGTATTTTTAATTTTATCATTATCTAAACCTAAACAAACAATAGCTTTTACTTTTTCTCTTACCAAGGGCAACAAATCGTTATAATCATTCCCTTTATCAACACCACCAACAATCCAAACAGTTTGCGCATCCATACATTCTAAAGCATAGAAAGTAGCATTTACGTTTGTTGCTTTAGAATCATTAATATACTCTACACCTTCTATCTTACCTACATTTTCTAAACGGTGCTCTACACCTTCAAAATCTTCTAAACTTTCTTTTATCGCCTGCTTTCTAGCATTTAATAATTGCGCAGCCATTGTAGCCGCCATTGCATTCTTAACGTTATGTTTTCCTTTTACTGTTAAAGCTGATATAGGCATATTAAAAGTATCTTTATTTATGTTGATTGTAATGTTATTGTTTTTCAAAAAAGCACCGTATTCTAATTCTTTTTCTATAGAAAAGGGTACTAATTTTGCTTTTGTCTTATTCTTTGTTAACCAATTATTTATTGCTTCATCATCTGCATCATAAATTAAATAATCCGTTGCTTTTTGATTTTTTGTTATTCTAAATTTCGATTCTATATACTTATCAAAATCATACTCATACCTATCTAAATGGTCTGGCGTAATATTTGTTAAAATTGCAATATGACTATTAAAATCTTCTATTCCATCTAACTGAAAACTACTTAATTCTAACACGTAATTATCATACGCTTCTTCTGCAATCTGTTGCGCAAAACTATCGCCAATATTACCTGCAACGCCAACATTAAAACCAGCACCTTTTAAAATATGATGTGCTAATAACGTTGTTGTTGTTTTACCATTAGAACCCGTAATTCCTATAATATTTGCAGTTGTATATTTTGCTGCAAATTCAATTTCAGAAATCACTTTTATTCCTTTTTCCTTCAATTTTAAAATTAAAGGAACTGTTTCTGGTATTCCAGGGCTTTTCATCACTACATCTGCATTTAAAATTTTGCTTTCTGTATGATTTTTTTCCTCAAAATCAATTTCACTATTTAAAAGAACTTCTTTATATTTTTTTGATATTTCTCCTTTGTCCGAAACAAAAACATCGTATCCTTTTTGCTTACCTAAAATAGCTGTACCAACACCACTTTCTCCACCGCCAAGTATTACTAACTTTTTCAAATTATCTTAATTTTAAAGTAACAATTGTAAATACTGCTAAAAGAATTCCTATAATCCAGAAACGGACAACAATCTTACTTTCGTGGTAACTTAATTTCTGATAATGGTGATGTAATGGTGCCATTCTAAAAACTCTTCTTCCTTCACCAAATTTCTTTTTAGTGTATTTAAACCAAGAAACCTGCATGATTACAGACAAATTTTCGATTACAAAAATTCCTGCTAAAATTGGTAGCAATAATTCTTTTCTAATTGAAATGGCAATAACAGCTATAATACCTCCAATTGTTAAACTTCCTGTATCTCCCATAAAAACCTGAGCCGGATATGTATTATACCAAAGAAAACCAATTAATGCACCTGCAAAAGCAAGTATAAAAACAGTCATTTCTCCTGAATTAGGAATGTACATAACGTCTAAATAATCTGCGAAAATAATATTCCCAGAAACCCACGCAAAAAGCGCAAGTGTTATAACTATAATTGCGGACGAACCTGCGGCTAAACCATCAATTCCGTCTGTTAAATTTGCTCCGTTAGAAATTCCTGTTACTATAAAAACAACAATAAAAATAAAAACGACCCAACCATATTTCTCATAACCATCACCCAAAAAACTTAATGCTTTTGTATAATCTAATTCGTTATCTTTTAAAAATGGCACTGTAGTTTTAGTAGATTTATGAGCTTCACCAAAAACTTTTACTCTTCCGCTATCTTGCACTATTTGCTGCTCAACAGGCAATTGTTCCTTAATTGTTACATCATCATGAAAATAAAGCATAGAACCTACAATAACTCCTAAACCAACCTGACCAAGAACTTTAAACCTTCCTTTTAAACCTGCTTTATCTTTTTTAAACACCTTTATATAATCATCTAAAAAACCAATTAAACCCATCCAAACTGTTGTTATTATTAAAATAACCACATAGATATTATCTAATTTAGCCAATAAGAGTGCCGGAATTAATGTTGCTAGAATAATAATAATTCCGCCCATTGTTGGCGTACCTGCTTTCTGAATCTGACCATCTAAACCTAGATCTCTAATAGACTCACCTACTTGTAATTTCTGTAAATAATTAATAATTCTTTTACCATAGATAGAAGAAATTAATAGCGACAAAATAAATGCAGCAGCTGCTCTAAATGTGATAAATTGAAACACACTAGCTCCTGGAAAATTAAATTGGCTCTCTAAATATTGAAACAAATAATACAGCATTCTTACTAATATTTTAATTGATTAAAACAATTCTTAACCTCTTCTAAATCATCAAAATGAGCACGAACGCCATTTATTTCTTGATAATTCTCATGCCCTTTACCAGCAATAAGTATAATATCCCCAGCTTCAGAAAACTTACATGCTGTTTTAATTGCTTGCTTTCTATCTAAAACCGTAAGTGTTTTTCTATAATTCTCAGGCGAAACCCCTATTTCCATCTCATCTAAAATAGTTTGTGCATTTTCTGTTCTAGGATTATCTGATGTAAAAATTGCCTGATTACTTAACTGAGAAGCAATATGTGCCATTTTTGGTCTTTTCGTCTTATCTCTATCACCACCACAACCAACAACTGTAACTACTTTTTCGTTACCTGTTCTAATATCATTAATAGTTTCTAATACATTTTTTAATGCATCTGGTGTGTGCGCATAATCTACAATTGCTGTAATTCCGTTTTCTGATACCACATATTCAAAACGCCCGCTTACGCTCTCTAATTCACTAACAATAGTTAAAACCTCTAATTTCTCTAAGCCTAATAATTCTGCAGTTGCAATAATTGCAGTTAAATTATAAATATTAAAAACACCTATTAATTTCGTCCAAACATCTGTTCCATCAACAGAAATTAAAGTTCCAGAAAGTTGTTTTTCTAAAATCTTAACTTTAAAATCTGCTATTGTTTTTAATGCATAGGTTACTTTTTTAGCCTTTGTGTTTTGCAACATAAAGTCACCATTCTTATCATCTATATTTGTTAACGCAAAAGCATTTTTTGGTAAAGAATCGAAAAACTGTTTTTTTACATTTCTATATTCTGCAAACGTATCGTGGTAATCTAAATGATCATGAGATAGGTTTGTAAAAATTCCGCCAACAAAAGTTAAACCTTCTGTTCTTTTCTGATGAATTCCATGAGAACTCACTTCCATAAAACAGTAATCAACACCAACATCAATCATTTTATCTAAATACCCGTTAATCGTTAAAGAATCTGGTGTTGTATGTGTTGCCTTAAACTCAGTTTCATCAACCAAGATTTTTACTGTTGATAATAACCCAACTTTATAACCTGCTTTTTTAAATAATTGATATAAAAGTGAAGCAATAGTGGTTTTACCATTTGTACCAGTTACCCCAACTAATGGAATTTTAGAAGAAGGATTGTCATAAAAATTTGCAGCCATAATTGCCAAAGCAACATTTGCATCAGCAACTTGAATATATGTTACTCCTTCTTTCTGAACAACAGGAAAATCTTCACAAACAATTGCAATTGCACCAAGATTTATTGCTTTATCTATATATAAATGTCCATCTACAGAAACACCTTTTAGGGCTATAAAAACATCTTTACCTTCAACTTTTCTAGAATCGAAAACAATATTTTTTACACCAACGTTTGTGTTACCAAAAACTTGATTTATTGAAACCTTATATAATATGTCTTTTAAATTTTTCAGACTAAGATAATTTTAATGTGATTGTATTTCCTTTTATTAATTTCTCTCCTTTTTTTAAAGATTGAGACTCAACTCTACCAACTCCAGAAACTTTTACTTTTAAACCAATATTCTCTAACAAAGACAAAGCATCCATACCAGACATTCCTCTTACATTAGGAACTACTGTATAATTCTTATTTAACCTATCATCGTATTTCGAATATTCTTTCTCTATTTCGTCAAATCGAACTTCATCTTCTACAGATTGGTTATCTACAGGAGTTGTCGTATAAATTTTCTGAGCAATTTCTTTAAAAACTGGTCCAGCAACAGTAGCACCATAATACCCTTTCTCCTTTTTAGGATCATGAATAACTACAATACAAGAATACTTAGGTTTGTCTGCTGGAAAAAAACCTGCAAAAGAAGCTACATAGTGCTTATTCGAATAACCAGCTGCAACCGTTTTACCATTTTCATCTTTGTGCCTTGGTAAATATTTTTTAGCAGTTCCTGTTTTTCCCGCCATAGAAAAGTTTGAAGAATAAATATTTCTAGCCGTTCCTCTTACTACTACATTTTCCATCACTTTTCTAATCTTACTTAAAGTCTCATCAGAAGCTATTTTCGGATTCAAAATCTCAGTTTCAAAAACTTTTTCGGTTTTGTCTTGTCTTCTTAATTCCTTAATAAAACGTGGTTTTACCATTACACCATTATTTGCTACAGCGTTGTAAAACATTAACGTTTGCATTGGTGTAACAGAAATTCCGTAACCCCAAGACATCCATTCTAAAGATATTTTATTCCATCTTTTGTCAGAAGGTTTTGGCACAACAGGTTTTCCCTCTCCTTTAATTTGAAAACCAATTGGCTTTGTAAATCCGTAAGACTCTAATTTCTCTATAAATTTTTCTGGCTGCTTATCGTAATGTTTTTTTATAATCTTTACAATACCAACATTAGAAGAAACTTCAAAAACTCTTGCTGCAGAAATTTTACCATAACCACCTCTATGAGAATCTTCTACCTTAGAACCATGAATATAAATTCTACCCTTTTCTGTATCTACAACAGTAGACGTATCAATTTTCTTATCATCTAAAGCCGCCATTAAACTTGCCAATTTAAATGTAGAACCTGGTTCGTGACTTTCCCAAACCGCATAATTTCTTTTTTCGTAGTACTTCCCTTTTTTAGTTCTACCTAAATTAGAAATTGCTTTAATCTCTCCCGTTGCAGTTTCCATAACAACAGCACAACCATGATCTGCTTCAAAGTATTCTAACTTTCTTAACAACGCATGATGTGTAATATCTTGAATATTTACATCGATTGTAGTAATAATATCATGACCATCGATTGGCTCTTTCTCATTAAAATCTGTAATTGGTTTCCATTGATTTTTCGCGATTTTCTGCTCCCATCTTAATCCATTTTCACCTTGCATATAATCTGCAAACGCACCTTCAATTCCTGCCTCACCTCTATAATCATCATAACCAATAGTTCTTTCTGCTATTTTACCAATAGGATGCGCACGTTCTGTTCTATGTTTCGCTATAAAACCTCCTCTATAAACTCCCAAATTAAAAATTGGGAACTTCCTCATTCTTAAATAATCTGTATAACCAATGTTTCTGGTAATTAAAAAATATCTTCTTTTTTTATTTTTTGCAGCTCTTAATCTTTTTTGATAATAAACTGATGAATGCCCTAACATCTCAGACAACTCATTAGACAAACCAACAATATTCTCTTCGAAAACCTCGCTATCTACAGTAACTAGATCCATAAAAATATTGAATTTAGACATTGAAGTAGCCAACAAATTACCATCTGCAGCATACACGTTTCCTTTGTTTGCGTAAATAGTATCTTGTCTTACCGTAAGTTCTGTTGCTAATTTTCTATATTCATCTCCTTGAACATATTGAAGATTGATAACTCTAAAAATAATAGCCAACAAAAACAAAGTCATAAAAGCAGCTACCAAGTAGAATTTAGTAAGAATGCTTTTTTTGTGAGTTGCCAATTTTATTCGTTTTTATAAGTTACTTTTATTTTCTTTGGAGGGGTTTGCGAAGGCATTAACCCTCTATGTTTTGCCTTTTCTCTAATACTAGATTCCATTTTCATTCTCATCAAAATAGTACCAGTATCTACGTACTCGGCTCTTAATTCTCTTTTTAATTTATTTAATTCAGAGATTTTTATTACTTTCTTATCTGCTTTATGTGAACTTGAAATCATTATTAAAAGCAAACCAACTACAAAAATGATAATACGCCAATTATTAAAAGCAGATTCATCTGTAAGGAAACTTCCTCTCAGAAAACCATATACACTTTTTTTAATTTTAGACATCTTACTTACTTAGAGTTGCAATTCTTAATTTAGCACTACGTGCTCTATTATTTATATTAATTTCTTCTTGGGTAGGTATTATTAATTTCCCTACTTTCTGCATAGGAACGTCTATATTTCCAAAAACATCCTTTTCTGGTTCTCCACTAAACATACCCATTCTTATAAACCTCTTTACCAATCTATCTTCTAAAGAATGATATGAGATTACACTCAACCTACCTTCTTCTTTTAATAAATTTGGCATCTGTTCTAAGAATTCTTTCAAAACATCCAACTCCTCATTTACTTCAATTCTAATTGCTTGAAATATTTGAGCTAAAATCTTATGTTCTTTTGCGTTTGGCAAATACTTCTTTAAAACCTCCTTTAACTGAAAACTAGTTTCAATTTTTTCCTCTTGCCTTTTTTCAACAATTGTTTTTGCTATATTTCTAGAGTTTCTTAATTCCCCATATAAAAACAAAATCTCTGCTAATTTTTCTTCAGAATAATTACTGATAATTTGTTTCGCGGAAATTTTAGATTTCTGATTCATTCTCATATCCAAATCACCATCAAAACGAATAGAAAAACCTCTTTCTGCTTCGTCAAATTGATGAGATGAAACTCCTAAATCTGCCAAAACACCGTCTACTTTTTTAACACCATGAAACCTTAAAAATCTCGAGATATATCTAAAGTTCTCTGGAATTAGTGTAAAACGAGGATCGTCGATTACATTCTCTAAAGCATCTGGATCTTGATCAAAACCAAACAAACGTCCGTTATCTCCAAGTCTACTCAAAATTTCTCTCGAGTGCCCTCCACCACCAAATGTTACATCTACATAAATACCATCAGCTTTAATAGCTAACGCATCTACACTCTCTTTTAATAAAACCGGACTATGATAATTCATCGAATTCTGTATTTCCCATTACTTCTTCAGCTAAATCTGCAAAATCTAAAGCAGCGTCATCAATTGCTTTTTCATAATTGTCTTTGTCCCAGATTTCTATAATATTAACAGCTGAAGACAAAACAACTTGTTTTTTAATTCCTGCAAAATCACATAAATCTTTAGGAATTAAAACTCTACCAGCAGCATCAAATTCAACTATCTTTACACCTGCTGTAAACCTTCTAATAAAATCATTATTCTTTTTAACAAACTTGTTAAGCTTGTTAAGCTTATTCATCATTAAACTCCATTCTTCCATAGAATACAATTCTAAGCAAGGTTGAAAAACTGCTCTTTTTATGACAAAACCCTCATTTAAAATTGGTTGCAACTGCTTCTTAAGGGCAGATGAGAACATCACCCTACCTTTAGCATCTGCTTTACATTCATATGTACCAATTAGATTTATCACAAATAAATAGTTGTTTTAATAGATATCAAAAATATATAAATTTTACCACTTTTTACCACTTTTTACCACATTGTTAATAAGTTATAACTTTTTTAAGCCAAAAAGAGAGCAAAACAACCTTAAAAATTGAAACAGAGCGAATTACGAAAACGATATTTATGTTATAAAAAAGAATTACATTTGCGTTTAAGTAAAACGAATTGAATGATGACTGACCAGTTAAAAACCGAAGGGAAATTTACATATGCAGAAGCAGGAGAAGGACCTGCTATTATAGTTTTACATGGACTAATGGGGGCGCTAAGTAATTTTGGCGACACATTTAACCACTTCTCTAATAATGGCTATAAAGTCCTAATTCCAGAATTACCATTATACTCGCTTCCACTTTTAAAAACCAATGTTAAAAACTTAGCAGATTTTTTAAAAGAATTTATGGAGTTTAAAAAAATAGACAATGCTATTTTACTTGGAAACTCTTTAGGAGGTCATATTGGTTTGTATTTTACAAAGCACCACCAAGAAAGTGTGAATGCTCTTGTTTTAACAGGAAGTTCTGGTTTATATGAAAAAGCAATGGGAGATAGTTTTCCTAAAAGAGGAAACTATGAGTATATAGAAGAGAAAACAAAAGGCGTTTTTTACGATCCAGCAATTGGAACAAAAGAAATGGTAGATGATGTTTTTAAAATTGTAAACGATAGAAGCTCTGTTATTAGAACTTTAGCAATTGCTAAAAGTGCTATTAGACATAATATGGCAAATGATTTGCCAGAAATGAAACAGCCAACATGTTTAATCTGGGGAAAACAAGATGTTGTTACTCCGCCAGAAGTTGCTGAAGATTTTCATAAACTTTTACCCGATTCAGATTTATTTTGGATTGATAAATGCGGACATGCTGCAATGATGGAAAGACCAAAAGAATTTAACACAATTCTTCATAAATGGCTTGCCGACAGAAATATATAATAGAATGAAAATTAAGTCTGCAGAATTTGTAATGAGTAACAGTAATGTTATAAATGCACCAAAAGATAGAATACCAGAATACGCTTTTATAGGACGCTCTAATGTTGGTAAATCTTCATTAATTAATATGTTAATGGAGCGCAAAGATTTAGCTAAAATCTCTGGAAAACCAGGAAAAACTCAACTTATAAATCATTTTAAAATAAATGACGAGTGGTTTTTAGTGGATTTACCAGGTTATGGTTATGCATCTGTTTCTAAAAAGAAAAGAGTAATTTTTCAATATTTTATAGAAAACTATTTCAAAGAAAGAGAACAACTAGTTTGTACTTTTGTTTTAATAGATTCTAGACACGATCCACAAAAAATAGATTTAGATTTCATGCAGTTTTTGGGTGAAAATCAAATTCCGTTTTGTATTGTTTTTACAAAAGCAGACAAATTAGGAAGCTCTAAAATAAATAAGCAAATAACTTCTTACAAAAAGAAATTATTACTTCATTGGGAAACCTTACCTACATCATTTTTAACTTCTTCTTCTACAGGTTTAGGTAGAAAAGAATTTTTAGATTTTTTAGATGGTGTAAACCAAGATGTTGCCAAAGATTTCAAATAATAAATTCATTTTTAAGCACCTATAATGCAATCTACTAAAGAGAATTTACAAGTTTTATATGAAGACAATCATATAATTATTGTGAACAAAAGAGCTGGTGATATTACACAAGGTGATAAAACTGGCGACAAACCTTTAAGTGATGTAATTAAAGAGTACGTAAAAGACAAATACAGCAAGCCTGGAAACGTTTTTATAGGAACAGTTCACAGATTAGACAGACCAACATCTGGTATTGTAATTTTTGCAAGAACATCTAAAGCTTTAGAGCGTTTAAACAAGATGTTACGTGATAAAACTATTAATAAAACATATTGGGCACTTGTAAAAAATCCGCCAAAGAAAACGGCTGATACTTTAACAAATTTCTTAAAAAAAGATACCAAGAAAAACAAATCTTTTGTTTACAAGAAAGAAATAGAAGGAAGTAAAAACGCAATTCTACATTATAATGTTATTAAAAAATTAGAAAATTATTTTTTAATAGAAATTGATTTAGAAACAGGCAGACACCACCAAATTAGAACACAATTATCTCACATTGGAAGCGCTATTAAAGGCGATCTAAAATACGGCTTCCCTCGTTCTAATAAAGATGGAAGCATTAGTTTACATGCTCGAAAAATAAAATTTATTCACCCTGTTTCTAAAGAAGAAATAAAAGTTACCGCGCCCACACCCAAAGATATTATTTGGGATGCTTGTAACTAAATACACAATCTAACTTCTACTTCTTCTAGATTTAAAATGTAGTTTTAGTTAATTTCCAACGAAGTAAACTTAAAGGTATTTCCATCAAATAAACCTTTATCAGACAATTTTAAAGAAGGAATAACTAATAGCGCCATAAATGATAAACTCATATAAGGAGCTCTTAATTTGCTTCCCATTTGTTTTGCCATCTTATCTAATTCTGCATAAGATTTACCTATTTCCTCTGCAGATAAATCAGACATAATTCCTGCTACAGGTAAAGAAACTATTTTTTCTTCGGATGTATTTACAGCGCAAACTCCACCACGGTTTTCTATAATAAGATTTACTGCTTTACAAATTGCTTCATCAGAAACACCTACAGCTATAATATTGTGAGAATCATGACCAACAGAACTAGCAATAGCACCTTCTTTTAATCCGAAGTTTTTAATAAACGCAATTGCAGGAACGTCATTTTTATAACGATTTACAACCGTCATTTTTAAAATATCTGAAGTTGTATTAGAAACTAAATTACCATCTACAATTAAAGCATCTGCCTCTATTTGGTTTGTTACTAACTCTCCATCTAGAGCTTCTATAACTCTAATTTTTTCTGATGACGATTCAAATCTAAAGTCTTCTATTTTTTTCTTATCCGTATCAAAATTATTTAACACTTCAAAAGGAACAGATTTCACAAAAGACGCTCCATCTTTAGCAACTAACTCTCCGTTAATGTATGTTTCTAAAACATTAAAATTCTTTAAACTGTCTACTAAAATAAAATCTGCATCATCTTCTTTATTTAGCAAACCAACATCTAAATTATAATGTTTAACTGGGTTTACACAAGCTGCTTGCAAAACCTTAAAAACATCAACTCCTTTTGCTACTGCTCTTTCACAAAGTTGGTTAATATGCCCTAACAATAAATCATCTGGGTGTTTATCATCTGAACAAAACATTATATTTTCGAAATGTTCTGGCAACAATTTTATTAAAGCTTCGAAGTTTTTTGCCGCACTTCCTTCTCTAATAATTACTTTCATTCCTTTTTGCAATTTCTCTAAAGCTTCATCATATGTAAAGCATTCATGATCTGTAGAAATTCCTGCAGAAATATATTTAGTTGCATCATCTCCTCTTAAACCAGGAGCATGACCATCAATTGGTTTATTGTTGTTTTTTGCATGTTGAATTTTTGCTAAAACTTCTTCATCATCAAATAAAACGCCAGGGTAATTCATCATTTCTGCAAGATATTTAATGTCAGGATTTTCCATCATTAACTTAATATCATCTGCATTTATAATTGCACCAGCGCTTTCAAAAGAAGTTGCAGGAACACAACTCGGAGCGCCAAAATTAAATTTTAACGGAACTTTTTTTCCGTTTTCAATCATAAAATCTACACCTTTTACACCTAAAACATTTGCTATTTCATGCGGGTCTGAGACCGTAGCAACAGTACCATGCTTTACTGCTATTTTGGCAAATTCGGAAGGCACTAACATAGAACTTTCTATGTGAATGTGCGCATCTATAAAACCAGGTAAAATAAAATTTTCTTGATTATGATCTACTTCTCGAACTTCAAAAATTTTGCCGTTTTTAACTTCAACTTCACCTTTAAAAATTCGTTTATTTAGTATATCAACTATATTTCCTTGTACAATCATCTTCAAAATTATTTGTAGCAAATTTACAAAGAAAAAAGACGTTTTAAAGTTTATTTAGGATAGATTACCTCGTCTAGAGAAATATCAAACTCGTTAACGTCTTCTATTTCTAAAATAGGTTCGTAGAAATTTAAACCTATCATTTTCACATCTTTTCTGCATTTAGATAAAAACCGATCATAATATCCCTTACCATACCCAACCCTGTATTTTTTTTTATCAGAAATTAACATTGGCACAAAAACAAGATCTAATTCTTCTTCTTTAATTTGTTTGGCGTTAATAGGCTCTGGAACTCCATATTTGTTCAACTCTAAAACAGTAGTTTCATTAAAATAAAAATGAGATAATGAATTATCTTCAAAATTACATCTACTAACAATTATCTGTTTGTTTTTGCTTCTAAAATAAGTAATTAAAGGCTTTGTATCTATCTCTTTAAACTTTGTCATTGTTAAAAATAAATGCACGTTTTTAACTTTAGAAATATCTAAATTATAAACTTGCTGGTAGATATTTTCTTGCAAGTTCTCAATTTCATTTGCTGTTAAATTTTTTCTTTTTTGCTTATAAGCATCTCTAAGTTCATTCTTTTTCATACTACAAATTATTTAACTCTGTCTGCATTTTTTTTGTGAGTCCTCTTATAACTAATTCATAAGAATGGTCTATTAATTCTTTTACTAAATCATCTAAAACATCACTAGAATTAATAGTTACAGTATTCCAAAGTCTTTTATTCATATGCCAACCAGGATTAATGCCTTCAAATTCTCCACGCAATTCTTCTGCTCTATCTGGATCGCATTTTAAATTGATTGCCTCCGCACCTTTTTCCCAATTATTTAAACTTGTAAGTGCAAACATTTTACCCATCACTTTAAAAACCAAAGTCACATCATCAAAAGGAAAATGCTCTGTAACTCCTTTTTTTGCAATACAAAAATCTCTTAGTTGTTCGACATGCATAAATTCTTCAATTTAAAAGTATCTTTTTTACAATTTTAAAAAGTATCTTTATATATCAAATTTACAATTAATATTTAAATGGAAAATGATTTTTTAGACAACACGTCTATCATTAGTTATTCTGCTAAAACTTACGAAAAAACAAATTTCGCTGCAGTTTCTCAGATAAACTTATCTCAAGGTACAGATACTATAGAGTGGTTAAATACCTATGGAATAAAGTTTCAAAATGAATATAAAAAAGTAATTTATCAGAATAAATTAGACGATTTTTTAATAAAATTACTAAGCGATGAAGAACACCCTAATAAGGTTATTTTATTAGATAACTTACTTTTTATTACAACACGTGTTTTAATTACTGAGAGTCAAAAATTAGATTCTGAACAGATGGTTTTTATTGTTTCTGCAGACTTCTTATGGTCTATTCAAGAAAAACCTGGAGATTATTTTAATTGGATTAGAGAGCGTTTAGAAGGCAATAAAGGTATTGTTAGAAAGAAAAGGGCAGATTACTTATTGTTTCTATTATTGGAATCTATTATAGACAATTACCAAGATACGTACGAAGAAAATGCAGAATTAAGTGCTCACAAACTAAACTCTACACATATAAAACCAACACCAGAATTTACTTCTTTAGTTGAAAAAAGAAAGCAGGAGTTATTTAATTTTAAGAAGGCAACAATGAGTTTAAAAGACACCGTTGTAAAGCTAGAAAAGATTGAAATTGATGGTTTTGACGTAAAATATTTTAGTGAATTAAAAGAACAAACTAATAATTTAATTTCTAATATAGATTTTGAATTACAAGAATTAGAAAGTAAAATAAATCTGATATTTAGTATACAAGGACATCGCTTAAATGAAGTAATGAAAACCTTAACTATTTTGTCTGTTATTTTTATTCCGTTAACTTTTTTAGCAGGAATCTACGGTATGAATTTCGAAAACATACCAGAGCTAAAATTAAAATACGGTTACTTTATTTTATTAGGAATTATGGTTTTAGTTACTGTTATTTCTATTTGGTATTTTAAACGCAAAAGGTGGTTTTAACCAAACAAATCCTTAAATAAAAACCCTTTCTAATTTAAAATAGAAAGGGTTTTTAATTCTTTAAAAAATCTTTTAAAATTAATAAACTCTCTATAGGATTTTCTTCCATAGGAACATGACCCGAGTTTTCTAAAACAACCAATTTAGAGTTCGGTAAAACACTATCCATACGTTTTCCATTAGCCAAAGGAATCCAAGTATCTTTTGCTCCCCAAATTAATAAAGTAGGCGTTTTTATACTTTTCAACTTCGTTAAACTTTCTGTTTCGCCAAGTCTAAAATCTGTTCTCGATCTATCTATAAATGCTTTTCTATTTCCACCCCTTAAAGACATTTTATGATAACGTGTTATTAAAGCATCTGTAATTTTAGACTTATCTGCATAGACTTGTTCTATATTTTTTCTAATAATAAACTTAGGTGTTACATACAAAAACAACGAATTTAAAATAGGTGTTTTAGCCATTTTAAAGATTGTTGGTTGCGGCTTATTGGTTGGCAAACCACTGGCGTCTAATAAAACTAATTTCACTATTTCTTCTGGGTAAGTTGCAGTATAATCCCAAGCAATGTTTCCGCCCAAAGAATTCCCTACTAAATGAAATTTATTAACGTTTATTTTTCTTAAAAATTGATGTAAAAAATTTGTATAATTTTTAATTGAGTAATCTGCATTTTTATTTGGCCCAGTCAATCCAAAAGCGGGCAAATCTAATCGAATAACTCTATAGTTTTTTAAAAGTTGTTTTGTCCAATCGTTCCAAGTATGCAAAGAAGCTGCTGTACCATGAATTAAAACTATAGGAAACCCCTTTCCTTCATCTCTATAATGCACCTGCATTCCATCTACTTCTATAAATTTAGAATACTTGTTTGCATAAGTATTCTTTAAATCATCTACAGAAATATCTGCATACGTACCGTTATAAACGGTAACCAATAAAATGATTACAATTCCGAAGAAAAATCTTTTTTTAGTGAAGATTTTCTTCATAAAATTACTTTATAATTTTATATATCACAGGCTTACTTGGTGTTGCATCATTCTCGAAAGGTGCAATCATTAAATTTAATAAATACTCACCATCTTCTACATCATTTGGTACATATATAAACTCTGTAATCGTAGCATTCATTCTTATGTCTCCTGCTGTATTCCAAAAAGCATTGTGTGCTAATAATTTACCACCATCTTTTTCTTTATCTACAGAAGGTAAATCTACAAGTAAATGTTTTATTCCTTTTTCTCTTAAATAAACAGCTGCTTCTTCTAATAAATATGGCGGATTTGTGTTCGAGTATTGCATCGACTTTTTATCCTTTAAATTTGGTAAGGTTCTTATAATAATTGCATCTCTTTTCTTATTCTTTAGAGCCGTTTTTAATTGTTTTTCTGAAATAACAAAATCTTCTCCTCTGCTTTCTGGTGCTACGGTTACAACCTCTGCAAGAAAAACAAAAAACTTTAAACTCTTATTTACAGAATGTACCTCTTTTGTAATATGACCAACACATTCTGTATGTGTAATATGAGAATGAGGATTAAAATGAATGTTATTAAAGTTTACAACTGCACCTTCTGAAACCTTTATTTGCTCTCCATTAACACTTTCTGGAAATATTTTTGGTGCATCTAAATACCACGCATTTACATTTGTTTTCGATACATCTATAGGAATAGAAATATCTATAGGATTAGATATATTTACCTCTATCTTTCTTGAATTATATTCTATAACTGCTTTCATTTCTTACGATTCCTTTTTATTTTAAACCTAATTCAACATAAATAAATCTGATGCAATCCCATCAGATAAAAACTTTCCTTTTTGGGTTGTTCTTAAAATGTTGTTTTCAATATACAATAATTCTTGTTCAATGTGTTTTTTAGATTGATTTTCTAAATAATCAATAAATTCCCCTCCAAAATCTTGTTTAATTTTCTCTATAGAAACTCCCCAAATTGTTCGCAAACCAGTCATAACATATTCATTATATCTGTCTGTTAAAGAAAGAATTTCTCTTTCTATTGGCAATTCGTTTTCTTTAATAGATTTTATATATTTAGCATTATTTCTCACATTCCAACTTCTTTGTTTTCCGTCGAAAGAATGCGCAGAAGGTCCAATTCCTAAATAAGATTTACCCAACCAATAAGATGAGTTATTTTTGCTAAAGAAATTTTCTTTTCCAAAGTTTGACAATTCATAATGTATAAAACCGGCATTGTCTAATTCTTCGATTAAAATATAAAATTGTGCTTGCGCTTTTTCTTCATCTACATTTTTAATTTCTCCTTTAGCTATTAACGTTTCTAAAGCTGTTTTTGGCTCTACAGTTAATGCATAACTAGAAATATGCGGAATACCAAAACTAAGAGCTGTTTGTATGTTTTCTCGCCATTCTGCATTACTACAATCTGGCACACCATAAATTAAATCTACAGAAATATTTTTAAAATATTGCGTTGCCAAAGACAAAGATTTTTTTGCTTCTTCAGAATTATGCGCTCTGTTCATTAATTTCAAATCTTTCTCAAAAAAAGATTGAACACCAATACTTAACCTATTAATTGGTGATTTAGATAGTGCTATTATTTTTTCTTCGGATAAATCATCTGGATTTGCTTCTAATGTAATTTCTGGGTTTTCTACAACCTTAAAATTGGCATAAACAGCATTTATTAACTCTTTAATTTCTTGGGTACTTAAAACAGAAGGTGTGCCTCCACCAAAGTAAATGGTTTCTACAGTTGTATCTCCTAATTCCTTTTTTCTAATTTCAATTTCTTTAATTAAAGACAAAATCATGTCTTCCTTTTTCTTCAATGAAGTAGAAAAATGAAAGTCGCAATAAAAACATGCTTGCTTACAAAACGGTATATGAATATAAATTCCTGACATTATTTTTTTACTCGCTTTTCATTCTGTTTTACAAAACTTGCCCAACCCGTATAATTTTTACCTCCAACAACTTTACCTGAATTATAAAAATGACAAACCGCTGCTGCTAAACCATCTGTTGCATCTAAATTTTTTGGTAATGTTTTTAAGTTTAACAAAGATTTTAACATTAATGCAACTTGCTCTTTACTTGCACTACCACTTCCTGTAACTGCCATTTTTATTTTCTTTGGCAAATATTCTGTAATAGGTATTTCTCTAGATAAACCAGCCGCCATTGCAACACCTTGTGCTCTACCTAACTTTAACATAGATTGTACATTTTTACCAAAAAATGGCGCTTCAATAGCTATTTCATCTGGGTTATATGTATCTATTAACTCTATGGTTCTCTCGAAAATTAACTTCAATTTTAAATAATGATCATCATATTTTTTAAGCATTAACTCATTCATTTGAATAAATTCCATCTTTTTACCAATCACTTTTATAAGGCCAAAACCCATAATAGTTGTTCCAGGATCAATTCCTAAAATAATTTTTTCTGTCTTCAAATTCTTAGATTGTTTTTGTGTTTCTCACCTAACTTAATGACGATTATTTGTTACTTTGCAAACAATGAATTATTCGCTAACACACAAATCTAAACAATTCTTTTGGTTGCTCATAAAACTAAGTATTGTATTTGGTTGCGCATATTTTATTTGGCTAAGGCTAACATCTAATAATCAGTTAAATTTTAGTGTTTTTTATAGAAATTTAATTAAAAACAATGTTTTTTCTATTAAGAACCTGCTTGTCTTACTCTTTTTAAGTTTTTTAAATTGGTTTTTAGAAATAACCAAATGGCAATCACTTGCTTCTTTTTGTTTTAAAACAAGTAAAAAATCTGCTGCAATACAAAGTTTTTCTTCGTTAACAACATCTTTAATTACACCCAATAGAATTGGAGAATATGGTACAAAAGCTTTTTATTTTAAAAAAACTTTAAGAAAACAAATTCTAAGTTTAAATTTAATTGGAAACCTATATCAACTTTTAGCGACACTCTTTTTTGGTGTTTCTGGTTTGTTCTATTTTATAAATAATCAAAATATAAATTTTGATTTACATACGTTTTATTACTACTTAATTCTTTGCCTAATATTATCTTTAATCCTATTTCTTATATGGAAAAACTTACTGTCTAAAAAAAACTTATTTAAAAATTATGCTATAAAATTGAATAAAAATGAGCATTTTAAAATTGCTACTTTATCCTTTTTAAAGTATTTGGTTTTCTCACATCAGTTTTATTTTTTACTTTTCATTTTTAATGTGAATATTTCTTATATAGATGCATTTACAGCAATTAGTAGCATGTATTTAATTAGTTCTATAATACCTATGCTATCTTTGTTTGATGCTGTGTTAAAAGGAACCGTTGCTGTTTTTATTTTCAGTTTTCTAAACGTTAATGCACTTACAGTTTTAAGTATTACAACACTAATGTGGATTTTAAATTTTGTTATTCCTGCAATTATAGGAAGCTATTTTGTTCTTACTTTTAAACCCAAACAAATAACATGATTTGGTTTCTAATAGTGCTATTTTCTTTTTACACAATTCTAATTATTTCTTTAGCAATTGGTTTTGTAAGGCTTCGTAATTTTAAACCTGAAATTATAGTTTCTAAAACTAGTTTCTCTGTTATTATTCCTTTTAGAAATGAAGCAAAAAACTTAAAAGGGCTATTAAATTCTATAAAAGCATTAGAATATCCAATAGAAATGGTAGCGTTTATTTTTGTAGATGACGCTTCTTTAGATAATTCTGTAAAAACCATCGAAGAGTTTATTAAAACGAATAAGATTAAAAACTTTAATATTCTACAAAATAATAGAAAGTCTAATTCACCAAAAAAAGACGCAATTTCTACAGCAATTTCATTTGCAAAAAATAATTGGATTGTTACAACAGATGCAGATTGTATTTTACCAAAAAAATGGCTTTTAACTTTAGATGTATTCATTCAACAAAAAGAACCAGAAATGGTTGTTGCACCGGTTAACTATATTGTAAATAATAATTATTTAGAACAGTTTCAGTTGTTAGATTTTATGAGTTTACAAGGAACTACAATTGGTGGTTTTGGTATCGAATTTCCTTTTTTATGTAATGGTGCTAATCTAGCTTACAAAAAAGATACATTCTTAAAACTAAATGGTTTTAAGGGCAATGATAATATTGCAAGTGGTGATGATATTTTCCTTTTTGAAAAATTTATAGAACACAATAAAAAAAGTGTACAATTTTTAAAATCTAAAGATGCAATTGTAGCAACTTTTCCTGTTAAGACAATAACCAACCTAATAAATCAAAGAGTACGTTGGGCTTCTAAAACAAGTAAATTTAAATCTGTAAACGTAAAACTAATAGGTCTTTTAGTATTTTTAATTAACTTAAGTGTAATTTTTAATTTGTTTTTATCGAACACATTACTAGTAATTTTGTTGCCTTTATTCTTAAAAATAGTTATCGATTTATTTCTATTTATACCAACAATGATTTTTTATAATCACAAGAAATCATTCTTAAAATGGTATGTTATAAGTAGTATTATATATCCTTTTTTTAGCGTTTTTATCGTTTTTAAATCGCTTTTTTTTAACTATAATTGGAAAGGAAGAACTTTTACAAAATAGCTTATCTAAAAGCTAACAAACTATTTTAGCCCAGATTGAAGTGGCATCCTTTTTTTGTTTTTCTCAAAAAAAGATATAACGGAAAGCTGGAAATTGCTTCGAAAATTATTTAGAAAATAAAGAGTTCATAATAGGTTCCATTTTAAACCAAAGTAAAACAGCAATAACTAACAATAGTATTAAGAAAATACCTTTTGTAGGTTTAGTCTGCTTCTTTTTACCGAATTTTCTTTTGAATTCCATCTTTTAATTTTTTATTATTGTCTAATGCTAATTAGCAAAAAAGGCTTGCTAATTACTTATTTTAGTTGCTCTTAACATTTCTCTTTTTCCTGGAGGCCCTGGAATTCTTTCTACAGTAAAACCAACGGTTTGCATTGCTCTTCTAACACTTCCTTTCGCAGAATAAGTTACTAAGATTCCGTTTTCTTTGATAGCCTTATACATTCTTAAGAAGATATCTTCTGTCCATAATTCTGGTTGATTTTGAGCACCAAAGGCATCAAAATAAATTAAATCAAATGCATTTTCATCTGTAATTTCCTGAAAAAATTGTTTTCTTTTGGTTAGTAGAAAATCTTTTGAAATAGTTTGTTTCTCTTCCCAAGAGTAGGCATGCATATTATTGAAAATTTGTTGATTTTCTGTTGCTTCTAATTCTTTAACGTAGTTTAATTTTAGTACTTCTTCTGAAGAAATTGGGTATGCTTCTACCCCAACGTAATTAATTTTAACAGTATTTTTTTCTGCTTCTAAAAAAGTAATAAATGCATTTAAACCTGTACCAAAACCAATTTCTAAAATAGAAATATCTTTGTTCTTTTCAATAATTTTATCGAAACCAGATTGTAAAAAAACATGATACGATTCTTGTATCGCACCATGTTTTGAGTGATATTGCTCGTCCCAATCTGGTAAATGAATGGTTGTTGAACCATCTGAAGTAATTAAAATTTCTCTCTTCAAAAGTTTAAATTAAATTTATAATGTAATTTTATGAATTGCTTAAAAAACTATTTTACTTTTAATAACACACCATTTGCTTCGAAAGCAAATTCTTTTTTAGGTGCTATAATTTTAGCTATTTCTTCTTTGCTTTTACCTGCATCTTCTGCATAATGTTGCAATTCTTCTACTGGTGTTATTTTTACAAATGCTTTTCCTTCTACAATTACTTCTTTTCCTTTAGAATCTAATGGCATAAAGAAACCGTAATCTTTAAAACGAACCATTGTTTCTGTTTCTTCTGCTAACGGAAGCTTCATCCAACATCCTTTTTTAACACAAACTTCTTTAATTTCTGATGCAAATTTTACGTTTACAGTATCACCAACATTCATACTCTCAAATTTGGTTAACATCTCTTTAGAAGTCATCGCTTTTTCTTCAGAAATCTTATCTCCGTAAGAAGCATATGCTAATTCTTGAGCAGGAACTACTACTTCTTTACTCTCTTTTTTCCCTTCTTTACACGCTGTAAAAACTAACAATGCAATTGCACAAAACTTAACTACTAATTTCATATCTTATATTTTTAATAACTGGTTACACAAATGTAAGTAAATTAACATCAAAACGCGAATTTTTATGTTCCGTCAGATGAATAAATTATGTACATTTGTAACGAAATTTAATCAAACAAATTATGAATTCTAACATAGAAATCAAACATATAGCAAAGTCTAAAATAGACACCGTAGATTTTAATAACCTTCCTTTTGGTAGCGTTTTTTCAGATCACATGTTAACTTGTACTTTTAAAGACGGAAAATGGGAAAGCCCAATAATTGAGCCTTATGCTCCTATTTCTTTAGATCCTTCTGCTAAGATTTTTCATTACGGACAATCTATTTTCGAAGGAATGAAAGCTTATAAAGATACTGAAGGAAACACTTTATTATTTAGACCTTTAGACAATTGTAAGCGTTTAAATAAATCTGCAGAACGTTTAGTAATACCTCAAATTCCTGAAGACCTTTTTATGAACGGTTTAAAAGAATTATTAAAAGTAGATGATGCTTGGATACCAACAAACGAAGGAAGTTCTTTATACATAAGACCTTTTATGTTTGCTTCTGGAAACGGTTTTCATGCCTCTCCTGCAAACGAATATAAATTTATGATTTGTACTGCGCCTTCTGGAGCTTACTTTGCTGGTAAAGTAAAAGTTTTAATTGAAGAAAAATATGCACGTGCTGCAAATGGTGGTGTTGGTTTTGCAAAAGCTGGTGGTAATTATGCTGCTCAGTTCTACCCAACACAATTAGCTATTGAAAAAGGATATAACCAAGTAATTTGGACAGATGACAATACACATGAGTATATTGAAGAAGCTGGTGCAATGAACATCTTTATTAGAATTAATGATACTTTAATTACAAGCCCAACTAGTGATAGAATATTAGATGGAATTACTCGTAAAAGTATTATTAAAATTGCTGAAGACTTAAAAATTGATGTTGAAGTAAGAAAAGTTTCGGTTTCAGAAGTTATTGCTGCTGTACAATCTGGTAGTTTAAAAGAAATGTTTGGTGCAGGAACAGCTGCTGTAATTTCACCAATTGCTGGTTTTGGTTATCAAGAAAAAGATTACGATTTACCAGAATTAGAAAAACCTTTTGCTGCTCTTTTAAAGAAAACAATTACAGATATTCAGACAAATAAATCTGAAGATCCTTATGGTTGGAGAATGAAATTATAAAAACACTTTTTATAAAATAAAAAAAGCATCAAGTTAATTCTTGATGCTTTTTTTTATTACAGATATTTTAAAAATAACTCTTAATTTTTTAATAATTGAAAAGTTGTATTTTTACTTTCTAAACTAAAATATATGCAGCATTTAAAAACAAAACTCACCTATACTTTACTCTTTACCTTGTTAATATTTAGTTTTATTAATTGTAGTAGTAAGAAAGCAGTTACTTCTAACAAAGAATTTGTTTTAGAAGCTAATAAAATAATGCAAAAAGAGCCAAAATCTAATCTATTATACATCTTAGATGGTAAAGAAATTGACCAAGCACATATTAAAAATATAAACCCAAATAACATTAGAACTATGAATGTTATAAAAGGAAAAGGGAACATAAAAAAATACACTAAGAAAAAATATGATGGTGTTATCCTAATCTACTTAAAAAAGAAATAATTATGAAAAAAGTAATCCTCTTTAGTTTTGCAATAACAATTCTTTTTTCTTCTTGCAGAAGCACAAAATCTTTTCAAAGTTTTTTTAACACCCATAAAAAAGATATTGGAGCAACAGCTTTTCAAGTTCCTAATTTTATGCGCTCATTATTAACTAATATTTCACCAGAAATTAATAGTTTATTTGGCAACGTAAAAGACTTTAAATTTATCACCTTTAATAGAATTAGCATTATAAAACAACAACAGCTAATTAATGAAATGAACTTGGTAACAGATAATAATTTTACAGATATGCTAAGAAGCAATCAACCAGATAAAACAAAAATTGTTTCTGTAAAAGAAGATGGAGATGTGGTAACACAAGCTATAATTTTTAATTCTACCTTAGCAAAAACTTCTGTTTTCTATTTAAAAGGTCGTTTCGATCCTAACCAATTAAAGCAGTTATCTGAAGGCAATCAATTTGAAAACTTGTCTAACAAATTAATTCAGAATTACCAAATAACACCAAAAACTTCTAAAACACCAGGTTTTAATCCTAACTAAAAAATGAAAAAAATTATATTACTATGCTCTTTAATATTCATAATTTCTTGTAATTCACAAGACAAAAGAACACTTATGGGTAAAACAGCATATCAACAAAAACTGAATGCAAGTTATAAAGACGCAACAAAATCTCCTTTAAAAAAGAAAGATTTAAAACAATTTAAAGGCTTAGATTTTTTTCCTATAGACACTACTTTTATAGTTACTGCACAACTTATAAAAACAGTAAATGCACCAACTTTTAAGATGGCAACCACTACAGATAGAGAACCATTATATAAAGAATATGGTAAACTAAACTTCACCTTAAAAGGAAAAAAATGTCAATTAACAATTTACCAAAGTCAAGACGATTTGCGAGATGCAAAGTACAAAGATTACCTGTTTTTACCTTTTACAGACGACACTTCTAGCAATGAGTCTTATGGCGGTGGCCGTTATATGGACGTGATGACAACAGATATTTCAGAAGAAAACACTATTGTTTTAAACTTCAACAACACGTACAACCCATACTGTGCTTATAACGACAAATTTTCTTGCCCTTTAACACCTAGAAAAAATCATTTAAATATAGAAATTAAAGCAGGAATAATGGTTTTCGAAAAACATTAGTTTTAGAAGCTATTTCCTGCTTTCACTACTCGCTTTTTTTCGTACCTCAAAAAGAGCTCAAACAAACCGTTCAATCAGGGCTAAACCTATTTGCTTATTTTCTGCAATTGCTAAAAACCAAGAACTAACAAATTTTATTGATTACACATTTATAGAGATAGTTCCTTTTAAATCTAATTCAATAGCACTTTCTAAAGCCTCTAAATGTAATTTTCTAACTTTCAATTTTGTTTCAGCATGTGCCTTTTTATTCAATTTAGAAGACATTTCTGCAACCTTAATTGCGGTTGGTAATAAATGATCTTCTGACACAATAATATCTAAAAAACCAGCAGCAATTGCTTGTTTAGAACTATAAATCTCTGCATTATTTACACTTCTATTTAAATACACTTCAGACAAGCGCGCTTTTGCTATTGCAATACCAGCGTTGTGCATTGTCATACCAATCATAACTTCATTTAAACCAATTTTAAAATCACCTTCTACCCCAATTCTATAATCTGCAGAAAGTAATAAAAATGCCCCTTTTGCAATTGCATGACCAGAACAAGCAATAATAATTGGTTGTGGAAAAGAAAGCATTCTAAGAGAAAGTCTAGAACCTTTTGTTACCAATTCCTTAGCAGCTTCTGGTGACTTTGTCATCACTTTTAAATCAAAACCTCCAGAAAAAATACCTGCCTTACCAGTTAAAACAACAACTTTATTTTCTTGTTCTGCTTTATCTAAACCAGCATTTAAACCCTCTACAACCTCACTAGAAATTGCATTTGCTTTTCCATTATTAATAGTTAATATTGCGTAATTCTCTTCTGATGTATAGGTAACAAATTCGTTCATTTTTTTATTTTTAAACAAGTTACAATAAAATATTAAATTGTAAAATCTTTGTAAGAAAAATGATACTTCACCATATTATTCTCTTAGTTTTTAATTGTTTATTTTTGCCCAATAGAGCAAATTAAACACGTGTTCAATTGCTTTATTTTGAAGTTTCTTTTACCAGAGAAGATTTTAAATATATGAATAAAATTAAAAAAATATTTCTTTCTTTTGAGCAAACTTTTTCTTTGCTTTTTCTATTAAAATGGACCTGTATTTGTTTATTGATAGGTCTTTTTACAGGAAGTGCTTCTGCCGTTTTTTTATGGTCTTTAGAATGGGCAACAAATTATAGAGAGGCAAACCTATGGATTATTGCTTTGTTACCAATTGCTGGTTTAGTTATTGGTTTATCTTACCATTATTATGGCGAAAGTGTTGTAAAAGGAAATAATTTATTATTAGAAGAATATCATTCTCCTAAGAAAGTAATTCCTTTTAAAATGGCACCATTAGTCTTTTTAGGTACTATTCTTACGCATTTATTTGGTGGTTCTGCTGGTAGAGAAGGAACTGCCGTACAAATTGGTGGTGCAATTGCAGATCAATTTACTAAAATATTTAAGCTTTCTAATTTAGATAGAAAAATTATATTAATAGCAGGTATAAGCGCAGGTTTCGCCTCTGTTTTTGGAACTCCTTTAGCGGGCGCTATTTTTGCACTTGAAGTAATGGTTATTGGAAGAATAAAATTTGATGCCATTTTACCTAGTTTTTTAGCAGCTGTTTTCGCTAACTATTTTTGCGATGTATGGCAAATTTCTCATCACACACATTATAGCATTTCTACCATTACAGCAGTATCGCCAGCAAGTGTTTTATGGGCTTTATTAGCAGGTATTATTTTCGGATTAGTAAGTATGTTATTTTCAAAATCCACTCATTTTTGGGGTAAATTATTTAAGAAACACATTCGCTATGCTCCTCTTAGACCTGTAATTGGTGGTGTTGTTATAGCGATTACAGTTTATTTAATGGGAACTACAAAATACATAGGTTTAGGTGTACCAACAATTGTAGACGCTTTTAATATCGACTTAAATTCTTATGACTTTATTCTAAAACTATTATTCACTTCTTTTACTTTAGGCGCAGGTTTTAAAGGAGGAGAAGTAACACCGTTGTTCTTTATTGGTGCTGCTTTAGGAAACGTTTTAATTTGGTTTATTCCTTTACCAATGCCTCTATTAGCAGGAATGGGATTTGTGGCCGTTTTTGCAGGTGCAACAAACACACCAATTGCTTGTACAATTATGGGTATTGAATTATTCGGAATAGAATCTGGCGTTTTTATTGCCTTGGCTTGTACTACTTCTTACTTATTTTCTGGGCATTCTGGTATTTACTCTGCACAGGTTATAGGAAGCTCTAAACACATCTTTTACAAAAAAGAAAAAGGACTAACACTTACTGATGTAGATAATCTACGCAATAAGAATTAGTCCTTAAGAATTAAATGTGTAAATAATTTTACAACTCTAAATCTTCTACATCTATAAAATTTTTCTTCTGTACAACCGTTCCTTTATCTAAAATAATAACTCCTGGGTTTGCTCTTATCATTGTTTTTAAGGTAGTTTCGTCACAGAATAGAAACTCAAAAGGTAAATTATATTTTTCTTTGGCAATAATTAAATCATCCGAAAAAGAAGCTGAAACACCATAAACAGTATATCCTTTTTTAATTGCTTTCTCTGCAACTTCTTTAATTGCTGGAAATCCACTAACGTCAGATTTATCTAAATTATAAACAATAACTAACATTACTTTTTCTTTTTCCAATAAAATTGGCGCCAAATCTTGTTGTGCATCTTCTAACATAAAATCATGCACTGGCGGAATAGAACCATCTGCAGGATATTGCATTCCTTCTTGTAAATTTTTACCAACTGCATATGCTCTAAAATCTATAATTGGTAAATGTGTTAATACATGTTGCACAATAAATAAGAAAACTGCTAATGATAAAAAAGTAATTAACTTTGGTATTTTACCCGCAAAAATTGGTTTAATAAATGCTACTTTTATAAGTAAAACAATAATTAGTACAATTAAAATAACGTTTTTATAAAAAGTTTCCCAAGGTGTTAATTTAATAGCATCGCCAAAACAACCACAATCTGTAACTTTATTGTAAAATGCAGAATACCATGTTAAAAACAAGAAAATTAGAGTTAGAATTAACAAACTCCAAACTGTAATTTTTGGTTTGTAACCAATTAAAATCATTACTCCTAGTAGTATTTCTGCTACAATTAAAAGAATTGCAAATGGTAATGCAAACGGAATTAAAAACTCCATATTTAAAACACCTTCAGAAAAGTATTCTTGAAATTTGTATTGAGAACCTATAGGATCTACCAATTTTACAAAGCCAGAAAAAATAAATAAGGCTCCTACTAATATTCTCGAAATTTGTACTAATATCTTCATATGCTATAATTTAAACTTCTTTTATAAACTGTTAAAATAGGTTTCGTTTACTTTTAACCTTTAAATTAAATACTAACCCAAATGAATCATTGCAAAAACTGCATAATTAATCATGTCTTGGTAATTTGCATCAATACCTTCAGAAACTAAGGTTTTACCTTTATTATCTTCTATTTGCTTTACTCGTAATAATTTCTGCAAAATTAAATCTGTTAAACTAGAAACACGCATTTCTCTCCAAGCCTCACCATAATCATGATTTTTATTCATCATTAATTCTTTGGTAATTTTACTATGTCTATCATACAAAACAGTTGCATCTTCCGTGTTTAAATCCGGATTTTCAACAACACCATTTTCTAATTGAATTAAAGCCATTATAGAATAATTAATAATACCAATAAATTCAGATTTCTCTCCTTCATCAACTTTTCTCACCTCATTTTCTTGCAATTGTCTAATTCTTTGCGCCTTAATAAAAATCTGATCTGTTAAAGACGGTAAACGTAAAATTCTCCACGCAGAACCATAATCACTCATTTTTTTTATAAATAAACTTCTGCATTGTTCAATTACAGCATCATATTGTTTCGAGGTATCTTGCATCTTCTTTTGTTAAAAAGTATTTGCTCAAAAATACTAAATCCTATATGCTTTTCATTTATTTTTACAAAAGAATTTTAAAACTCATAAAATTGAAAAAGATTGTTGTTTTTTGCGGAGCAAGTTTAGGCTTTAACCCTATTTATAAAGAAGCTGCTACAGCATTAGGAAATCATTTTGCACATAACAAAATTGGTTTGGTTTATGGTGGAGGAAAAATTGGAATGATGGGCGCTATCGCCGATACAATTCTGGCTCATAATGGCGAAGTTATTGGTGTAATTCCTAAATTACTAGAAAAGGAAGAAGTGGTACATGCTGGTGTAGAAGAAATGATTGTTTGCAAAACAATGAGCGAACGTAAAGTAATAATGAGCCAATTAGTAGATGGTTATATTACACTTCCTGGAGGTTTTGGTACCTTAGATGAGTTGTTTGAAGCACTTACTTTAGGGCAATTATATATTGAACAAAAACCAGTTGGACTTTTAAATATAAACGGTTTTTTCGATGCTGTTTTATTGCAATTAGACAAAATGATAGCAGAAGGTTTTCTAAAACAAACCAATAGAGACATGTTAATAGTTGGTACTTCTGTAGAAGATTTAATGCAGAAAATGAACGCTTACAAAGCACCAAAAATTACACACGTAATTAATAAAGTAGTTCGTTAAAATGACCATAAATTGCAAAGGTACTTTAGTAGATTTAACAACCCCAAAAGTAATGGGGATTTTAAATATTACACCAGATTCTTTCTTTGACGGAGGAAAATATAAAAACGAAAGCGACATTCTTTCGCAAGTAGAAAAAATGCTTTTAGACGGCGCAACTTTTATAGATGTTGGTGCCTATTCCTCTAGACCTGGCGCAAAACATATACCAGAAGAAGAAGAACTAAAAAGAATTGTACCTGTTATTAATTTATTAGTTCAGAATTTTCCAGAAATAATTATTTCTGTAGATACTTTTAGAAGTAAAATTGCCCAAGAAACTATAAATGCGGGTGCAGCAATTGTAAACGATATTTCTGGCGGAAAAATGGATGCTAATATGTTTGCAACTGTTGCTAAACTTCAAGTTCCTTATATTTTAATGCATATGTTAGGTACGCCGCAAAACATGCAGAAAAATCCTATTTATAAAGATGTTACCAAAGAAATAATTTCCTTTTTTGCAGAACAAATTTATAAATTACATCAACTTAAATTAAACGATATTATTATAGATGTTGGTTTCGGTTTTGGAAAAACCAACGCCCATAATTTTAAAATCTTAAAGAATCTAGAACTTTTTAAAAGTTTAGACGCACCAATTTTAGCCGGAATTTCGCGTAAATCTATGTTGTATAAAACCTTAGATATTTCTGCCCAAGAAGCTTTAAATGCCACTACTTCTGCAAACACAATTGCCCTTTTAAATGGCGCAAATATTTTACGTGTGCACGATGTAAAAGAGGCCGTAGAAGCTGTAAAAATTGTAAATCAGGTTTCTTTTTAGAAGCTATTTCCTGCTTTCACTACTCGCTTTTTTCACTGCTAGTTCTCGATACAAATTTTTCATTCTTCAAAATTCACTTAAACTAGCAGTAAAAAAGAGCTCAAACAGACCGTTCAATCAGGGCTAAACTTGTTTGTTTACAATATTTCAAAAATAAAAAGTAGCATGTCATTTAAAAATTAGTTTTTTTAACGATTTAGAAATCTCATCAAAATAAAAGTTAAATTATTAAGACTTTTCTTCATATGTAATGCAGAGTAACATCTTTCTAAACTAAAATACTTGGCATTCTTTTTGTTAAATAAATGTTAACGCCAAAAACCTATCTAGCCAAACTTTAATAAATCAATTCGAAATAATTCGGACTGAAACCCATTTATTAACTTTTAAAACTAGAAATTATGAGTAGAAAAGAATCTCCAGAAATTAATGCTGGTTCTATGGCAGACATCGCATTTTTATTATTAATCTTCTTCTTAGTAACTACAACAATGGATGTAGACGCAGGAATATCTAGAAAAATTCCGCAGAAACAAGAAAAACCTGCAAATTTAGATATCAACAAACGGAATATCTTAGAAATAAACATCAACAAAAACAACGAGTTATTTGTAGATGAGAAAATAATTCAAATAGAAGAATTAAAACAAATTGCTATCAATTTTATAGATAATGGTGGTGGATTAGACATTAATAAAAAAAAATGTGATTGGTGTGAAGGTACAAAAGATAAATTATCCTCAGATCATCCATCAAAAGCAATTATCTCTATAAAAACGGCTAAAACAACAAACTATGGCACGTATATTTCTACACTAGATCTTTTAAACGCTGCCTACACTAGTTTAAGAAATAAGCTTTCTGTAAAACTATATAACAGAAATTACAACAGTTTATTAGAAGACTTTAAAAAATCGAATAATAGTGATAAAAATATTCAAGAAAAAATAAAACTGATTCGTAATAAGTATCCGCTTCTATTATCTGACGCAGAAATAAATAATTGATATTGTTCTCCAACTTATTTATTAGTATTTTAGCCTAATATCAGTCAATATTTATGTTCGATTTTGTTGAATTTTCTTTGTTAGATGTTTTAGACATTTTGTTAGTAGCAACATTACTCTTTTATATTTACAAATTACTAAAAGGTACAGTAGCTATAAATATAGTTATTGGTATTGGGTTTATTTTTATAATATGGAAAATTACACAAGCCTTAAAAATGGAAATGTTAAGTGGTATTTTAGGCTACTTACTTTCTGGTGGTGTTATTGCCCTTATTATAGTTTTTCAGCAAGAAATAAGAAAATTCTTATTAATGATTGGTACTACAAACTTTACCAATAAAAGAAGTTTTTTAAAACAACTTAAGTTTTTACAAACAGAAATAAGTTCGGAAGTTGATACAGAAACAGTTTTAGAAGCTTGCCAAAAGATGTCTAAGACAAAAACAGGAGCTTTAATTGTTATCGAAAGAACAAATACTTTAGATTTTTTAATAAATACTGGCGACAAGATGAATGCGTTGTTAAACGATGCATTGTTGCAAAGTATTTTTTACAAAAATAGTCCGCTTCATGATGGTGCTTTAATTATTAGAGACAATTATATTGTTGCAACTAGAGTTGTTTTACCAATTTCAGACAGCACAAAAATACCTGCAAGATTTGGTTTAAGACACAGAGCTGCTATAGGTGTTTCTGAAAAGACAGATGCAGTTTGTTTATTAGTTTCAGAAGAAACAGGTGAAATATCTTATATAAAAGATGGTGGTTTTGAGCTTTATGCAAACTTTACAGAACTAAATGAAAAAATTAGAAAAGATTTAATGTAGTTTTCTAATAAAAATAAATTACATAAAAAAAGGTTCTCTATTTAGAGAACCTTTTATATTTTAAAAACAACTAACCTTATTTAGAAGGAGCCATTTTAGATTGAATAGCAGCTAATACACTTTTGTATTTAGCCATTTCTTTAACGTCTAATTTAGATGCTAATTCTTTTCCTTTAGCTAATAAAGCAGCACCTTTAGGCGCTAATGCAGAAATTTTAGCTAAGTTACCATTTGCAGCGATATAATCTTTTGCATAAGCAGCATACTCAGTTAAGTTTTTTGTTACAGCTTCGTTAGAAAAACTAGGAATAGTAACGCCTGCTAAAGCAGAGTCTTTAGATGAAGAAACAGCTTCTTTAGCTCCTTCAACAGCATTTTCAGCACCTTCAACAACAGCGTTTGCTGCGTCTTTTGCTCCTTCTGCAACTGTATTAGCAGCATCTTTTGCACCATCAACTACCTTACCTGCAGCATCTTTAGCTCCATTTGCAACTGCACCTGCAGCTTCAGTTGTAGCATCTGCAGCTTTATCTGCTGTTTCAACTGTTGCATCTTTTAAGTCAGTAGCTCCTTTTTTTACTTCTTTACAAGACGTTGCTAATAAAGAACCTGCAACTAATACAGATAATACGATTTTTTTCATTATTAATTTGTTTATGATTTGAACGTCAAATTTAACACTTTAAGTAAGAAATAAATGTATTTATATTTTTTTTTTAAGAAGCAACATCTAAACTAAACTGTTTATCATATAAATTCTTGTAATAACCTTTTTCTTTCTTTAATAATTCAGAATGTGTTCCTTGTTCAACTATTAAACCTTTATCCATCACAATAATTTTATCTGCTTGTTTAATGGTTGCTAATCTATGTGCTATTACAATAGACGTTCTATCTTTTGTTATAGTTTCGGTTGCATATTGTATCATTTGTTCTGCATGTGCATCTACAGAAGAAGTTGCTTCATCTAAAATTAAAATACTTGGTTTACTAACGTAAGCTCTTAAAAAAGCAATTAATTGTCTTTGTCCAGAAGAAAGCATTGCTCCTCTTTCCTTTACGTTATAATCGTAATCTCCAGGAAGTGTCATAATAAAATTATGAATTCCTATTTGTTTCGCTGCTTTTACTACTTCTTCTTTAGAAATAGTTTCGTTTTTTAAAGTTATATTATTTAAAATAGAATCTGAGAACAAAAAAACATCTTGTAAAACAACTGCAACCTGATCTCTTAAACTTTCTAATTTATATTCATCTATAGCAATATCATCAACACAAATAGTACCACTATCAATTTCATAAAAACGATTTAACAAATTAATTATAGTTGATTTACCTGCACCAGTAGACCCCACAATAGCAACTGTTTGTCCGCTTTTTACTTCTAAATTTATTCCTTTTAAAACTTCTTCACCCTCAACATAACTAAACCTAACGTCTTTAAAACTAATGCTTCCTTGTAAGTTTTTTGCTTCAATTACACCATTCTTAGATATAGCACTTTCTGTGTCTATAATTTTAAAAACTCTTTCACCAGAAACAATACCCATTTGTAACTGATTAAATTTATCTGCAATTTGCCTTAAAGGTCTAAAAAGCATTTGTGCCATTTGTACAAAAGCCATAACAGTTCCAGGACCAGGAACATCCCCTCCAATTACCTGTTTACTTCCAAACCAAACAACTAAACCAATACCAATTGAAGATAAAATTTCTGCAATAGGAAAGAAAATAGAAAAATACCAGATTGTTTTTATATAAGCTTCTTTGTGTTTATTATTAATGTTTTTAAAATTATCATATTCAATTTTTTCTCTATTGAATAGTTGTACAATTTTCATTCCGGTTACTCTTTCTTGTACAAAGCCATTTAAATTAGCTACTTGATTTCTAACTTCTTGAAAAGTGGCTTTAATTGCTTTTTGAAAAACTTTAGTTGCATACAATAGTATAGGTAATACTGCTATTGCTATAAAAGCGAGTTTCCAATTGATAATAAACATTACAATAATTACTGCAAACATCTGTAAAACATCACTAACAATTGTAAAAACACCACTACTAAAAAAAGCAGCTATCGTTTCTATATCAGATACAACTCTTGTAACTAATTTACCAACAGAATTTTTATCGAAATAAGACATTCTAAATTGTAAAATGTGTCTAAAGATCTTAGCTCTTATATCTCTAATTATGTGTTGACCAACCCAATTAGCATAATATATAAATGTAAATCTTAAAAGTACTTCTACCATTAAGACACCAAACATTAATAAAATATTATTTACTAAACCATTGGAATCTTTATTCGCGATATATACATCTACAGTTTCTTTTAAAATAATAGGTGTTAACAAAGCCACACCTGCTAAAAGAATAGTAGATACAGAGGCAATTATAAAATTACGTTTGTACTTCTTAGCAAAACTCATGAGTCTTAAAAAGATGTCCATATCAAAAGCATTTCCTGTTTTATTTGCCAAAACTTAATATTTTATATGTGTTAAAAACAACCCTTTTGCAGGCACAGATAATCCTGCATTATTTCTATTCTTACTTTCTATTATTTTTCTAAACTCATTAGTAGATATTTTTCCTAAACCAACATCTACCAAAGTACCAACAATAGCTCTTACCATGTTTCTTAAAAATCTATTTGCAGAGACATGAAACGTTAATAAATTTCCTTCTTGCTTCCAAAAAGCGGCTGTAACGTTGCAGTTAAAAGTATAAACATCTGTTTTTACTTTAGAAAATGTCTGAAAATCTTCATATTCTAATAAAACATTTGCTGCTTCATTCATTTTAGAAACATCTAATTCTTGAGAATGAATTTGCCAAGAAAAATCTAATAAAAACGGATTTCTACCCAACCAAATTCTGTATTCGTAACTTCTACTTTCTGCATTAAACCTAGCATGCATTTCTTCAGCGACCAAAAAAACTTTATAAACAGTAATATCGTTTGGTAAAATCGAATTCAATTTATGTACAACATCACCTTTAATTAGCTTTTCAACATTAAAATGCGCAAACATTTGCGAAGCATGAACGCCAGTATCTGTTCTACCTGCACCAACAACTTCTATCTTTTCTTGAAGAATTGTACTTACAGCAAAATTTAATTTTTCTTGTACAGAAATAACATCTGGTTGTATTTGCCAACCGTGGTATTTTTTTCCGTTATAAGAAAGCTCTATAAAATATCTCAAGAAAATTGTTTTTTGTAGACAGTAAAATTACGGAATTTATTTTGTTATTAGTATTTTTGAAACCCGAAGAGACGTTAAACTTTTCTTACTATTTTTTAATGAAGAAAATATTACTATTATCCGACACACATAGTTTTATAGATGCACAAATTTTAAAGTTTGTAAAACAAGCAGATGAAGTTTGGCATGTAGGAGATATTGGTAACCTAGACGTTACAGACACTATAAAAAAACTAAAACCTTTAAGAGCTGTTTATGGCAATATAGATGACCAATACGCTAGAGCAGAATTTCCTTTAGACGCTAAATTTGAAGTTGAAAAAGTAACCGTTTGGATGACTCACATTGGTGGTTATCCTAATAATTACTATCGCAGGATTAAAGAAGACATCAAGGTAAATCCGCCTAAGATTTTTATTTCTGGTCATTCTCATATTTTAAAAGTGCAATATGACAAAAAATTAAATTTACTTCATTTAAACCCAGGTGCTGCAGGAAACCACGGTTTTCATAAAATTAAAACTATGCTAAGATTTGAGTTAGAAAACGGAGAAATTAAAAATTTAGAAATTATAGAATTGGCTAAACGTGGTTAATTGTATTTTTTTCTAAAATAGGTAGCTCTACAAAAACGGTTGTTCCTTCTCCAATTACAGACTCTATAAGAAACTTACCATTCATCATTTGAATTCTAGCATCAATTTGGTTTAATCCTAAACCATCTTTATTAAAAACCTTAGTTTTATCAAAACCAACACCATCATCAGTAATTTGAAAACAAATTCTATTATTTTTCTCGTGAAGTTTTATAATCGTATTTTCTGCTTTACTATGTTTTAAAATATTATTTACAAATTCTTGTATGATATTGTATATTTTTATTTCAAAATTTTGATGATATCTTCTTATATCATAAATATCTGTATCTATTTGTAAAACGGAATTTGAATACTTGGAAGCCATATCTTTTAAGGCATAATTTAATCCGAATTTAAGTAAAACCGATGACACTAATGTGTGAGATAAATCTCTAATTTTCTGAGAAGCTTCTGCAATAATATCTTGTGTTTTGTTTATCTCAATTGGCACTTCTCCTTTAAATTGAGATTTTGTTGCCATTAAATGAAGATTAGCCGAAGATAATAATGCACTTACACTATCATGTAATGTTTCTGCAATCTCCTTACGCTCAGATTCCTTACCATCTATCGTAGCATTTAAAATTCTTGCTTGAGATTCTGATCTAAGTTTTTCTATATTCTGATTTTGAAGCAATTGTGTTTGAGACAGTTTTAGTCTTAAATTTTTTTGACGGAGTTTATAAAAATTTAAACCATACAATAAAGATAAAATTATTATAAAACTTCCAATACCATATATCATAAAGGTTCTTTGATCTTTTAATCGTTTAGCAACTTCGAAACTTTTTTCATTTTTATAACTGTGTTTAGCTTCAATTTCAGCTAAAATATCTGTAACTTCCACCTCTCTTAAACTATCTCTAATAGTAAAAGATTTATCCAAATACTCATAAGCAGTATAGTTTTTCTGCATATACAAAGTATAGGCTAAATTGTCATAAAACAACTCTCTATCTTTTAAAGCCTTAGAATTCTTCTCGTTTTCAATTAACTTTATTGCTTCAAAATAATACTCTTTAGCTTTATCTAAATTATTTTCTTCTAAATAAATATTTGCCAAATTAGACAAAGACTCTGATAAGAATAACTTATTGTTCTGTTTTTTATTAATTTCAATAGCTTCTAATAATGATGATTTTGCTTTATCGTATAAAAAGTTTTCATGATAAATTTCAGAAAGGTTTGTATAAGTTCTTGCTTTAAAAGTTAAAATTTCTTCATTTAGTGAGTTTAGACTTAAAATTTTATTATAATAATGTTTTGCACTATCATTCTCTTGAAGTAACTGATAAGAACTGGCTATCATTAATAAGTTTTCTGCCAATAAATAATCGTTAGAAATATTAATATTTTCATCAAGGTTATTATTGTATTTTAATCGAAGCACTAAAGCCTGTTTATAATACTTTAAAGATTTATCTATATTGTTAGTCTCTTTAAATATTCTTCCAATTAAAACTGTTGTTAAATATTCTATATTACTAGATTTTTTTTTAATACTTAAATCTCTTAATGTAAGTGCACTCTCTAATGCTACATCATAATTTTTATTTTCAAATAAAATTTTTGTTTTTCTATATTGAATTAAAAAAAGAGAATCTTTATCTTTTAACAAAAAAGAAGCGGACATAATGTTCGCTTCTTTTTCTACATTAATAGATGAATAAATATTCAAAAAAGACATTAAAAATATTAAATATAATATTTTTGTTTTTTTACATTTCTGAATCATAGCTCACAACCCATCTAGGTCTTTTTTTAGTTGCATAAGTTCTAGAAGCAGTACTCTTTGAACTAGTTTTTATGTGATTTACAAAATCAATTTTTAATTTTTCACCTTCTATTTTACTAAAACTTCTAGAAAAATCTGTTCCAGTAGATTTCCCTTCCTCTAAATGAATTTCGTAAATAGCTAAATCTTCATTATAAACAAAATCTACACTTACATTATTGTTTACTTTAAAGTCTAAATTAAAAGAACCATCTTCATCACTAGAAATACTATATTCAGATAACATTTTAGTGTTTTTAGCACTAGTTTTAGCTAAAGAAATATTATCATCTTCAATTGTAATATTAGCTCTTTTATTTGTTCTTGTATCAACAAACCCGATACTTAATTTATCTCCGTCAATTAATAATTCTTCAGATTGTCTTTTACTTGTAGTAAATTCAGAATCATATAAATGGAATTCATTAGTATTAGTCTCTATGTTTTTTACTTTATCCGATTTAACATTTTCTTGTAAATCATAATCTAAAGAGTAAGCACCAGTAGCATCTCTTTTAATTTTATAAGATTTTAATGAATTTGTAATTTCTGCTTCAGGAAGTAATGTTTCATTGTTAGAACAAGAAGAAAAAACGATTGCCGACACAATAACTAACGATAATAATTGGGTAATTTTCATAATAATGGAATTTGGTTGAGGTGAAATAAATGTTAACTAGGGGCGGGTAATATTGTAATGTAAAAAAAGCAATGTATACTAATACTTTAGTACTTATATTTAGGGGGATGCATCTTAAGTTTTTTAGGGGGAAGAATTTTAAATCTAAAACTTAATCAATTATAGTTTATACTAACTTATATTTTACTGCATACATTGCTAATCCTACTGAATTTTTGACGTTTAATTTTTTTAATAATTTTTTTCTATATGATTCTACAGTATGATGGCTAATGTGCATTTTATCAGCTATCTCACTGGTACTTAATTCTTTTGTAACTAACCTTAATACTTCTTTTTCTCTTTCTGTTAAAGATTCGAATAAAAAATCTTCTGGCATATCTCCTTTTCTTACTCTTTGACCAGAAATACTTTTTAATAACTCTTCTTGTATATCGTTACTAAAATACTGTTCTCCTTTCGCTACAGCTTTAATAGCTTTTACAATATGCTCTCCTGCATTATTCTTAGAGATATAGCCACTTGCACCTAGTTTTAAAACTTCTTGAACAATCTTTACATCATCATAACTAGATAGAACAATTACTTTTTGATTTATTCTTTGGTCATAAAAATATTTTAAAACCTCAAAACCATCTAAAACGGGCATTGTAATATCTAATATTAAAACATCAGCATAATTTTCCTCTTTACTAAACCAGTCTAAAACTTCCTGTCCTGTTAAAGAAAAATCTCTTATTTCAATATCTTCATCTGTATTTATAACAGCAATTATACCTTCGATTAAAATCTTATGGTCGTCTGCTACGTGAACGTATATTTTTTTTCTCATTATCTTCTGTACAAATTTAGTTTAGATTATTAGATTCCACAATCCCTGAATTCAGTATATTTTTACTATCCCTGAATTCAGGGATACGTATCCCTGAATTCAGGGATACAAGCAAGTTAAACTACTGAATTACAATTTATTGAAAAACTCATTTTTTTTACACTAATAATATAAAGATTAATTAAAGTATCTTTAAATATAGGAAATAAAAAAACCGAGAATAAATTCTCGGTTTTTTTTCGCACTAAATATACTAAGATGTTAGTTTTATCGCAATCTATCTACAGATTTTACAAGATCTTCATCCTTTTTAATAGCTTTATTTGCCAAAACAACAAGCAAAATAGCCAAAATTGGTATAAACATCCCAATACCTTTCTCCGAAACAGAAGCTTCTCCAGGTAAAGTTAGAGATACATAAATCAATAATCCTAATAAAATAAGGTTTACCAAAATTGTTAAACGGCCAATAACAAATTGTAGTTTTCTATTCTTGAATATAAAAATAGCTACAAATGATAAAATTGCCGATACTAGAAATAAAATAGGAATTACCTTTAAAAGGTAAGATTCGCTATTTAACAAATCTAATGCAAAAATATCTTTTTTGATAGATTTCCACAAATTAAAAACAAAAATTAAAACTCCAGATATAATTGAAGCCAATAATAAATATACTGTTTGTATTCTTTGAATCATTTGTAATTTCTAATATAGCAAAAGTAGTATTTTCTTTTTTAAAAAGAAAACCTAAAACTAAAAAAAAAAGTATATATTTGTTTTATAGTAACCGCACAAAGGCTATTTGGTAGAACTATACAAAATAGCAACAATCAAAAAAAAACATACAAATCTTACAAATTTAAGATTCATATTTAACTTAATAATATTATAATGTTCGAAATCTCAGAACTAAAAGCAAAAACTCTTGCTGAATTACAAGGTATTGCCAAATCTATTGGCCTTACCAAAACTAGTCAACTGAAAAAATTAGATTTAGTATATCAAATTTTAGATACACAGGCTGCAAATCCTTCTAAAGAAAAAGCAGCAACGGCTACTAAGGTAAAAGAAGTTGAAATAACAGAAAAACCAAAAAGAAAACGTGTTGTTAAAAAGGTGCAACCTATTGATGCCCCAAAAACCGTTGATAACAAGCCTATTATAGAGAAAACTGAAACTCTAGAAAAACCAGTTGAAACACCTGTTGTAAAAGCTGCCGTAACTGAAAGACCTAAACCTAATCCAAGACCTCAACGCAAGCCTCTTGTTAAAAAAGAGACTAAAATAGAGGGAAAGAAAGAAGTAATAGCTTCAAAGGCAAAGGATGATAAACCTGAACAAAAAACAGTAAATCAACCTAACAAACCACAGCAAAACAGAAACAATCCTCAGCAAAATAAACCAAAAAGTAACACTCAAAGCAGAGAGAAAGTTAATAATAGTAGAAGTAACGGTAATAAATCTACTAATAGATATAGAGATCCAGATTTCGAATTTGATGGAATTATAGAAAGTGAAGGTGTTTTAGAAATGATGCCAGATGGTTATGGTTTTCTACGTTCTTCAGATTATAATTATTTATCATCACCAGACGATATTTATGTATCTCAATCTCAAATTAAATTATTTGGTTTAAAAACAGGAGATACAGTTAGAGGAAATGTTCGTCCACCAAAAGAAGGTGAAAAATATTTCCCTTTAATAAGAGTATCAAAAATTAACGGTTTAAATCCTAATATTGTTAGAGATCGTGTTTCTTTTGAACATCTAACACCTTTATTCCCTCAAGAAAAATTCAATTTAGCAGAAAGAGGAAGTTCTTTATCAACAAGAATTATAGATATGTTTTCTCCTTTAGGAAAAGGGCAACGTGGTATGATTGTAGCACAACCTAAGACCGGTAAAACGATGTTATTAAAGGATGTGGCAAATGCAATTGCAGCAAACCACCCAGAAGTTTATCAAATTGTTTTATTAATTGATGAGCGTCCTGAAGAAGTAACAGACATGAAACGTAATGTACGTGGAGAAGTTGTAGCTTCTACATTTGATGAACCTGCAGACAAACACGTAAAAGTTGCTAATATTGTTTTAGAAAAAGCAAAACGTTTAGTAGAATGTGGACACGATGTTGTTATTCTTTTAGACTCAATTACACGTTTGGCTAGAGCATATAATACCGTTGCACCAGCATCCGGAAAAATACTTTCTGGTGGTATCGATGCAAACGCATTACACAAACCAAAACGTTTCTTTGGTGCAGCCAGAAACATAGAAAATGGTGGTTCTTTAACCATTATTGCAACTGCACTTACAGAAACTGGTTCTAAAATGGACGAAGTAATCTTCGAAGAATTTAAAGGAACTGGTAACATGGAGCTTCAACTAGATAGAAATATTTCTAACAGAAGAATTTACCCTGCTATCGATTTAATTAAATCTTCTACAAGAAGAGACGATTTATTATTAGACGCCAAAACAGTACAAAGAATGTGGGTATTACGTAAATACCTTGCAGACATGAATCCTATAGAGGCAATGGAATTTATAAATGATAAAGTAAAATTCTCTAAAAACAACGATGAGTTCTTAATATCTATGAACGGATAAGAAACATTAAGCTTTTTAAATATATAAAAAAACCTTTTCGAGCAATCGAGAAGGTTTTTTATTAGAAGCTATTTCCTGCTTTCACTACTCGCTTTTCTCATACTTCGAAAGAGCTCAAACAAACCGTTCAATCAGGGCTAGAAATATGGTTATTAGAATACTTTAATAACAAACAACAACAATGTTTAAATTACTTTTAAACTAGTAATACAATAAAATTAAAGCATAAAAAATCCGTTCAAAATTAATTGAACGGATTTTTATAATTTATAGTAAAGTCTCTTAGTTAGAAACGTACATATTTGCTCTGTTATCTTTTACATCTGTAGCCTTCTTAATTGCTTCATAGATTTTAAAAGTAGAACTTTTTCTAGTTGCTGCAATCTTTTTTCTATAAGCTTCGTAATTAGGTAATGCAGTAGGTAATTCTCTTTTGTTTAAAACAAAAGCAAAAACACCTCTAGCACCTACAACGCTATTATATACTTTATCTAATTCTGCACCATACATTGCACCTACAATCTTAGGTTCTGTACCAACACCAGATAAAGAAGATGTTTTAAGGTTAACATTAGTTACTGTTCTAACTGTTGTGTTATTTGCTTTCGCTATTTCAGTTAGAGAACTACCATTTAATTTATCTGAAATTAAAGCAGCTTTCTTTTCATTTAATAAAATTGGTCTTACAGTATTTATTGCTTTTTCTACAGACATTAAACCTTTTTCAGATTTATCTGTAATAACAGCAACAATATAACTTCCTTCTAAATCAAAACGTTTAAAACTACCTTTTTCTGAATCTCCTTTAAAAGCCCAAGAAACAATTTGTCTTTGATTTCCTAAACCAGGAACGTTTTCATCTAACACTTTTAAACCAACTGCAGATCTTAAACCATAATTGTTTTCTTTTGCTAAAGCATCATAATCTGTAGTCTTAGAAAGAGCTAAGGCAAATTGCTCAGATTTTTGAAAGAAAGCATTTTCTGTAGCTTCAGAAGGAACAATCTCTTTTGCAAAAGTTGCTAATTTTAAAACTGTTTGGTTATTTTTAGTATCATCAACTCTAATAACATGATAACCAAAAGGAGTTTCTACGACACCTAAAGAACCTTTCTTATTAGTAAATGTATAGTCTCTAAAAGCTGGCGTCATTCTATTGTAATTAAACCAATCTAAATCTCCTCCTTTAGCACCAGAACCTTTATCTGAAGAAAAATCTTTTGCTAAATCTGCAAATTTACTTCTGCTTCTTTTTACAACAGTTAACAAACTATCTGCTAATTTCTCTGCTTGTTCTTTTGTTCTTGTTACATCTTGCGCAGCACTTTGAGAACCTACAAAAGGAATTAAAATGTGACTTGCTTTTACAGAGTCTGGCATTTTAGTAATTGCTGTAATTTTAGAAATTTTAAAGAAACCTTGGTCTTTATATGGTCCAAATACGTCTCCTTCTTTTCCTTCGAAAATTTGAGTTGCTACTGTTTGATTAACTGAAGCATTATATTTATAACCTAAATCTAAATTAACATCAGAATTATTTTCAGCTAAAAACTCTTTATAATCAGTAGTGTTTTTAAAACCAATTCTAGTATCGTTATTTCTATCTTTAGAATTATTAATTAATTGCGCTACACTTTGTTTAATAGCTTCTTCATCTGCAGCAGTTGCTTTAATATCAAACTTAACATAAGATATATCTCTAGCAGCTTCTACTTTAAATTGACTCTCATTATCTTTAATGTAAGAAGCAACTTCAGATTTTTTAATTTTAACTAAGCTATCTGCAACACTAGAATAAGGAACATAAACAAATTGCCCACTTAACTTTGTGTTTTCTATTAAATATTCATTTTCACCTTCTTTTAAAGAAGCTCCTAAACCAGCACCAACCAATTTGTTATAAATATTAGTTTCTGAGTTTTCTTTAATTTGATTCATGTAGTTAGACCAAGCAGACCACATATCTTTATTATTTTCTTTAGTATCAGCTAAAAATTGTTTGAATTTTGTTTCATCAAATAAACCAGCTTCATTTTGAAAATCTGGATTATTTTGAACAGATGGAGAACTAATTACTTCGTTCCATACATCTTGTTCACCAACAGTAATACCAGCTTGATCTAATTGATTCTTATAGATTTTCTTACTTACAATGTTATTCCAAACAGTTTTTGCTGCTTGCATTTCAGAAACTCTACTACCTGTTTGTTGCTTATAAGTGTCTAAAGCTTGCGCAAATTCTTGCGTAGAAATAGCTTCACCGTTTACTTCACCAACTTCATTTACTTTATTAGAGCTAAAGAAATCTCCTAAAGTAGAAGGATCTAATACAAAAGCAAAAAGTGCTAAACCAATTATGATAATTAAGAACATTGAGCGTTCTCTAATTTTTGATAAAATTGCCATACGTTTTATTTTATTTTCAGTGGGCGAATATACGATTTGGGTTTTAATATTGCAACCCATTTTAAACTAAATAAATAGGAAGTACATTAGGTGTATTAAAGGAAAGGAAAGAAGTAATATTTACTAATCTTCTGTATCAACAATTTTTAAACAAACAGCGTCTATTTTGGCTCCACTAGTATTTAGAATTCTAATCTCGAAACCTTCTAAATCTACAACTTCATTTTCTTCTGGTATGTTCTCTGTATGCTCTATTATAAAACCTCCTAAGGTTTCGTAAGCTTCAGATTTAGGAATATTTAAATCGTACTCTTCATTTAAATAATCTACTTCTAATCTTGCTGAAAAATTAAAACTTGTTTCATTTAATTTTTCTTCTAAAAATTCTTGAGAATCATGTTCATCTTCAATTTCACCAAATAATTCTTCGACAATATCTTCTACAGTTATCATTCCAGAGGTTCCTCCGTATTCATCTACAACTACAGCTACACTTTTGCGTTTCTTCATTAAGATATTTAAAATATCATTAATCATCATAGATTCTGGCACAATTTCTACCGGAAGTAAAATAGATTTAATAGTTTTTGGTTTCTTAAAAAGCTCAAAGGCATTTACATAACCAATAACATCATCCATAGCAGATTTGTACACTAAAACTTTAGACAAACCAGTTTCTATAAAAATATTCTTAAGATTAGTTACAGTTTCATGAATTTCTACCGCAGTAATTTCTGTTCTAGGAACCATTACCTCTCTTGCTTTTACATTGTGAAACTCTAATGCATTTTGAAAAATCTGAATTTCAGAGTCCATTTCTTCATCATCATTACCTGTTTCTAATTGTTCTGAAATGTAATTACCTAATTCTTCTTTACTAAAGACTACTTGTTGTTCATCTGCATTCGTTTTAAAGAAAACGCGTAGAAAAAAATCAGAAATTACAATAATAAATTCTGAAAAGAAATGAAATAATACATAAAAAACATAAGCAGGTACAGCAAATATTTTTAAGACTTCGTTTGCATAAATTCTAAATATGGCTTTTGGTAAAAATTCTGCAGTTACAAGAATTACAATAGTAGAAATAATAGTTTGTAAAAGTAATATGGTAAATTCATTAAGATTTCCAACAGGTAAAATTCTTATTAGAAATTTTCCCATGTAATAACTGTAAATTACTAGAGAAATATTATTACCAACCAACATAGTGGTAATAAACTTTGATGATTTCTGAGTTATTTTATTTAGAATTTGAGGAATAAAACCTTCCCTCTTTTTTTCTAACTCGATGTGTAGTTTGTTTGCAGAAACAAATGCAATTTCCATTCCCGAAAAAAATGCGGAAAGTATAATTGATAATAATATAATAATGAGCTCAATTTCCATTCAGAAATTTATATACTAGTTATTTTGGTTATTTCTTTTTTGTACCTTCTTTCTAAAATGTCTCTTAAAAAAGAATACTAAGGTAATCAAAATTGCAAAACCAAGAAACAAATAAGATCTACTTCTTTCTGCGTTCCAACGAACAATACCTTCAATTAAGCAAATAAATGCTACCATTAAATAACCATATTGAAAAAATTTCCAAAGTTTATTCATAATTTTATTCTTTTGTTTCTATTCTTCCTATTGTCTTTTTAGCTAAATGCTTACTTAAATCTTCTTTGCACTCAAAACCAATACCTACTATTGTATCATTTTCTTTATACATGGTAAATGGTTTTTCAGATACAAAATATTTCGATTTTTGATCCCAAAATAATTGTTCTGTTTCTAACCTAGATTTATCTGTATGATTAATAACAACCACATTTCCTTTAATTTCTGATACTTCTGTTTTTGCATAAGATAAAGCATAATCACCAATAATAGTAACAGAATCTTTTCCTTTGTTATTAAAGTTAATAATCTTTATACCTTTAGGAAACTCATTGTAAGGATGATTTTTACGATTGCTAAAATCTAACAGTAAAGGTGTAATTAATTTAGATGTTATTTTACCCGAATCTTTATAAACATGATACGCATCTTTTGCTGTACCTGTTGGTAAATTTTTTTCTTCTAAAAAATTACGTACTTCTTCTGTAGTATTAGAACAAGAAAAAAGCATTATTGTAATCGAAATTACAATAATGCTTTTAATTAATATTTGTTTATAGTTTTTCAAAAAACTATTTATTTGGTATTCTTACTGTTTCTCCAATCCAACATTTAATTGTGAATTTTCCTCCAGGTGTAGCTGTTGCATTAAATATATCTTTTTGACTAGGTACATTTTGACTGTAAATACTAATGTATTTTCTAGCTCTAGAAGAAATACTAGGATCTACAGATGCAGCCCTTTGCGCCATGTTTAAAGCAGCAACATAAACCATTCTTTTTTCGAATAAGTTTTCACCACAATTATTTACACTTGCTTGGTACAAAGTAGCAATAAATAAATAAGCTCTACCAGAATTTGGATTGAATCTTAAAGCTTCTCTAGCTAAACTTCTAGCTTTACTAAACTGACCTCTATCTTTAGCTGCTTGTGCAAACTTTAATTTGTACTTCGCTTTCTTTAAAGGATCTGTTTCTAAACTAAAAGACTTTTCTCTCATTGAGTTTGCCCCAGCAGTATCTCCATTATCTTCTAAAACATTTGCCAAGAAAGAATATGCTTCTGGTGATGGTGAAGCTTCTGCAAAAGCTCTTACTAATTTTTCAAATAAAGGTTCTTTTTGACATCCCTTATTAAACATTCTAGAAACCGATCTTTTTAACCAAACTGCATTTGTTTTGTTCGCTTCAAAATCTCTTTCATATAAAGGAACTAACCTTTCACATGTTGCTATTTCAGAAATAATATTATCCATACCAATCTCAACTGTACCTAAAGCTTTAGAATTACTCTTGTAAGCTCTTAACCTTCCTTTACCTCTCTTATCTAAATTAGCAGAATCCTTTTTTAATTCAACTAATTTCTTAGCATAACCTTCTAACTTTAGATTTACATTTTCTAAAACATTATCATAAGTATCAAAAACTACCTGAGGGTTTGTATCCTTATTCCTATCTGTTACGCCTTGAAAATAAAGGTATATATTTTTAACTCCTAATCTAGTAGGATCAATCTTATAAGCTTTTTCTAATATTGCAAAAACAGCATCGTCATCCGCTAATTTATTACTATGTAAATAAGCTGCATAATCACTATGTACTTTTGCAGGATTATCGTTTGGAAAATACTGTAATCTTTGTTCGTACACTCTTTTTGCTAAAACAGGATCTTTTCTAACATCTTCTGCTAAAGTAGAACCGTATTTATAAATATTTACAGATAAATCTTTACAATTGTCTAATAAAAAGATCCAATTTGCATAAGCTTCATCGTATTTTTTAGATTTAAAGTCTCCACTAAAAAGATTGTATTTAATTTCACAATCTCTTTTTGTTACCTGAGCATTTGTCTTTACTGTTGTTATAAATAACATTGCAGCTAATAAAAACGTAATTTTCTTCATTTTAATAGTTTTATAAGTTAATCAATCTTTCTTTTTCTGAACCAACTTTGAGAACCAGAAGCAGTCAAAGACAAACTGAGCCTAAAGTTAAAATAATTCTCTTCAACTAAGTTATTAGCGGTTGTACCTCTTTTACCATATTCAAAGCCTAAGTTAACGTTAGATAATTGTTTCAGTGGTAAACCTAATCCAAAAGACATGCCAAAGTCGTCGATAGAAGTAAAATTCGTACCAGACCCAGAACCGTCTATCGCTAAACCAACCTTTTCAAATCGTAAACCTGCTCTATAAGTAACTCTATTCCAATAACTTGAAATCGAATTTATTTTAGGTAAATAAAAACCTCCTAAAGATATTCTACTAGAATTTTCATATTTAAAAGATGAATTTGTATTGTTAATAAAGCCTTCTGCCTCTAAAGCATCTTGACTTTGATACTCTAAACCTAAATGCCATTTATCATTTTTACCAATACCAACACCCAAAATAGATTTTAAAGGCATTTTATATTTACCAGTACTAGAGCTACTAGAAATAGTATCTCTTGGTATATCTATACCTGCTCCAGAAAGTGTTAATGAATAAAGGTATTCGCTTCCCGTAGCTCTTAAATCATTACCAAATTTTAGTGTAGCACCTGCGTTAAAATATAAGTTATCTTTTAACAATTTATGATATTGTGTACCTAAAGTAACAGAATTACCTCTTATAATACTTTCTTCTTTGTATTTTGTAGCTAAACTAACCAAGGCTCTTTGGTTTGTAATACTATTTTCTATGTTACCAAAGCTATAATCTGCCTCAATACCTACAGAAAATTCTTTCGATACTTTTATACCAAAACTACCATAAATTCTATTTACACCACCTTCACCAGAATACAGTGTAATTGCAGAAAGATCATTATTTGAATCAAATTCGCTATTAGATAATGAATAACCAACAGAAGACAAAGGTTGTATACCTAAAGAAAAACCAGCTTTACTACCAATAGGAAAACCTAAAGCAACATAACTTAAACTTGTAGATGTAGAGCTTTGTTTAGTATCTGCTGTATTTAGAGTTAAATCATTATTTAAAACTCCTAAAGAATACGTCGTCTGTCTTAAAAACGCATTAGCAGCAGGATTTGTAAAATTTAAATATTTATAATGATTAAATGCCACACCTATTCCTCCCATTGTTGCATTTTCTACAGTTCTTGGAGAGTATTGTTCTCCAATTCCGAAAAAAGAATATGGAGAAGAACTTGTTCTTTGTGCTAATAAAGTTGTCGAAGTTATCAGTAAAAAAACTATTAAAACCTTTCTAATCATTTGTGTCCGTTAAATTTCAATATTTCATTTAATCCTTGAAGGAGAAAATTTTGATTGGCAAATATGCTACTTTTTAATTGTTTAGACAAGAAATTTGTGTCTCCTCCTGTTAAAACTACTGTTAAATCCAAATATTCTTGCTCATAGTCTTCTATAACGCCATTAATCTCTTTTACAACACCGTTTAAAACACCAGAAACAATACTCTCTTCTGTATTTTTGCCAATAAAATCATTCAATTCTAAAGTTTCTACCAATGGTAAATTTGCTGTGAATTTATTTAAGGCCTTGTATCGCATTTTAATTCCTGGTGAAATTGCGCCACCCAAATAAGCAGTTTTATCACTCACAAAATCGAAAGTTATACAAGTTCCTGCATCTATAACTAAAACATTCTTATTAGGAAACTGTTTTACTGCACCAGCTACCAAAGCAATTCTATCTACTCCCAAAGTTTTTGGAGTCTTATACAAATTGTTAAAAGGAACTTTTGATGCAGAAGAAACAATTTGAAAGTCTATTATTTTTTTTAACTGAACCATTCTTTTTTCTGAAATAGTTGCCACATTTGATATAATTCCTGCAGAGATTGTATTTTTTTTAAAAATTTTTTTTATTTCTGAAATTATTTTTCTTTTATCGAAAACATACAATTCAACAAGCCTATCTCCTTCAAAAACAGCAGACTTAACCCTTGTATTCCCTATATCAATTGTTAGATTCATAAATCAAATTTAGAAAAATTTTAAAAAAAAATCACATTTTTTTCATATTTCTTTAGGATAAGTCAAAAAACATTGTATATTTGCAGCCGCTAAGGCAATGGTACCTTAGCTCAGTTGGTAGAGCAAAGGACTGAAAATCCTTGTGTCCCTGGTTCGATTCCTGGAGGTACCACTTACAAACCCAAACTTTTTAGTTTGGGTTTTTTTGTACCTATATTTTTCCTACTAAAATTACAGCAGTTCTAAAACATCATTAAGTATAGAGTTTGTATTCTTTTTATTCCAAATTACAGAAAGCGTAGTTTTTTGCGGAATCATATCTAACTCAATAAATTTAATTTTATAACCTCCTTTTCGTGCTAATGATTTTGGGACAATAGAAATTCCGAAGTTATTTTCTACCAATTTAAAAATAGAACTAGAATGTATTGTATTATGTGAGATTAATGGAGTAAAACCACAATCATCAAAAATTTGCATCACCTTCTCATGATAAGAAGCGCTATATTTTGAATCAAAAAGAATAAATGATTCCTCTTTAAATTGGGCTAAACTTCTAAAATTATTTTCATTTATAGTATGTTTTCTAGGAAGTACCAAACAAAAATTCTCCTTTAAAATTTTCCTTATCTCTATTCCTCTAGGAACTCTCTCTAGCCGAACGAAACCAATATCTGAAGTAAAAGAAAGTAAATTTTCTATTTGTTCTTGATTATCAATTTCTTTTAAATTGAATAATATATCTGGGTGATTTTTCTCAAAACTCAATAATAAATTAGGAATAACATCTTGCATAGCAGAACCAACATAACTAATATTTAGTTCTCCTTTTTTACCATCGTGTAGTAATTTTGCATTATCTAACGTATGAGAAAGTGTTTTTAATTGAAGCGAAAACTCTTCTTTTAGGTATGCTCCAACTTTAGTTAAAACCACCTTTCTGTTATGCCTTTCAAACAAAACAACTCCTAGCTCCTCTTCAATAATTTTAATTTGCCTACTTAATCCTGGTTGAGAAATAAACAACTTCTCTGCTGCTTTTCTAAAGTGTAATTCTTCAGCAACTGCTAAAAAATAACGAATATGTCTTAACTCTATTTGATACTTCATAGTTATTAATTAGCACATTAATCAGTATTATAAAGCATCAAAAGTAATCATAACTTTGTGAACACTCAATTTATAAGAAACAATGTTTAAATACGGAATAGATACGCTTACCCTTCATAAAGTAAAAGATATTGCAAACGGAAATTTAAAAGCCATAATAAACAATGAAGCTAAAGAAAGAATAATTGCTTGTAGAAAAAAAGTAGATACTATTACTAAAAATAATAAAGCCGTTTACGGTATAAATACTGGTTTCGGACCATTGTGTGACGTGCAAATTTCACCTGAAGAAACAAATCAATTACAAACGAATTTACTAATTACACATGCAGTTGGTGTTGGTGCAAATATCGACAAACAATTATCTAAAATTATGATGATTTGCAAAGTACATGCACTTTGTCAGGGTTTTTCTGGTGTACGATTAGAGTTGATAGAACGTATTATTTATTTTATAGAAAATGATTTATTACCAACGGTACCAAAACAAGGTTCTGTAGGAGCTTCTGGAGATTTAGCACCACTTTCTCACTTATTTTTACCTTTAATTGGTGAAGGGGAATTTTGGATTGATGATGAAATCATTTCTGCTAATGAAGTTTTAGAAAATCATAATTTAAAACCTTTAGAATTGCATGCAAAAGAAGGTTTGGGTTTAATAAACGGAACGCAATTTATTTTAGCACATACCGTAACCGGACTTCTAAAAATGGAATACTTATTAGATTTAGCAGATATTTCTGGTGCAATGAGTATAGAAGGATACAAAGGAAGCTCGTCTCCTTTTAGAGAAGAATTACACAGAATAAGACCTTTTAAAGGAAGTATAAAGGTTGCAGAGAGAATGCGAAATATATTTAAAGATTCACAGAATATTACTTCTCACGAAGATTGCGAACGTGTGCAAGACCCATATTCTATGCGTTGTATTCCGCAAGTTCATGGCGCTTCTAGAAATGCATTTTATCATTTATTGGAATTGGCAGAGATAGAAATGAACTCTGTTACAGACAACCCAATTGTATTAAGTGAAACGGAAGCTATTTCTGGAGGTAATTTTCACGGACAACCTTTGGCAATGGCTTTAGATTATTGTTCTATTGCAGCTTCTGAACTAGGAAACATTGCAGACAGACGTTGTTATTTATTGTTAGAAGGGAAGTATGGTTTACCAAGGTTATTAACTAAAAGTGGTGGTTTAAATTCTGGTTTTATGATTCCGCAATATACAACAGCAGCTTTGGTTACAGAGAATAAATCGTTGTGTTTCCCTCCTTCTGCGGATAGTATTCCAACTTCTTTAGGACAAGAAGATCATGTTTCTATGGGAAGTATTTCTGGACGACAATTCAATGAAATTTTAGGAAATCTAGAAAAAATATTAGCCATAGAATTAATGTATGCAGCACAAGCTTTAGAGTTTAGAAGACCAAATACGTTTTCTGAAATCATCGAAAAAAATCATGCTATTATTAGGTCTAAAGTTGATAAATTAGAGGAAGATAGACTTTTAAAAGATGACATCTATAATATGATTCAATTGGTAAAAACAAAGAAATTAATTGTAAAATACAACTAATTATGACTTTTAAAGAAGATATTTTACAAGGAATTCCAAAGAAATTACCAGCATTAAAAATATATCCAAAAGATGCAAATAGAGCGCCAAAAAGAAAAGATATTTTATCTCTTGAAGAAAAACAATTGGCAATTAAAAATGCTTTACGCTATTTCCCGAAAGAATGGCACAAAGAGTTAGCAACTGAATTTGCCAACGAATTAAAAGAATTTGGTAGAATTTACATGTATCGTTTTAAACCAGATTATAAAATATTTGCAAGATCAATTTCAGAATATCCTGCAAAAACTCAACAAGCTGCAGGTTTAATGTTGATGATTCAAAATAACTTGAATCCGGATGTGGCACAACATCCAGAAGAACTTATTACCTATGGTGGTAACGGTGCTGTTTTTCAGAATTGGGCGCAATATCTTTTAGTGATGCAATATTTGGCAATAATGACCGAAGAACAAACATTGCATTTATATTCTGGTCATCCAATGGGCTTATTCCCTTCTTCTAAAAACGCACCAAGAGTTGTAGTAACTAACGGAATGATGATTCCGAATTATTCAAAACCCAACGACTGGGAAAAGTTTAATGCTTTAGGTGTTACACAATACGGACAAATGACGGCTGGTTCGTTTATGTATATTGGTCCGCAAGGAATTGTACACGGAACTACAATTACGGTGATGAACGCGTTTAGAAAAATATTAAAAAAGGATGAAAATCCGAATGGAAAAATATTTTTAACTGCTGGTTTAGGTGGCATGAGTGGCGCACAACCAAAAGCTGGAAACATTGCAGGATGTATTACAATTTGCGCAGAAGTTAACAGAAAAGCTGCTACAAAAAGACACGAACAAGGTTGGGTAGATGTTTTAATTGATGATATAAATGTTCTTGTTGATAGAACTTTAGAAGCTCAAAAAAATAACGAGGTTGTTTCCATCGCTTTTATTGGAAATATTATTGATGTTTGGGAGAAATTTGATGAAGAAAATATCTTTATTCATATTGGTTCAGATCAAACATCGCTTCATATTCCTTGGACAGGTGGTTATTATCCTGCGGATATCTCTTATGAAGAATCAAATATTTTGATAAGAGAAAATCCAGAATTATTTAAAGAAAAAGTTCAAGAATCTTTAAGAAGACATGCAAAATCAATTAATAATCACACTAAAAAAGGAACCTACTTTTTTGATTACGGAAACGCTTTTTTATTAGAAGCTTCTAGAGCTGGTGCAGATGTAATGGCAGCAAATAATATCGATTTTAAATATCCTTCTTATGTGCAAGATATTTTAGGTCCTATGTGTTTCGATTATGGTTTTGGCCCTTTTAGATGGGTTTGTGCTTCTGGAAAAACAGAAGATTTAGACAAAACGGATGAAATTGCTGCAACTGTTCTACAAGAATTGATGGAAAATTCGCCAAAGGAAATTCAATTGCAAATGCAAGATAATATCACTTGGATAAAAAATGCAAAATCGAATAAAATGGTGGTTGGCTCACAAGCACGTATTTTATATGCTGATGCAGAAGGACGCATAAAAATAGCAGAAGCTTTTAATAATGTAATTGCTAAAGGAGAAATTGGAGCAGTAATTTTAGGTAGAGATCATCATGATGTTAGTGGTACAGATTCTCCTTTTAGAGAAACTTCTAATATTTATGACGGAAGTAAATTTACAGCAGACATGGCAATTCATAATGTAATTGGAGATAGTTTTAGAGGTGCCACTTGGGTTTCTATTCACAATGGCGGCGGCGTTGGCTGGGGAGAAGTAATGAATGGTGGTTTCGGGATGTTGTTAGACGGCACAAAAGAAGCCGAAGAAAAATTAAAAAACATGCTTTTTTATGATGTAAACAACGGAATTGCTAGAAGAAGTTGGGCTAGAAATGATGAGGCTATTTTTGCCATCAAAAGAGAAATGGAAAGAACGCCAAATCTAAAAGTTACTTTACCTAATTTAGTAAATGAAAACCTATTAAAAGACCTATTTTAATGAATGTACTTTTTATAAATATTAAAGAATTAATTCAGGTTAGAGAAAAAGCGGTAGATTTTCTTTCTGGTAAGGAAATGAACATTTTACCAACCATTAAAAATGCTTTTTTATTAGTTGAAAACGGATTAATTGCTGATTATGGTTTGATGAAAAACTGCCCTAAAACAACTTTTAAAACCATTGATGCAACAGGAAGAATGATATTACCATCTTGGTGCGATTCTCATACACATTTAGTGTATGCTGGCAATAGAGAAAGTGAATTTGTAGATAGAATAAAAGGATTTTCCTACAAAGAAATTGCAGAAAATGGTGGCGGAATTTTAAATTCAGCTAAAAAATTACAGCAAACATCCGAAGAAGATTTATACAACCAAAGTAAAGTAAGGTTAGAAGAAATTATACAGTTAGGTACTGGTGCTGTAGAAATTAAATCTGGTTACGGTTTAACAAAAGACGCTGAACTTAAAATATTACGTGTTATTAGAAGATTAAAGCAGAATTATCCTATAGAAATTAAAGCTACTTTCTTGGGTGCACATGCTGTTCCTGCTGAATATAAAAATAATAAAAGTGCTTATTTACAAATGTTGATTAACGACATTCTAACAACTATTCAGAAAGAAAATTTAGCAGATTTTATAGATATTTTCTGTGAAACTGGTTATTTTTCGGTTAATGATACACATCAAATCTTAGAAGCTGGAAAAAAATATGGTTTACAAGGTAAAATTCATGTAAATCAGTTTACTACTATCGGAGGAATTCAAGTAGGAATTAAACACAACGTTTTATCTGTAGATCATTTAGAAGAAATGAGAACAGAAGATATTGATGCTTTAAAAAACACCAAAACAATGCCTGTTGCTTTACCAAGTTGTTCTTATTTTTTAAACATTCCGTATACACCTGCTAGAAAAATGATAGACGCAGGTTTGCCCTTAGCATTAGCCACAGACTACAACCCTGGCTCTACACCTTCTGGAAACATGAATTTTGTAGTTGCTACTGCTTGTATAAAAATGAAAATGACACCTGAAGAAGCAATTAATGCAGCCACAATTAACGGTGCTTATGCAATGAATTTACAGGAAAAAGTAGGTACTATTACAAAAGGGAAATTAGCGAATCTAATTTTGACCAAAGAAATTAACTCCTATAACTTTATTCCGTATTCTTTTGGTAATCATCAAATTGAAAAAGTATTTTTAAAAGGAGAAGAAATTAAAAAAACATAAAATGGAATTCTTTAAAGGTTTAAAAATCGATTATAATGCAGGGAATAAAAACAACTACTTTGGTAGAATTTCTAAACTTGTAAATCAATATTGGCATCAGGACATAAAAGTTGCTAATATTGAAGATTTTAAAGTTGATAATTCTACAAATATAGGTTTGGTTGGGTATGTTTGTGATGAAGGTGTTCGAAGGAACCAAGGAAGAATTGGCGCAAGAAAAGGTCCGAAAAGCGTAAGAAATAAACTTGGTAAACTTCCAATTCATTTTGAAAATAAAACAATTACAGATTTTGGTGATGTCATTTGTGTTAACAATCATTTAGAAGATTGTCAAAAAGCACTTTCTAAAACCATTAGCAAATTAATTACCAATAACATTTTACCTATTGCCATTGGTGGCGGACATGATATTGCTTATGCTAGTTTTAACGGGATTAAAGATGCTCTAAAATCATCAGCAAAAAATAAAATAGGCATTATAAATTTTGATGCTCATTTCGATTTAAGAACTGTAGACACACAACCAAATTCTGGAACTCCATTCAATCAGATTTTATCAGAAAATAAAACGGCTAGTTACTTTGCAATCGGAATTCAGCAACAATCTAATACCAAAGAATTGTTTGAAACTGCAGCAGCAAATAAAGTTTCTTTTGTTTCTAGTTTCGAATGTGAAACCTTTAATGATAACTTAAAAAGAAAGTTAAATACTTTCATCGAAAAAGTAGATTATTTATACATTACAATAGATTTAGACGGCTTTTCTTCTGCTTATGCACCTGGTGTTAGTGCTCCTTCTCCACTCGGTTTTACACCTAATTTTGTGTATCAAGTTCTAACGTATTTATTACAAAGTAAAAAAGTAATTTCTTGTGATATTGCAGAATTAAACCCAGATTTAGATATTGACAATCATACAAGTAATTTAGCTGCAAGATTGGTAGACTTTATTGTTTTGAAGGCATAAAAAAACCTTTTAGATTTTACATCTAAAAGGTTTTTTATATTATAATAAAATAGATTTACTTCAACATTTGAAGATTACTTAATTCTTGATTCGTTAACTCTCTCCATCTACCTCTTGGTAAATTTTTCTTAGTTAATTCAGCAAAAATAACTCTATCTAATTTACTTACCTTGTAACCAAGGTGTTCAAAAATCTTACGTACAATTCTATTTCTACCAGAGTGAATTTCAATTCCTACTTCAGACTTTGGTTGTCCATCTACATAAGAAATAGCATCAATAAATACTTTTTTACCCTCGATAATTACTTCTCCACGTAATTTTTCTAAATCTTTTAAATCTAGTTTTCTATCTAAAGAAGCGTGGTATAATTTACGTACATTATGTTTTGGGTGTGTTAACTTTTTTGCTAAATCCCCATCATTCGTAAACAATAACAAACCAGTAGTATTTCTATCTAAACGCCCAACAGGATAAATTCTTTCCTTTGATGCATCAGATATTAAATCCATAACTGTTTTTCTACCACGTTCATCGTCCATGGTAGTTATGTAATTCTTAGGTTTGTTTAATAAAATATATCTTTTTTGTTCTGGTGTAATACTTGTTCCATCAAAACGTACAATATCATCTGGCTGTACTTTGTACCCCATTTCTGTAACTAACTTTCCATTTACTTCAACACTACCATGCTCGATATATGTATCTGCTTCACGCCTAGAACACATACCAGAATTGGCAATGTATTTATTTAAACGGATTCCTGTAGATTCGTCAGATTTTGGAGCTTCTTTAATTTTGGTAAAAGTTTTCTTAGGACTCTTTCTACTTAAAGGTGTGCTCTTTTTACTTGAAGAACTACTTTTTCTACTTAGAGGAGTACTTTTTTTACCGTCTTGTCGTCCTCTCGACGAGTTATTATTTGAATTCATTATAAAAATTTTTGCAAAGGTAGTTATATTCTTGAATTCTAGTTCAATCTATTAATCACTTTATCTAACAATAGTGAAGTATCAATAAAAATTAAACATAAGACACCAATAAATAATAAGAGTTTTAAAATATTATGTAGTGTTCTATAGTCATTTCTTGTTTTAGATGTCCAAAGAGAAAAACCAACAAACAACAAGACTATTAAAGCAAAATAGAAATAATAGCGCATGTAACTTAACGCTGGGTAACTAAATAAAATTGAAATAGGAATAATAGTAAAAATTAATAATAGGATTGATAATTGTTTTGTTTTCTTTTCTCCATAAACCACAGGAAACGTATTGTAATTATTAGCAATTGCACCTTTTATATTTTGTAAATCTTTTATTAACTCGCGAACCATAATTACTAAAAACAAGAAACTTGCATGAAACAATATCATTATAGAAAAGTTACCGAAGTAAACAAAAACTGCAAAAAAAGGTAAAACAGTAAGCACAGTAGCAGAAACTACACCTAAAAACGGGTGCTTTTTTAATTTATGCGAATAAAACCAGATTGCAAAAATAAACATTGCAAAAAACAATGCTGCTCTCCAAGAAATTAGAATTCCGAAGCAAAAACCAATAAAATTTAAAAGAAAATACAATCTTAATTTAGTAGATTGCTTTATGTAATTATCTAACCCAGCTTTTACAGGTCTGTTAATCTTATCTACTTTAGCATCATAGAAATTATTTATAATATAACCACCAGCAATTACAAAAACTGAAGCTAAAACTAAAAAGAATAAATGTAAATCGAAAACAACATCTTTTAGAGATTTTGTTGGCGAAAAAATAAAAATAGCTGCTAAGTATTGAGCAAATATTAAAACCAAAATATTATAACCTCTTACAGCAGAAAACAAACTAAGAAATTTAAGTGTTATTCTTTTTGCCTTTGAAATACTCATAAAACGCTTTAAAATCTATAAACTAATTCTAGTTTATAATCTTTTAAACTTTTTTGAGCTTTAGCAAAATCTTCTGTAAAACCTAAAATATAACCACCTCCGCCAGAACCACATAATTTTAAATAGTAGTCGTTTGTAGAAAGGCCTTTTTCCCATACCTTATGAAAAGCAGCAGGAATCATTGGTTTAAAGTTTGTTAAAACAATTTTAGATAATGATTTTACATTACCAAATAAAGATTTAACGTTTCCTTGTAAGAAATCTTCAATACAGGCATCTGTTGTTGTAGAAAATTCTTCGCTAATCATTTTTCTAAAACCTTCGTTTTTCATCTTGTTCATAAAGATGTTTACCATAGGTTCTGTTTCACCAATTTGTTCAGAATCTAATAAAAACACAGCTCCTTTACCTTCCTTTTGTGAAGGAATTCCTGCGGGCTCTACGTTGTCTTTAGAATTAATTAATATTGGTAAACTTAAATAACTATTTAGAGGATCTAAACCAGAACTTTTACCATGAAAAAAAGATTCCATTAAAGCAAAAACTGATTTTAAATTTAATAATTTATCTCTGGTTAAATTTTCTAATACTGTTATTTTATCTGAAGCATACTTGTCATAAATAGATGCTACTAAAGCACCAGAACTACCTACACCATAACCTTGTGGTATTGAAGAATCGAAATACATTCCTTCTTCAACATCCTTTTTAAAAGCCATTAAATTAAATGAAACAATATCTGTTTTTAAATTAGATAAATAAATGTAAAAACGATGTAAGTTCTCATTAGATTTTAATGATTTTCCCGAAAGGTTTTCTGAAGTTTTTAAAGCTCCTCTGTATGCATTAAAAGGTATTGCTAATCCTTTAGAATCTTTTATAATTCCGTATTCTCCAAACAGCAAAATTTTAGCGTAAAATAATGGTCCTTTCATAGTTTTCTTCATAACGTTACAAAAATACAACTTTCTAAGTTAACAAATCTTTATTAATTATTCTTATAAAAAGTTTTCCAAACACCTGTTTTTTCGCCCTTTACGTACTTTCCTTTTTCTTTTATTTTACCTCTTTTAGAATACATCTTCCACATGCCATCTCTAAGTCCGTTTTCAAATACACCGGTAGTTTCTACTTCGCCAGTTGTATAAAACTGTACATATTTACCTTGCTTCTTTCCTTCAATAAAATATATTTCTTTTGCTTTTTCACCAGAAATATAAAAGTCTACAACAAGTTGCTGCTCTTTCTTATCTTTCGAAAAAACTCTATAATAAACAGCTTTTTCTTTAGTTGTACTGTTTTCATTTGCGTCTAACCACTTTTTTTCTTGAGCAGAAAGCTTAGATAAAGAAAAACAACTAATAAATAAAAACATTAAAATAATTCTCATAAAACATTGTTTTAAATTATATTTTTTTCGCACCAAAACCTACAGAATCATAAATAAACTGCTTATTCTGGCAGTAATTTGCTAATTCGTTTTCTATAAAATTATTCACAGAGTCCTTCTCATTCTCTGGATATAACACATGTACATTTGCGCCTGCATCTAAAGTAAAACAAATATTACTTTTATTTTCTGCTCTATATTTCCAAATTTTATTAATAATTTCTAATGTATTTGGTTTCATCAAAATAAAATAAGGATTGCTTGTCATCATCATTGCATGCAACGTTAATGCTTCACTTTCTACTAAACTTACAAATGCTTCTAGATCTCCATTTTGAAGGATTTCTGAAATTTTACCTAAGTTATCATTTGCTTGCGTAAAACGACTTTCTGCATACGGATGATTGTGCATTAAATTATGCCCAACGGTACTAGAAACAACTTTTTCTCCTTTATCTACCAATAAAATTGCGTCTTGGTAATTTTTAAAAACTGAATGTACTTTGTAAGGAAATTGAACTCCGAATAAATCTGAACTTTCCGCTATTTCTGGGTGATTTCCCCAAACAACCAAAGGACCTTCTATACTTCTACTTGCACTTCCAGAACCTAAACGTGCTAAAAAAGAAGCTTTTTTATTAATAAATTCTTGAGTTATACTTGGGTTTAATTCATTCTCTAAACTCATTAAACACATTGCAATGGCACTTAAACCACTTGCAGAAGAAGCTATTCCGCTAGAATGAGGAAAAGAATTCTCTGAATTGATTGTCATCTTATAATTAAAAATATAAGGACAATATTCTTGTACTCTTTTAAAAAATTCTGCAATTTTAGGTTTAAATTCTTCCTTTTCTTTTCCTTCAAAAAACAAATCGAATTTCACTTCTGCCGTTCTTTCTATTTTAGAAAACGCTATAGTAGTAATGGTATGGCAATTATTTAAAGTAAAACTAATAGAAGCATTCTTAGGCATTTGAGGATTACTTTTTCCCCAATATTTTACCAATGCAATATTACTAGGTGTTTGCCAAGTAAAATTTGCTTTTTCTATATTTTCTGTAAGTATTTCTGGAATAAATTGTGCTGTATTCAATATCTAAAATTTGCATCAAAGATAAAACTATTTCTATGAAATTTCTGTCAACTTTTTAAGTACATTTTCTTTATACGTTCTACTTATAGGAATTGCATTTTTACCAATTTCTATAAATTCATTAGTATATGAAGCTGCTTTATTAAGATTTACAATATAAGATCTATGAATTCTTAGAAAATTCTTAGCTGGTAATTTTGTTTCTATATTACTAATTGTTTCTCTTGTTGTAATTATTTTATCTGTTACATAGATTTTTATATAATCAGACAAACTTTCTATGTAGAAAATTTCATCAAAATTAATTTTAACCATTTTCCTATCAGAACGAACAAAAACAAAATCGTTTTTAATAGTATTTTCTACAATTTTCACATCGCTTTCTATAACCGAAATTCCTTGAAAAAACTTGTTGACAGCTTGTAAAAATCGATCGAAAGCAATTGGTTTTAGTAAATAATCTACTGCTTGTAAATCGAAACCATCTATAGCATATTCTCTATAAGCTGTTGTAAAAATAATTTTAGAATTCTGGTTAATTGATTTTGCTAAAGATAAACCAGATACATCTGGCATATTAATATCTAGAAAGAATAAATCTATATGTTGTGAGTTTACAATTTCGAATGCTTCCATGGCATTTTTGCAACTTTTCACCAAAATTAAATTCGGAATTTTAGCCACAAAAGATTCTATTATCTTTCTTGCAACTGGCTCATCATCTACAATAACACAATTAACAGTATTCATCTTAAAGCTATTTATTTTTATAATTTTAGATTAAAAGAAATTGAGGTTCCTCTTCATACGTTCCTCTTTCTGTCGAAAAGACAAACTGGGAGGAAAAAGCCTCCAAAACTTGTCACTTCGAACAGCGTAAGAAGTCACATAACAGTTATAACAAAACGTTGAGTGACATTATCTGATTTCTCCTACAAAGGTAGAAAAGACACTATTTATTAAAATTCAATTTTTAAGGACACTTTAAACGCATCTTTTTTATCAACTATTTCTAGTTGATATTTTTCTGGATATAACATTTCTAAACGTTTTTTAATATTAACTAAACCAATTCCTTCATTTGTTTCTTCTTTTTTAGTAGATGAATTTACAACTTCGAAAAACAAGTAATTATTTTCTATTTTTAAATGAATATCAACTTTCAAAACCCCATCAATAATTTCTCCATGTTTAAAACTATTTTCTACAAAAGGAATTAATAACATTGGAGGAATCTGAAGATTATCGTTTAGATTCTCTTTACTAAAACTCACTTTTAGAGTATCATGAAAACGCATCTTTTCTAATGAAATATAATCTTCTAAATGATTTATTTCGTCCAATAAAGAAACTTTTGGTTTTTCTACTTGATATAATATATAATCTAGCAAATTAGATAATTTTAAAATCATTTCTGGCGCTTCTTCTGCTTTCTGAAGTGCAAAACCATAAATAGTATTTAAAGAATTAAATAAAAAATGTGGATGAATTTGCATTTTTAAAAACTTTAATTCTTGTTCTTTCAATTGCAATTGTGTTTGTAGAAATTTGGTTTTTAAATCTTCATTTTTCTTTTGATCTAAATAATTGAATACCATTAAGCCAATAACAATAGCAAAAAGTATAATTAAATAGGTACCAAAAACTATATAAGGCAAACCTTTTGTTAAAGGAATAACGGTTTGATTCCCAGACTTATCTAAAAAAATAAAACCAAATAAAATTGATAAAATTATAGCGCAATTAGCAATTATAAATGTATAAATACCGTAGAGAATAAATAAAAAGTATTTCTTTTTTTGAAGATAGTTCGGAAATAAATAATATAAAAAAAAATAACTAGCAGTAATTGTACTTGGCATTAAAAACCATGAAAATGAATTTACATAATTAATATTAAAGCTTCCATAACCAAGAAAATAAGTGTAAAAAAAATAAACTACTATCCAAAAAAATAAATGAAAAAGTACGGTTAGTAGTAATTTAATATATGTGTTCATCCTTTTTAATAATTTACCAATATCATGTATTTTTTAATACCTCACTTTTTTTTGAGGCAAAATACCCGAAAACTAACCTTTTCTACCAAATTAAGTTATTTTTGTTAAAAGCTGCAATTAATTAGTAGTTTAGTCATATAATATATTCAACCATCGTTTTTAAAAGTATTAGAGGTGAATTTAAAATATATTTGATTCATATTAATAACTAAAATAACTTATTATGAAATTATTACCTATGAATTTATTGAACGATGGTGGTCCATTATTTATGTATACAATTTTAATTACCTTAATTATTTGTATTGTATTAATTATAAAAGTTTTTATTAAGAATGATAAAAATGAAAAAGGATTAAAATTAATTAAATCCGTAAGTTTATTTGCTTTAGTATGGGGTTTTTTAGGAATGATGCTTGGTTTAATAGGAGCATTTGACGCTATTTCTATTTCCTCGGGGTTCTCTAACCAAATCTTAGCAGGTGGATTAAAAATAGCTTTACTTTCTCCTGCTTTTGGTATGCTAACTTTTTTAGTTGCACGTATAGGTATTATTGGTTTAATTCTAAAAGAAAAATAAATAAACATCTTTATTATTAAAGTTATTACCCATTTCATTAATTATGAAATGGGTATTTTTGCATTGTATGCAAACTAAAAAAGTTTTTTTATTACTAAATGGCGAAGTTCCAAAAAAACTACCTATTCTCTCTCAGTATGAAGTTATTTGTGCTACAGATGGTGCTTATCAATATTTAAAACAACAAAAAATTACACCTCATTTTATTTCTGGTGATTTCGATTCTCTAGAAAATATTCCGAAGGAAATAGAAGTTATAGAAACACCAGACCAAAACTTTACAGATTTTGATAAAATACTTAAAATCTTATTTAAAAAAGGTTTTAAAAATATAGATGTTTTTGGAGCAAGCGGAAAGGAACAAGATCATTTTTTAGGAAATCTAAATACCGTTATTCAATGGAAAGAAAAATTAAAACTTACTTTTTTCGACAACCATGGATATTACTTTTTAGCAGACAACAATACAGTAGTTAAAAACTGTAAAGACAAAACGGTTTCTTTAATTCCGTTTCCAGAAACTAAAGGAATTACAACAAGTGGCCTACAATATTCTTTAGATAAAGAAGATTTAGTTTTTGGCAAGAGAATAGGAACTAGAAATAAAGCAATAGAAAATAAAATAGAAATCAGTTTTAAAGCGGGTACCTTATTTATTTTTATAAATGATTAAATTATGAGTAGAAAGATAAAATTATTGTGGGATTTTAGAGGTGAAGATGGCAAAGAAACAGCTAAACACCATACAATTCACTTAAGAGAATTTGCCAATTTAGAAAAATTAAATTTTCATGAAATTGATATTGTAGAAATAAATCCTATGTTATCTTCAGCATTTATTATTGTTGATGAAATAAATATGAAAACATTTAGAGATGCATTAAAACCACATAGAGGAGAAATAGCAGAGTAAAATACGTTTACAAAATCTTTTTATAGAGAAGCTGTTTCTAAAAATTCATAGTTACACCAAAACTTTGCGGCGTAACTTGCAAGTCCCAAGCTACCTTTTTTTGCTTTCTTTTGTCATTGTATTTCTCATCGTATTTGGTATCTAAAAACCTATCTATTGCTTCTACAATAAAAATACTAATTGCTGTTGAAAAAGCAACGTCAGAAATCCAATGAAAACGATCTATAATTCTAGCTATTCCTGGTAAAGAACCAATTGTATACAAACCTGCTTTTACCCAAGGACTATCAAAGTTTTTTGCTATTGCATATGCATTTGTAAAACCTAACATTGTGTGCCCAGAAGGAAAAGAATCATAATTAAAAACTCTATCTATATGAAACGGATCGAAAGAGCTTTTACCTACATCTACTCTTGGTCTTGCTCTACCAATTATTCTTTTAGATATTTGTTGTAATAAACCAGAAGCTGCTGCAGAAGAAATTAATAAGACACCAGTTCTTCTTAATTTTGGGTCGTCTGTAAACAAACCTGTTAAGTAAACGGCACCTGTTAGCATAAAATTATTATTCGGGCTTCCAATATCGTTCCCGTAGTTTGTTAACCAACGTGGCACATCATTTCGCCAACCATTTGCCCAAGTATCTACATTGTCATCTATTGTATACAAAGCAGCAGTTCCTGCAGCTACATAGCCAAATTCTGCAAACTGTTTCTTTTTCCAATGCAATGGTCTTGTATAGGCATATCCCATACCACCTGCCATATTACCTAAATCGTAAGTAAGTTTTTCCCACGAGTTTCTGTCTTTTTTTAAATTTAGGTTTATCGATTTATTCTGACAATAAGTTAAACTAAAACCTAAAATAAATAAAAGTGTAATTAATTTCTTCATTTATAAATATATTGAAATTTTATTGATAAAACTATCTTAGAAATTTTAAGCCTGTTCTAAAAACTAAAAATTTACTTTAAAAACTTACAAACTTCACTGTAAAATTGTTTTGCATTTTCGGCGTGTAACCAATGACCTGCATTTTTAATTTCTATAATTTTAGAACTTGGAAAATGTGCTTCTATAATTGCTTCTTCATTTTCTGTAATATAATCAGATTTTTCTCCTTTTAAAAACAACGTATCGTTTTCATAAACAGTAAAAGAAGGTAAAGCTTCACCAACTTCTGCGTTGTTTTTAGTAAGCGATTCTAAGTTGAAGCGAAAAGCAAGTTGCCCTTTCTCTTTCCAATAAACGTTTTTTAATAAAAATTGACGAACACCTAATTCTGGAATTAACCCTGCTAATTTTTTATCTACTTTTCCTCTAGAATTATCTACAGAAAAGTCTATCGAATTTAAACCTGCTAAAATGGCATTGTGATGTGGTTGATATTCTCTTGGAGAAATATCTACAATAATTAATTTTTTAACTAAATCTGGGTATGTAACTGCAAATAACATTGCCGTTTTGCCGCCCATAGAATGCCCAATTATATAAACTTTTTCTAATTTATAAAACTGAATATAACGATATAAATCTTCTACTAGAACCTCATAATTAAATTCATCTTCATGAAAACTTCTACCGTGGTTTCTTTGATCTATTAAATGAGCCTGAAAGGCTTCTGAAAATTGATTTCCTAACGTTTTCCAATTATCAGACATTCCAAAATAACCGTGTAAAATTAATAACGGTATTCCTTCACCTTTTATAGTTGAATGTAAAATTAGATTATTTGTCATTTTTCTTCTTTTAATGCGTTTAAAATAATAGAACTAAAAACTATTTCATTTTATGTAAATACATATTTACAACATTTTCTAAACCTAAATACAAACTCTCTGCAATTAATGCATGCCCAATAGAAACTTCTGCCAAATTAGGAATATTATCTTTGAAAAATTTAATATTATCTAAGCTTAAATCATGTCCTGCATTAATACCTAAACCTAATTTATGTGCTAAAATAGCAGCTTCTGTATATGGTTTTATTGCTTCTTTATTTCCTAAATGAAACTGTGTAGCAAATTCCTCTGTGTATAATTCTATTCTGTCTGTTCCTGTTTTTGCAGCAGCTTCAATTAGTTTTAAATCTGTATCAATAAAAATAGAAGTTCTAATACCATTTTGTTGAAATTCTTTAACAACTTCTTGCAAAAAAGATTGATGATTTATAGTATCCCAACCTGCATTAGAAGTAATTGCATGAATAGAATCTGGTACTAAAGTAACTTGTGTTGGTTTTGTTTCTAAAACTAAATCAATAAAAGATTTAATAGGGTTTCCTTCTATATTATATTCTGTTTTTACAACAGAAACTAAATCTCTAGCATCTTGGTATCTAATGTGTCTTTCATCTGGTCTTGGGTGAATTGTAATTCCTTGCCCACCAAAACTTTCTATATCTGCAGCAACTTTTAATAAATTTGGCACATTTCCGCCACGAGAGTTTCTTAAAGTTGCTATTTTATTAATATTTACACTTAACTTTGTCATTGTCTAAAATTAGACTACAAAGATAAATTATTAAATCATTTTATCCTATATTCGTAAAGCATGAATATTACAGACTACATACTAAATGAAATAAAACCATTAAGCTTAAAAAGTAGTGTAAAAACTGCTAAAAAGTTGTTTGATAATTTTCCGATCACACATTTTGCTGTGGTAGAAAACAATAAAATACTAGGCTGTTTTGCCCAAGATGATATTCAAACAATAGAAAATAAGACTGATGAATTAGTTGCTTACACACATTTGCTAAATTCTTTTTTTGCAGATGACAAAGCTACTGTTTTAGAACTTTTAAAAATTTTTGCAGATAATGACACTACTATTATTCCTGTAATTAACAAAGAAAAGGACTATATAGGTTATTATGATTTGTGTGATGTTTTAGATGTTTTTTCTACAAGCCCATTTATGATTGAAGATAGTGAAACCTTAATTATAGAAAAATTAGAGGATGATTATTCTATGAGTGAAGTAACACAAATTGTAGAATCTAACGGAGGTAAATTACTAGGTTTGTATATTTCTGAAAAACAACAAAGTTTAGTTCAAATTACACTTAAAGTTAAGGCAGAAGATATTCACGAAATTATGCATACGTTTAGAAGGTATGATTATAAAATAATTTCTACTCATGAAAACGACATTTATCTAGAAGATTTAAAAAACAGATCTGACTATTTACAGAGATATTTAGAAATGTAATTTTTAAACAAAGAAATACATCAATAAAAAGTAATAAAAAATTAAAACATTTTATAGGTTTGAAAAAAGTAGCAGTTTACGGACAATCTTATTCCATTTCAGCAGAAAGAGAAATTAAAATTCTTTTAGCTATTCTAGAAAAGAATAATATTGTTTGTTTTATAGAAGAGAAGTTTTATAATTTATTAGTTGAAGGCGATATTTTAACTAAAAAATATCCTACATTTTCTCATTTTAATGATTTAGACGATTCTTTTGACCTTATGTTTACCTTAGGTGGCGATGGTACAATTTTAAGAGCAGTAACCTATATAAGAGATTTAGGAATACCAATGTTAGGTATAAATACTGGCCGTTTAGGATTCCTTGCAACAATCAACAAAAAAACAATAACAGAAAGTGTAGAATTAATATTAAAAGGAGAATATTCTGTACAAGAAAGAACCCTTTTATCTATAAAAACAACACCAAAAACAGAAGAATTTTCTGAACTTAATTTCGCATTAAACGAAGTTACAATTGCAAGAAAAAACACAACTTCTATGATTGGTGTAAGAACTAATTTAAATAATGATTATTTAACTAATTATTGGGCAGACGGTTTAATAATTGCTACACCAACAGGTTCTACAGGTTATTCTTTAAGTTGTAATGGCCCTGTAATTTCACCAGATTCTAAAAATTTAGTAATTACACCAATTGCACCACACAATTTAAATGCTAGATCTATGGTTATTTCCGATGAAACTTCTATTCAATTAGAAGTAGATTCTAGGGAAAAAGAATTTTTAATTTCATTAGACTCTAGAATTACTACAGTTGCAGAAAACACAAAAGTTTTTATAGAAAAAGCAGCATTTACAATTAAAAGTATCATTCCTAATAATCAATCTTTTTTACAAACATTACGTAGTAAATTATTATGGGGAGAAGACACTAGAAATGAAACTAATCTTTAATGAACACAAACAATAAAAAGGCTTAAAAGTTGTTATTCAAAAAAGACTGAGTATTAACTTTATAAAGCAAATTGAAATTCCTATATTTGCTCGCCATTTTTTAGAATGAAAAAAAGTATATTATTTATCGTATTTATTAGCTTTTCCTCAATAACATTAGGTCAAGTATATGAACTAGGCCTCTCTTTAGGAGGCACAAACTATGTTGGAGACATTGGTAGAACGAACTACATTTACCCAAATCAACTAGCAGGTAACGTATTTTTTAAATACAACTACAACCCTAGAATTGCATTAAAAGGAACTTTTTCTTATTTACCAATAAAAGGAGAAGACGCAGATGCCGACACCGATTTTAGAAGAAATAGAAATTTAAACTTCTCTAATACAATTAATGAAGTTGCACTAGGAATGGAATATAATTTCTATGAATATGACATTTCATCTGAAGACAAAAGCTGGACACCTTATATATTAATAGAACTTGCTGCATTTAATTACTCTTACGTTTCAGGACAAAATACGGTAGGAGAAGATATTTTTGACAAAAAAACAACATTTGCAGTACCAATTGGTATTGGCTTTAAGTCTAAACTAGCAGGTAACTTTGCTTTTGCTTTAGAAACAAAATTTAGATATACTTTTGAAGATGATTTAGATTATGTTTCAGAAAATGATCTAACTTTAAATATAGAAGGAAATAGTAATGATTGGTATATGTTTACAGGAGTATCTTTAATATACACCTTTGGTAGACCCGCTTGTTACACAACTGGATTATAAAAAAATATGGATAAAAAACTAAGTATCGATTTACAAAGAGTGCCAAAACACGTTGCTATTATTATGGATGGCAATGGCCGTTGGGCAAAAGGTAAAGGGATGAATAGAATTTTTGGCCACAGAAATGCATTAACTGCCGTTAGAGAATCTGTAAAAGCAGCCTCTCAAGTAAATATAGAAGCAATAACTTTATATGCTTTTTCTACAGAAAACTGGAACCGACCAAAACTAGAAGTAGACGCTTTAATGAGTTTACTTATTAATTCTTTGAAAAAAGAATTACCCGAGTTTATGAAAAATGGCGTTAGAGTAAATGCTATTGGTTTAATTACCAGCCTTCCAAAAAAAGCTCAAAAAGTTTTAGCAGACGTTATTTCTCAAACAAAAGACAATACAGAAATTGTATTAACTTTTGCTTTAAGCTATGGTTCTCGAGAAGAAATTGTTAACACAATTAAAAATATATCTAAAAAAGTTGTTAATAAAGAGCTTAATATTGAAGAAATTAATGAAAATACTATAAATAACCATTTATATACGTTTAATTTGCCCGACGTTGATTTAATGATAAGAACTAGTGGAGAACAACGCATTAGTAATTTCTTATTGTGGCAAATGGCATATGCTGAATTATATTTTACAGATATACTTTGGCCAGATTTTAGAGAAGAGCATTTTTACGATGCAATCATAGATTATCAGAATAGAGAACGAAGATTTGGAAAAACAAGCGAACAAATTACAGAATAAATTTTATATGAAGTTATTTTCTGCAGTAGTAGTGTTTATAGCACTATTTTCTACTTACAATGTAAGTGCACAAGTTAAAAATGATAGTTTATCTGTAATTAAAAAAGACACAATTCCTAAAAAGGCTGTTTCTTTTGAAAAAGGAAAAGAATACATTTTAGGAGGTATTTCTGTTACTGGACTTAAAAAATTTAGTGAAGAAACCGTTAGAGTTTTTACTGGTCTTAGATACGGACAGACAATTAAACTTCCTGGTGATAAGCTTACAAGTGCTATCAAAAAATTATACGAAAGTGAACAATTTAGCGATGTAGATGTCTATTTAGCAAAAATAGATGGCAACACTATATACCTTCAATTAGATGTTAAAGAACTTCCACAATTAAACCAAGTAAAAATTAGCGGAGTTAAAAGATCTAAAGCAAAGGAACTTAAAAAAGAAGCCGAATTAAACTTGGGTAAAATGGTAACAGATAATCTTCTGGTTACCACAAAAAATTACTTCACAAAAAAATATACAGACAAAGGTTTCTTAAAAACTAAAGTCTCTTTAGATGTACAAAAAGACACCTCAGACGTTAACATTGTTAACATGGCTGTTTTTATCGATAAAGGAAAAAAAATTAAAGTAAAAGACATTAACTTTAATGGTAATGACGCACTTTCTGGGAAAAAACTTAGAAAGACAATGAAGAATACCAAAGAAAAGTTTTTTGGTCGTTTTTGGAAAGGTTCTAAGTATATAGAAGAAGAATACCAACAAGATCTTGAAAAAATACTAGATAAATACAGTAGATTAGGTTACAGAGATGCACGTATTTTAAAGGAAGGTATTTCTTGGAATGAAGATAATACAATAGATATTAATATCGATTTAGAAGAAGGTAGACAATACCGTTTTGCAGAAATATTGTTTGTTGGTAACAAAGAGTATACAGATGACCAATTGCGTCAAATATTAAGAATAGACAAAGGAGATGTTTATAATGGAGCTGTTTTAGAAGAACGTGTTAATGGAGATGGTTCGCCAACATCTTTTGATATTTCTTCTGAATACCAAAATAATGGTTACTTATTTTCTCAAGTAAATGCAGTAGAAACAAGAGTTAAAAACGATTCTATTACTGTAGAAATAAGAATTAGAGAAGACGAGAAAGCACGTATTAAAAAAGTAACAGTAACTGGTAACGACAAAACAAATGACCATGTAATCTTTAGAGAATTACGTGTAAAACCTGGAGATTTATTTAGTAGAAGAGAAATTATTAGATCTATTAGAGAAATTGGCCAATTAGGTTTTTTCGATCAAAATGTAACGCCAGACGTTGTACCAAATTACCAAGATAAGACTACAGATATTAACTTTAATGTAATTGAAAAAGGTGGAAGCCAGATAGAATTACAAGGTGGTTATGGTGGTGGTTCTTTTATTGGAACTTTAGGGTTATCTTTTAATAACTTTTCTATAAAAAACATTTTTAATAAAGATGCATACAAACCATTACCTACAGGAGATGGTCAGAAATTATCTTTAAGACTTCAATCTAGTAGAACCTATAATACCTATAGTTTTTCTTTTACAGAACCATGGTTTGGTGGTAAAAAACCAAAATCATTATCATTCTCTGTATATCAATCTAATCAGTTTCAATTAGACCCGCAAACATTTGATGTTGATAAAAGTAGAAAATTAGGTATCACAGGAGCTTCTATAGGATTAGGACAACGTTTAAAATGGCCAGATGATTTCTTTCAATTATCTCAAACAATTTCTTACCAGAGTTTTCAGTTGAAGAATTATGGTTTTAGAGTTGGAGATAATATATTAAACAATGGTACTTTAAACAACTTATCATACAATATAAACCTTAGTAGAAGTTCTGCAGGACCAAGTTTAATCTTCCCAACTTATGGATCAGAATTCTCTTTTGGTATTAAAGCAACACTTCCATATTCATTATTTACGGATAAAGATTATACAGAACCAGATAATTTAACAGCAGAAGAGCAAAATGATTTCTTAGCAGATAAATTTAAATGGTTAGAATACTACAAATTAAATGCAAAAGGTAAATGGTATACAGCTTTTACAGATAAATTAGTTTTAATGACTAATGCAGAAATGGGATATTTAGGGTTTTATAGCAATAAGTTAGGCCAAACACCATTTGAACGTTATTTTGTTGGTGGAGATGGTATTGCACAATTTCAATTAGACGGTAGAGAAACTGTTGGTTTAAGAGGTTATGAAAACAATGCATTATCTACTGTTTCTGGAGGAACGATATATAATAAATTTCAATTAGAACTTAGATACTCTATTACAGATGCTCCTTCTGCATCTATATACACATTAGGTTTCTTAGAAGCGGGTAACTCTTATGACAATTTTAGAACATTTAATCCGTTTAACTTAAAAAGGTCAGCTGGTTTAGGTGTAAGAATATTTATGCCTGCATTTGGATTATTAGGAATCGATTTTGCTCATGGTTTCGATCCATTACCAGGGCAAACAGAAAAATCTGGTTGGCAAACACATTTTATTATCGGAAGACAATTCTAAGAAAACTGTGCATTTGTAATGTCAAAAGTTTTTTTGGCACGGTTTTTTCTAAATACTTAACAAATGAAAAAAATATTTTTATTTACAGTTCTTTTATTTACGGTTAGTATTTCTTGGTCTCAAAGAAATCAAATTATTGCTTATATAGATATGGAATACATTCTAGAAAATGTTCCAGAATATTTAGAAGCTCAAAATACTTTGGATGAAAAAGTGGTTAAGTGGCGACAAAAATTAGATAAAGAAGCTAGGTTTATAGAAGTATTAAAAACAGATCTAGCAAATGAAAAGGCTATTCTTACGAAAGATCTTATAGAGGAGAAAGAAGAAGAAATTTCTTTAAAACAAGATGAATTAAGAAGATTAGAATCTTTATACTTTGGTCCTAAAGGAGATATGTTCTTGTTAAGAAAGCAATTAGTAAAGCCTATTCAAGATCAAGTTTACAATGCAATACAAAGTATTTCTGCTAGAAAAAAATATGATTTTGTTTTTGATAAATCTAGTGAGTTAGTAATGCTATATTCAAATAAAAAATACGATATTAGCGACCTCGTTTTAGGAACTATAGATAGAACAAGGTTAGTAGATGAAAAAACTGCTAAAAGAAAAGAGAGAAATGCTCCTAGAGAGCTTACTGATACACAAAAAGAGACTCTTGCAAAAAAAGAAGCCTCTGTTGCTAAAAGTATATCAGAAAAAAAAGCTAAAATAGAAGCTGCTGCAGAAAGAAGAAAAAATTTATTAAAAAAGAGAGACGAAAAAAGAGATTTGCTTAGAAAAAAGAAAGAAGCATTGAAAAAGAAAAAAGAAGACGCAAAGAAAGAGCAAGAAAAACAAGAAAATAATAATTAAATTAAAAACAAGAATGAAAAATTTTAAAACATTACTATTAATTGCTGTATTTACTTTAGGGGTAAGTGGTTTTGCAAATGCACAAAAAATAGGTCATATAGATTACCAAAGAGTAATAGACAATATGCCAGAAACTAGAGCATTAGGAACTACACTTGAAAAATTAGGTAAATCTTACCAAAGTGAAATTGAAGGTTTAAAGAAAAAATTAGAAGCTAAAGTTCAGAAATATAGTGCAGAACAAGCTACACAAACTGAAACTACAAATAAACAAAGAGCTCAAGAAGTACAAGTTGATAAGCAACGTTTTGATCAAGCACAACAAGCTGCTTACCAAGAAATGCAAAAAAGACAAGCACAAGATTTAGAGCCAATAGTTAAGAAAGCTGAAAAAGCAATTCAAGACATTGCAGCTTCAAAAGGAATCTTATATGTATTTGATGCAAAATCTTTAATCGTTAAAAAAGGTGAAGATTTATATACAGCTGCTAAAGCTAAATTAGGTTTATTAAAAGACAAACCAGTACAGCAACAAGTAAGATAATTCTAACTTCTTAGAATAAATTATAGAAACCTACTTTTTTTAAAGTAGGTTTTTTTATTTTTACAAATATGAAATCGAATAATTCTCCTATTGGTTTTTTTGACTCTGGTGTTGGTGGTACATCTATTTGGAAAGAGGTAATAACTCTTCTACCTAATGAAGATACAGTATACCTTTCTGATAGTAAAAATGCACCTTATGGAGAAAAATCTACTGAAGAAATTATTGCTCTTTCTATAAAAAATACAGAGTTTTTACTTAAAAAAAACTGTAAAATTATTGTTGTTGCCTGTAACACTGCTACTACAAATACCATTACATACTTAAGAAAGAAATATAAAATTCCATTTATAGGAATTGAACCTGCTATAAAACCAGCCGCTTTAATTACCAAAACAAATATTATAGGAATTCTAGCCACAAAAGGGACACTTAATAGCACTTTGTTTGAAAAAACATCTAACACTATTAGAAAAGATATTAAAATAAAGGAAACCGTAGGAAAAGGACTTGTAGAACTTATAGAAGGTGGGAAATTAAATTCTAAAGAAATGACCTCTTTATTGTCTTTATATTTAGAACCTATGATAGCCGATAATATAGATTCTTTAGTTTTAGGCTGTACCCATTACCCTTATTTAATTCCACAAATAAAAAGTATTGTGGGTTCTAAAATTAAAATTATTGATTCTGGTGAGGCTGTAGCAAGACAAACAAAAGCAGTTTTAAAGCAACTTAATTTATTAAACATTGATGCTAAACATCAACCAAAACATAAATTATACATTAATAAAGATAAAACTACTTTAGAAAATTTACTTCATAACATAAACCACAAAAACATAGAAGTAAACGAAAGTGATTTTTAGAAGCTTCCGTAGTTTGCATTAATATTAGGACACGCTGCACCTCTTTGTTCTCTTGTCCATAAATTGAATCCAATAGAGATTTGATGAAAACCGCTATCTGCAAATAGAACTTCATTTAATTGTTTAGTATGTGTATATGAGAACATAAAATTCTTATAATTAACACCAATTACTGGTGAAATATAAGAAGAATCGTCTAAACTATTTATATCAAAATTTCTTCGATAAGACAAAGCAGCCCAAAATTGAGTGTTAGAAAATGTCTTGTATGCTTTTATATTAAAATCGGCTATTTTCTCTCCAGTACCTTCTCTAAATTGAACCATAATAGAAGGTTCTAATTGAACATATTTGTCTTTACCGAAATAGTAACCTGCAGAGAAAATATAATTTCTTAAATCTAAAGGTTCTTGAACGTTTAAGTTATTTTTAGCTGTAAGAAATAAGTTTTTTACAGTAAAATAAGAAGACAAACCTCCTCTATGATATGCCAAACTAAAATCTGCATTGTAATAACTTGTACTTTCTACAATTGCTGCTACAGACGGGTCTCCAGAAAAAGTTCTTTGATCTGATTGATTCTGAACAAATGAAAAAGCCAAACCAAAAGATAATTGTTTAAACATTTTACTTGTACTCATTGGTAAATGATAAGTGTAAGCACCCTGTAAACCTTGTTGTGAATGGAAACCATTTTTATCATTAAATAATACCAACCCATAACCAGCATTAGAATCTTCGCCAAATTTTGTATGAAAACTTACCGTTTGTAAAGCAGGTGCATTTGGTACACCAACCCATTGTTGTCTTGCTGTAAACCTTAATTTACTAGAATTACCTATTCCTGCTGCAGAAGGATGTACCAAGAAAACATTGTCTGATAAATAATCTGTATATATTGGTAACGTCTCTTGTGCTTGGTTTTTTAATGAAAAAAAAACGATACCTAAAAGACAAAATCTAATGTAAATTAACTTCATTAAAGCTGGATTTTTTTATAAAGAAATCAAATATATTATATTTATTGTTATGAATTCTTCTTCAAAGAAAGATTTAACATACTTAAATAGCAGAAAAATAAGAATTTCTTTATTGAATAAGTAAATTAAATATTAATGACATACAGTATTGTTAGAAACAAGGTCTAAAACAGGTGCAGGTGAAATATAAGGAATTCCCAAACCAAGACCCCTTAGAATAAATAAAAAACCAATAAAAACGACAACAATAGGAATTGCTTTTTGTATTTTTTTTCTGAAAGTACCTTTTGTAAAATTACCTAGATATACAACAGATGTCATTAAAGGAATTGTACCTAAACCAAATAGAAACATATATAAACTACCAGAAAATGCATTTGTTGTTGCTAACGCAGCAAAAACAGCCATATACACTAAGCCACAAGGCAGAAATCCGTTTAAAAAACCAATAGTAAAAAAAGTATCGTTTCTTTTCTTTTTTAATTCTTTCCCTAAGGCATTCTTCACCTTAAAAATAAGACCACTTATATTTTTTGAGAAATTTATTTTTTTAAAAATTCTTGGAAATAAAATGAAAAGAATCATTAAAAAACCTATAATTATAGAAATTTGTTGCTGAAATCCGAAGAAATAAAAACCTTTACCTAAAAAACCAAACAATAGCCCTATTAAACTATAAGTAAACAATCTACCTAAATGATAACTTAAAATTTGAAAAAAACCTTTTGTTTTATTTTGTCTATCTATTGGCAACATAAATGCTATTGGACCACACATACCTACACAGTGGAAACTACCCAATAAACCAAATATAATTGCTGATAAAAACATTAATATTGAATTTCCTTATTAATTAAATAGGCTTTATTCTTATATTTGAAAGCAATTTTAATGTTCCAACGACCATCTAATAAACGTTTCTCAGGCACGAGCAAATATGTATTAGAAGTTGAAATAGGTATTTCAAAATCTAATTGTTTATTAGATGGTCTGTATAGGAACACTTTTCCTTTAATTTCTTCCGGAGAAAACGCTCTAGGAAAGGATATTTTTAAACCTTTTTCGGTTCTTTGAACAGTAATTTTTTCTTTTAATTCTAAGGCATTTTTCTCTGCATTAATCTCATCTTGAAAACCCAGCTCTTTTTGATAATATTTTTCTGTAACCAAATCGTAACTATAAGATTTATCTGTACTCATAGTAATTACAAAATATAATATAAAGCTCATAAAAGCTACAATTGCAATAACAATTCCTGTTCCCCAATTAAATTTCATTTGTTCTAATTTTAACTATTGTACGAATTAATTAATCTTATTAATAAAGAGATTACTTCGTTATTCTTGCTTCTAATAATACCCTAATTACTTATAACTTCTAGGTCCTAAAAAATTAGTTATTGTTGTTTCAATTAATTTATCTTTACTATAAACACCAATTTCAATCTTATCTTTATCGCCTTTTAAACCAGCTTCATTTATTTCAATAAATAAAGTTCCTTCTGCTAAACCTTGTTTAGGAATCATAAAATGATGGTTTGAAACAAGTTTTATTTCTCCTTTGTGAGATAGTAATTTATAACTAACATCATTTATATCTTTTGTAGTTTTATTTATAACTTTATAGGTGTAGACATTACTAATAATGTTATTTTCTTTATGTTGATATAATTGCCCAGGTAATCTTAAAACCCTCGCTTCAACATCATTTCTTAAAAATAACATTCCTACTAAAACACCTGTTAATATAAATAAAACGGCAGAATATCCTTTTATCCTTGCTGTAAACTCAAAAGGTTTTTTCTTATCAATATTATCTTCACTTGCATATCTAATTAAGCCTTTAGGATAACCAACGCTTTCCATTATATGATCGCATTCATCTATACAAGCAGTGCAATTTACACACTCTAATTGCGTACCATTTCTAATATCTATACCTGTAGGACAAACAACTACACATTGTTTACAGTCGATACAATCTCCTTTTCCTAGCGCTGCTCTATTTTCCTCTTTTTTAAATTTAGACCTGCCTTCTTCTCTTTCTCCTCGCTTATAATCATAAGCAACATTTATAGTTTTATTATCTAATAAAACGCCTTGTAATCTACCATAAGGACAAGCAATTATACACACCTGTTCTCTAAACCAAGCAAATATAAAATAGAATACACATGTAAAAATAGTTAATGAAATTAAAGTACTTGTATTATCTAAAGGGTTACCTGTTATGTAACTTATTAATGTATCTCCACCAATTAAATAAGCTAAAAACACATTTGCAATTATAAAAGAAATTACAAAGAAAATAAACCACTTTAAGAGTCTCTTTCTAATTTTTTCCGCGTTCCAAGGTTGTTTTTCTAGGCGAATTTGTTTTCCTCTATCTCCATCTATTAAATATTCTATTTTTCTAAATACCATTTCTAAAAAAATGGTTTGCGGACAAATCCATCCGCAGAAAATACGACCAAAAACAACTGTAAATAAGATTACAAAAACAACACCAACAATCATAGAAACCACAAGTAAATGAAAATCTTGTGGCCAAAAAGGAAATCCGAAAATATTAAACTTACGTTCTAAAATATTAAAAAGTAAAAACTGATTTCCATTAATTTTTATAAAGGGTGCAGATAACAAAAAGGCTAATAAAAAATAACTTACGTATGTTCTGTATTTATAAAACATACCGCTAGGTTTTTTAGGAAATACCCAAGAACGCTTTCCTTCTTTATCTACAGTTGCAATACTATCTCTAAATTGTTCGTTCTCGGGTGTCTCCATTCTAACTAACTATTAAAATTAACTTTTTCTTTTTCAATAACTTACTCTTCCCACTTTTCTCCTTGCGGCGCTTTACTTTGTGCTGGTGTAGTGCCTTGCAATGATACTACGTAACTTGCTACCTTAGCAATGTCTTCCGTTTTTAATGTTTTATTCCAAGCAATCATTCCTTTACCATCTCTACCTCCATTAGAAATAGTTGTAAAAACATTTTTAATTCCGCCTCCTAAAAGCCAATATTCATCTGTTAAATTAGGTCCAATAGATCCTCCTCCATCACCTAAATGACAAGAAGCACAGTTTAGGTTAAAAATTGCTTTACCTCTACCCAAATCTTTTGCATCTGTTAAAAGTGAAACATTATCTGCTGTAATTAAATCTGTTGCTGTAGATCTGTATTTATTTAACTCTGCTTTTGCTTCTGCAACTGCTTTGTCATATTCTACAATTTGACTATCGCCATCTAAAACTTCGAACCTCACTAAATACACAATAGCAAAAACAATAGATGCATAAAACATATATACCCACCAAGGTGGAAGCGAATTGTCTAATTCTCTAATTCCGTCGTAATTATGATCTAAAACTATTTCTTGCTCTTCTTCAACTGCTTTTGCGTTCGTCCAAGATTTTAATAATTTCTGAATCCAAGCATTACTAGGTTCTGGAATAATACCATCCTTTTCATTTTGTAATTCTGTTGCTTTTTTAATTGCTAAAGTATTTACCAATTCCTTTAAAACAACAACCAAAATAAAACCTATTAAAGCCAACCAAACTAACGGATTTTCATAAACACTAAATGGGTTTTCGTACACCATAAACGCTTTTGCAAGTGCTATAAACGTAACAATTACAAAGATTACATATACTGTAGATTGAAATGATCTTTTCATTTTTATTTTTTTTATTAGTCTAACGGTAAATTACTTACTGTATCTATATATTCTTTCTTTGCTGTATAAACCCATATGAATAAGGCTACAAAAAAAGTAAAAAATATAAGTAGAGATATCAATGGATAAATTTCGATTCCCGTAATACTTTCCATATAATTTTTTACAAATCTTAACATGGTTTCTATTTTTTAGAGGTTTGTTGTTCTTCCTTTACTTTTATATCTGTTCCTAAACGCTGTATATAAGCTATAACTGCTACAATTTCTCTGTTTCTCATCTCTATAAAAGCTTCTCCATTTTCTTTCGCATACTTCTTATCTGCTTCATAACTTTTTGCAAAATCTGGATCTGCATATAGATTTTCTTCAATTTTAATTCCTTGAGATAGCATATGCTGTTGTGCGTTTGTAACCTCATCTTTTGTATAAGGAACACCTAACGTAATCATCGCCTCCATTTTGGTTGCCGTATTAGACTTATCTAATTCATCTCTAACTAACCATTTATAAGATGGCATAATAGAACCTGGTGATGTACTTTGTGGATCATACATATGATTTAAGTGCCAACTATCGTTATACTTTTGTCCAATTCTATGTAAATCTGGCCCTGTACGCTTGCTTCCCCATAAAAACGGATGATCGTAAACAAACTCACCTGCTTTAGAATACTCACCATAACGTTCTACTTCACTTCTAAAAGGTCTAACCATTTGAGAGTGACAACCCACACAACCTTCTCTAATGTAAATATCTCTTCCTTCTAATTCTAAAGGCGTATAAGGTTTTACACTACTAATTGTTGGTATGTTAGATTTTACTAATAATGTTGGTACAATCTGAATTACACCTCCTATTAAAATTGCAATAGTTGCAAAAATTGTTAATTTAATAGGCTTTCTTTCTAACCAAGTATGCCAACCTTCTCCTTTAGTTCTGTATTTAGAAACTTTTGTTAATGCTGCAGCTTCTGCAAGTTCATCTGTAACACCAACACCAGATCTAACAGTTCTTACAACGTTATATAGCATTACAAATGCACCAATAATAAACATACTACCACCAATAGCACGCATCCAATACATTGGTATAATTTCGTTTACAGTTTCTAAAAAGTTACCGTATGTTAATGTACCATCTGGGTTAAATTGTTTCCACATAGAAGCTTGTACAAAACCTGCTACATACATTGGTAATGTGTACATAATAATACCTAAAGTACCAATCCAGAAGTGAAAGTTTGCCAAAGCAATAGAGTGTAGTTTTGTTTTAAACATTCTTGGTATTAACCAATACAACATACCAAAAGTGAAGAAACCATTCCAAGCTAATGCACCAACATGTACATGCGCAATAATCCAATCACTAAAATGCGCAATTGCATTTACATTTTTAAGAGATAACATTGGTCCTTCAAAAGTTGCCATACCATAACCTGTAATTGCAACTACCATAAACTTTAAAACAGGATCTGTTCTAACTTTATCCCAAGCTCCTCTTAAGGTTAATAATCCGTTTATCATACCACCCCAAGAAGGTGCCAATAACATTATAGAAAATGCGACTCCTAAATTCTGAGCCCATTCTGGTAAAGACGTATATAATAAATGGTGAGGTCCTGCCCAGATATAAATAAATATTAAAGACCAAAAGTGTACAATAGATAACCTGTAAGAATACACAGGTCTATTTGCTGCCTTAGGAACAAAATAATACATTAATCCTAAAAATGGTGTTGTTAAGAAAAACGCCACGGCATTATGCCCATACCACCATTGTACCAAAGCATCTTGTACACCTGCATATACAGAGTAAGACTTTAAAAAACCAACTGGTAAAGCTAAACTATTAAATATATGAAGTACTGCTACAGTTACAAATGTTGCTAGGTAAAACCAAATTGCTACATATAAATGGCGTTGTCTTCTTTGAAGAATCGTCCAAATCATATTGGCACCAAAAGCAACCCAAACAAGTGCAATTGCAATATCTATTGGCCATTCTAATTCTGCATATTCTTTAGAGCTCGAGTATCCTAAGGGAAGCGTTATAGCAGCTGCAACAATAATTGCTTGCCAACCCCAAAAGTTAAAGTTACTTAAAAAGTTACTTGCCATTCTCGCTTTTAATAACCTTTGAAGCGAATAATAAACTCCTGCAAAAATTGCATTTCCTACAAAAGCAAAAATTACAGCATTGGTATGTAAAGGTCTTAAACGACCAAAACTTAACCAAGATATTCCGTCTGTAATATTTGGGAATAAAAACATAAGCGCTAGTAGCAAACCTACAGAGAATCCTACAATTCCCCAGAGCAATGTTGCGTAGATGAATTTTTTTACGATCTTATTATCGTAATAAAATTGTTGCATTTCCATAATATAAAATTTAGTCTAAAGTTGATTTTTCTTGTTTCTCGATAATTAGTTCATCATCAAACAGCATACGAACAGATGGCGTATAAGAATCGTCAAATTGCCCTTTTTTAACTGAATAAATAAAGGCTATAAAAAAGATTAATGCCACTAGAATACTTAGTGTAAGTAGTAAATATATTACGCTCATATCTTGCCTGATAATTGATACATCAAAATTAATAATGTTCGTTTTCTTAAAATATGACATTTGTCATATTTCCTAAATATTTGTTAAATAGTCATAGAAAATAGTTGTGTTTTTGGTTTGCTCTCTAATAAATGAACATCAAAAGCCATACAAATATTACGTACATATGGTCTTGCCTTTTCTGGTACAGATAAGAATTTCGATTCTCTATCTATTACAACCAAACCATCTTGCTCCATTTCTTTTAATAATTCTAAATGCAGTTCTATATTTTTAATTTCCATCGATTTTTCTTCCCACGAAGTAGAAAAATGACACATAATGTTTAAAATATGTTTTCTTATTATTCTATCTTCTTCGGATAAAAGGTGTCCTCTAAAAATTGGAATTTCGCCTTCATTTACTATTTTCTGATATTCTTTTACCGTCTTTACATTTTGTGCAAATGCATACCAAGAATCGGAAATTGCAGACATGCCTAAACCAATCATTAATTGCGTTTTATTGGCTGTATACCCCATAAAATTTCTATGTAATGTTTTGTTAATAGTTGCTGTAAACAAACTATCTGTCTTTAATGCAAAATGATCCATACCAATTTCTACATATCCCAATTCTGCAAAAAGTTCTTTCCCTATTTCATAGAGTTCTCTTTTTTCATCATTCTTTGGTAAATCATCATCATTAAAACCCCTTTGTCCTACTCCTTTTACCCAAGGAACATGTGCGTAACTGTAAAATGAAATTCTGTCTGGTTGTAATTCTTTGGTTTTATTAATGGTATGAATTACGTTTTCTTTGGTTTGAAAGGGTAACCCAAAAATTAAATCGTGACTTACAGAGGTATAGCCAATTTCTCTAGACCATTTTGTAACTTGCGCTACTTCAGAAAAAGGTTGAATTCTATGAATTGCTTTTTGTACTTTTTCATTATAATCTTGCACACCAAAACTAACTCGTGTAAAACCTTCGTTAAACAAGGTTTGTAATTGTGCTTTGGTTGTATTGCTTGGGTGTCCTTCGAAACTAAACTCAGCATTTAGATGCTTTTTTGCGATTTTAAAAATACCATCCATTAAATATTTTAAGTTTTCTTTTGAGAAAAAAGTAGGTGTTCCGCCACCTAAATGTAATTCTTTAACAACCGGAATTTCATCTACCAAGGCAACATATAGTTTCCATTCTTTTAAAACAGTTTCTATATATTCTTCTTCTACTTCATGACGCTTTGTAATGTGTTTATGACACGCACAAAACGTACACAAACTCTCACAAAAAGGCAAGTGAATGTATATACTAATTCCTTCTAATGAATTACTTTCTTTAAAAGACATTTGAAAAGATTGAATCCAATCTTGCTTGTCAATTCCTGCTTTATTCCAATAAGGCACTGTTGGATAACTGGTATATCTTGGTCCTGGAATATTGTATTTTTGTACTAAAGAATTTTTCATAATTAGTTAATTTTTCTTCCTAATAAATTAGTGGAAACTGTAGTAAAAACTACAATACTTATAGAACTTAAAGGCATTAAAATCGCTGCAACAACAGGCATTAATTGCCCTGTAACTGCAAAATACAACCCTACTAAATTGTAACATAAAGACAGCATAAAACTGTATTTAATAATTTGAATTGCTTTTTTTGAAGCTGCTATATATGTTCCTATTTTATTAAATTTAGATGCATCTAAAATCCCATCACAAGCAGGGGAAAACACATTTATATTTTCTGACAAAGCAATACCAACATCACTTTGTGCTAAGGCGCCTGCATCATTTAAACCATCGCCAATCATGGCAACTTTTTTATGTTCTTTTTGAAGCGTTGCAACAACCTCTAATTTATTTTCTGGTTTTTGATTAAATAACAAGTTTGTTCCTTTAGGTAAGTTTTCTTGTAAAAATATTTTTTCACCTTCATTATCACCAGAAACTACAGATAAATTAAAATTGTTTTTTAAAGAATTAAACAACGTTTTTACACCTTTTCTATACGAATTTTTAAAAGTAAACTTCCCTTTATAAAAATTATTAAAACTAATATATACAGCTGTATCTAAAGTAGCAGATTCTTCATTATTTCTAACAAAAGATGCAGAGCCCAACTTTAAACTTGTTCCTTTATAAGTAACTTCAATTCCTTTACCTACAATTTCTTTATAATCTACAATAGTTATAATTTTAGATTCTTTAAACGTATTGTAAAGGGTTCTGCTTAACGGGTGGTTCGATGCTCTTAAGGCACTTTTTAATATACTTTTTTCCTCTTCATTTAATTCATCTCCGTCGTAAGAAATAGTATTTTCTTTGTGTGTAGTTAAGGTACCAGTTTTATCGAAAATTATAGTATCTATTGCTGCCAATTGCTCTACAACTGTGGCATTTTTTAAATAAAATTTCTGTTTACCAAAAATGCGCAACATATTACCTAAGGTAAATGGTGCTGCTAATGCAATTGCACAAGGGCAAGCAATAATTAAAACTGCTGTAAACACATTTAAAGCCTTATTTACATCTATAAATAACCAAAAAACTGTAGCTATAATTGCAATTGCTAAAACAGCAATTGTAAAGTTTTTACTAATAGTATCTGTTATGGTTTTAAAGTGCGATTTATTATCTTTTTGAAAAACATCATTGCTCCATAATTGTGTTAAATAACTTTGTGAGACAGATGCTAAAACTTCCATTTCTAAAATTCCAGAAAGTTGTTTTCCTCCTGCAAACAGTTTATCTCCAGATTTTTTAGCAACAGGTACAGCTTCACCTGTAACAAAACTGTAATCTATTTCTGCATTTCCGTTGATTAAAATTCCGTCTACAGGTATTAGCTCTTGGTTTCTAATTAATAATCTATCGCCTTTCTCAATATCATAAATTTGCACATTTTCTTCTTTATCATCCTTAGAAATTCTGGTAACCGCAATAGGAAAGTAAGACTTGTAATCTCTCTCAAAAGACAAGAAATTATAGGTTTTCTGTTGAAAAAACTTTCCTAATAAAAGAAAGAAAACCAAGCCTGTTAAACTATCGAAGAAACCTGTACCAAAATCGAAAATAATTTCTACAGAACTTCTAATAAACAATACAGAAATTCCCAATGCTATAGGAACATCAATATTTAAAATATTAGAACGTAAACCTTTAAAAGCAGATATAAAATAATCTTTAGCAGCGTAAAAAACAACAGGTAAAGAGAAGAAAAACATTAACCATCTAAAGATATTCTTGTACTTCTCTATCCAAAAACCATCTACTTCAAAATACTCTGGAAACGATAGAAACATTACGTTACCAAACGCAAAACCTGCAATACCTAACTTATACGTTAAACTTCTATCTACTGCTTTTTTTCCGGCTTCGTAATCTTCTAAACTAATGTAAGGTTCATAACCAATAGAACTTAACAATAACACAATCTCTTTTAAAGAAGTTTCATCTGAATTATAAGTAACTCTTACTTTTTTCTTCGGAAAATCTACTTGAGAAGCAGTTATTTTAGGGTTTAATTTGTGCAAATTTTCTAGCACCCAAATACAAGAACTACAATGAATGTGTGGTATGTATAAAGTTGCTATTTGGGTATTACCATCAGAAAAATCTAATAATTTTTCTGCAATATCTTTATTATCCAAGAAATCATATTTCCCTTGAATTTCAGTTGGTATTGCCCCTGGATTGTCTTGAAAATTGTAATAACAAGTTAAATCATTCTCAGAAAAAATCTCATAAACAGTCTTACAACCATTACAACAGAAATGTTTTTCATCAAATTTAATTAAACTGTCTTCACAAGAATCGCCACAGTGATAACATTGTGTAGATTTCATATTTACTCTTTTGCCTAGTGCAAATTTCTAATAAGAGTTTGATTTAAAATATGATATATGTCAGCTTTTCGATACCTTTGAATAAATAAATCTTTTTTAATATGGGAAAATGTGAACAATGTATTGTTCGAAAATTTAATTCTCTAAAACATCTTTCTAAAGAAGAATTGTTAAGAATGTCTGCTTGTAAAACTGCTAAAACTATAAAAAAAGGGGAAATTCTTTTTGAAGAAGGAGAACATTTAAACGGTGTCTTTTGTATTAAAGATGGTGTTTGTAAAGTTTCTAAAATGAGTGAAAATGGCAGAAACCAAATTATTAGTCTTGTACAAAAAGGGAATTTAATTGGAGAAAGAAGCTTGGTTTCAGATGAAGTTTCTAACTTAAAAGCTGTTGCCTTAAACGACATGGAAATTTGCTTTATACCTAAAGAAGAAATTATTAGAGATTTAGAAAAAAACAATGCATTTACCATGAGTGTTTTAAAAGACATGGCTAATTCTTTAAAAAGTGCAGATAATTTAATTGTTGATATGGCTCAAAAAACCGTAAAACAACGTTTAGCAGAAACGCTTTTATATTTACAATCTGAATTTAAAACAGACAGTAATGGTAACATCGCGGTACAACTTTCTAGAGAAGACATTGCAAATATTATTGGTACTGCTACAGAATCTGCAATTAGATTATTATCAGAATTTAAAAAGAATAAAATTATCGACTTTAAAGGGAAAGAAATTAAAATTCTTGATGAAGCTGGATTAGAAAAGATTGTACACGGTTTTTAAATATTTCTTAAAACGAATATCCTATAGCAAAGTTAAAAACAGGTTCATTAACTTTAAAGTCCCATCTTTTATCTTCTTCTAAAGAAGGATCATGAAAAGGAGCCGCCAAATCGAAACGAATTACAAAACCTTGTACGTCTACTCGTAAACCTATACCAGCTCCCATACCTAATTCATTTATAAAATTAGAACTAAACGTATCTTTTCCTCCAAAATCTGGGTTCGCAACTGAATTCCATACATTTCCTGCATCTGCAAAAACAGCACCTTTAAAGAATGAATAAATAGGAAAACGATATTCTATATTTGCTTCTAAACGGATGTTTCCTGTTTTATCGAAAAAAGAACTAGAAGTATCTGTGCTACTTAAACTATCATCATTATACGTTCCTGGGCCTAAAGAACGAATATTAAATGCTCTAACACTATAAGGGCCACCAGCATAATATTGTTTTACAAATGGTACAACGTCTGAATTACCATACGCATAGCCATAACCAGCAAACAATCTTGTTGCAATTGTTTGTTCATTTTTTTTACCAAAATTATAATGATATCTCGCATCGAAATCTGCTTTTGCATACTGTGCATATTGTAAACCCAAAAACTTCTTTGGTTCTCCTGCAGTACTTTCTTTACCAAATAAACTAATAGAATTACCAGCAACATCTAATGTAGCGTTTACATAAAATTGATGCATTTTGTTAGCGTTTAACATTTCGTTGTAAGTAAATGAGAAAGTAAGTCCGCTAATAAATTGTTGCTCAAAACTTTTTTCTAAAAATGAATTTTCTTCTAATATTTGCTGAAATTCTTCTGTTGTATTAGACAATCTTGTATAATTTACAGAAATAGGATTAAGCTCATAAGTTATGTACTTATTAGCGTTCCAAACATAACCAAAAAGTGCGCTACCAGATAAAAGTGTGTACAAACTACTTCTGTTTAGATACGTTACACCTAAACTTGTTTTTGTTTTTGGAATTGAATATTCGAAAAAATCTTCATTAAAAGAAAATGGCGCAATAACTCTTGGAAAAATTAACTCGGTTTTTAACCCTAATTCCAAACTACTTAATCCTGAATTTTCTCCACTAGAAATTTGTGTTTCATACCCAATATTTGCACTTACATTTATGGTTTCTCCTCCTTTAAATAAATTTCTATTACTATAAGTTAACGCTAATTCTGGACCCGCAAAATTATTAGATTTTGTAACCGCTTGCAATTCTGCGCGAACAGCACGCTTTGTTAAAGGAGATAAAAAGATATTTGCTTCTAATGCACCCAAACTGCCTGTTTGTAAAGAATCTAATTCTTTATATTGAATATTTACATACTTGTAAGCACCAATCGAAGACAAGCGTCTTGCTGTATTTTTTGAAGTAATAGGGTTGTAAACTTCCCCTTCTTTAATTGTAATAAAAGCATCTAAATATTCTGGTTTAAAGAAAATTGAATCTTGGTAATAACTTTTATTTTTATATCTACTTTCTTTTATTTTTAAAGAATCTTTTAGATCGAAATTAGGATAAATATTTATTTTCTTAATTTTATAAGGCACCGTTGCTTCTTTTGGTACTTTTGCTTTTAACTTTAAAAATAAATCGAACTTTTTATTTTTATATTGATTGGTATCTGCTTCAAAAATTAAAAAACTAGGATTAAAATTATAATATCCTTTCTTTTTTAATTCTAAATCTAACCTCTGGCGCTCTAGCTTTAAATTTGCCAAATCGAAACGCATATTCTTAGGAAAAGGAGATTCTTTTGTAAGTTCTTTTATTTCGGTATAAATAGGTAAAGCCATACTATCTATTTGATAATTACCTATTTTATAAGGTGCAGGTACTTTTACGCTATATATTACAGATGCTTTTTTATTTTTTTCTTTAAAAGAAGAACTAGCGCTACTATAGAAAAAACCATAATTCTCTAACCTATTTCTTAAAATTTCTTTTACCTCAACTTCTTTTACATTCGATTTATAGACTGGTTTTTCTCCAAACTTCTTGTATAACCACTTGTTTATAAAATTAGGGTTTTCTTTTTGATTCTTATAGTAGTAATACAAACCTACATAGCTTCCTAAAAATTTAGAATTAGGTTTAGGTCTTAGAACAGTTTGTAAATCTTCTTTTAATTTACTTACATTTTTTACAACAGAATCTGTTTTCATTTCAATTTTTGCACCAGTGTACAAAAGTTCATTTTCTGGTATGTATTTTTGTATACTACAAGAGTATAAAAACGCACAAAAAATAACCGAAACGAATATATGTTTTATCTTTTTATTCAAAATTTAATTTGTTTTCTTTTTTAAATCTTTAACAGTCTCTTTAGTTTTAGCTCCTTCTTTTTCTTTATTTTTCTGAGAACGTAAAAGCGCATTCCAAAGTTCGTGAAACTCGTTAAATTCTTGTGTAAAAATCAACCCTATTCCACTAACAATTGTTTGCCCATCGATAACGTTTTCAAATTCACTTTTTCTAAAACCTTTTAAACGATATCTACCATCTTCTGTTATCTTATATTCTAAACTAACATTACCAATTAAAGGTGTTTCCTCTCCACTTGTACTGCTACCTTGTATGTCTACTTCGCTACCAACTCTTACAACTAACCTCTCATTAAAAAGTTTTTTCTGCGCTGCAATATCTAACTGTGTTCTATCTGTTGGTGCATCGCCTTGGTAATCTGTAAAACTATTTATACCAAAGTCTAATTTTATACCAGAACTACCTAAAATTTTATCTGAAAAGGCATTTAATTGTCCAGAAACAGCATCATTTAAATTATTTCTTGCAATAGATGCAAAACCACCCAAACTACCATCACTACCTGTATCTGGATAGAATCTATTTAAAACCAAAAGAGAAAAAACTTGTTTATTTAATTCTGTTTCTTGTTGTTTTACTTGTTGCACTCTTCCGTAGACTTGACCACCAATTGCACCTTGATCTTCTTCTGCCATGTCTAAATCGAAAGAGATTTTTGGCTGTAATAATTCTCCATCAATATTTAAATAAACCTGAAAAGGCAACACTTGTTTGTATTTGTTTTTTACCGATGCGTCTTCGTCTGAAACTTGAGAAGCCATTAATGGCGATGCAGAAGTTTCTAACTTATAAATTGCACTTACATCTAACTTTGCATCAAATGGATCTCCAGACCAAGAAATTCTTCCTCCAGGAGCTAATAAAAACTTTCTATTTACAAGGTTGTAAAGTGTTAACTCATAATGACCGTTAGAAATTTCATAAACTCCAGTTAAAGAAATTCTTCCATTAGGAATCATGGTAAAAACAAAATCTCCTTCACCAGAAACTTTAAAATTATCTCCTGTACTTTCATCTATAATAATAGTAACATTTGCTTCTTTATTTACTTTTAATTGTGATGTAATATCGAAACCACTAATAATTACAGCTTTTTCTTCTGTTTGCGTTAAAATAGCATTTGGGTTTTTTCTATTTACAAACGCTACAACCTCATCTCTTTCCTCTACACTTGCATATGTAGAAGGCATTACGTAAGTTACATCTGTATCTTTTCCTAACGTAAATTTAGCATTTAATTTAGGTATCTGTAAATCTCCTGTTAAGGTTGCATTTGCATTAAAAGTTACTTTCCCAAATAAGGTTTCATTGTCTTTTTTTGTTGCGTTTAAAATTCTAAAATTATTAGCTTTTAGTTTTAAATCGAATTTAGGGTTTATAAAACTCTTTGTTTTAATCTTACCAGAAAGCACTAATGTATTATTCTTTGCGTCTAATACAGTGAAGTTTTCCATAGAAAAACCCGTATTATCTACGTTAAGTATTTCATTTTTTAAAGTGAAAATAGTATTTAATTTTGTTACATTAAAAGCGGCTTCTTTAAATATTAAAGAACCTTTATACTTTGGTTCAGACGTTGTACCAGTAACTTTAAAATCTCCAGAAAAACTACCACTAGTTTCTTTAACTTCTCCTAGAGAAAGCGTATTTAAAGCGTGCATTTTAAATTGATTGATTATTAAATTTAAATTCAAGTTTGCATCATTATTATCTACAAAATAATCTCCTTTTAAATCTAAATTAACATCGCCTTCTTTTAACTGGGCGTTAAAATCATACTTGTTACTTCCTAAAGATTTTGCGTCGATGGTTAGTTTTCCTAAATTAGTTTTTAAAACTTCGAAATCTTTAATACTAACATCTGCAATAATACCTGTATTTGTAAAAGGTTCTTCTAAAATAAAATTTCCATTTAAAAGTCCTTTTGTAATCTCACTTTCTGGGTTTAGATAATTAAAAACTTCGTTTATTTGAAAATTATTATAAACCAACGCAATATGACTTTTTGCTATATTTTTTAATTGGTCTGTAATTTCTATAGATTGCTCGTCTTTACTTATTTTAAAATTAGAAAAGGCTAAATTATTATCAGATAAAACAACCGCATTATCTTCTGGAATTGTCCATTTACCTCCATTTAGAATCAAACTATCTTTACTTACAGCAAACCTTAGTTTCTCTCTATTTCCTGTAATCTTCGTATTTACATTCATTAATTTCTCTCCTTTATAAAAGCCTAAGAAATTAAGTGATAATTCGTTATTTGCTTGGTTACCGGTAATTATAGTTTTAGGTACATTTATAGGACCCGCAGTTATATTTCTAAAACCTAAATTAAAATTAAAGTTGTCTTTATCTGTATTCATAGAAAAAGACAAACTATCTAATTCGTTACCACTATAGTTAATATGAGGCGCAGTTATATTTGCCTTTAAAATTCTTTTATTTTCCTTAAAATCTACAGCAACATTAATAGTGTCTATATCTTTTACATTGACTAAGAAGACATCTTTTATTAATGAAGTTTGAGCAATTTTGGCTTCTAATTGCAAATTAACTGGGTTTACTATCGAATCTAAAACTACCTCATCTTTATAAAAATAACTTAAAACATGACGCTGAAGTGCCTTACTAAATGTTTGTGGATCTGTATTAGATTCTAAATTTAGTGCTACCATTTTATTTTTCACAGAAACAGCAGTTGTATCTTTATCTACATATGCCTTGGCGTTAATTTCACCTACCAAATAAGTTCTATTATCGTAAACTACAACTCCGTTTTTAACATCTGTAGAAATGTTATAACTATTCGAGTTTCCTTTAAAATCAAGGGCAACTTCCATTCCTGTTTTTACATTTCGTTTTACAATACCTAATGCTTGTAAATCGGCTCCAATTACATTCAGTTTTAAATTTGCTTCCGATGTTATAGAATCTAACTTTACAAATGCGTTTAAATCTACGTTTAGATTTTCATCTTTATATTTTGAAATAATATTTCCCTGTCCGTCTTTAAAATCTCCTTCTAGTTTTAACCCAGAAATAGTATACCCACCTAACTGAAATTTAGATACATTTGCTTTTAACGTTGCGTCTATATTATTAATATTTTCTCCACTTCCTTCTGAATTTAAAGTAAGACTCAAATCGCCAAACTTAGAATTCTTTAACAACTCACCAACTTTATACTTATCTATATTTACAGCAAGGTTATAATTTAAAACAGCATCATTTTTTAAGGTTCCTTTAATTGTTGCAAAACCCTGACTTGTATTTATTTTAGCATCTGTAACAATATTTTTTAAGCTACCATTTATATTTCCTGAAATTAAAATATCTTCTGGCAACTTAATCTTTAATTCCTTCTCATCTATTATTTTTATAAGATCAGAGCGATTTGTTTTTAAACCAAAAGAAGGAAAATTTAATACTAATAAATCTGTTTTAGTTGCATTTTTTATACTTCCGTTTAAAGAAATAGTGGTTGCTTTACCCCAATTTACTTTCGTTTTAGAAATCTCTACATTAGACAAAGTACCTTTTATATTTAAGGTTCCTTTAAACTCTTTAGCAGTTAATTTTCTTAGATATTCATTTTGTTTTAAACTTGGTTGAAACCTAAAAATCTCATCTAACCAAAGATTAAAAGAAGGTATATTTAATTGAATATTGGTTTTTTCTGGCGATGCTATTAACTGAGAAAGCGATTTATAATCTACTTTAGCAAATCCTTTAATTTTGTTTTTATTGATTGCTATATTTAAATCTGATATTTCTAGTTTCTTATCTGTAATATTTGCAATAAAAGCGAATGTTTTTAAGTTAAGACCAGATCTTTCTTTAAAGTTAAATGTTTCTAATTCGATACTTCCTTTTTTGTCTTTTAGAAAAATATCTGAAGCTTTTAAATTAACGTTATTTAAAGAAATCGCATTTGCATTAAATTTATTTTTTATATGTTTCGAATTATCTACAATATAATTAATTGAATTATCTTCTAAAGAAACATCCTCTATTTCTAGTGCAATATTTGGCCAACTTAAAGTAGTTGATGTATTCTTTTTTACTATATTTTTTTTATTCTTATTCGCTGTTTTCATTTCAACTAAAATGGTAGTACCTTTAAGTTGAAATGTATTTAACTTGAATTGTTTATTAGTTAAATCTAACTTAGGAATTTCCGTATAGAATTCACCTATATCTAGATCTGCAAGGGTATTATCTATTGTAGAATTGTAAAGTAATTTTGTGTTTTTTATACTGATTGATTCTGCTGATAAAATTGGCAAGACAGTATCTGTAGCAGGTAATTCTGTAGTAATTGGACGCTGTGTAAATTTTATTTTAGAATTAGATAGAGAAATATCACTCACATTAAAAATCATCTTTTCAATATCTAAAGATTCCATTTCTGTAGTAAGAGAACCAATTTTAAATTTGCTATCAATACCTAGAACTGTGTCTTTAAAATCTACATTAATATTTTTTAAATTCAGTTTCCCTAAAATAATATCTAAAGGTTTTGCTGTTGTATCTTTAACAACAGAAGTAGTGTTTTCGGTAGCAAATGCATCCACTAAAAACTGAAAATTATAACCAGCAACAGTATCTTTTCTTATTATGTTTGCTCGCAAACCATCCCACTCTAAATAATCTACTCCAATAGATTTACCAGAAATCATTCCCCAAAGTGGCACATTTGCCTCTAAAGATTTAGAGTAAATTAACGTATCGCCTTTTTTGTCTTCTAAATAAAGTCCATCTAATTGCAAAGCTCCATTAAAGGTTATAAATAGTTTTTCTACAGTAACTTTGGTGTTGGTTTTATTAGAGACGTAATTAACAGCTTTATCTACTATTATACTTTGCCCCCAAGAACTTCTTATAAATAAAACAAGAAGTAATAAAAGAAAGAAGAAACCCAAAAGTACGCGTAGCATTCTTCTTAAAAAACGATACTTTTTATTTATAACTTTTTTAGTAGACATATCTAATTTTAATACAAATACAAAAATACATTAGTATTTGTTTAAATAACACCTTTAATAATTAATAGTTTAGCGCTATTTTTTTAAAAATAATTTAATAAAAAACTTAACATTAAAACCTTAAACTCTTATTTTTAGAATAAAGTGTAAATACCTTGTTATATTATTGAATAAATCTATTCAAAAAATTGTTTTAAATTTAAATAATTCAATTATAAACTAGCTGAATTATTTAAATTTAAAGCGATAAATAAGTATATTCTCACTGCATAACTCTAGTATCTATAGCATTATTAAGCCTAAGAGTACTAAATGCGTATTTTTTTTTACATTCTTTTCTTGTCCATTAAAATTAAACGATTACTTTTGTAATCCTTAAGAGTCTTAAATTATATTTATGCAATTAAGGACCCCCATTAACTTATAAAAAAAAACCATGAAAAAGACTTTTTTTCAGGTATTTGAGTTTGGGGAAATTCAATGCTTATTAAAAAACAACGCACAAAATTTAGCAATACTTTTAGTACTGTTATTTACTACAACCATTAGTACAATTGCTCAGCAAAATCCAAAACCAGACGAGAACGATAACATTTCTCTTTACAAAAAACTTACAGGAGCAAACTTAACCTACAAACAAATAGGTAATAGTGAAATTAAATACTCTAGAAGTTCTGGTGATAATTTTAACTGTTCGAAAAATAATGGAGCAGCAACTAGTGCTAATTTATCATTACCAGCAGATGCAGTAATACAAGCCGTATATGTGCAATGGTTTGCGCTAGTAGATCATGGAACAAGTACTAGTAATCCATTAAGGTTTTACGCTCCTTTATCTACAACAATTCCTATTAAATTTCCTGATGGATCTACCCAAGTTATAACCAAAAATAAAGGGTATGTTGAAACCGTTAGATTTGCTAATGAAGATTTAAAGTACGAAGGATATATAGCAGATATTACAGCAAACGTTTTGGCGCAGCCAAATCCTGCTGGAACTTACACAGCAGATGTAATTTTAACAAATGACTATGCCAATTTAAGAGAAGCATGTGCACTTACACAAGAAAATGCTAGAGCTTGGCAAATGCTTGTGGTTTACAAATCTCCAACAGATGAACCTGGTATTAATCAAATATATGTTTATGATGGTTTAAGAGGTTTTGTAAATCAATCTATAAACGTACCAGTTACAGGTTATAAAGTTTTTTCTGGAGACGTAGCAGGTAGTATTTCAATTGCTTCATTACAAGGAGATGCAGCTATATCTGGAGAAAGCATTAGACTTTCTGATAATTCATTTGGTAATTTCCCATCAGATTTCGCAAATTCAGGAGGGTATTCTAACCCAGCTCCAGGAACCGGAGGAGGAAATAACGGTGCTTATGGTGCTTGGGATATTGATGTTGTAAACAGTAACTTCACTCCGAATACAACCAATTTAAATTTAATTGCTGGTTCTACAGGCGATGTAGTATTACTAGATTTAATTGTATTAGAAATACCTACTGGAGCCTTAGTAGTAAGTAAAAAAACCAAGACAACTACCGTTAATATAGGAGATAATGGAACTTATGAGATAACTCTAAAAAACTCATCTAAAGTAGATTTAAAAGGAGTTACAACAGAAGACATTTTACCTATAGGTTTTACCTACGCATCTACTGCGAGTATAACTTTAAATAAAGCAACACAAACCTCTACAACAGCACCAACAATTGGAGATACCACTCTTAATTGGGGTACTTTCGATATTAAAGGTGAAGGAAGTGTAGTAATAACTTTTGATGTAAAAGTACCTTTAGATGAACCTACAGGTGTTTATCAAAACGGAGCAACAGCTAAAGTTTTATCACCTAACGATACAGTAATTACTAATTATTACTCTGGTGATTCTAATGATGATGATATAAATGTAGTTGATCCTTGCGACCCAATTTCATCTGGTAATATAGATACCGATAAGGATGGTATTAGCGACATTTGTGATTTAGATGACGATAATGATGGTATTTTAGATGTTGATGAAAATATATGTGGAAATACTGGTACACCATTACTTATAGAAGACTTTGGGGTAACATCTAGTGGTAGTGTAAGTCCTAGTACAAGTATCCCTTTATTCGGAGGAGCATCTACAGATTATACGTATTTACAATTAAAAAGTCCGCGTACGAACAGTTTACAAGACGATTTTTATGCTGTTTTTAATAACATTTCAGAATCTGCTAGTTGGGCTAATTCGAATTGGCAAAAAATTGGTGATCATACAAACGGTAGTTTAACACCCACAAAAGATAGAATGTTAATGATAAATGCAGGTAATACACTTGACATTATTTATCAAAAAACAATAACAGGTATTCAAGCGGGTGCATTACTAGATGTCTCTTTTTGGGTATTAAATTTAGATGTAGATAATGCAATCAATAATGTTCCGCAAAGAGTTTTACCAAATATACAGATAGAACTTTGGCAAAATGGAGCTTTATTAGGTTCTCCTGTAAATACCGGAAATATCGTTCGTGAAAAATCTGGTAGTAGTACTGCTTGGAAATACTACGGAACAGTTGCTCCTTTAACAACACTAAATAGTAGTAATATTACGGTAATTATTAGAAATAATGTTAAAGCAACATTTGGAAACGATATAGCTATTGATGATATTCTTGTAAGACAATTATGTAATACAGATTCTGATGGTGACGGAATTCCTAACAGCTTAGATTTAGATTCAGATAACGATGGGATACCAGATGTTATAGAAGCTGGTGGAATAGACAAAAATAATGATGGAATGGCAGATGGAATTGTAGGAAAAACACCTTCTACCAAAGGAATTCCTGCTACTGCAAATACAGGGAACACACCAACATCTTCAGATGCAGATAGTATTCCAGACTATTTAGACATCGATGCAGATAATGATGGGATTCCAGATAATATTGAAGCACAACCTTCTGGTTCATACAAGAAACCAAGTGGTATTGGTGTTAATATGTTAGATGCTAATAATAACGGACTAGATGATAATTATGAACTAAATGGTATTGGTTTTATTCCAGAAAACACAGATGGAGATTTAATTCCTGACTATTTAGATTCTGATTCTGATAATGATGGTATTAAGGATATTAATGAAAACGGAGATAAAGACAATGCCATAATAGATATAAATGCAGATAAAGATGGAGATGGTTTAAATGATGTTTTTGATGATAATCTTGATAATCCTAATATTGGATTTACTGTAAATGATGGATTAAGCCCTAATAACAAAGTTATAGATACCAATTCTCTAGAAGCATCTTTTGGTGATGAGGATAAAAATTTTAATCCTGGTTCTGGTGACTTAGATTATAGAGATTTTAGAGATGCAGATAAAGATGGCATCGCAGATTTTTATGATTTAGATGATGATAATGATGGGATACCTGATACCACAGAAAACAATGGCAACTTTGCAGATGGTGATGAAGATAATGACGGAATACCAAACTACAGAGATAATGTAGATAATGGCAGTGGAGACGGTAGCACAACAAACTACACAGATTCTAATAATGATAACATACCAGATGTATATGATAATGATGGAGATGGTATTGCCAATCATCTAGATTTAGACTCAGACAATGATGGTATTCCAGATATTGTAGAAGCAGGAGGAGAAGATACTGATGGAAACGGAAAAGTAGATGATATTAGAAAGGACGGTACTCTTAAAAATGACACCGATAATGATGGTTTAGACGACCGATACGATTCAAATAACGGAGGCCAGAATATTGCAAATCTAGATACAGATAATGATGGAATACCTAATAGCCAAGATTTAGATTCAGATAACGATGGTATTACAGATATTATAGAAGCAGGTGGCTTAGATGCAGATAGAAACGGAAAAGTAGATGGTGGTACCGATATAGATAATGATGGTTATAATGACCTTGTAGACGGAGATGTTGGGCAAGATGGTATTTCAGAAAATACAGCAAACGCTTTAATTATTACTGGTAAAGACACAAACAACAATGGGAAACCAAACTCTTACCCAAATAAAGATGCAGATAATGATGGTAAACTAAATTATCTAGACATCGATGCAGATAATGATGGGATTCCTGATAATATTGAAGCACAAACTTCTATTCTTTACATACCACCTAGTAACCCTTCTGGCGCAGTTACAGACATTAATAAAAATGGTGTAGATGATAATTATGAAGTTGGTGGTATTGGTTTTGTACCTGAAAACACAGACAATACAGATAAACCAGATTATTTAGATACTGATTCTGATAATGATGGTCTTCCTGATATTTACGAAAACGGAGATACAGATAATACCATATTAGACATTAATGCAGATGCAGATAATGATGGTTTAAACGATGTTTTCGATGATAATTTTAATCCTACAAACACAAGAATTACTGTAAATGACGGTTTAAATCCTAATAACGAAGTAATAAATACAACTACTTTAGAAAGTTCATTTGGTGATACTGATAGTGATTTTAACCCAGGTATTGGAGATCTAGACTATAGAGATGTCTTAGAAGATGCCAAAGTTATGATTACACAAGTATATCAATTTGGAAACGAAAAGTGGATTGAAATAACCAATGTAGGTGCAACAAATATTCCTGCTAATAATATCAATATTCAATTATATAAAAATAAAACAGGAGATCAAATAGGTGTAAATCCAGACGTATCTTATACCGTTAATACCATATTGATTTCTGGAAGATCTATTTTGTTTAAAAACTCAGCAAATACAATTACTAATACAAAAGGAAATGCTACAATTGTAACTAATTCTAAAATAGATTTGCTAACAAACCTAGATGATTCTGTAAATGATATAATTACACTTTCATCTGCTTCTGGTGTGTATTCTTGGGAACATAAATACGATGTGCTCTCAAACATTAAGAACAAAACTTCTTCTGTAAGAATAGATGAAACATTAACGCCTAATAAGACTTACACAGAAAATGAATGGGTAGTATTTGTAAATGATATTGATGCTCCTTCTAGTCCAGATTATTTAGATCCATATAGATTATTAGCAGATGGTTCGCCAGAAAGACATCCTCATGATCCTTTAATTTCTGAAGTAATTAATTCTAACGAAAATGCAAATACTATCTTAGGTTTGCACAGAATTAATATAACTACAAAAATTGGTACAGGTTGGTCCAATGGTTTTCCAGATAGATCTCGTTTTGTAGTAATAAATAATAACTACGACCATACTGGTACAAGATTAAGTGCTAGAAAACTAAAGGTAAATGCATCTAAAAAATTAGCAATCACAGATAATTACTTAGTGGTAACTAATAATATTGTACTAGATGGTGAAATTCGTTTAGTAGGTACATCACAATTAATACAAACACATACAAAAGCTAGTTTGGTAAGTGGTTCTGGTAAATTGTTTGTAGATCAAAACTCTACCGTACCAAGTTTGTATCGTTATAATTATATGAGCTCACCGGTAAATACTATTGGTAAAAAGACCTACTCATTAGAAAGTGTTTTAAAAGATGGTACAATACCTACTCATGCAACATCTAACATAGGTATAATTGCAAAAGACATTAATTTTGTTGCGGGTTATGATGGTAACGTTACTAATCCTATTTCAATAGCAGAGTATTGGGTAAATACATATTCACCTAATAGTAACGGAAGGTCTAATTGGTTACAAAAATATAAATCTGGCACAGTACAAAAAGGTGAAGGTTTTATTTTTAAAGGACCAGGAAAAGCTCAAAATTATACCTTCTTAGGAACACCTAATGATGGTGCTTTTAACACAAATTCTAATATAGGTGCTGGTGAATCTTACTTGGTTGGAAATCCTTTTCCTTCATCAATTAGTGTTAAGAAATTTATAGAAGACAATATAAACTCAACAAGTGCAACCTTATACTTTTGGCAACATGTAGGCGAAAGTCTAGCTGAAGGAACTGCTGGTCATAATTTTGCTGGTTATATTGGTGGTTATGCTACTAGAAATATTTCTATGGGTGTAACAGCAAATGATCCTAAATTTAACGCTCCTGTAAATTTCACCCTAGAGGCTGAAGATGCAAGCGAAAGAAATGGAATTCAATTGCCTTTGGGCGGAATTCTAAATTCTGTTATTTCTCTAAATAGTACTAATTATATTAAGTTTTCTAATATTTCTAGAGGTGTAGATTCTTTAAGAATAATATATAGCTCTCTATTAGATAGAAATCTAAAAATAAAAATTAATAATGTTGAAAGAGGTGTGTTTAACTTTCCTAAAACATTTGGAAGTTATACTGAGAAAAGAATTGCTCTATGTATAGAAGCAGGTAGTAATATTACTATAACTTCTAATAACACACTCTTGTCTCCTATTTTAATAGATAAAATAGTCTTAAAAGATGAAGATGGTAAAATTGCTTGTGCACCAAATACTGGTGGATCTGAATATGAAAATGATTATCTTAAACCTGAACCTTATATAGCAATTGGACAAGGATTTTTTATACAAGGAGACGCTACAAACGGAGGTCCAATAGTGTTTAACAACAGTCAAAGAGAATATAAAGTAGAAGGAACCGGTACTTCTGTATTTCTAAAAAGTGAAACTAATAAATATAAAAGAAAGTCTGAATTTGAATTACCTATTTTAAAACTAGGAATGAATTATTCAAATAACCAAAACAATAATTTACATCGTCAAATAGGAATCTCTTTTCACCAAGCAAACTCATTTGCCTTTGAAAAAGGATACGATTCTGAAATGTATGATATTAATGCAACAGACTTCTATTGGAAATTTCCTAACAATGATTTTAGTTATGTAATTGCTGGTGTACAAGGAATATCTAATAACCTAGAAGTACCTTTAGAAATAACAGTAGCAAACAATAGTGTTATTACCATAAATGTTGATGAAATTAAATACATACATCGAGATGTATTTATAAAAGACAAACTTACTGGTAAAACGCAAAAAATTAATAATGCTAGTGCTACTTATCAATTAGAAAAAGGTATTTACACAGATAGGTTTATATTAACCTTCTCTGCTTCAGATACTGCTCTTGGTTTAGAAGATAATACTCTGGCTGAATACACAAATATTTACACAGACAATAACAACCACAGAATTGTAATTTCTAAAAAACAAGGAATAAATATTAATAATGTAGAATTATTTGATATTCTTGGTAAGAATGTAAGTATTTGGAATATTAAAGAACAGAAAGACAATTATAGTTTAGATATTAAAAAACAGATAACTGCGGGTATTTACATTGTAAGGTTAAATACAAACAAAGGTAAAATTAATAAGAAGGTTATCATTGAATAATAAATTGAATAAAATAAATATTAAATAATAACTAATTAAAACATCTAAAAGAAAGCGGTTTTAAAAAATTTAAATCCGCATTCTTTTATTTATTAAATACAATAAACAAACATGCTTTTTATACAAATTGTACCACCACCTGCACCACCACCTCCGCCTCCTGGGCTTTCTATTGACAATGGAGTTTATGTACTATTAGCTATTGCTATATTATATGGAATATTTGTGATAAACACCTACTCTAAAAGGTTTCTTTAGCAATAACATAGATAATAGAAAAATGCAATCTTTATTATTTATTATGAAAAAGTAGTTAATGCTTTCAAAGTAAATTATTTGCTTTAAAAATAATTAAAGAAAAAGATTATTAGCAAAATTCCTCTATTTCATTAATATTTAAGTTTTTCTACTAAATTTTAGATACAAAAAAAATTATTTAAAAACTATCCAGCTTATAATAGATAGCTTAAGTTCTGCAAAAAATATTATAAAGCTAGTAACGCTCTATTTTATTCTTTCTAATAAAGAAGGGAAAATGAGTAATCATTTTTGAAATTATGATTACAAAATAATTTACGAAAAACTATTTAAATCAAAAAAAAGTCGAATTAAGTAATAAATAAAAAACCGCCTAAAAGACGGTTTTTATATTTATAAAATAAGTTAGAAAACTTATTAAAAATCACATTCTTTACCTAAATCCTCAAATTTAGCTAACTCTTCTATTAATCCGTTATTTACTTTTCCAAAAACTTCATAAGCAATTTTACCAAGAGGTAAATGTACTGGAGCCTCTTCTAATTGTGCTAATTTGTAAATAGCTTTTGCAGCTTTTGCAGGATCTCCTGGTTGGTTACCACTTAAACTTTGTAAAGCTTTAAAACGCTCTCCTACTGTACTTTCGTAATCTGCAATTTCGGTATTATCATAAGCTGCAGAACTTCCTGCCCATTCTGTTCTAAATGGTCCTGGCTCTACGTTAGTTACTTTTATATTTAAAGGTTTTAATTCTGCTGCTAAAGCTTCTCCAATACCTTCTAAAGCAAATTTAGAACCATTGTAAATACCTAAACCTTGAGAACCTATACGACCAGCAATAGACGTTATATTTATAATATGACCAGAACGCTGCTTACGCATTTGTGGCAACACTTCTCTAATAGTAGTTAAAACACCAAAAACATTTACTTCAAATTGTCTTCTAACTTCTTCATCAGAAATTTCTTCTATACTTCCCATAATACTATAACCAGCATTATTAACAACTACATCAATCTTTCCGAATTTATCAAAAATAGTTTTAACACCATCTACAATCATTTGTGTAGAAGCAACATCTACAAGTACACCAAAAGAATTACCTGGGTTTTCATTATTAAATGCTTCTACTTGAGCTTGTTTTCTAAAAGTTCCTACCACAATTTGCCCTTGTGACAACACTTCTTTAGCCAACTGTTTACCTAAACCTGATGATACACCAGTAATAAACCATACTTTTTTTTCTGTACTCATTTTTATTTTGTTAAAATCCTGTTTGGACTGAAATATTATTTTCTGCAAAATTACTGAAAATTTATTGTTTTTTAAGAAATTTTATCCTCCTAGGATATTAAATTTAGTTTAAATAATTCTTTTAATATACTTTGTTCTCTTTAACCTCTAAAACGGACTTAATAAACTAATTACTTATTGATTACAGTTTTAAAAAAAACGATAATTCTTCACAAAAAATGTTTTAGTTTTATAAATAAGAAAGGTAATCTTCTTGTTTTGTCTTTAAATTTATAATTTAAAAACACTTGTACTTTCTACGTCGTAGAATTATAAGATTCTCTTTTTCTTTAATCTTTATTAATAGAACATTAAAAATCTCTATAACTATTTTAAGTTTAAGAGTTTTTTCTATAAATAAGACAAAATGATAATTCTTATTCATTATTTGATAATGAACACAAATAAATTGTATAATTAACTACAGAAACAAGTTGGTAATTATTAAGTATACTTCTAAATTTTAATCTGAGGTTTGCTTTTTTTTTACTTAAAAAAGAACTCAAAAGAAAAAATACAGTTAACTAATTATACATAAGCTTCTGAATATCAATAAAAAAGTTAATTTTACAAGAAGCTATGAAAAAAATAATTTTAAGTCCTGTAATACATCACAATAAAAAAGTTTTATCTATTCAATTTAAATACGATAATGATGTAAAAAACCATTTACTAAAACTAGAAAGCATCTATTGGAGCAAAACTTTAAGAAGCTTTTATACGAAGTTATCTTTAGAAAGTATAAAAACTATTTTTAATCATTTAAAAATAAAAGGTTGTTCTATAGATTTTTCACAATTAGAAAAATACATTGAAGAAAATAAGAGTAAAGCAATTCAAAATTCTCATTTAGTTAAGCAAATTCCTGATAATTATAAATCTGATTTACTAAAATTTAGAAAATGGCTGTCTCAAAAAAGATTTAGCGAGAATACTATAAATACTTATGTAGATGTAACCACAACTTATATAAAATATGCTCTTTTAAAAAAAGCAGATATTTATTCTACTAAATTAGTAGAAGCTTTTAGTTATGATTATATTTTTATACCTAATAAATCTGTTTCTTATCAGAATCAATTTATAAGTGGTGTAAAAAAATATTTTGAATATAATGGTTTTGCTCATAATGAAATTCAATTAGAAAGACCTCGTAAAGAAAAAAAACTACCTGTAGTACTAAGTGCAAATGAGGTGAAATCTATTTTTAATTCTATTACAAATCTTAAACATAAAGCATTGTTAAGCTTATTATATTCTGCTGGTTTAAGAATTGGTGAAGCTATTAATTTAGAAATTTCTGATATAGATAGCCAAAGAATGCTAATTCACATAAAGCAAGCAAAAGGAAAAAAGGATCGATACACACTTTTATCGCCAGCATTTGTAAAAATACTAAGAATGTATTACGTTGCTTACAAGCCACAAAAATATCTTTTTGAAGGACAAAAAGGAGGTAAATATAGTAATACAAGTGCTCAAAAAGTATTAAAAAATGCTTTAGACAAAACCAAAATACAGAAGAAAGTAACATTGCATTCATTAAGGCATAGCTTTGCTACTCATTTATTAGAAAAAGGAACAGATATAAGATATATACAAGAACTTTTAGGCCATAGTAGCCCAAAAACAACTATGATTTATACTCATGTTACAGAGACTAGTTTAAAAAAAATTAAAAACCCGTTTGATGATTTATTCTAATACTTTATATTTATAAAATGTTGTTTAAGATATTAAGAAACATAAGCAACTACACACTAAATATAGTTTTAAAAGAATAATAACTGTTTAATTTAAGTTGTAAATAACTTAAAACGAAAATCTGACTAACCAAAAATAATCGAGTGAAAATGTAACATTTTATTATTATTTTCTTCAAATAGTAAAGCGGACGATATGAATATAAAAACGGACTTCAACAAATATTATTTTGAAATTAATGAAAACGGAAAACTTATTTCTAAACTGACTTCTGAATCAAACTCTATTGGTAAAACAAATTATTTAGGAAATTCTATTGAGTTTAAAACAAAAGAAAGATGGTGGGAAAAATATCAATATTCTATAATAAAAAACTCAAAAATTATTGGTTCTATCAATTTTAATTGGCTTCTCGATAGTATAATTACAATTGATGAAAAAGGGCTTGAAAAAAAGTACATATTAAAGACAGATAGCTTTAAACAAGAATTCAACTTATATGACGATAATAAAATTCATTTATTAAAGTACAAGAAGATTAGTGGCGATTTTTCAGTTTTTGAAATAAACTGTGAAATCATAAAAAAGCCTGAAGAGATGATTGATTTAAATGAATTAGTTATTTACACATACTTTCCAGCATTTCAAATTATGCACGGAACATTGATTAACCAAATGAATGGCGGAGGATAAAACTATACCTAACAACTTATCTAATTAATTGCTTGGTTCTAAACTATTGGAAATTAAAGTTAGATAGATTGATGAACAATCCAATGAATGAAGAGAAAATCTATTTTTTTTGTAACGCAACTGTATCATTTGTCGTCTTCTTGATAAATAACGTTTAGAAACAATGAAAAAACCAATTTATTTAAAGTATCTATTAGTAACAATTACAGTATTATCTATTAATTTTCAATCAATTAGCTATTCACAAGATTTAATTAAAATTGATAGTTTATTGCAGGCAAAATATCCAGACAATGGACCAGGAGCAGCATACTTAATTTCTAAAAATGGAAATGTTATTTATAAAAAAGCATTTGGTCTTGCAAATCTAGAGTTGAATGTTCAAATGAAAATAGACAATGTTTTTAAAATAGGTTCTATAACAAAACAGTTTACTGCAATATCCATTTTAATACTTGAGGAAAAAGGTAAACTGAATTTGAACGACGAAATAACCAAGTATATTCCTAATTACCCTACAAATGGAAATAAAATAACAATACATCATTTGTTGAATCATACTTCTGGAATTAAAGATTATACTAAAGTAAAAGGTCTAAATGCAATTTCGCAAAAAGATTTGAGTCCTACAGAGTTAATTGATTTTTCTAAAAACGAACCTATAGATTTTATTCCCGGAGAAAAATTTAAGTATAATAATTCTGGTTACGTAATATTAGGCCATATCATTGAAAAAATAACTGGACAGACTTATGGTGAATTTGTTGAGGAACAAATTTTTAAAAAACTAGAAATGAAAGCCTCACAATATGCAAGCCAGAGAAAAATAATTAAAAATAGAGCTTCGGGCTACCAAATGAGTAATATTTATACTAATAGAATGAATTTTAGTCTTACGTTATCATATTCTGCCGGTTCATTGATGTCTACTGTAGATGACTTGTTAAAGTGGCAAGAAGCAATAAAAAACAACCTTTTAATTAGCAAAAAAACAACCGAGAAAGCATTTAAAAACTATACATTAAATAATGGAGAGCATACTAATTATGGTTATGGATGGCATATTAAAAGCATAAACAACAATAAGACTTTTGAACACGGAGGTGCAATTTTTGGCTTTAAGTCTATGGGCGTTTATTTCCCTAATTTAGATATTTATGTAATTGCATTATCAAACTGCCTTTGTAATTCGCCAACAAAAATTACACGAGAAATATCGGAATTGGCGGCTAAATAGTAAATAGAAAAAAGTGTATCACTATGGTTACCATTAATACGACACTCAATCAACAGAAATGAGAAAATTAAACTTTATTTTAATTATTTTAATTCCATTATTAAGTTTCGGACAGACCGAAAAAGAAACATACAAAAAAGTTTCAGCTAAATTTGAGGAATATTATAACGCTAATGAGTACCAAAAAATCTTTGACCTATTTTCAACCAAAATGAAATCTTTTTTACCAATTGAAAAGACAACTAACTTTGTTAATGAACTTAAAAATAAAGCTGGGAAAATTAAAAAAAGAGAATTCAAAAAATATGAAAAAGGAACTTATGCTTCTTATAAAACAAATTTTGAACGTGCCTTATTTTCTATAAAAATATCACTAGACAAAAATGAAAAAATAAACGGTTTGTTTATTAAACCTTATAGAGAAAGTAATTTACCTAAACTTAAAAGAAACACAACTAAAATGATTTTACCATTCAAAGGAGAATGGACAGTATTTTGGGGTGGAGACACAAAAGAACTTAATTATCACATAGAAAATGAAGCTCAAAAAAATGCTTTTGATATTCTAATTACTAATAACAAAGGGAAGTCTTATAAAACTGATGGGAAAATAAACGAAGATTATTACGCCTTTGGAAAAGAATTAATTGCGCCTTGTAATGCAGAAGTTGTTCTATCTGTAGACGGAATTAAAGACAATATTCCCGGAGAATCAAATCCAATTTATATTCCAGGAAATACAGTTATTTTAAAAACAGAAAATAATGAGTTTTTATTCTTTGCCCATTTCAAACAAAATTCTATTATTGTTAAGCAAGGTCAGAAAGTAAAACAAGGAGAATTATTAGGACTTTGTGGAAATTCAGGGAATTCTTCAGAAGCTCATTTACATTTTCATATTCAAAATATAGAAAATACGAATAAAGCAATTGGAGCAAAAAGTTATTTTTCTGAAATATTAGTGAATGGAGAATTGAAAAAAGAATATTCGCCAATAAAAGGAGAAAAAGTGAAAAACAAATAAAAACACAAACAACACCATTAACAAACAAAGAGCATAACATTCTCTAACTCCTGGGGAATTCTTAAATAATTTTTAATGTTCGATTTGATTATTTATTTTAATAAAATAAATAATCAAATCAATCCAAAATCTTTAGCAATAGCTACTAAATGTGCTGGGTTATTCGCATTAAAATGCTCTCTTAAAAACTTTAATCTTTTTTCTATAGCACTTATGCTCGAAGGTGAAATTCCTTTTTCTCTTAATTCTTTACTAATTGCCTCTTGTAATAGTCCTTTAGATAGCGATTCTATTAGAAAAACATCGAAATCTGTAATTTCAATTGCTTTTTTAGGGTGAATTGCGCTATTTAATTCTGGTGAAATATAAAATTGATTCGTATTAAAAGCATTAAAAATTGCCTTTTTTAATTCTTTTAAACCATTTCTATTCTTCCAAATATAAGCTTGTATATTAAAATTTTTATACAAATTCTGAATTCTATAAGGCTTATCTTCAACCGAAAATACGATGATTTTTAAATCTAGAAACTCGGTTCGTATTTTTTCTATCAATTCATCTCCAGACTTTAGTACTTGTGGTGTTCCATCATTTTCAAAAGACAAATCAGAAATTATTAAATGATAAGGTTTACCCTTTAGAGAAGCACTTTTTATTTTTAAAAAAGCTTCATCACAATAAGAAATGTAATCTACTTCTTTTATATTAAGCTCATCTAAAGCAATTTTAATTCCGCTATTAATAACATCAAAATCTTCTACAACTAAAATTTTTTCAAACATTGTTAATTTTTAAAATGGATACTTACCTTTAAACCTTTGTTGGGCTTATTTTCAAAATTAATTGTTCCATTTATAGTTTTTATACGGGTTTCCATATTTTTGAGTCCATTTTTTAAAACTATTATATTTTCTTTAAACCCAACACCATTATCAGTGTAAATCATTTCTAAACGGTTATTAGTTTTTTTACAAGAAAGCACTACTAAATTAGCCTCACTATGCTTTCTCATATTTACAAACAACTCATTAAAAACTCTATAAATTACAACTTGCTTTTCAGTGTCTAATTTATTTAAATCTAAAGATGATACGCCTTTTAAAATAATTTTACAATAATCAGAATTATAACTAGAAATCAATCCTCTAAAATAATTTTCAAAATCTACGCCTGTTTCAATAGAATCGTTTTCATGTGAAATTTTTCTGGTTTGTAAATAAACTTTATCTAAGTCGCTTATAATTTCTTCTTCAGAAAATTTAGGATTCTGAACTTTGGTAATTACATTATAAATTCCGTTTCCTAATTCATCATGCAACCTTCTTGCTATTCTTGTTTCAGTATTATAACTCTCTTGTAAAATTCGTCTTTTATGTTGGTGCTTTCTCCTGTAGATTAAAAACACCAAACCAGAAGTTATTAAAAGACCAATAATAAAAATATTTTTCTTCTTACTCTTTTCCTGTTCGATAGTTAACTTGTTTTCAGCTGCCAGAGTTTTAAATTTTAATTTCTGCTTTTCTTCTTCTTCGTAATTGTATTTAATTTTGGCAAACTTGTATTGTCGTTTCGTCTCTGCTTCTTTTAAGCTATCTCTTAAGTGAATGCTCTCTTTATAATATTTAATAGCCTTTTGGGGAGCTGTAATTTTTACAATTTTATCTATGGCTTCTAATACATCTTGTGTACTTTTTACTTTTTTAGAAACCTTATACATTTTAAGAGCAAAATCTAAAGATATATCTCTGTTTTTTTTATTGTAATATTCTGATAAATGCTTGTAACTTGCTATTAAACCATCGCTGTCTTTTTGTTGCTCTCTTAAAGATTTAGACCATAACAATTCTTTTAAAAATTTTTTAGTTGGGTCTTGCAACCATTTTACATAAGCTAAATTATCTATGATTCTTATTTTTGTTTTTTCACTACTAACTATATCTTTTAATAGGTTTTCAAAAATTAAAATTGATTTTGAATAATTCTTGAACTCTTTATGAGCGATAGCTATATTGTTCTTATACTTAATTATTGAACTTTTACTTGTAGAAATTTTAAGGGCAGCATTATAATATGCAATAGCTTCTGTATTTAAATAACGTTTCTTAGCATTAATGGCTAAGCAATTGAAAATGGATGCAATTATGTTAGGCTCTTTATTATTAAAAAATTTTAAAGATTCTACGGCTAAGGAATCACTTATGGAATAGCTACCAAAATCAGATTCAATTATTGCTAAATTGGTTAAACTCTTACCTAGATAAATACTATCTTTTAATTTAAAAAATTCCTTTTTAGATTTAATATAGAAAAAATAAGCACTATCCTTTAAGTTTTTTTGGTTGTAATAAACACCTAGTTTAAAAAAAGCTTTCCCTTTTAAATTTGCATTTATTTCTACCTTAGATAGTTTCAACATTTTTTTTGTATAAAATATTGCACTATCTACTTTATTCAACTTACTATACAGATAACTAATGTTATTATATATTAAATATGTATCATGTGAATTTAACGTAGTTTCGGCAGCTAACTTTTTAGAGAGTATAAGTCTTTTACTTTTTTTTGATTTTTGATAATCTTCACTCTTAAAAAAGGTATTTACTTTAGAGTTTTGGGTTAAATTATCTTCTAGAATTTCAACCTGTTTATTACAGTATACAAAAGACAATAACATAAAGGACAGGAACGCAACTTTTACTTGTTTCATTCCTCTAATGTACTATAATTATGCATTTTTTTTAATTATAAGCAACACTTTCCTTTTCCTAAATACACAATTCACTCATTATCAACTTAAGTAAAAAAATATAATTAATATAAAGGGAGATTTTAAGTTTTTTAGTTTAATTGTACCTTCTTAATAAAATGGTATACCTAATTGTATGCCTATTTTTAAGAAAATACTAAAATGAAGAATTTGACAGCTTTTTAAAAATTGAAGTATAGCTAAATTTAGCGCATAAAAAAACCTAACTCAATTAAGAATTAGGTTATTAGTAGCGGGAACTGGACTCGAACCAGTGACCTTCGGGTTATGAGTTTGACAAAAACGGCTCAAAACCCCTTATTTTACTATGTTTTCAAAAAAATCGTGTACGATATCGTGTACTCTAATTTATATTAATTTTCGGTAAATTTAAAGATTAAATTTAGGTAATAAAAATGGGTTAAATTTAATTTTCTCAATTAATTTGAAAAATCTTTATTTTTTAAAAAATATATTTCTTAAAGATAAAAGAACTATTTTAACAGAGACTATGAAAAACATTATTTTAAAACCTATTAAACATCGTAATAAAAATGTAGTTGCTATACAGTTTGGTTATGATGATGAAATTAAAGATCACCTAAAAAAATTAGATAAAATTTTATGGAGTCAAACTATTAAATATTTCTACATTGATTTATCCCTTCAAAATATTAGAACTGTTTATGACCATTTAAAACTTAAAAATTGGACTGTTGACTTTTCACTTTTGAATGAAGCTATAAAAAACTTAAAAATAGAAAGAAAGCGAACCTCACTTATTATAAATCAATTGCCAGAAAATTACGAATTAGAATTAAAAAAATTCAAAAGATGGCTATTTCAAAAGAGGCTAAGCGAAAATACAGTTAATACTTATATAGAGGTAACTACTGTTTTTATAAAATATGCTTTAAGAAAAGAATTAGATATTTATAATACTAAAACGGTAGAGACCTTTAATTATAGTTATATTTTTAAACCCAATAAATCAATTTCATATCAGAATCAATTTATTAGTGGTATCAAAAAATTTTTTGAGTATAAAGGTTTTGCTAATGGGGAAATTCATCTTGAAAGACCAAAAAAAGAAAGGAAACTTCCTGTTGTTTTAAGCACCTATGAAATTAAGTCTATATTAAATTCAATTACGAATCTAAAACATAAAACTTTATTGAGTTTATTATATTCTGCTGGTTTAAGGATTGGTGAAGCAATTAATTTACAAATTACAGATATCGATAGTAAGCGAATGTTGATTCATATAAAACAAGCAAAAGGAAAAAAAGATAGATACACCCTTCTTTCTCCAGCCTTCGTTACAATATTAAGATTGTACTACAAGGCATATAAGCCAACTAAATATTTATTTGAAGGTCAAAAAAAAGAAAAATATAGTAATGCAAGTGCACAAAGAGTATTAAAAATAGCAGTTCAAAAAGCAGGTATTAAAAAAAATATAACCTTACATTCTCTAAGGCATAGTTTTGCAACACATTTATTAGAAAAAGGGACAGATATAAGGTATATACAAGAACTTTTAGGACATAGCAGTCCAAAAACCACTATGATCTACACACACGTTACGGAAACGAGTTTAAAAAATATTAAAAATCCATTTGATGATTTATTTTAAAACCATATTTTTATAAAAATTAAATAAGATATACAAACATAAAAACTCAGCATATCATTCCAAAAAAGAACTTTAAGCTGATAAAAGATTTGTATATAAACAAGTTAGCTATTATTTACGAATGAATACAGAGGACTATAAAGATTTAGATATATTGATTAATTTTTATTCCGAAATACATAAAAGTATTGAAGGAAAACATTTAAATGGTCCAAATGGAATAGAATATAGCGAATCAATTGCAAGAAAAACATTTTTACATATTTGTTCGGCTTATTCATTAACTCAAGGAACTAATATTCAATTAAAAAACAATTCTGAGATTAAAATAGTTGATTCTTCTTCTGTAGCAATTTTAGTTAGAGCTTCAATTGAATCTTACCTCACTTTTAACCATATTTTTATTTCATCAACAACAGAAAGTGAGAGTAAATATCGTTTTGATTGTTGGGATTTAGCTGGTTTCATCGAAAGACAAGATTTTCAAGCAACTGAAGAAAGGAGTATTTTAAGAAAAAAAGAAGAGGCTAAAATAATTGAAGAAAAATTAATATTAATCAGAAAAAGTCCACACTTTATTGAAACCCCTCCGAAACAAAAAAAACAAATTGAAAAAGGAAATTGGAAAATAAATTTTAAATGGAATAGACTCGCTGTGAATGCAGGATTTGAAGAGAATTACTTTAAAGACTTTTATTCATATTTATGTAGTTATGCTCACACAGGAAGATTAAGCTCTTTACAAACAATGCAAGCTACTGAATACAAACAACAGAAAGATAACGCTGAAAATTTTTTAATACATTCTTTAATAATTTTAGCAAAGTATATTTATGATTATGTTCACTTAATTCCTGAATTAAAACAAACTTTCGAAAAAAATATTTTAGGAAAAAATACTGTTTTAAAATGGAAAGAAATTGGAGAACAATTAAAAAAACAATAGCTAACACCGTATAAACTTTATTGCTGGTTATAGCTCACTTGGGAAATTCCTCCGGAATTTCGCCGTTCGTGTTTTATTTACTAAATTCACTGCTTAAACAACGCAACAAAGCTTATACAACAACGTTGGCAACTATTAATCACTCAAATTCTGAAAACTGAAAAAAGAATATTCATTTTACTTTCGTTTCATTAAAAATAAAACATAACCTGAAAAAATGACAAAGAAAAAGACTCGTTAAAT